>JAEWRW010000045.1 GCA_023398815.1 Bacillota bacterium
ACCGGCCCCACTGGCGCTGATGGCGCAACCGGTGCCACCGGCCCCACTGGTCCCACCGGTGCTGACGGCGCAACCGGTGCCACCGGCCCCACTGGTCCCACCGGTGCTGACGGCGCAACCGGTGCCACTGGTCCTACTGGTCCTACCGGCCCCACTGGCGCTGATGGCGCAACCGGTGCCACCGGCCCCACTGGTCCCACTGGCGCTGACGGCGCAACCGGTCCTACTGGTCCCACCGGCCCCACTGGCCCCACCGGCGCTGACGGCGCAACCGGTGCCACCGGCCCCACTGGTCCCACTGGTCCCACTGGCGCAGATGCCGGCGGTGCCATCATTCCCTTCTCCTCCGGCCCGCTGGCCACGCTGACAACGGTGCTAGGTGGCCTGGCAGGCACCCAGGCACTGATCGGCTTTGGCGCGAACGACACCGGCGCGCTGGTCGCCGGCACCATCGACACCACAGGCCTGACCAACGTGGCGTTCTCCATGCCCCGGGATGGCATCATCACCAGCATCAGCGCCTACTTTAGCGTTGGCGCAGCGGTGAGCCTCGTTGGCAGCACTGTCACAGCACAGGCGCAGCTTTACCAGTCCACCACACCTGACGACCAATTCACTGCTCTTGCAGGTACCGCTGTTCCGCTAGCCCCGGCCCTGACCGGGCTGGTTGCCGTCGGCGCGGTTGCCGTCGGCGCACTGACCGGGCTGAGCATCCCCGTTACAGCCGGCACGCGGTTGCTGATGGTCTTCTCGGCCTCGGTCACCGCCGGCATCGACGTGGCAACAATCATAAGCGGCAACGCCAGCGCCGGAGTTGCCATCAGTTGACCCACAGGCGCATTCTCGACTCCGGGCTGCCCCACGGCAGCCCGGGGAGCCTTTCGCGTCTGGCTGGTCGCGTGCTACGCACGCCTGGTCGTGCCGTTCCGGCACTGCTCGGCCCTGCATCCTGGCTGCTCGCCCATGCAGCCTGGCCACTGTGGCGACAGCCGCGATTAGTCAGCTTGTTCACGCTATTACCAAATCGGTCGCCGCTCATGTCACCGACTCTCAGTCCCGCCCTGCGCGCCTTACGCCGCCTCGTGCGGCTAGTACGACGCATAGCGTCGTACTTACGGCGCTTGGGTTGGACGCCCATCCGGGGCGTCTGACGTTGCGGCAGACGATTCGTCAGAATCGTTGAGATCAGCGCGAGCAATACGAAGTATTGCGATGGACCGATCTCAGACTGTAACTCTCATGCGGGTTTCTAAAGATACGTTGCGCCCTCGGGCGGAGTTGTTTTTCTGCTCGCGCTGATCCAGTCTTTCCTCCCGCCGAACGAAGCGGTGTTACCCCCGCGCCCCGGTTGCATGGGCGAGCAGCAACCCGTAGGGTTGCGACCAGCCACGGCAGACGATTCGTCAGAATCGTTGAGAGTGGCGCGAGCAACACGTTGTGTTGCGATGGGGTGTTACCCCCACCCTGCGGCAGACGATTTGTCAAAATCGTTGAGAGCAGGGTGAGCAACACAACGTGTTGCGATGGGGCGGAAGGCTCTTCCCACTTTGCTCTTTCTGGGGTTTGTATACATTCTCTCCCCGGGCTGCCCCACGGCGGCCCGGGGAACCTGCTGTGCGCAGGCTTGTTTCACCATCTCGAAACGACGCGGGCAGTAGGCCCGCGTGACAGCAATGTCCAACCCAACCTTGCCATCCCCGCCCACATCCCGTACACTAGGGGCAACAACTTCGGGGCCCCCGACCCCGGTGGAGGTACGGCATGGAGCAACGCAAACACCCCTTCCCCCTTGGCATGGCAACGGACGGCGCGGCGCGGCTGGCGCTGGCACTGCTGGCAGCGCTGGCACTGGCCCTGTGTGCGGCCACCCCGGCGTGGGCAGCCAATGAACCCGGCGTAACCCTGCACACCGACGCGCAGGGAACAGAGGGTGGGAGCCTGCTGAGGGGATTGGGGCTGGCGGGCAGCGAGCCCGCCGCGTTGACGCAGGCCGAGGGCAAGCAGGGCACGTCCTCCACCCTGACCGGGGACGAGACCGTGGGCGGGCCGGTGCTGCTGTGCGCCGGCGACGCCCTGGCGCTGGGCGGCAACACGCTCACGGTATTTGGCGACCTCACCATCGCCGGGGCGCTGACGGTGGGCAGCGGCGATCTCGTGGTGCACGGCAACCTGCTCGTAGACGGCGGCACTCTTATCATGACATCCTCCACCGGTGCAGCGACGGTGGACGGGGCTTTTGTGACCGACGGCGCCAGCCACGACGGCAAACTCTCAGCCGGCACGCTGACGGTGGGGGGCGACTTCCTGCAGCTGGCGACCCGTTCCTCCCTGAGCTACCGGGAGACCGGCAGCCACATCACCAAGCTCGTTGGCAAAAACAAACTGGTGCAGTTTACCACACCGGTGGGCTCGGCCCTGCGCAACCCGAAGCTCTCCGGCGTCACCTTCACCGCCGGCAGCCGCACCGTCACCCTCACCCGCTGCAGGGAGCAGGACGGCGAGATTGTGGAGGACACCGCCCAGTACGCCACCACCGGCGGCTCCTGGTTGGCGCTGGCCCCGTCGCTCACGGCCGATCTCACCATCACCGCGCCCCATGTGTGGCTGCGGGCGGCCATGAACGGCCACGCCATCACCGTAAACGGCGCTGCCACCGTGCCCAAGGGCGGGGTGCAGCATGTCACCGGCAATCTCACGGCCACCACGCTGACGGTGGACGGCACCCTCAACCTCGCCTCTGCCAAGACGATCAAGACCACCGGCACCCTGCGGGTGACGGGTACGCTCAACCAATCCACCGGCACCGTGGACTGCGGCAGCACCTTCACCGCCGCCGGGGGTACCTGCACGCTCTCGGGCGGGGCGCTCAGCCTGCGGAGCGGGTTTTCCCAGGGGGCGAGCGCCGTGGTGAATGCCGCGGCCGCCCACACCACCACGCTGCGGGCCGCGGGCAGCAAAGTGTCCTTTGTCGCGCCGGCCAAGGGCTGGTTCGGCGGCTTTGCCCTGGCGTCGGGCGCGTCGGTGGCCCCCGGCTCGGTGCTGAGCCTGCGCACCACGCTGGCCAGCAACCTTGCCCTGCCCGCCGGGGCTGACCTGTGGATGGCTGGGGCCACCGGGGGGCGGCGGCTCACCGTGGGCGGCACGCTCACTGTGCCCGCCGGGGCCACGCTGGCCGTGGAGGCCGGCCGGGTGGTGGCCGGGGCACTCACGGTGGACGGCACCCTCGCCATGACCCAGAGCGGCGGCATCGTGGACGTGGCTGGGGCCTTCACCGCCCGTGGGGCCGACAGCACCGGCAAGCTCACCGCCGGGTGGCTCATCCTGCGGGGGGGCTTCGCCCAGCGGGCCAACGGCGGCGTGACGACGACCTTCCGCGCGGGGGCCAACCACCGCACAGTGCTGCTGGGTACAGGAGCCCAGTCCATCGCCTTCCAGAACCCCGGTGACAGCGGCTTCGGCCAGCTCTATGTGGCCAATGCGGCGGTGGCCACCCCCACGGGCCTGCCGGCGGCCAGCGAGCAGGTGCTGAGCACCGCCCTCGATGCCCTCACGGTGACCGCCGGGGACGGGCGGGCGCTGACCCCGGCCTTCTCCCCCGCCGCCACGGCCTATGAGGCACTCATCCCTTACGGGCAGACGACTGCCACCGTGGGGTGGGCCGCCGCCGCTGGGCAGCTGGTGAGCGCGGCGGTGGACGGCGTGACCCAGCCTGTCGGTTGGAGCGGCACGGTCGCCATCGACCCCACCACCACCCGCACGGTGACACTGACCGTATCCGCGCTGGCCACCCTGCCCACGGGCATCGACGACGGACGGTTGCGGCGGGTCACCACCCTCACGCTCTCGCCGGTCAACGCCGAGCTTTCCTCCCTGGGGCTGCCGGCAGGCACGGTGCAGGGGGCCATTGACCTGGCACACGACTTTGACTACACCGCCACCCTGCCGGTGGGCACGGCCAAGGTGAAAGTGGCCCCCCAGGCCGCCAACGCCAACGCCACCGTAGCCCTGCGGGCGGATGGCGTGGCCAGGGGCATTCCCGCCAATTTGCAGCTGGCCGAGGGCCAGACCTTGGCCCTGCGCATGGCCGTGACGGCCCGTACCACCGCCAACGACCCCACGCCCGCTGAGGGCAGCCGGGTGTACACTGTGGCGTTGACCCGTCCGGCGCTGCTCGATGGGCTCACCGCCACCTCCCCCGATGGGGTCGTGTCGGGGCTGGGCTTTGACCGGGAGAAGGAGAGTTACACGCTCCTTGTGTCGCCCTCGGTGGAGACGGTCACGCTGACGGCCACCCCCGGCAGCGGCTGCGCGTCGCTCACAGCCAACGGCACGGCGTCCTCCTCCATCACCCTCAAGCCAGCCATCGGCGGCAGCGCCAAGGGCACCTTTGTGGCCGTCGATGACACCGGGGATTACCGGCGTACCTACACCGTGACCGTGCAGCGGCTGGTGCTGGTGACCGGCATGGCCCTCCTCGCCGACGAGGCTCCCGTGAACCCCCAGCCGGCCTTTGCCAGCACCACCAGCGCCTACACCGTGGACCTGCACGATGACACCTCTTTGGTCACCGCTCGCCTGTGGGTAAGTACCGATGTCTCCACCCTGACCCTCAACGGGGACGCCATCCCGGCGGGGCAGAACGTGCCCCTGCCGCTGCCCGGTTTGGGCGACGCCACCAGCCAGGCCGTGGTGGTGGCCCGCACCCACAACGGCAAGGAATCGCGCTATACTCTCACCCTGCGCCGACCCCTGGTCACCGGCGTCAAGGTATCGACGGGCAAGGTGAGCGGCGGCTTCCAGGGCTATGGCACCACGATCGTTGACCTGCCCTACACCACCTCCTCGGTCACCATAACGCCCAAAACCGTGGCGGGCGTGACGATGGTGGACAGCGCGGGCAAGGCGCTCCAGGGCGGGGCCCTCACCGTGCGCCCGGCCATGGGTACCAGCAAAAGCGTGACCTTGAGCGCCCGCAGATCCGACGGCAGCCAGACCCTGCGGCTCACCGTGCGGCGGGCCAAAAGCAACAACCCCGCCCTCACCACCCTGGGGCAGAGCAGGGGCTCTCTGTCCCCGGCCTTTGCCGCTGGCACCACGCGCTACACCCTGACCCTGCCGGAGACCGCCAAGAACCTGACCTTCACGCCCAAGGCGGCGGTGAGCAACTCCACCTGGCGGGTCAATGGCGGCACGGCCAACCACACCACCGCCGTGACCCTGCCCGCCGTGGGCAGCGACCGTGCCGTGGCCATCGCCGTGAAGGCGCAGGACGGCACCACCCGCACCTACACCGTGACCGTGCGGGTGCGCAAGACCGTGGCCGCCATCGCCGGCAGCCCCCTGTGGGACGGACGACCCTCCCTCTCCCCCGGCGGCAGCAACGACATGACGCTGGCCTACACCCTGGCCCAACCGGCCACGGTGAAGATTCAGGTGCGCAAAAGCGGCTCCACCACCTACCGCACCCTCAAAACTCGCACCCACACCACCGGCGGGGCCAAAACCTGGGACTGGGACGGCACCATCGGCAGCGGCTTTGCGGCGGCGGGCACCTGGTACCTGCGGGTGACGCCCACGGTGAGCGGCGTGACCGGCACCAGCCGCACGCTGGCCGTGCGGGTGCTGGCCAAGCCCACCCTGACGCTGACCGCCACCGCCACCAGCCTCACCGCCGATGGCAGCCACCGCTTCAAGGTCAAGGCCCGCTGGAGCGTGCTGACCGACGTGCGGGTGAAGGTCGTCAACGCCAGCGGCACCACCGTGCGCACCCTCTGGGCCAAGGCCGACCGCCAGCCCGACAGCCAGACCCTCTATTGGGACGGGCGCGACTCCAAAGGCAAGCTGGTGAAAGCCGGCACCTACACGGTGGGGCTCAGCGGCGGCCGGGGCACCACCGACAAAGTCAAGGTGACGGTGAAACGATCGAGTGCCGTGGGGTAAGCGCTCCCGGCAACCGTGCCCACCGGGAGGCAAAATGAAGGACTGCGGAGACCTGTACGGAGGTGGCTGCCGCCACACAGCCGCTTGCGCCCGATCTGCAAGCACACCACAAAATGTGGGATTTCCTTCCGTTTTTTTGCCTTCGCAGGGGGCCCAAAAAGCGCCATCAGCGGCGTTTCGCGCTGTGAACCTGGCCGGTTGCACCGCCAGGAGGCACACCCCGATTTTTGTCGGATTTGGGCATTTGTCCGAATTTGCGCTGTTTTTTTCGGGTATTTTCATACAATTTTAACCGTTTTTTCTGTAAATATCTATTGCAAACTTCCCATGATCGTGTATAATATGAGTCGTTGAATCTGTCCTCCATGTGCGGTCGAGTCGTCGGCCGTCACAACGCAGAGCGGTTCGTACGGCTTCCACTGCCGGGCGACCGTGGCTGCCCGACCAGGAACCATGATCCCTCGCTCTTACCAAAGGGGTGGAAGCGCCCCGCGGCGCAGACCAAGGATTGTGCCCTGTACAACGGGAAAGACCCGGGCAATCTGCCGAGTCGGTCAATGGGGCTGAAAGGTTTGGCCATAGCTCTGGATGGAGCAAAAAAATAAAGCGAGGGAACCACAAATGTACCAGGATGAAACCTTAGTCTGCAGAGACTGCGGCGAACAGTTCGTGTTCACCGCCCGTGAACAGGAATTCTACGCCGAGAAGGGCTTTTCCAACAAGCCCGTGCGTTGCAAGAGCTGCCGCACCGCCCGCAAGGGCCAGACCGGTGGCGGCGGTGACCGTCGTCCTCCCCGTGAGATGTACGACGCCATCTGCGCTGAGTGCGGCGCGCCCACCAAGGTGCCTTTCGTTCCGAAGAACGACCGGCCCATCTACTGCAGCGACTGCTTCAAGCGCATGCGCTAATCACCAGTAGACAAAACAAAACCGGCAGGATCGCAAGACCCTGCCGGTTTTTTATGTCCGCGAATGCCAACAGAGGCGCTTGCCCACCTTTGCCCGGTCACCCGCTGCGCATGGCACGGGGGGTTACTCCCAGCCTGCGGAGTGGGGCGCTTCGCGTTAGGAGGGCGCTCGTTGCCGGGTGAGCTTGCCCCCTGACGCACATGGTCAGGGGGCTTTTTGCTACGCTGGTCGTGCGGGCTTTTTACGGGGGGGACGCCTGCGGGCCTTACGCGTGCATCCGGCACGCTATGGCGTTGTTACCCAACGCCATTCCGGCCCTTGGCCTGACGCCGCCCACGGCGTCTGGGCCGTGCGCGGGGAGGGGTGTGTGCCATGGGCAAGACACGTGCTGCCGCGGCGGGGTGCGGGCGCACGCTCAGAACCCTCTCCCCAACCCCTCCCCCAAGTCTGGGGGAGGGCGGCCGGGAGGGCGCACTCGCTCCATTCGAGCATAGCGTGGATTCCCAAGGGGCACGCCCCTTGGGCCGTTTTCTTCGTTTCCCTCGTTCCCCCGGGGCGTTGCGATTTTCTCCCTGGCGATCGGCGGCACTTGGCTGGCGACAGCCCGCACGCCTTACGCCGCCATCCAGGCGGCTATGGCGTTGTTTTACAACGCCCCCTCGGCGCTTGGCCTTGCGCCTTCCGGGCGCTGGTCGGGCGGGGATGTTTGAGCCTTCCCGTTGCGGAGCATAAGGGAAGGCGAGTTACCCGCCGCTGCCTCCCAAGCCCCGTGCCGGTCGTCCGGTCTGGGAAGTTCGCCCGCTCGAGCACGCCGGGCTGGTCGCGTGCGGCGCACGCTGCTCGCCCATGCATCCGGGATGCGTGCTCAACCGCTTCGGGCCGTGAGGGTGACACAAATGTCGCCCTAGCGCCTGGATGGCGCGTAAGGCCCGAACGGCGGAGGCGTTTTGGGCACTTTTGCGCCTCAAAAGTGCCGCCTACGAGCCTTACGCCGCATCCCAGGCTGCATGGGCGAGCAGCACACGAAGTGTGCGACCAGCCGGCGGCTATGGCGCTGCGTTGCATCGCCATCACAGCCCTCGGCCTTACGCGCCATCCGGGCGCCTGGGCCCAGCGCAGCGCGTTCCCTGTCAAGCTACGCACACCGCTTGTGCCATCCCGCAAAATAGGCGACCGGCCCAGTCATATGCCCCGGCAGCCATGCTCACCAAAGGAAGCACCAGCAGGCGGGGCTGCCCGCACGGCGGAGGGAAGCGAGGGGGCGCGGTTTGTTCCCGCCCCAGTGGAGAGGGCGTGTGCCCCACTTTGGCGCCGTCGGTTTCTGTTGACGCGGGGCCACCCGTGGGGTAGGCTTGGCAGTGCGGCGGGAAGGGCCACCAACCCGGTGGCGCGCCCGCACAAGGAGGATGCATGGACAAACAAACCACACTGCGCCGGGTCTTCGGCTATGAGGCCTTCCGCCCGGGGCAGGAGGCACTGGTGGATGCGCTGCTGGCCGGGCGGGACGTGCTGGGCGTCATGCCCACCGGCGCGGGCAAATCCATCTGCTACCAGGTGCCGGCGCTGCTGCTGGGCGGGCTGACGCTGGTGGTGTCGCCGCTCATCGCGCTGATGGGGGACCAGGTGGCGGCGCTCCGCACGGCGGGGGTGGCGGCGGCGTTCCTGCACTCCGGCCTTTCGCCCAGCCAGGCCGCCGCCGTGCTGCGCCAGGCGGGGGAGGGGAAACTGAAGCTGCTCTACGTGGCACCGGAACGGCTGACCAGCGCCGAATTCCTTCGCACCATGCAGGCCACGCCGCCGGCGTTGGTGGCGGTGGACGAGGCGCACTGCATCTCCCAATGGGGGCAGGACTTCCGCCCCAGTTACCGGCGCATTGTGGACTTCCTGGACGATCTGCCCACGCGCCCGCCGGTGGGGGCCTTCACGGCCACCGCCACCGATGAGGTGCGCCGCGACATCGCCGCGAGCCTGGGCCTCCTTGACCCGCTGACGCTGACGACGGGCTTTGACCGCCCCAACCTGTGGTTTGAGGTGCTGCGCCCCGCCCGCAAGGCCGATTGCCTGCGCGGGCTGGTGCGCGAGCGCCGCGGGCAGAACGGCATCGTCTACTGCGCCACCCGCACTGGGGTGGAGCGGGTGTGCGAGAGCCTGCAGCGCCAGGGGGTGGCCGCCACCCGCTACCACGCCGGCCTGCCCGACGAGGAACGCCGCCGCAACCAGGAGGACTTCCTCTACGACCGCCGGACGGTGATGGTGGCCACCAACGCCTTCGGCATGGGCATCGACAAATCGAACGTCGGGTTCGTCATCCACTACCACATGCCCAAGAACCTGGAGAGCTACTACCAGGAGGCCGGTCGTGCCGGGCGGGATGGCTCCCCCGCCGATTGCCTGCTGCTCTACGCCGACGGCGACGCCGCCACGGCGCGGTTTCTGCTGGCGCAATCCACCCCCGATGAGGCACTGACCGGCGAGGAGCGTGCCCTGCTGGCCCGCCGCAACCGGGAGCGGCTGGACGCCATGGTGGACTACTGCCACACCGAAGGCTGCCTGCGCACGGCGCTGCTCTCCTACTTTGGCGAGCAGCGCGGCGAGCCCTGCGGCAACTGCGGCAACTGCCGCGCCGCCGCGCAAGCCACCCCCGGGGCCCCCGTTGACCGCACGGTGGAGGCGCAGAAGATACTCTCCTGCGTGGGGCGGGCCGAGCGTCTGCACCCCGGCGGGGTCAACGAGACGCTCATCGTAAGCACGCTGACCGGCGGGCGAGACAATCGCCTGCTGGCCCTGGGGCTTGATGGCCTCTCCACCTACGGCATCCTGCAGGAGCTGCCCCGCGCCACCCTGAGGGCGCTGGTGGCGGCGATGGAGCGGGCGGGCTACCTGCGGCGCGGGCCGCTCGACACCCTGCGGCTGACCCCCGCCGCGGGCGAGGTGCTCTTCCGCGGCAAGCCCTTCCTGCTGGAGGCGCCCCATCAGCCCGCGCCCGCCAAGCCTGGCCGCCTGCCACGCCAGCGCCTGCGCGCCGGTCACCCCTCACTGGGGGACGCCAGCCCGGTGTTTGAGGCCCTCAAGGCCTTGCGCACCCGCCTGGCCGCCGAGGCTGGTGTGCCGGCCTATGTGGTCTTCAGCGATGCCACCCTCCATGACATGGCCGCCAAACTGCCGCAAACCGAGGAAGAGCTGCTGGATGTCTCCGGCGTGGGGGCGGTGAAGGCCGAGCGCTACGGCCAGGCCTTCCTGGATGCGCTGGCCGCCTATGCCCCAGACCGGGCCCATGGGCCTAGCGGGGAGGACTGACAGCCACCTTGAGGGCGGCTATCCACAGGCTGTGGATGGCACGACGAGAAACGCCCATGGTCCCCTCACAAAATTTCATCCCAATCGCTGTCGAAGGTATCCACCACCGCGCCGGTGAAGGAGTCCACGGTCACATCCCACAGGTGGCCGCCGGACTGGTAGGTGCCCGGCTTATCGGAGAGCCGTACCGTCCACCGAAGGCCGTTATCATCAAGGAGTGGTTCGGTGAAGTCCTCCTCCAGCAGCAGGGAATCCGCATCCACATCTGGGAAGCGCTCCTTTACGGATTGGCGGGCGGTGGCGATGGCCTGCTCGCGGGTGACAACGGGTTCCTCCGCCTTCGCCCCGAAGGAACCGCCGAACTTCAGCAGCCACAGCACGCCCGCGTCATTCCATGCCGCCAGCCCTTCCCCGGTGATGCTCCTTTTCACCTCGCGGCTAAATTCCAACCCCCAGCGAGCACGTCGTGTCTCGCTCGTTTCTACGGGGACAACGGACAGATCTCCGTTGTCCACCCCACACCCCGGCCGGGCCGCTGCCAACAGCCGCACGATCTGCGCTTTTTGTTTCTTCTCCGTGGTGGCGGTGGGCAGAGCGACGGTGTCCGCGCCGTCGGCCAGCGCCAACGACAGCAGCATCCCATCGACCCGGAAGGTGTACCGGTACCACCGGTCAGCCAGCACAAAGCTGCCCAGGCGTTCCCGGTCATTGCTGGCCAGCACGACCGTCGGTTCTCCCTCTCCTGTCTGCCCCGCCAGCCCCAGTGCCGCCACAACGGCCCGGGCGTGGGCCAGCACGTCCTTGTCCACCGGGGCGGGTGTCTCGGTGGCGGTGGGTGTGGGTGCCAGGGTTGGGGTTGCTGCCTGTGCAACCGTGGCCGGGGTTGTCGCATACGATTCCGCCGTGGTGGCCACCGATGAATCCGCCACCAGCACAGTCGCCGCTGCCGGTTTGTCATCCGCACGCCCCCAAAGACCCACTGCCCCGGCCCACGCCAGCACCAGTGTCGCCGCCGCCACCAGCAGCACACGGGCAAGCGTCGTCTGCCTGCGTTGCTCGTTTTCCATGGGGTTACCTCCTTCGTCGTTGGGCATAGATACCGCTGCACAAGAGAGGGAAACCGTGATCCTTACCGCAAGCGGCCGATGTTCACCAGCGCGCCGTTGTGGGCGTCCACCATCACCCACCAGGTGTGGTAGTCGTCGGGCTGGCTCTCCCGCGGCACGTCCTCCATCTCCACCTGCCACACCGAGCCGGACAGGTCAGCGGTGATGCGCCGAGCGGGCAGCGCCGCCACGTCGGCGTCGTCATCCTGCTTCGCCACAGCCTGCAGTGCCAGCGCGACGGCCTGCTCGCGGCGGATGACGGGCCTCGCGGCCACGTCGGTGAAGGTACCGTCCAGCTCGGCCAACAGCAACACGCCCCGGTCGTTCCACAAGAGCTGCCCCTTGGCGGTGATGGTATCGTCACGCTGGCGGGCGTATTGCAGCGTCCAGCAGGCGTCGTCGTTCTCCAGCGCATTGGTGTTGGCTGTGGCACCCACGCGTCCGCCCAGCCACTCGTATGTGGGATCCTGGTCGGTGATGGTGACTATGCTCAGGCTCTCGTCCCGGCTTTGGGGTCGCGCCGCCGCCACCAGTCGCTCGGCCAACGCCCCCCGGGCGTCCTCCCCTTCGGCGACGGGCAGGCCGTCAGTGGTGTTTGCATCCATGAGCGCCAGCGACAGCAGCGCGCCGTCCGCCCGAAAGCTGTAGCGATACGCACGGTCAGCCAGCACAATGTCGCCCCGCTTTTCCCGGTCGTTGATGGGCGCGCACTGGTTCAGGCCCTGTGTTTCCCCTTCGCCAGTCAGCGCCAGCGCCGCCACCACGGCACGGGCACGGGCCAGGCCCTCGTCGGGCGTGCTGGCCGCTGTGGCCCCAGGCAGGGTGACCACAGCCGTGTGCCCGCCCGATTGCCCCCACAGCACGCCCACCGCGCCGGCCCACGCCAGCACCAGCGCCGCCACCGCGACCAGCAACCCCCGGGCAAGCGACGTCTGCCTGCGCTCCCCGTCGGTCATCCGCCCACCCCTTTTTGTTCATGATACCTGTGCCAATCGGAAAAGGCAACAAAAATTCATGCGCCATTGCGGTATCGCGCCTCCCCGGCAGTCTCCCTTCTTTCCGCTCTGCCTGGGTGTCAAAATCCCTGCCAGTGCGCCAAAAAGCGATAAATTGCGCCCTTGCACAGGGCCGTCGGTTCACCGTGCGCCTTGCCCGGACATAGGATGCGGCGAGAGGTGATGAACACGATGCGTCACAGCAATCCTTATGGCTATCACAATGATATCCCCACTTTGAGCCAAACGGTCAGCGTTCCCATGGAGCTCTACCAATCCATGCGAGGGGCGTACTTTGTGGGGTACGCCGATAACCTCAGCTTTGGCAACGGCACCAGCGCCTGGGCGAGGCTTTATAACCCGCATCACTCCAGCGTCAATCTCCACGTCAACGTTTGGACGGTCACCGACATTTCTGCAGCGCCCTTCCGCGCCCAGTTCTGGTTTAACGCCACGGCCCAGGGCACGCCCCTGCAGAACCCCACCGTCTCGGCCAACACGGCCCTGACCCCCCTGCCCAGGAGCCGCATCCAATTGCAGTCGGCCTCCCTGGTGCCCGGCGAACCCACCGGCGGGGTGAAGGCCTTCGCGCGCAGGGGGCAGCCCGAAACTACCCTGGTGGAGACCGAAAACGGCAAATTCATCTTCCCTCCCGGCGGCAACTTCATGGTCTTCGTCTCCCTTGCGGAGACGCCCAACATCAGCGCCTCGGGCCGTGTCGCCTTTGGCTGGTGGGAGCAACCGATCACCGACGGCGACTGCTATTGACCGGCGGACGGGGCAGGGGGCAGGCAGTCAATCGAACTGGTTTTGATCCTGGCCCTGCGCAACAAAACCCGGCAGCCACGGCACACCCAAGGGTGTGCCGGTTCTTTTGGAAACAACTGGTCCGCGCCGCCCCAAGATGATACGATGAGCGTAAGAACACAAGCAGTTTCCCTCCCGGCCCACCGCCATTCTGCCAAAGCCGACGCATAGACTGGTAGGGGCGAACGCCCCACAGGGGGGATGAGCCATGTTTCTGACCGGATTGCTGTGTGCGCTGACATTGCTGTGCACCGCAGGCCTGCTGCTGGGGGATTTTGGCGGCGACCGGTGGCTGCGGCTGTGCGTGAAGGTGCTCTGCTCGCTGCTCTTCTTCTCGCTGGCGCTGTCGGCGGTGGCCGTGGCACCCGAGGGGCCCATGGGTTACCACCTGCTGTTCCTGGTGGCCTTCGGCCTCTCGGTGGCGGGGGATGGCCTGCTGGATGTGCCCAAGCCCGGTTTCTTCCTGCCGGGGTTGGCGGCGTTTGGGCTGGCCCAGTGCGCCTTTGCCGGGGCCTTGCTGTGGCGGTATGGCCCCAGCGTCGGTCTGCTGGCGGCCTGGGCGGTCTATCTGGCCTTGGCGGTGCTGCTGCTGCGCGGCCCCGGCATGGCCCTAACGCCGCTGGCGCTGCCCGCGCGGGCCAAGCCCCATGGCCCTCGTTCGCTGCCCGGTGGGCCGCCCGCCCTGCGGCAGTCAGCGCCCTTCCTGCCCTATCTGGGGTACGCGGCGGCGCTCTCGGCCATGGCGGCGGCGGCGCTCTCCGGCCTGTGGCGGTACGGCACCCCCGGCGCGGCCCTGGGCGCGGTGGGCGGCCTGCTGTTCTTCCTCTCCGACGGCGCACTCTGCCTGCACCTCTTCCACCACCCCACACCCCGCTGGGCCGAGACCGTCTGCCTGGCGCTCTACTACCCCGCCCAGTGTCTGCTGGCATTGAGCCTGTGCGTGTGAGGGGAAGCGACCAACAGAGGGGAGTACGGCAGTGCTTGCGCAATCCTGCGCTGGGATGAGGTATAATGGAGCGCGTGTACCGCCCCATGGGACGGAACCACACCAAAGATTGGGAGACTGGCATGGTGGATTGGAAGGGAAGGGCGAGGCAGCTGAAGTCTGACATCCCTGCTGTCTTCCTCGCGCTGGGGAAGAAGGAAACGCCGGTGCTTGCCAAGATACTGGCGGCGGTGACCGTGGGCTATGCGCTGTCGCCCATTGACTTGATCCCCGACTTCATCCCGGTGCTGGGCCTGTTGGACGATTTGATTCTCCTCCCCCTGCTGGTGACGCTGACGATCAAAGGGATCCCCAGTGAGACCCTGCGCCAATGCCGGGCGGAGGCCGAAGGCCTGTGGAACGGCGGCAAGCCCAAGCGGTGGTACTACGCCCTGCCCATCGTTCTGGTGTGGGTGGCCCTGGTCGCGCTCCTTCTCAAATGGATCCTGGCCTGACACCCAAGGCGCACAGCAGAACAGTTTTGCACACCACAAAAAGGCCCTGCGCCGGCGAATGCACCGACACAGGGCTTGTGTCTCTTTACGCGCCGAGAGGCGAAAGCGCGTACTCCATTTGAATGTCAAACGGCTCCCTCTCGGCAATAGCGGGTATGATCTCTACGGCATCGACGCAACCCAACCGCCGATACGCCGCCTGGCTCTCCTGGGAAGGATGGGCGGAGATGTAGAGTTTACGGGCACCCGCGTTCCTTGCGGCCTCAGACCCCAACGCAAACAGCCTTTTGCCGATGCCGCGCCCCCGATAGGGCTCGGAAACGTGATAGAGCAGCAGCTCCAAATACTGGCGTTGGGTGCCGATGGGTTGGTTGTCGAGGAAGAAATAGCCGACGACGCTCCCCCAATGGAAGGCGCCGAACGCCACTTTGCCGCCCGCCACCCCTTCGGCAATGGTGGCCGCAATCTCTCTGCGTTTGGGCAAGTCCCAGTCCTCGGTGAACGCTTCGGGAACAAGCACCAAGCCCTGGGCTGTCATTTGCCAGCGTTTTGTTACCTCTTGGTGCCGGACGAACCCATCCAGCGACTGTGGATGGAAATTCTCACGGGTGAGGGGACCATAGGTGATTGTCATGAAGAAACCTCCTGCTCCTGTGCTTGGCATTGGCTTGAAACGAAGTACGGCTTTTCATCACAATCACTCCCTTTGCGTTTGCCCCCCATCATATCATGTGTTTGGCCGCAATACCAATCTTTCCCTGCTGCAAGGAAGCCCTGACGAACCGGTCGTTTGCCGCCCGCCGCTTGCCGGGCTTGGCAGATGGCATGGTGCTCCGTCATCGCCTTCCCGGCAGGAAAGCACCGCCCCCATGGCGAACCTTTCCCCAACGACTGGGCCGCACGCCGGCCCCACGGGAGGAACCGCCATGATACCCACCCAAGCCGCCGCCCGACGCCAGGAACTCACCGCGCTGCTGGGCCGCCTGCCCCCGTGGGACGAACCGGTGAGCTGCCAGCTGCTGTGGAGCGAGGCCCACGACGGCTGGGTGCAGGAGGAACTGCTCCTCACCTGGTGCGGGCAGTCGGTGCCCGCCACGGTAACCCGCCCCGACGGGCCAGGGCCCTACCCGGCGGTGCTCTACCACCACTGGCACGCTGGGCAATACCACATGGGTCGGCGGGAGCTTGTGGAGCCCATCGGCCGCTGGCCGGCCTATGGCCCGGAGCTGGCGCGGCGGGGGATTTTGAGCCTTTGCATCGACCAGATCAACTTTGGCGAACGCCGGGGCCGCACCGAATCGGCGGTGTTCAAGGAGATGCTCTGGCGGGGCGAGGTGCTCTTTGGCCGCATGGTGTGGGAGTGTTGCAAGGCCCTCGATTACCTGGTGACCCGGCCCGACGTGGATGCCGGGCACATCGCCACGATGGGCATGTCCATGGGGGCGACGCTCTCCTGGTGGGTGGCGGCGCTCGATGAGCGCATCCTTGCCTGCGCCGACCTGTGCTGCATGACCGACTTCGACACGCTGGTGGAGGTGGGCGGCCTCGATGGCCACGGCATCTACTACTATGTGCCGGGTCTGCTCAATCACTTCACTACCGCCGGGATCAACGAACTCATCTGCCCCCGGTGGCACCTCTCCTTGAATGGCGAGTACGACGAGCTGACGCCCCCAGCTGGCCTCACCCGCGTGGACGAGGCCCTGACCGCCGCCTATGCCGCCGCCGGTGTGCCCGAGCGCTGGCGCATGGTGCGCGAACGGTGCGGGCACGTGGAGACAGCGCGCATGCGGGCGGAGGTGCTGGGGTTTTTGGGGCGGGTGCTGGGGTAGGGCAGGCAAGGCAATCGGCGCGAAGGAGGACAGGATATGCAAGTGTATCGTCTGCTGCACCAAACCATTGCCGCGGTCAAGCACGACCAGCCCGTTTACGAGCGTAAGATCATCGGGTATTTCTCCACCCCGGAGCGTGCGCAGGAAACCCTGAAACGCTATCGCATGCTGCCCGGCTTTTGTGACCATCCCGATGACTTTGTTATAACCCCGCTGAGCGTGGATTCGGTGACGGAGGAATCCCATTGGTCTACCTGATTGGCTTGAGAGGATGCATGGGATGAGCGAAATATCCGTCGTGTATGCGCTTGAACATTCCTGTGACCAAGGCGACCTGTCGTTTGTGCGGGAGATCGGCATCTTTTCCAGCGAGAGGCTGGCACAGGAGCAGTTGAACCGCTGCAAACACGACCCCCGGTACGATGGCGATGAGTCACATTTTATCATCGATCGGGTCGAACTGGACAAAGAAGAGTGGGGGGAAGGCTTTTTCACCTATTCTTATTAATTTTATGAGCACTGCTTTTTGGATGCTATACTGTGACGGCGCTGCCGCGTAGGCGGCACTTTTGCAGCGTCAAAAGTGCCCAAAACCGCACCCCCTGTTCGGGCCTTACGCGCCATCCAGGCGCTAGGGCGATATAAATGTCGCCCTCGCGGCCCGAAGCGGTTGAGCACGCATCCAGCGTGCTCGAGCGGACGAGTTCCCAAGACCTGACGACCGGCACGAAGTGAGCAGCAGCGACGGGTAACTCGCCGTTGCCTTGCGATGCAAGACAACGGCTCAAACATCCCCGCCCGACCAGCGCCCGGAAGGCGCAAGGCCAAGCGACGAGGTGGCGTTGTGAAACAACACCATAGCCGCCTGGATGGCGGCGTAAGGCGTGCGGGCTGTCGCCGGGTTGTCTGCCGCCTGTCGCCAGGGGGAAACTCGAACGCGCCCCGAAGGAGACGAAAGATGTGCGATGGGCGTTATGGTCGTTACATCCTATGCAAGGAAATAGAGGGTGGGATATAATATGATATGACAGAATCTGGGGGAGAACTATATGAAAAAGCACTCTATGTTTCAGAGTACAGCATTATTCATTGTTCGCATTATAGTACTTGCGTCGATCCCCTTTCTCTTTTATTACTGTATGTCCAAAGGCTTTATCGCAATTACAAGCACTGCTCCAAATTTGTCAGATGTTATAATCAGCATTTCTACAAGTGCTTTAGCAGCACTTATAACAATTTATACATTTAGAAAAACGATAAAAAGCACGTATGATATTTTCAATAAACAAAAGCAGACCGATCAAGAAGCCCGCATTGTGGTATGGAAACGAGAACAACACATGACAACAATCGAATGTCTTCAGCGGATCTCCTTGTTATTGGGGCCATCAACCTTCAAAAACCTAGATATTTTCCCTCCATACGATGAAAAGATGACAACTTCACATTATGACGAATATGAATATCGCTGCACATTAGTCCTGCAAAATTTCATGGAGATAAAAACAATGTTACAAGTACTCTCTCTAAACCAAACGAATTATCCAGATGAGATGAACACTATATTTGAGCAGTATATTTCAATTGTAAGCCGTATGCTAATTGAGTATGAGAAAAGAATATGGATTATACTCTCCTCCCTAGCACATTGCCGGTACGTAGAGCTGAGTGAAACAAAAAAGAAGAGTGATGCTGCAAAAGACAAATTTTACCAAGCTCTAACAAAGTGTGTAGAAATAAAGAAACACGAATACCTTGAAAACATAGAAAAAAGCTCACAAACCATTTTGGAGCAGGGTAACAAATACATTCAGAGCATCACCACAAAATAAGGCAAGTCCTGACAATGGATCCAGCGTCACCTCGTCCGCATACTCCAAGTTCGACCCGACCTGCACGCCCTGCGCCAGACGGGTGACGACTTCTCTTTACGGTTTTCCAACCGAGCGTACCGTCTCCACGGGGCGCGTTGTGAAATTCTCCCTGGCGGCCGGCAGCACTCTACTGGCGACAGAGGGGCGGGATGTTTGAGCCTTTCCGTTGCGGAGCATAAGGAAAGGCGAGTTACCGCCCTCTGGCACTCAGCCTGTGCCGGTCGCCAGGTCTGGGAAGTTCACCCGCGCCCCGGGCGTTTTTGGGTACTTTTGGCGCCAGCCAAAAGTACCGCCTACGGGCCTTACGCCGCATCCGGCGGCTATGGCGTTGCGTTGCAACACCATCACAGCCCTCGGCCTTGGCGCCATCCGGGCGCCTAGGCCCGCGGCAGGCGCGTCTCTCTGTCCGTACCCAAAAGTAGCGCCATTATTTCCAAACCATCCGACCGAAAAAAGAAGATGGCCGGTCACCTTGCCGTGCTGCCATCTTGTTCTGCTCTATTATGTTGAGCCAGAAGGTGCTAGACCTCCCTGCGCCCCTCTAAAGCCCGCGCCAGCGTCACCTCATCCGCATACTCCAAATCCGACCCGACCTACACGCCCTGCGCCAGGCGTGTGATGATATCTCTTTGTTTCTCCCAACCAAGCGTCCCGTCTTTCGGGGTGCGTTTCGAGTTTCTCCCGGGTTGCTTGGGCGAGCAGCCAGGATGCAGGGCCGAGCAGTGCGTGCAGCACACGACCAGCCCTGGCGACCGGCGGCAGGAACCCGGCGACAGCACTCGGGTCTTGCGCGTGCATCCAGCACGCTATGGCGTTGATGCGCAACGCCATCACGGCGTGAAACGGTTGGCACCCATCCAGGGTGCCCGGTGCGTTTTGGGTCCTTTTGCGCTTCATAAAGGAATACCCGCGGCAGCGCCGTACCCTGAACAAATCGTTGAGCGACAGTTGAAGTCTGAACTCGCTCACAACACTAGTCCGGTTGAGCGCCATTACCACTCAATCCCAGCCCCTTCCCCGCAGTTGACGCACCCCACCCCCCAGGGGTATGCTTCGTGTGCAAATATGAATGGGCGGCTGCCCGGTGGGGGGTGTGAAGCATGTGGTTGGTTCGGCTGGCGGTGCTGGCCCTCGCGGCCTGGGCCGCGGCGGAGGGCGTGTATTATCTGACCCATCGGCGTCCCCTGACCGATGGGGAGGTCTTCCGCCTGGCTGCCCACCGCCGCCGCCGCACCGTGGCGTCGTACTTCCGCTTCACCCGGCAGGAGGTGGCCGTGCACCGGGCCTTCAAGGCCGGCATGAAGCCCTCCGGCAGGATCTATGTGGTCAACGAACGGCTGGAGGACATGCCCGACCTGGCGGCGGCGCTCCTCAAGGGCAAGAAGCACGAGTGGATGGTCATTGCCTTTGAGCGGGGGCGGCGCGTCACCCACCTCTATGTGAACAAGGGGCCGGACAACGAAAGCGTCTCCCTGCTCTGGGAGCCAGAGTCCATCGTCCGCTTTGCCCGCCAGCAGGGCTGCACGTCGCTTCTCCTCTTCCACAACCACCCGAACCCCAACCCCGGGCGGTACGACTTCACCCGGCCCAGCGGCACCGACGTCGAGTCGGCCCGGCAGTTTGCCGGCGTGTTGCTGCCCCAGGGCATCAACCTCATTGAGTTCGTCTGTGAGCGCGGGCAACACTATCAGTATTTCGACGCCGTCTCCGAACACTTTCTGCCGGTGGGGCAGTTCTCCCAGGAGATCCGCAAGGCCAACGGCACCAGCCCCCGCGCCAACTACCGCCTGCACCGGGAGCTGCGGCGGAAGGTGCGCTGAAGGGCTGGCACCGCCGTGCGGTACACCCGCGTGGGCACTAGGAAGCACCGGACGGTGTGATGGCGGGGCTTTCCAAGGGGTGAAGTCCTCTTGGGTCTGGGGCCAGCCAAATGAGCTTGTGCCAACGGTTCGGCATTTAGAGACGGCGCTGCCGCGCAGCGGTACTTTTGACGGCGCCAAAAGTACCCAAAAGCGCTTTGGGCACGGACGAGTTTCCTAGACCTGATGACCGGCACGAGGCTGAGTGGCAGAGGGCGGTAACTCGTCTTTCCTTATGCTCCGCAACGGAAAGGCTCAGACATCCCGCCCCTCTGTCGCCAGCCAAGTGCCGCCGATCATCAGGGGGAAACTCAAACGTGCCCCGAGGAAACCAAAGAAAACGGCCCAAGGGGACTTCGCCCCCTTGGAATCCCCAGCAGGACACAGCCCGGGATTTGTGGCATATTAGGCAACTCCTTCGTCGTTTCCTCGGCTTCCAACGGGCGCGTTGCGAACTTCCCCCGGACGATCGGCGGCAGAGAGCAAAGCGACAACGGGCGGGATGTTTGAGCGGGCACATTGTGAAACAATGTACCCGCGAGTTACCGCCGTTGCCTCTCAAATTCGTGCCGGTCGTCCGGTCTAGGAAGTTTGCCCGCGCCCCTAGGCGCTTTTGGGCACTTTTGGCGCCATCCAAAAGTGCCGCCTACGGGCCTTACGCCGCATCCGGCGGCTAGTGCGATGCGAGCATCGCACTCACGGCCCTCGGCCTTAGCGCCATCCAGGCGCCTAGGCCTAGCGGCAGCGTCGCCTCCTTATACAAACAGGTGGGCGACAACGAAGCACCACGGCACCGTTGTTATCGCAGCCGTCATCCACCACCATCACTGCCCCGTGCTTGACGCCCCTACCACCCGGGGGTATGCTTCCAGCAAATGGGTGTGCGGGTAAGCCGCCGCCCCGCACAGGAGGTGACACAATGACCCCGAAAACCAGAAAGCTGCTGTGCATCGGCGTGCCGCTTGCGGCGTTGGTTGTTGTGGTGGTGGTGCTGGCTCGCACGTTCCTGCTTACCCACCCGCCCGCCGGCCCGGTGGTGCTGCACTGCTGGGATGGTGAAAAGGCCATCGCCGTGACGCTGCCCGACGACGAAGCCCAGCGGGTACGTTCCATCTTCACGGGCAAGCTCAAGTACCCAGAATCATATGCCTGCGGCTTTTCTTCGGAGAGTTCCGTGGAGATCGGGGGCCGCCTCTACTGCCTGGCCTGGGACGGCTGCACCGCTGTGCAGTTCGGGGAGAGTGAGGACATTGCGGGCACCTTCATAAGCATTTCTCAACGGGACTTGGATTGGCTGGCCGACCTCATCGAGAAACACGGTGGCGTCTATCCTCCGTTTCAGTAACGACGCCCCGCAGAGGCCCCCTTTCCCCCTTTGTACAGACACCTCCATCCTATACTTTTGCCCCGCCCGGTGGTAGAATCGGGGGGACTGAACCGGGGGCCTCGCGCCCCCGTCGCCACCACAGCGCAAAGGAGGGAACCCCATGCCCCAGTATGACTACCCGGTGAACGCGCCGGTCAACCGCTTTGCCGGCCAGCCGCCCAAGGTGGGCATCCGCCCCACGATTGACGGCCGCCTCTATGGCACCCGTGAGAGCCTGGAGGGCAAGACCATGGCCATGGCCCAGGCCGCCGCGCGCCTCATCAGCGACACCCTGCGCCACCCCAACGGCATGGCCGTGGAGTGTGTGATTGCCGACCGCACCATTGGCGGGGTGGCCGAAGCCGCCGCCTGCGCCGAAAAGTTCGCCCGCGAGGGCGTGGGCCTGTCGCTCACCGTGACGCCCTGCTGGTGCTACGGCAGCGAAACCATGGACATGGACCCCGTCATCCCCAAGGCGGTGTGGGGCTTCAACGGCACCGAGCGGCCCGGCGCGGTCTACCTGGCGGCGGTGTTGGCGGCCCACAACATGAAGGGTCTGCCGGCGTTCTCCATCTATGGCCATGACGTGCAGGACCTCGACGACGACAGCGTGCCGGCCGACGTGGCCGAGAAGATCCTCCGCTTTGCCCGGGCCGGCCTGGCCGCCGCCTGGATGCGCGGCAAGAGCTACCTCTCCATCGGCAGCACGTCCATGGGCATTGCCGGCTCCATCGTCGTGCCCGATTTCTTTGAGGAATACCTGGGCATGCGGGTGGAATGGGCCGACGAGAGCGAGCTCATCCGCCGCATGGAAGGCTGCATCTACGACCCGGCCGAGTATGAGAAGGCCCTTGCCTGGGCTACAAAGACCCTGACGACCGGCCGCGACCTCAACGACCCCGCCGTGGCCCACAGTGCCGAGCGCAAGGCCCAGGTGTGGCAGACCTGTGCCAAGATGGCCTGCATCGTCAAGGACATGATGGGCGGTAACCCGAAGCTCAAGGAACTGGGCTTTGGCGAGGAAGCCAATGGCCGCAACGCCATTCTGGCAGGCTTCCAGGGCCAGCGCAACTGGACGGACTTCATGCCCAACGGCGACTTCCTGGAGGCCGTACTGAACTCCACCTTTGACTGGAGCGGCATCCGCGCGCCCTACCTGGTGGCGACCGAGAACGACGGCCTCAACGGCGTGTCCATGCTCTTCGGGCACCTTTTGACTGGCGGGGCGTCGGTGTTTGCCGATGTGCGCACCTACTGGTCGCCGGAGGCCGTGCAGCGCGTGACCGGCAAGGCATTGGCCGGCGATGCCGCCAACGGCGTCATTCACCTCATCAACTCCGGCGCGGCGGCCCTCGACGGCGCGGGTCAGCAGACCGTGGACGGCAAGCCCGCCATGAAGCCCTGGTGGCAGGTGACGAGCGCCGACGCCAACGCCTGCGCCGACGCCACCGAGTGGTGCTACGCCAGCCTGGGATATTTCCGGGGCGGCGGCTACTCCAGCCACTTCGTCACCAAGGGTGGCATGCCCGTCACCATGGCGCGACTGAACCTCGTGAAGGGCCTGGGCCCGGTGCTGCAGATCGCCGAGGGCGTGACCTGCGAACTCGACCCCGCCGTGCACGACGCGCTCGACCGCCGCACCGACCCGACCTGGCCCACGACCTGGTTTGCGCCGCGGCTCACCGGCCACGGGGCGTTCGCCGATGTGTACTCGGTCATGGCCAACTGGGGCGCCAACCACGGCGCGTTCAGCTACGGCCACATCGGGGCCGACCTCATCGCCCTGGCGGCGATGCTGCGCATCCCGGTGAGCATGCACAACGTGGAGACGACCTACCGCCCCTCGGCCTGGGCCAGCTTCGGCACCGAGGACGGGGAGAGCGCGGACTACCGGGCGTGCTCAGCTTATGGGCCGCTGTACGGGGCAGTGAAGAGGTATCGCTGAGGTCGCTTGCCGGGTGCGTTGCCGTACGTCGCTTGCGTCGCTGCGCGACGGGTGCTTTGCCTTTGACAAAGCACCATAAGCTAGTACGGTTGTGGGGGGGGGGGGGGGCGGCGCGCCCCCCACGGCTTGCTCGGCCTATGGGCCGCTGTACGGCGCGGTGAAGCGGTATCGCCGAGGTCGCTTCGTCCCTCCCCCGGGGCTGGGGGAGGGGTTGGGGAGAGGGTCTCCTCGGCTGCGTGGCTGGCTTCCAGCCATGTGATGGCTCTCGTCTTTTAGGAAACGCGCTGCGCTGGGCGGCACTTTTGAAGCGCAAAAGTGCCCAAAACGCTCTTGGAGGCGCGGACGAACTTCCTAGACCGGACGACCGGCACCGATTTAGAGGCAGAGGGCGGTAACTCGCCTTCCCTTATGCTCCGCAACGGGAAGGCTCAAACATCCCGCCCCTCTGTCGAAGCTGCGTGCTGCCAGTCGCCCGGGGGAAGTTCGTAACGCGCACGATGGGATTGGTCGCCTAACTTGCACTGCGTAACCCCAGGTTCCCGCCGCCCCTCCCCCAGGCCTGGGGGAGGGGTTGGGGAGAGGGTCGCCTCCGGCTGCGCACAACAGACCGAGGGCGGAGGAGAGTTCAAACAACTGGGGTTCCGCAGGCCGCCCCACCCCACAGCCACTTGGTTGCATTCATTCCATTCCCACAAACAGGAGGAACACACATGAAAGTATTGCCCCAACGGTACGTGATGGGCTCCCGCGAGGCCTACAGCTACCTGGAGACCGTGGACGTGGCCACCGGTGAGCGCCAGGTGCTGGCCGAGTTCCCCTACCTCATTGAGGCCCCAAACTGGACGGCCGACGGCAAGTCTCTCGTCTACAACAGCAGGGGCAAGCTCTATCGTTTTGATCTTGCCAGCCACGAGAGCACGGCCATCGACACCGGCTACTGCGTCTACTGCAACAACGACCACGTGCTGGCCCCCGATGGCACCGGCGTGGCCGTGAGCCACCAGGCCGCCGAGGACGGCCAGAGCCGGGTGTACGTCATCCCCTATGACGGCAGCGGCCCACGGCTCATCACACCCGTCGCGCCCAGCTACCTGCACGGCTGGTCGCCCGATGGCAAGACCCTGGCCTACTGCGGCGAGCGCAACGGGCAGTTTGATATCTACACCATCCCCGTGGGCGGTGGGGTGGAGACGCAGCTGACCGACGAGCCGGGGCTGGACGACGGGCCGGAGTATTCGCCCTGTGGCAAATACATCTGGTTCAACTCCACCCGCAGCGGCCTGATGCAGGCCTGGCGGATGGAGGCCGACGGCCGGAACCCCACCCAGATGACCAACGACCCCGAGGGCAACTGCTGGTTCCCCCACGTGTCGCCCGATGGCAAGCTGGCGGCCTACATTGCCTACCGCCGGGGCGACGTGGCCCCCAATGACCACCCGGCTGACAAGGACGTGGAGCTGCGCGTGATGAACGCCGACGGCACCGGCACCCGCACGCTGGTCAAGCTCTTTGGCGGGCAGGGAACTCTGAACGTCAACAGCTGGGCGCCGGATAGCAAGACCTTTGCGTTTGTGAGCTACAAGCGGAGGTAAGCTGAATGCCTTTCGCGGCGAGCGAGAGGGCGAAGGAACCTAAACCAAAGTGGAAAGAGGCCCGCCGACGGTTGTCGGCGGGCTTTTTGGTTAGGGGCGGGAGGTACGGCCAAGAGGAGCTTTTTGCTTATTGAAAGTGGTCACGACCAACGGTGAGCTGCCGCCCGGGCGATGCTTTTTGATAGACCGGTTTCGGCGTAGAGTCAGTGCCGGTAAGTCTTTATGGCATCGGCTTCAATGGGCCTAGCCTAGGTATCTATTCCGTATTCTTAGGGAACGCGCTGCGCTGGGCGGCACTTTTGGATGGCGCCAAAAGTGCCCAAAAACGCCTGGGGCGCGGGCGAGTTTCTTAGACCGGACGACCGGCGCGGGGCTTGGGAAGCAGAGGGCGGTAACTCGCCTTTCCTTATGCTCTGCAACGGAAAGGCTCAAACATCCCGCCCCTCTGTCGCCAGCCAAGTGCCGCCAGTCGCCCGGGGGAAACTCGCAACGCGCCCCGATTGAGAACGGGAAAACGCCTAAAGGGATTGCATCCCATCGCATTGCTCCGCAATGCCCGCCCTGCTCTCAACGATTCTGATGAATCGTCTGCCGCAGGGCTGGTCGCAACTTTCGGTTGCTGCTCGCCCCTGCATCCTGGGCGGGGATAACATTCCTTTGGAATCCCTGCCGTGGCTTGAAGCAGTGCGAGCGCAAAATTCCGCAGCCGCGAGGCGGTTATCCGCCCGCGGCACCTTTCACCCGGTTCGTAGCACTTGGCCCTTCCCGCCGCAGCGGCGTCTCCACCGTATAAGCCCGCACGACCAAGGCAAACGAAAGCCGCCCGGCGGCGTGTACGTCGGGCGGCTCCAATTCACTCGTGCCGAGTTCTCCAAACTCGCGGCGATCGCGTAAGCGGTCGCCGCGAAAGGGAACTTGCGCTACTGCGCAAGTTCCCGAAAAGCGTGCGCATAGATGCGCACGGCCTGCAGGAAGTGCTCCTCGCTGATGTGTTCGTTGACCATGTGGGCGCACTCCTCGTCGTCGGCAAACATCATGCCGTAGGCCACGGCGCAGGGGAGCTTGCGGGCGTAGGTGCCCCCGCCGATGGCCACGGGCTCGGCCCGGTCGCCGGTGATGTCGTTGTAGAGGTCGGTCAGGGTCTTGACCAGCATGTGATCTTTGGGCAGATTGAACCCCTGGTCGTGCTCCATATCCACTGCGCGCACGCCGTTGGCGGCGGCCGCCGCCGGAAGGGCGGTGTAGATCGTCTTCTGCACGTCCACCTCCACGGGGTGGCGCATGTCGAGCTTGGCGCGGATGACGCCGTCAGCCATGTCAATGACGCCCAGATTCAAGGTCAGCGCGCCGGAGACGTGGTCGCGGCAGTCCACCCGCAGGCCAGCACCGTCGGTGGCGGCGCAGCAGCGCCACAGGCCTTCGGCGGCGTCGCGGGCGGGGTCGCCCTCGGGCAGCACGCGGCGCAGGCCGTCGAGCAGTGCCACAATGGCGTTGCTGCCGGCGTCGGGGGTGCTGGCGTGGGCCTGGCGGCCGGTGGCCAGCATGCGCCACTGCCCGTCGGTGAAGTCAAGCCCCACCCCCGGCGGCAGGGGCTCGTCGAGCAGGGGCTGGTCGCGCAGCAGGGCCTCGGCGCGGTTGGGCACCACGTTGGTGCGCGTGCCGCCGCGAATGCCGGTGAGCAGGCTCCCCGCCCCCACATCGGCCAGCAGCGCGGCGTGGGCAATGGTCTTCTCACAGTGGATGACCGGGAAGCCGGCGTCCGGCGACCAGGCCATGTCGGGGGCTTTATTGCTCTTGAGGTAGTGGGTCACGCACTTCATGCCCTGCTCCTCATCCCCGCCGAAGATGAACACCAGCTTGCGGTGGAAGGTGGCCCCGGCGGCCATCGCCGCGCGCAGGGCATAGACCGACGCCACCGCCGGGCCTTTGTCATCGATGATGCCCCGGCCGTAGAGATGGCCATCCTCCACCGTGAGGCCGTAGTCCTTCACCCGCCAGCCCGTGCCGGCGGGCACCACGTCCACATGGGTCAGCACGCCCAGCGTCTGGCTGCCCACGCCCAACGTCGCTTCGCCCACCATGCCGTCGATGTTGCGCGTGACCATGCCGGCCTGCTGGCAGATGTCCAGAATGCAGTCGAGCGCCTCCTTCACCTGCGCGCCGAAGGGTGCGTCGGGCTGGGGCTCGCCGGTCACGCTTTCGATGGAAAGGAGCCGGTCGATGTCGCGGTACATCTCTGGCTTGTGGTCGTTGAGCCAATCAACGACCTTGCGGTCAAATTCACGATCCATAGGCAACCCTCGCTGTATAGTAATGGAAACAGTATACCACAACGGAGGGTGGGCGGGTGCGCCTTAGAGGATGGTCAGGTCGTTTTCGGCATTGA
The DNA here is from genome assembly GCA_023398815.1 of Bacillota bacterium. Taxonomy (GTDB): domain Bacteria; phylum Bacillota; class Clostridia; order Christensenellales; family UMGS416; genus JAEYRA01. The sequence continues at coordinate 27,349 of JAEWRW010000045.1, forward strand.
GGCAGTGCTGGCAGTAGCCATCGAAGTGGCGCTCGCAATCGCGGCACAGATATTGGCTGCAGGAGGGGCAGGCGCCCATCTCCTTGAGTTCAGCGGGCTTGCCGCAGGAGGAACAGATGACACGTGTCATGGGGGTCGCTCCTTGTCAACAAAATATGGGTTGCCTGCCAAAACAGGCAAGCGACCCTAGTGTTGCCGGGGCGGGCAAATGCATACGCATGCGATTCGCTTCGCTGTCGCGTCTGCCGCTTCGCGACAGCCGCGAGTTAGGAGTGCTCGGCACGAGTGAAGTGGGGCCGCCCGACGTACACGCCGCTGGGCGGCTTTTATCTGCGCTGGCTCGTGCACGTTTTCTACGAAACAAACGTCGCTCACGCGGGAGGGCCGAGTGCCACGAACAGGTTGTTTCGTGCCGCCCGCGGATAAACCGCTTGGGCGGCTGCAGGGGAATGCACTCGCCCCGTTCGTGCCATGGCAGGGATTCCAAAGGGATGTTATCCCCGCCCAGGATGCAGGGGCGAGCAACACGTAGCGTTGCGGTGGGACGCTCGTCCCTTTGGGCGTTTGCTCTCGTTTTCTCTCGGGCGCGTTGCGAACTTCCCCCGGATGACCGGCGGCAGAAAGGAAAGCGACAGCGGGCGGGATGTTTGAGCATTCCCGTTGCGGAGCAAAGGGAATGCGAGTTACCGCCGTTGCTGCCCAAGCCTTGGGCCGGTCTTCCGGTCTTAGGAAGTTTGCCCGCGCCCCAGGCGCTTTTGGGTACTTTTGGCGCCATCCAAAAGTACCGCCCAGCGCAGCGCGTTGCCTCCGAAGCCCATGCTAACATGTGTTCAGGAATACTTGGCCGTGGCCCCTGCGTTGAACTTCTCCTTGTGCCACCGGGCGCATTGGCACAACGCTGCTACGGCCTGAGCCGTCTTTTCCCCCTTGGTTGGCGGCGTGCACTGTGCTATGGTGAGCGTGTGAGGTGATGCCCCGTGTTCTTTGAAACCCAGGATGTGCGAGCCGACCGGCTGACAGAGGGCGATGCGGCGCGCTTCCATGCCCTGTGCAACCAGCCCAGTGTGCTGCGGTGGATGCCAGACTGGCAAAGCACGCCGGAGGAAGCAGCAGGGCTGTTGGCCCATTTCCTCGGCGGGTACGACGGAGCCGACCCGGCACGGCGGCCCTATGTGCTGGCGCTGCGCACCCGGCAGGGCGGCGAGCTCATCGGCGTGTGTGGCTTCGGGCCCAAGGACGAGCTCGGCGGTGAGGTGGAGATCTGCTACTTTCTGGATGCGGCGTGGGCAGGCCGGGGGCTGATGTGGCAGGTGGTGCCCCGGGCCGTTGCGTTTTACTTTGCCACCTTTGAGCGGCCGCACCTGTGCGCATTGGTGGACATGGCCAACGTGGCCTCCCTGCGGCTGCTACTGGCCAACGGCTTCCGCCCGGTGGCGGCGGGGGATGGGCTGCCGGCCCACTATCGCCGGGAGCGCAACGGGCGCTGACGATCACAGCTTAATAGCAAACACCTGCTGCATCTGCCCCCAAGGCGCCATGCGCTCCTCCAGTTTGTGGAAGCCGTACTTCTCATAAAGCCCTTGCTCGCCGCTGACGAGGTAGACCGTGGTGTAGCCCAGTGACCGGGCATGGCCGAGGGCCGCGCCCACCAGCCGCTGGCTCAGCCGGTGGCCCCGGTGGGGTTCGCCCACGAATACTGAGCTGGCGTAGGGTGTGTAGGTAACGTCGGGCAGGCAGTCGGTGGCCGTCAGCGTGCAGTAGCCGCAGAGCGCATCGCCCTCCACCGCCACGAACACCCGCTCCCAGGGCAGGAAGTCGCGGCGATCCATGCGATCTGCCAGCAAGGGGCCCGCCCGCCAAGAGCAGGCGCGGGCATAGTCCGCCGTGGCCTGCCACAGGTCGTCGCCGGGGGTGAGGGCGATCACTTCGGGCATGGTGTCTCCTTTCGCTCCATAGAGAACCGGAAGGACATCGGGAGACGCCCTTCCGGTGGCATTGCCGCGCCGCCACGCCGCGGGTGGTTACATCCGGAGCTGCTGTTCCTTATCGCGCGGCAATGGCTGCCGGCCCTGCCGGCGTGCGGTAGCGCCACACGTCGCCGCCAAAGATGCTGGTGTAGTGGAACTCCTCCCACCCACGGCTGCGCAGGCCCTCGTTGGGGCCGTGCTTGCGGCTGTCCTCGCCGGGGCAATCGATGAGCCAACCGCCGGGGCGAGTCACGCGGGTAAGTTCGGCGATCTCGCCGTCGTAGTCGTCCCCCACCACATGGCCCGACATGACCACGTCATAGGTGGCGTCGGGGTAGGGCAAGTGGTCGGCCATGCCGTCGCTCACCCGCATGTTGGCGATGCCCTCCCGGGCGATTTTGTCACGCAGATACTCCCGCAGGGTGCCCACGGGCTCCACGGCGACCACCAGGCGTGCCAGCGGCGCGGCGGCAAAGGCCAGCCGGCCCGAGCCGCTGCCCACATCCAGCACCAGCTTGTCCTTCAAATCCACCAGCTCATGGAGCCGCTGGGGCTGCCAGCCGTAAATGAAGTCGCACCGCTCATCCATGCGCTCGGGCTCGGTGTAGGTGATGAAGTCCTCCACCGAGGCCATCACCGCCACCTCGGCCTGCCGCAGGTCGGCGGCGTTGGGGTGGGCGGGGCCTTCGGCGGCCAGGGCGTCCACCAGGGCGGCGCGCTCGGGGCAGCGGTGCGCGAGTGTCCACCGCTCGGCCGGGTGGGCCGCCAGCACGGTGGCCAGCGCCTGCCGGGCATTGGGCCGGTCGGCCTGGGCAAGCAGCAGACGAATCTGGAAGCGCTCCAACAGCAACAGGCTGTGGATGGAAAAGTCGTTTACGTCAATCCAGTTGAGTGCCATACATCCTCCTTTGGGGGGAGGGCGGTCAGCGGGCGGCCCTCCCGTTGTGCTGTGTGTTCCTGCGGCCTCGTTTGTCTGCCATGTCTAACACCCCTTTCGGTTCGTGGGCGGCAAGCGCCCCATGGGCCCAGCATACCTAGGGGCGGCAGCGCGCGCAAGGGAAGGTTTGGGTTGGGGCATTTGTGCCGGGTCGGGGTTGTTTGCGCGGCGCACCGGGCCTACCCCACTTTTTGTCAACGTTGGTGCGAATGTACATAACAGCGGCAAAAAACCGTGCGGACCCAAACCACGAAGGAGGTTGCGACATGTTGAGACAACGGAGCAAATGGTGGACTGCCATCGTTGTGGCGATGATTCTGATGCTGGTGTCATCCACGGCGCTGGCAGCCGGGAAGGGCGGCGGCCAAGGCCAGGGGGGCTCCCAGGGGGGCGGCCAGCAGAGCGAAGACCGTGGGCCGTCCGGCTCCGGCAACGGCGACCAGGACGACCAGGATGACCAGGACGACCAGGATGACCAGGAGGACCAGGATGACCAGGATGACCAGGACGACCAGGACGACCGGGATGACCAGGACGATCAGGATGACCAGGACGATCAGGATGACCAGGACGACCAGGATGACCAGGACGACCAGGACGATCAGGACGACCAGGACGATCAGAATGATCGGGGCGATAAAGGCGATAAAGGCGATAAAGGTGATCGGGATGATCAGGATGACCAGGACGACCAGAATGGTGGTTCAGGTTCCTCCGGTCACAAATCTCCGCCCTCCCAGGTGTCCGATGACGAGGACGACCAGGACAGCGACGATGCCGACGAGGACAACGACCAGGACGACCTCATCCGCGGCGACGCCGACCAGGGTGGCCGGTTGGATCTGGCTGCCATCAAGGCATCCATCGCCGCGCTGACGGACGAGACCGTCAAGGCCAACCTGACCGGCCTGGTGACGGCCTACGAGACGGCGTTGGCCAATTACAAGGCCGCACTGCAGACCAAGGCTGACAAGGCCACGGTCAAAAGCTGCCGGGAGGCACTGAAAGCCGCCCGCAAGGCCCTGTTGGTGGCGCTCAAGGAAGCGGAGCTCACCAACGGTCAGTCTGGCAAGAGTGCGGACAAAGATAAATGGAAGGCTCCGCCGGCGCTCGATCTGGAGACCATCAAGGCGGCCATCGCCGCGCTGACGGATGAGACCGTGAAGGCCAGCTTGACCGGGTTGGTGACGGCTTATGAGACGGCGCTCGATAACTACCAGGCCGGGCGGGAAGCCGACCTCGACGACGCCACGATGAAAGGCTACCGCGACGCGCTGGACGCCGCCCGCAACGCCCTGCTGACTGCGCTCAAGGAAGCGGGCATCACCACCCAGCCAGCGGAGGACGAGGACGACCAGTGGGAAGCGCCGAAGGCGTTGAACCTCGAGGCCATCAAGGCGATCATCGCCGGGCTGACGGACGAGACCACCAAGGCCAATCTAACCGGGTTGGTGACGGCCTATGAGACGGCGCTGGCCAACTACCAGGCCGGCCTGGCTGCCAATGCCGACGACGCCACAATGGAAGGGTATCGCAGCGCGCTGTGTACGGCTCGTAAAGCTCTGCTGGCCGCTTTGAAGGACGTCGGTGCCACCGTCGGCCAGCCCAAGGGGCCGGAAAAGGGGCAGGACAACCCCGGCAACCGCACCCCATCGCTGGATCTGGACGCCATCCAGGCGGCCATTGCCGCACTGGCGGATGAGACCACCAAAGCCAACCTGACCGGGCTGGTGACGGCCTACGAGATGGCGCTGGCCAACTATGAGGCGGGCAAGGACGCCAATGCCGACCAAGCCACGCTGAAGGGCTACCGCGAGGCCGTGGGTACCGCCCGCAAGGCCCTGCAGACTGCGCTCAAGGATGCGGGCATTTGGGATGCGTCGACGACGCCGTCCGCCCACTCCACCGTGAGCACGCAGCAAGCCGCTGCCACCACCGGTCTGTGGGGCTCGGTGCGGCAGTTGTTCTCCACTTTTGCCAACCAGTTCCGCTAGGAAACGAGGAGTAGCGTTTCCGGGCCTATGCTTTCGCGGCTGTCGCTTTGGCGACAGCCGCGATTTAGTCACTTGTTTACACGATCACCGAATCGCCGTTCACGCCTTACGCGCCGTCCTGGCGCTAAGGCATTGCGGCGCAATGCCTTCACGGCGTGACGGTTGGACACGCATCCTGTGTGTCTGATTCGCCGCGCAGGTCGCCGACCGATCACGAGCTGCAGCTCTCATGCGGAGTTTTTAAGGATACGTACGCCTGCGGGCGAATATCGTTTTGCAGCTCGCTCCATCTTCTCCATTCCTCCCGCCGAATGAATCGTCGGGAGGGTCATATTCTCTTTGTTCGTTCTATTGGGTTGTGGACGCACCTGATGCTCCTCTTCCTCAACGGGGTGGGAGGAGCGCTTCTTTGCCCCGCGCAATCGGCAGGGCGGGCTGACGGTATCTGTGCCCACCCCGCACCATAACACTGGCGCAACGCTTCGCCTGCGGCGCATTCACTCTTGGTGGAGGGCAATGGCCGAACCTCCCGCCTTGCATACCATTAGGCGTCTGCCTTGCCTCTGGTGTGCCCGTTGATGGGTTGCGGAGAAGGGCTTTGTCGTGGTGCTGAATACCGGCGTTGCGAATCCATCCGCCGAAGAAGCGGCGTGCGACGCTGCCCCCTTTGCCAAGCAGGTTTTACCGATAGCCAAACGGGGCGGCCGAATGATTCGGTCGCCCCGTTCTGTTTGTGTTGTGAGGAGGGAGGGGTAGGAAGCGGCGCTGCCGACGGGCTTCTGCCTAGTTGTCGTTGCCCTTGTCGTTCTGGCCGTTGTCCCGGTCACCGTTGCCTTTGTCGTTTTGGCCATCGCCCCGGTCATCGCTGCCCTTATCGTCATCGTTCTGGCCACCGCTCTGGTCATCGTCGCCCTTATCGCTGTCACCTTGGCCGTCGTCCTGGTCATCGTTGCCGCGGTCGTCATCGCCCTTGCCGCTGCCCTGGTCATCGTTGCCCTTGTCGTTGTCACCCTTGCCGCCGCCCCGGTCATCGTTGCCCTTGTCATTGTCGTCCTGGCCGCTGCCCTTGTCGTTGCCACCCTGGCTATTGTCGCTCTGGTCATCCTTCGGCGGCTTGCTCCTGGGCGTGGGGGTGGGTTTGCTGGGTTTGGAGTGATTGGCGTCCTGTCGCCCGCCGCCGTTGGTCGGTTTCGCCGTCGCCGAGGGATGGGGCGTCTTGTCGCCGCCGGCGGTGGCGGTGGCCCCCGCCGTGTGGTTGGGATGGTTTTCGTCGTCATCGCCGGACTGCTGCTCCAGCTGACGGAGGATCTCCTGCACCGGCTGGTGCAGCCACTGCTGGTAGGTCTGCTCGTCGGCTTCCATACCGCTCTGCAGCTCGTCCACTACGGTCTTCTTGCCCAGGGTGACGCCCAGTTCCTGGGCGGTTCGTGCGTCCTGCCGGCTGCCGGTGACGCACTCCACCCGCACGGCGGGCGCGTCCCCGGTGGCGGCCCGGGCGGTTGCGGTCAGCTCCTGGGCCAGGCTTTCGCTGCGCGCGGCGCTGCCCGACGCCACCGATAGCAGCAGCACCGTGTCGTCCTCGCCATCCAGATAATGGCTGGCAGAGAGCGCGGTGACCGACTGGGTGAGCACCTCGCCGATGGTGGCGTTGCGGGTGTGGGCCAGCGACGCCACAATGGCCTCGCCGTCCTCGTTGACGGGCCGCACCCCCAGCACCCGGTCAAAGCGATTGACGGTGTATTCGATGGACGGATTGACGTCCAGACTCACGTAGGCCTCGGGCAGGGCGTAGATGATGCCGCCGCCCAACAGCAGCAGCACGGCGGCGGCGCTGGCCGCCGTGGCCAGGCGCTTGGCCGGGGTGTGCCGCGCCGGGCGCAGCGCCAGCTCCTGCCCCACGGCATAGCCGCGGTTGGCCACCAGCTCCACCCGTCCATCCCCCAGAAGGACGGCGGCCTTCCCGTCACGCAATTCCACTACGACTGCCTTCACCGCGGTCCCTCCTTTCGCAAAAAGCCCAGATACCCGGACAACCCGGGGCAATCCAACGTTTCAATTTCACAAGCCGCTATCATATATCTTCGGTAGCGCTCCAGCGTTTTCCGGGGTAGGCCGGTCTTTTTTTCAAGTTTTGCGATGGGCAGCAGTCGGGAGGCTTTCATCTCCCGCACCAGCGGGTCGTCGGCCAGCAGCGCGCGGATGGCCTGGGCGCATTGCAGCTTGGTCTTTCCGCTTTTGGGGGAGCAGGCGGCCAGGTCATAAAAGGAGAACCCGTAGGCGGCAAACGCCTCGCTGGCCTCGGCGATTTCATCGGCCAGGGTGCGATCCTCCCGCACCACGGCCAGGGAGGCCACCCGTTCGTAGAGCGGGCTGTGCTCCTCCTCGGTCCACTCACCCTCCAGCACGTGGGGCGGCACGGGCAGCTCAGCGTCGTAGCGGCGCTGGCTGCGGTAATGGTCGCTCAAGCGCCGGCGGATCACCAGTGCCGCGTGGGGCAGGAAGCCGCCGCGCGCGGGATCAAAGGTGTCAATGGCCTGGGAGAAGGCAAGCAACGCCACCGACCACTCGTCGTCGTCCTTGCGCACAAAGCGCCGCGCCGCACGGCTGGCCGTCCACAGGATATAGCGCTCGTGCCGGGTGATGAGCTGCGAGCGGATGTCCTCGTCATCGCGGGCGTCCACCGCCCATTGGTCGTTGCTGTTCATGGTGCCCTCGTGCCGTCGTGCCTGGGAAATGGTTGCCGGGCACACCGACGCGCCCTACCCACCAGTGTAGCACAGGGGGCAGGGGCGGGCAATTCTTGGGCGCGTTTTGTGGCGAAGGGGGGCGATGGGGATTTTTGGCAACATAGCCCAACCCATGCGCGGGGGGAGGGGCTGACCCGCCGCGCCGCAGGAACCCCTGGCAAAAAGGCACCGTCCAATGGGGAAAGGACAGAACCTACCAAGGAGGCCCCCATGAAGCGAGTTGCTTTGTTGCTGTGTACAGCGCTGTGTCTGGCGCTGGCCGGGTGCGGCACGTTGGGCTTGGTGCCCACCGCCGCCCCCAGTGAAGACCCAGCGGCTGCCGTGCTGGAGATCTCCACCGACGAGCCCACCGACGCTGCGGGTACGCCGTCGCCCACCTCCGCTGTGACGGCCACGCCAACGGCGGAGGCCACCACCCCGGCGGTCACCGCGACCCCGTCGCCCAAAGACACGGCGGATGCCACCAGTGCCGCCACCGGCCACAGCGTGCCGGATAAGCCGGAGGACGTGGTGAAGCTCTACTTTGAGCGGTGGGCCGACAAGGACCTGGACAGCATGAACCAACTGGTGGTGAAGAAGCAACGGCTGACTGAGGACGGGCTCGATCTCAAACACCTCATCGGTGTGGAGATGCAGGCCTCGCGGCTTGTCACCGACCGGGAAGACGCCCGCTACAGTCTCTTTGGGCAGAATGGCATTGACGGAGCGGAAACGGCGGTGGTGGAGGTGGACTTCACCGTGGAATACAGCACCGATGGCGACGGCGGCGGCTTCGGTCCCGGCGTGTCCACGCTGCGCGGGTGGGGTTTATGGTTGGTGAAGGAAACGGAGGATAGCCCCTGGCAGATCATGGATTGGGGATACTGAGCCAGCGGCGGCCGATTACAGAAGCCCCTCCATCTCCAGGGCCGACTTGTACCGGATGCCGACGGGAATGGGCTCTTCGTTTCCGTTGATCATGATGAAGGTCTCGCGCCCGCGGGACTCGATGGCGCTGATCTTCTCACTGTTGATGATGTAGGAGCGGTGGCACTGCACAAACATGTTTTTGGGCAGCTGGTTCTTGATTTTACTCAGCGTCACCCGCTTGAGGGAAAACACCTTGCTGGTGGTGTGGATGTCCAGGTTCTTGTTGTTGATCTCAAAATACAGGATGTCGCTGAGGCGGATGCGAACGCTGATGCCCTTGGAGAGGGCCGTGAGGTAGCTGGCGCTGGTGTCGCGGGAGACCTTCATGCGCAGCAGCCGATCCACCGTTGCCACCATTTCGCTCTCTTTGTAGGGTTTCACGATGTAGTCAAAGCAGTGGGTTTGCCGCACGGCCTCCATCGCGTATTCGGCGTGGCCCGTCACGATGAGGATCCACACCATTTGATACCGGGGGAGGGTGCGGACCCACTTGGCAAACGCCAGGCCCGAACCGCCGTCTGCCAGCATCAAATCCACAATCAGCAGGCTGAAGCTGCACTTCTCCACCTGTTCCCGCGCGTCTGCCTCGGTGCTGCAGGTGCTGACCGTGCAACCGGGGATGTTGCCGGTGATCAGGCTTTGCAGCCGTTCGGCCTGAACAGGATCGTCTTCCAGGATCAAAATGTTCTTCATGGATCACCCTTACCAAACTTTGGTTTCTTACCACACCAAATTATACAGGGTCGCCGGTTTGGCTTGGCTGCAATTCGGGACACATCTGTACCAATTCAGGACACTTTCGTTGAAATGGCAGAGGAATGGGTCTATATAGTCGGTTGTAAAGATATCGCCATGTAGAACTTTGTCGAAAAAAGTCGACAAAGAATCGTTTTGGTTTCTCCCGTTGGTGGGAGGAGCGTTCTTCGCCGACGTCCTCTGCGAATGAATGGGATGTTTTATGATGATTGTGTTTGGTTGTTTCGCGTTTCTGTCCTTGCTGCTCTCCGCACTTTTGGCGTGGAAACTGCGGCTGATGACGCGCTGCCTGGCGGAGCAGAAGGCGGCCATGGAGCAGTACCGCCAGCAGCAGGAGTACATCCGCGCCAGGCAGCACGACATGAACAACCGCCTGCTGACGCTGCGCGCCCTCTACAACGGGCACACGGTGCAGCGGCAGGATGTTCTGGAGCTGTTTGAGGACTCCCAGGAGCGGGCGCAGGAGATCTCCCAGCTGCTGGCGTTCAACAACTCCACCCTTGCGGCGCTGTACCTCAACAAATACAAGCGCGCAAAGGAGCTGGGCATCGACTTGCGGGTGCAGTGCCGGGCGTCCGTTCGCGCTGAGCTGCTGTGCTGCACCATGACGGATCTGCTCGACGTGGTGGGGAACCTGCTGGACAACGCCATTGAGGCGTCGGGCCGGGGGGATCGCGTCGACATCCTCTTTGGGGAGGACAAGGGGTGTCTCGTGGTTTCCGTCGCCAACAGCGGGGAGCTTTCGGTGCCGGTGGATGTGGTGATGAGGACGGGGCACTCCACCAAAGGGGAGCACCGGGGGTATGGCCTGCGCAATGTCAACCACATCGCAACCAAGAGCGGCGGAAGGTTTGAAATGACCTTTGACGGCGACCAGATCACCTGCACGGTGTACCTTCCTCTTTCGGCATAAGAAACGAAAATGTGGTGGATTGCATAGCGTTACCATACACATCTGTCACATTCGAGGCGTCTGCCTGCACATTGGGGCGTGCGATATTGTAATGATTTCCTTCGGTTCCTATACTTCTCGATACAAAGGTATGCCGATACCGGATTTTCCCAGTTTTGCGAGATGAGGAGGGAAGAGTTAGTTAATGTGGGTATGGGCGCCAGCACACAGGCTGGTTGGGGAAAGGCTGCTCCGGCATATCTTCGGCACAGAAACACTTCAAGAAAGGAAACGCATCATGAAACGAGCGAGCGCCAAGGTACTTTCCGTTTTCCTGTCGCTGATGATGGTGTTCACGCTGCTGCCTGCCGCCGCGATGGCGGCCGGATCGGACCTGGATGAACTGCCAACCGTCGCTTATGTGTTTGACACGAACCACAAGGACGGCGGCATCCTGCAGGGCACGGCAGCGATCGAGACGGAGTTCTCCGTCATTAAGCCCGCCGCCCCCGCCCGCGCTGGGTACGCCTTTGAGGGCTGGTACACCAACGCGGCCGGCACCGGCGAGGCGGTGAAGGACACCGACAAGATCCTGGAGGACACCACCTACTTCGCCGGGTGGAAGGCCAACGACCTCACCGTCACCTTTGATTCCAAAGGTGGTACGGCGGTTGCGTCCTTCCCGGGCAAGTACGACGGCCTGGTGACAAAGCCGGCCGACCCGGTCAAGGCCGGGTATACCTTCGCCGGCTGGAAGAACGGGGACGTCGTGTGGAACTTCGCCACCGACACCCTGAAGGCCAACCTGACCCTGACGGCTGCCTGGAATGGCGCCGGCCCCGGTGCTTCCACCTTTACGGTCAGCTTTGACCGCAACGATGGTTCGGGCCTGTACGATCAGTCCGCCGTGCTGAGCGGCGAAAAGGCCAGCAAGCCCGCGACCGACCCGGCCCGTGCTGGCTATACCTTTGCCGGGTGGTACAAGGAGAGCAGCGGCACGACGGCGGTCAACTTCAATGATCCCATCGCCGCTCCTACCACCTATTTTGCCAAGTGGACCGCCATTGCCTACCAGGTGACCTACGAAGAAAACGGCGGCACCCCCGTGGTGGACGCCAAGATCACCTACAACGGCAATGCCCCCAGAACCATTGCGGATCTGCCCGCTGTGACCACCGTGAAGGCCAACGTCGTCTTCGGCGGCTGGTACTACGACGCCGACCTCACCAAGGCGGCGGCCCCGGCGGACAAGATCACCTCCGACATCACGCTGCACGCCCGGTGGCTGCAGAACGTGGCCGTGAAGTTCCACGCCAACAACGGCGCGGCCAACGACTTGGTTGCCGACCGGATGTACACCGAGGGCAGCACGATCCCGGCTGTTGACGCGGCTGCGATTGCCATTGCCCCCCGTGCTGGCTACGCCAACTCCGGCAAGTGGTACACCGACCAGGCGCTGACGACTGAGTTTGTGTTTGGCACCAGCAAGGTCGTGCCCGGCCTGGAGCTGTACCTCAAGTGGACGGCCAACAGCGACTACACCGTGACCTTTGACAGCAAGGGCGGCAGCCCGGTGGCTTCCGCCAGCGTGTCTGCCACCGGTGAGCGCACCGTGGCCAAGCCCGCCAACCCCACCCGCACCGGTTATGACTTTGTGAAGTGGACCAACGGCGGCGCCGACTTCGCCTTCACCGGCGAGAAGGACGCCACGAAGATCAGCGGCAATGTGACGCTGGTGGCCAACTGGACCAAGAAGGGCGAGATTCGCGTCTCCTTCCTGGCCGATGGCAAGATCTTCGACGCCAAGGACTACGCCCAGGGCGAGACCTACGCCCAGCCGGCCACCAATCCGGTGAAGACCGGGTCTACCTTCGTGGCCTGGGTCAACGCTGACAGCGGCAAGAAGTTTGCCGAGGAGACCAGCCACAAGGTGGGCTCCGTCAACGTGGAGTACAATGCCCTGTTCAGCGCGGACAAGTACACCGTGACCTTTGCCAGCGACCTGGGCATCACCCCGGCGGCGCAGAGCAATCTGGCTTACGGTGCCTCCGTGGCCGTGCCCACCGCCCCCGAAGCCCTGGGTTACGCCTTTGACGGCTGGTACAACGGCAGCGCCAAGTGGGATTTTACCAAGGACACCATCAAGGGTAACCTGACGCTGACGGCCAAGTGGGTCAAGACCTACACCGTCAAGATCAACGATACCGACGCCGCTGGCCTGCAGGCCGATGCCCTGTGGACGGCTGCTACCATCACCGTGCGCGAAGGCGCCACGCTGACTGCGCCGGACTTTGACGCCATCGCCGGCCAGCAGAACCCCACCATGGCGGACAATACGTTCGTCAGCTGGGGCAAGGATGCACCCGGCGGCTCCACCTGGCTCTTTGGCCAGAACGGCACCAAGGTGACTTCCGACGTGACCCTGTATGCCCGGTTTGCCAAGAACCAGGACACCATCACCTTCTACCCCCGCAACGGCGGCGCGCCGGTTGTGAAGAAGGTGAACTTTGACACAGCCAGTGTGGACGTGGCCGATGTGGCGCTCGGTGGCTATACCTTCAAGGGTTGGGCCGACGCCGCCGCTGACACGACCGCCGACTACGCCGACGTGGCCGCCAGCACGATCACCGTTCCGGTAGACATTGCCGCCGGCGATCAGAGCTTCTATGCCATCTTTGATGAAGTGACCGGCGCCAACCTTGCGGTGACCTTCCGCGCGGGCTACGATGCCACCTCTGGCGACGCCAGTGAGAACATCGTCTCCCGTCAGTCGGTGGCCCCCGGCACGGCAGTGGCCCTGCCCACCATCACCCGCACGGGTTATGACCTCGTGGAGTGGGTGGAGGATGCGGACCAGGACGGCGTGGCCGATGTTGGCGAAGCCACCGTGGCTGGCACCTCGCTGACCATCACCGTGGACAAGGACTACGCGGCCAAGTGGGCCGCCAAGAGCTACACCGTGTCCTTCAACGCCATGGGCGGCACCGCCATTGCCAACCACCAGACCGTGGCGTTTGGCGGCAAGGCGACCGCGCCTGTCACCGACCCCACCCGCGTGGGCTATGCCTTCAGCGGCTGGTATGAGGACTCCACCGGCACCAAGGCCTTCGATTTTGCCAACAAGGCCATCACCGGCGACACCGTGATCTTTGCCAAGTGGACCAAGGAATACAGCGTGTCCTTCGTCGTCGATTCCGTCATCAAGACGGTGACGGTGCTCGATGGGGCGACGCTGGCCAACAAGTCCGTTGCTGCGGCGGACGCGCCGGTTGACCCCGCCAAGGTGGGCTACACCTTCGATGGTTGGTTCACCGCCGCCACCGGTGGCACCCTGTTCCTGGACAACGGCGTTGCCACCAGCACCAAGGTGACCGGCGATCTCTTCGTCTACGCGCAGTTCATCGCCGACCCTGCCGCGCAGTACACCGTGACCTTCAACTCCGCTGGCGGCAGCTATGTGGAGGACCAGACCGTGGCGGACGGGGAGTACGCGGCCAAGCCCGCTGACCCCAAGCTGCCCGGCAAGACCTTCAAGTTCTGGTCGACCGACGGCACCGCGGCCTTTGATTTCTCCAAGCCCATCACCGGCAATGTGGCGCTGACGGCGTACTATGCCGACGATGTGGCGGTGCAGATCTATTCCCTGGATAACGATATCTTGGCCGTTGCGGACTACACGGTGGCTTACAACAGCACCATCGCGGTTCCGGCTGACCCCGCCATCTCCGACACCTACAAGTGGAATGGCAAGTGGTTCACCGATTCCGGTCGCACCGCGCCGTTTGACCCCGCCAAGGCCCTGCTGGTCAACGTGACGCTCTTCCCCGGCCGTGAAAGCACGACCAAGCGCACGGTGGAGTTCGCCGTCAACGGCGCCACCGAAGCCACGGGGACTGCCACGCTGCACCTGATGGCCGGCGACAAGGTGGCCGAGCCCACGGTGAGCCGCACCGGTTATCTGCTGGATGGCTGGTACGTCATCAACGCAGACAGCACCATCGGCGCCAAGTGGGACTTCAACACCAACGTGGTGGGCGACAACAACCTCAAGCTGGCCGCCAAGTGGGTCTATGCCCTCACGGTGACCTTCAACGCCAACTACACCGATGGCTCGGTGACCACGCTGAAGAGCATGTACAACCGCACCATCGCCCAGCCCGCCGACCCGACCCGCAAGGGGTACGCGTTCAAGGGTTGGTACACCGACCAGGCGTGCACCCACCAGTGGTACTTTGACAGCGACAAGCTGCAGCGCAACACCACGCTCTTTGCCAAGTGGAACGAGGTCGTCATTACCCTGGCGCCCTACAACACCGCGGCGACCAACCAGGACGTGGTCGTGTCTGCCAGCACCAACGAGGGGACACTCAATACCCCGTACCACACCTTCAAGGCCAATGGCAGCTTCACCTTCATCGCCAAGGATGCCGCCGGCAACGAGCTGCAGCGCAAGACCGTCACCATTGCCAACATCGACAAGGTGGCCCCGGTCATCACGATTGCCAGCTACAACACCAAGCCCACCAACAAGGACCTGGTGGTGAAGGCCAGCACCAACGAAGGCAAGCTCAACACGGCGACCTACACGTTCAAGGCCAACGGCAGCTACACCTTTGTGGCGACCGACGCGGCCGGCAACGTGACCCGCAAGACCGTGACCATCACCAACATTGACAAGACTGCCCCGGTCATCAAGCTCGCCAGCTACACCACCACGTGGACCAACAAGAGCGTGGTAGTGAAGGCCAGCACCAACGAGGGCAAGCTCAACGCGGCTTCCCATACGTTCACCGCCAACGGCAGCTACACCTTCGTGGCGACCGACGCAGCCGGCAACGTGACCCGGAAGACCGTCACCATCAAGAACATTGACAAGACCAAGCCGGTCCTCTCGGTCAAGACCTCCGCGGGCAAGACCGTGAAGAACGGCGCCACGGTCAAGGGGTATGACCTGAAGGTCAAATACACCGAAGCGAACCTGCTCACCAAGACCGTCACCCTCAATGGGAAGAAGGTCAGCTGGTCGTCCACCGGCGTGTTCAAGAAGCACGGGACGTATGTCTTTACGCTCAAGGACAAGGCGGGGAACGTGACCACATTCAAGGTTGTCCTCAAGTAGTGTACCCACAGTAACTACTTCCGGTAAGGGATCGGCCGCTCTTTGAGCGGCCGATTTCCTTTTTCGGGCAGTGAGGTGCCGGCGCAGCACGGCGGAGGGGGAAGTACCACAACTGGTACAGCGTGCAGAGTATACTGGGGGACGAAGCCAAAGACGGAGGATGTCAACCAGTGAATGTTGTGCTGTTCGGTACCGACCCGGAGTACATGCAAAGGGTCAAGGCTTACCTAGACGCCCACTACGCGGTGGAGCGCCTTGTGCTGCTGCGTGAGCCACAGGAGGTGGCGGAGACGCTGGGGCTGGGTGGCTTTGGGGTGCTGGTGCTGGCGTGCAACGGGCCGGACGAGCGATACAATGAACTGCTGTGCACCGTGGTGGCGCACCAGCGCGAAGGCCTGAAGGTGGTCTGGTTCATCGGCGTGGGTGGGGAGGACCACACAAAGCCATGGGGCACCGATTCGCTCATGGTGCTCAACGCGCAGTACCAACCGGTGAGCTTTCCGCCGGTGAAGAAGCCCAGGCCGACGCCCAACCCCGACGTTCTGGCCTTCCGGCACAACGGGGTGCAATACCGCATCGATTGCCAGTCCATTGTGTACATCGAGGTCTACTACAAAACGCTGCACATCGTGACCGAGGAAACGGTGTACACCCTGCATCGCTGCCCCTTGCAGCGGCTGATGGAGGCCTTGCCGCCCGATCGGTTTGTGCAGTGCCACCGTTCCTTTTTGGTGAACCGGAGCAAGGTGACGGACGTCTGTGTGCAGGAGGGCAAGCTCACGGTGGAGCTTGGCTCGACCCAGGTTCCCGTCGGGGGCAGGTATTGGGAAGGCGTGCGCAGCCTGGCCCGCCGCCCCGACGAGTTGGACGACGCCCCGAGGTGCGTCGCAACCTGCGGCGGCTGACGCCCCCCCTCCCCGTGGCCCCGCTATTGTGGTACAATGGCGGCGAACAATATCGGAGGTGGCCCATGAAGCGTTACGACCCGATCATCGCCCGCCTGCCCCACATGATACACGGCGGCGACTACAACCCCGACCAGTGGCGGGACACCCGCGAAGTGTGGCGGGAGGACATGCGCCTGGCCAAATTGGCCGGCATCAACAGCCTGTCGGTGGGCATCTTCGCCTGGACGGCGCTGGAGCCCGCGGACGGCGTGTATGACTTTGGCTGGCTCGATGACGTGATGGACATGCTGGCCGAGAACGGCATGACCGCCGTGCTCGCCACCCCCACCGGGGCCCGCCCGGCGTGGATGAGCGAGAAGTACCCCGAGGTACTGCGGGTGGAGGCCGACCGCGTGCGCAACCTCCACGGCGGCCGGCACAACCACTGCCAGACCTCCCCGGTGTACCGTCGCAAGGCGCTGGAGATCAATACCCGCCTGGCCGAGCGCTACAAGGACCACCCGGCGCTGGGGCTGTGGCACCTCTCCAACGAATACTCCGGCGAGTGCCACTGTGAGCTGTGCCAGCAGGCCTTCCGCGATTGGCTCAAGGCCCGCTACGGCACGCTGGACGCCCTGAACCAGGCGTGGTGGACGGCCTTCTGGAGCCACACCTACACCGACTGGAGCCAGGTGGAGTCCCCGTCCCCTCGGGGAGAGGGCAGCGTCCATGGCCTGGTGCTCGATTGGAAGCGCTTTGTGACCCACCAGACCATCGACTTTATGAAGGCCGAGATGGAGCCCCTGCGGCGGCTGACGCCCAAGGTACCCTGCACCACCAACCTCATGCGGTTCTTCGATGGCTTTGACTACTACGCCATGGCCAAGGAACTGGACGTGGTGAGCTGGGACAACTACCCGCTGTGGAAGGCCGACGAGAGCGACGGCTTCATCGCGGCGGAGACGGCCTTCCTGCACGACATGTTCCGCGGCATGGGCGGGGGCAAGCCCTTCCTACTGATGGAGAGCTCGCCCTCGGCCACCAACTGGCAGCCCATCGGTAAGCTGCGCCGCCCCGGCGGGGAGGTGCTCTACAGCCTGCAGGCTGTGGCCCACGGCAGCGACAGCGTGCAGTACTTCCAGTTCCGCAAATCCCGCGGGAGCAGCGAGAAGTTCCACGGCGCGGTGGTGGACCATGTGGGGCACGAGCACACCCGCGTGTTCCGCGATGTGGCCGACACCGGCGCGACGCTTGCCAAGCTCGACGATGTGGTGGGCTGCGCCACCCCCGCCGAGGTCGCGGTAATCTACGACATCGAGAACCGCTGGGCCATCCAGGAGATGCAGGGTTTCCGGCGGGAGAAGGGCTATGTGGAGACTTGCGTGCGCCAGTACCTGCCCTTCTGGCAGGCCGGTGTGCCGGTGGATGTCATCGACTCCTCCTGCCCGCTCACCAACTATAAGCTGGTGGTGGCCCCCATGCTCTATATGCTGCGGCCCGGCATGGCGGAGAAGCTGCGTGCCTTTGTCAAGCGCGGCGGCACGCTGGTGTGCACCTACATGACCGGCTACGTGGACGAGCACGACCTGGTGCACCTGGGCGGTTTCCCCGGCCCCATCAAGGACGTGCTGGGCGTGTGGGCCGAGGAGCTCGACGGCCTTTGGGACGAGGAGCGGCGGCTGGTCACCTGGAACGGGCGGGATTACCTAGCCCGGGAGTTCTGCGAGCTCATCCACCCCGAGGGGGCCGAAGTGCTGGCCACCTGGGGCGAGGATTTCTACGAGGGCATGGCGGCCATCACCCGCAACACCTACGGGCAAGGGCACGCCTACTTCCTGGCCGGGCGGATGGAGGACGACTTCCACCGCGACTTCTATGGGAAGCTCGTGGACGAGCTCGGCATCCGCCGGACGCTGGGCGATGCCCAACTGCCCGATGGCGTGACCGCCACCGTGCGCACCGACGGCCAGCGGGAGTTTGTGTTTGTGCAGAACTACATGCCCGACCCCCAGACCGTGGACATGGGCGCGGGCGGCGTGAGCCTCCTCACCGGCAAGCCTGTGAGCGGCGAGGTGACGCTGCCGGCGCGAGGATTGGAGATTTTCGCGCGCTGACGCGCGCTTTCGCGTCTGCCGCTTCGCGACAGCCGCGAGTCAGGAGAACTCGGCACGAGTAAACGGTTGCCGCCCGGCGCACATGTCGCCGGGCGGCTTTCGTTTTGTGTGGGTCGTGCTGGGGTTTCACGGGGGGGAACGCGCCTTCGGGCGGGAGGGCCAAGTGCCACGGGCAAGCAATTTCGTACCGCGGGCGGATGAACCGCCTCGCGGTTGCCGGGGCGGGGTACTCACTACAGAGGACCCTCTCCCCAACCCCTCCCCCAAACTGGGGGAGGGGCGACAGAAGCGGGACGCGAGAATCGGGAAGCTGGTCGTGCCGTCCTACGGGCGCGTGCGAACTTCCCCCTGGCGGCCGGTGGCAGATAGCTTGCGACAGCGGGCGGGATGTTTGAGCCTTTCCGATGCGGAGCATAAGGAAAGGCGAGTTACCGCCGCTGCCTCAGACGCCTGTGGCCGGTCGCCAGGTCTTAGGAGGTTCGCCCGTGCCTCTTAGAGCGTTTTGGGCACTTTTGCGCCTCAAAAGTGCCGCTCAGCGCAGCGCGTTTCTTGGAAAATGGGATCAATGGATCACGATACAAAACGGCGATGATTGTAACGCGACAGGTGGCCACATGGCCCTCCAGCGTGCATCAAACACAAACGGCGGGGACGCTCCGTCCCCGCCGTTCTCTTTTTTATGGTTGTGTTCTTCAGTCCACCTTGTCCTGAGTGTAGAGAATCCAGGAATCCGGCCCCAACATGTGGCGGCGCGCCATGCCCTCAAACCAGGGCCAGTCGTCGTCGTTGGCAGTGTCGCCATTGAGGATCTCGGTGACGCCCTTCTTCATCGTGTCGATGTAGGCGGTAGGGGTGGGCACGGCTGCCCCCACATGCCCGCCATACATGCCGTCGAACGCGCCGCGTAGGGGCTCGAGGGCGTTGAGGCTGGCGAGGTAGGTCGCAAGCTTGGTGGAGTGGTCGAGCTGCATCCAGATCTGCCCGTTGATGGCGTCCCCGGTAAAGAGCAGCCGCGCCGCCCGGTCAAGGAGCGCGATGCTGCCCGGCGTGTGGCCGGGGATGGCCACGATCTCCAGCGTCACGCCGCCCAGGTCCAACACCGTGCCCGGCTCGATGAGGTGCATCTTGCACTCGTCACCGGTGGGCAAGAAGGGGGCTCCGCCGTCCTTCATGCCCTGGCGCAGGAACTGGAAATGCTGGCGGTAGATGTTGAGGTCGTCCCGGTGAATCCAGGCCTCGGGGAAGTTGTGGTTGCAGCCAATGTGGTCAATGTGGCCGTGGGTGTTGACGACCATGACCGGCCGATCGGTCAGCGTGGCCACGAGCTCGGCCAGGTTCTCGACGCCATTCAGGGTGTCGATGAGGACGGCCTTGTCCCGCCCACGGACGAGGTAGGCGCTGGACTCGCCCGCGTCGTCGATGAGGGTGGTGTAGTCGTTGATGGCAATGATGTTGGCGCGGGTGCTCATTGGCAATTCCTCCCATTTGTCAGGTACCGATATTGTACGCCTTATGCGGTTGGCTTTCAAGCCGCGAGGTAGGCCCCTCAGAATCTCAACAAACCCACTAGAGCGAGCAACTTGTAACGAACCTCCCGCCGATTCATTCGGCGGGAGGAAGGGAAACGCTGGTACGCGCAGAAAAGAAAATCCGCCCGCAGGCGTAACGTACCCTTAGGAACCCGCATGAGAGCTGCAATTTGCGGTCGGTCGGCGACATGTGCGGCGACCGACCAAGCCATCATGAGAACAAGCTGTCTGAATCGCGGCTGTCGCAGCAGCGGCAGACGCGAAAGGTGGGCGTCAGCCCACCGCCATGACGGCGCGTGCCTCGATGTACCCGCGCTCGCCGATGGGCGCGAGCTGGAAGCGCGGCACCGGCGCGTCGGCCCAGGCGAAGCCGTAGACGCCAGGATCGTAGGCGTCAATGGTATCCCACACCGCGCCGATGGCTCGGCCCATGTCCTCCTCGCGGTAGGGCTGGCCGTGGAAGACCATGTATTTGCCGGAGGGCAGGGGCATCACCTCCAGCCCCTCGGGCAGGGTGCCGGCCCAGTCGGCGGGCACCTCCACCCCCTGCACATAGGGGGAGGTGCCGGGGCGGCGGGCCGACTCCGCCAGCCAGCAGCCGATGGGTTCATAGAGTGCGCCTTCAACGGCGCAGAGGGTATCCCAGATGTCGCAGCCGACCTCCTCGCAGTAGGCGAAATATTCATCGGCGGTGCGGCCCCGCAGCAGCAACAGTTTGCGGGCGGGGCGGTCGACGACTTGCACAAAGACCGTGTTCTCGTTTGCCATGGAACTCTCTCCTTTGTCCGGTTTGGCAAGGTAGGTGCGCCAGGCGCTGCGGGGCAGAAAGAGGGGCAGCGGCGGCCTGTCGCGGCGGTACCGACCCGGCGGCAGGCCAAAGCGATCAGTGAAGGCCCGGGTAAACCCCTCGTGGGACTCAAAGCACAGGCTCAGCGCCACATCCAGCACCCGCTCGTGGCCATCGTGCAGGCGCTGGGCGGCGCGGGTCAGCCGCCGCGCGCGGATGTAGCCGGTGGGCGGCATGCCCACCAGCCGCGCAAACACGCGGGTGGCATGCCAGGGGGAGTAGCCGGCCACGGCCGCCAGCCGTCCGGCGTCGATGGCCTCCTCCAGGTGCTCCTCGATGTAATCGAGCATGCGCTGCACCGCCTCTGCCTGTTCGTTCATGGCGATCCTCCTTGCAAGGATGAGCATAGCAAACCCTGGGTCGCCGTGCTTGACCGTGGTTGCGCGATTTGGCTGGGGGAGCGGCTGTGCCGTGTTGTGTGAATCATACCACGAATAGGGGCGTTCGTTGTCCGATCTCGCATGGTTGACTCCTCTTGCCCCAAAAGGAGAAAACCCCTTGAAAGCAAGGGGTTTTCATAGCATAGAAACGCACAGGCGCTCACGCCCGTTGCAGAGGCCTCAGGCCTCCTGGCTGCCGCCTGCGATTTGCTGTGCTGCCAGTGCCAGGAACATGAAGTGCGAGGAGCCGCCGCCCAGCACATACTCCGTCTGCTGCCACAGATAGGGGAACACCAGCAACTCGGGGAAGTCCGGGCGAATGAGCGCGGTGCCGGAAATGACCCCGCCGGGGATGAAGGACCAGTCCGCGCGGTTCAAGCCATACCCCACCGTGGCCGATTTGGTGCCGACCCCCGATGCAAACGACATGGTATTGGAGCCGGGGTGGCACCCCAAAACGAAGTTCAGCGCATTGAAGATGACATCGGTGCCGAAGACATCCGGGTAAGCCTTGTACAGATAATAATACTCGAACCCCAGTCTCTGGATGCCCCAGCCAGCCCCCCAGATGTACGGCCGGTACGGGATGCCGTAAGGCGTTTCGCCGCTTTGCTGCACAAACTGTTCGCGCAGTGCCGGCAGGGCGCCGCGAATGGCTTGGGAGAAGCCGGCATCGTTGATCGCCTGTTCCGCACGGCCCAGGAACCAACCCACTTTGTCGATTGCGCTGGTGATGAATTCGACCTCTGAGAGCAAAAAGTCCTTGTATTCCTGCTCCCCGGTGGTCAGGAACAACTCCGTGGCGGCATGCACCTTTGCCGCTCTGGCCTTCCCGGTGCCATCGGTCACCTGGAAAAGCTCACGGGCGGCCTCCAATGCCTGCCGGCTCAATTCATCGTTGAACCCCTTCAGTGAGCGAGAAGCGGCAGCCAGATGGGCGGCGGTCGTCAGCTCGCGCGGCGGGTTGTTTTCGGTGAAGACCCAGCGGTCGTCCTCATTCCCTTTGATGCCGTCGGTGATGGACATGGTGTCGCCCAGAACGACATACTGCCGGAGGTCGTTGCAGATGATGCCCCGGTAGAGCCGACCCAACGCGCGGTAACCGCTCACAACGGACAGAACACCATGCTCAATCTGCTGCAGGATGTCGTTTTTGCCATCGGGCTGATGGATCTCAGTGATTTTCTTGCCCTGGTCGATGGTGGTCACGTCGTAATTGACGCCAAACGCCTCGTATGCCAGGGTCAGGATGTAGAACTCGCCAGACTGCGACTCCACCCGCAGGTCATAATCGCCGGCATCGTGCCAGCCACCGACATTCAGCCCAGGAACGGCGTCGCCCGGCTGGTACTTGGTCAGGGTGGAAGGCCCTTGTGCATACCCGTCAAAGTGATTGTAGTTCACCGGAGCCATCCGGGCGTCATCATCGTGGCAAAGGCCGTGCCACACACGGTATTTTTCGTTGACGCGCATATGACACATCTGCACGGGGAGGAAATACTCCAACACCGGCTGCCAGACGCCCCGGTCGTACACATCCCCGGCGATGCGGAAAAGGGACGACTCCGACGAGCCGTAGCGAACTTTATAGAGGCCTTCTTCCCTGATGTTGGTGAAATCGAATTTCAGGTAGTCATAGCGGAGGAATCGGCCCCATTCCTGCCCAACAGCGGAGAGCACCTCTTCTTCTCCGGTCTCCGTTATTTTCACAAGAACGGGTTTCTCCCGTTTGCCGTCACGCTTATCCAGCTCAATGATGGCCGTCTTCGCTTGGTTGGGGTGGTACCCAACCTGCGAGGTTTGCACCACCGGCGGGTAGGTCCAGCTCTCCACCACGTTGGGCGCGATCACCCATTCCATGGCGTTTTGGGTGGCCCCGGCGGGCACCTCGCTGCTCACCACAAACCAGCCGTTGTTGTGGTTCATGCGCCCGTCGTACAGCTTGAGCTCCGCTGTCTTGCTCTCAATGGTAAAGCGGTTGTACGGGTCGTCGGGCCGCACCGTAAAGCGGCGGCCAACAGCATAGGGTTTGGCGATGAGGTCGTCGGCGATCATCGGGTTGTAACCCTTGTTGTCGCCGGAGAGAAGCTTCAGATCGGCCCGGGCATCGGGCTCGCAGAAGTCGCCGGTGTGCGAATAATTGGTGGGCTGCGTCAGCACCGGGCCATTGGGCTGCTCGGGGAAGAACCCCTGCTTGCTGTCCATCATCCAGGGTTTGCCGACCAGTGCGCCGGGGAACAGCTCTATATTGAAGCAGAGTTTGCCGACGTACTTCTCAGGGATGGGCCGATCCAAATCCACAGTCACGCGGACCGATTTTCCCTCCGCTTTGACAATCACCTTGTAGTTGAACTCGAAATCCGGATAGAACATCGGGTTGAAGCCCTTAAGGTGCCGGGAGGAATCGGGGAAATGGAGGGAGGTGGTGATGGTATTGGCGGCCGCGTCCGCCTCTCGCTTCTCTTGCTTGGGCACCGGCTGCCACTGCCCGGGCGTCTGTTCAAAACGGATGTCACCGTTGGTCGCCACGCGATGCCCATGCATGAGGATGCTGACGCCAGACTGGTGGCCTTCGGGGTAAATGTCATCGAATGCCATGATATCTACGCCCCCGCATTGGAAATAGCCGGTTTTACCATCCAACTGGAAGCCCTGCGCCTGACGATTGGTGCTCGTTGCTTTTGTCATCTTCCTCAACCTCATATTGTTTTTCAAGTGAGATTCATTTGATAAGAAAAGGTTACCACATTCTTGCTATGATTTCATCTAATGTATACACAGGGCGCCCCCTTGCCAGATGTCCGCAAAGGTCTCGAAATAGAATTTGCGAGCCGCCCCTTCCTCTGTGTCGGCTGGCAGCACGCACTGGCAGTTGAACCATTGGCCATTGGAACACATAACATGGAAGTAAAAATTCATTTGGAAAGCGTGGTTCCCATGTACGGAGATTCTGAATGGTTCACATATCCTCAGGGGGCGAATATGCCCTCTTACGCCCCGGGTTGCTGCGGGCAGGGGGTTGACCTGCACGATTATGGTCCGGTGCCGTTCATCGCCAACCTCGAAGCCGCGGCGACGCAAAACACGACCTTCCGCACCGCCCTGTGGACGGGCAGCCATCTGCAGTTGACGCTGATGAGCATCCCGGTGGGGGGCGACATTGGTCAGGAGATCCATCCTAATCTGGATCAGTTCCTCTACATTGAGGAAGGCCGGGGCCTTGCCAAGATGGCATACAGCAACGGGCAGCCCGTGTTCCAGGGGGCGGTCTGCAGGGGCTTTGCGATCTTTGTCCCCGCGGGCACATGGCACAACCTCATCAACATCGGCGATGGGCCGCTGAAGCTGTTTTCCATCTACGCGCCGCCCGCCCACCCGCATGGCACGGTGCACCGGACAAAGGAAGAGGCGGGGGCGGGCTACTGAAGTAGCCCTTCGCGTCTGCCGCTGTGGCGACAGCCGCGATTTAGAGGGCTTGTTCCTGTGATGGCTTGGTCGGTCGCCGCGCATGTCGCCGACCGACCGCAGACTGCAGCTCTCATGCGTTGTTCTAAGGATACGTGCGCCTTCGGGCGGGATTATGTTTTCTGCTCGCGCTAGTTTTTACTTTCCTCCCGCCGAATGAATCGGCGGGAGGCTCGTTACCCAATACTCGTTGTAATGGGTTTATAGACACGCGAGACCCTCCGGGTTCGGAGGGTCTCGCGGTGGTGCGTGGGCAGTCTAGCGGGAGAAAAATGCTCGTACGTCTTGGCGCTGGGCAAACAGGAAGCGCCCCAAAGGCCAGAGGGCTGCCAGCAGCAGGGGCGGCAGCAACTCCACCCGGGTAATGCCGCTATCCCACCCGGAAGGCATCGCCCATAGCGACAGGCAAGCCGCCCACAGCACAAAAGCCACCGCCAACGCAGGGCCGAACCATC
Organism: Bacillota bacterium; assembly: GCA_023398815.1. Classification (GTDB taxonomy): domain Bacteria; phylum Bacillota; class Clostridia; order Christensenellales; family UMGS416; genus JAEYRA01. The sequence continues at coordinate 52,347 of JAEWRW010000045.1, forward strand.
GGTTGCGACGCACCCCAATGAGCAAGGCAGACGCGCTTGCTGCCGCGCAGGCCACCGCCGCAATGAACTGAACCAAGCGCCAGCCCAGGAGTGGCCCACCAAGCGCCGAACACAGGGCGATGACCACCCCGCACCCCAGTGGCAGCAGCGGGCTGAACAGCAGGAACATGACCGGGCCGAAGGGCCGTGCCAAGTCACTGCGCACACTCCGTCTTCCTTCGTCCCATGCGGTTGGCTCTCCAGCTTGGAACGCCCGCACTGTGGGTGACAACTCCGCGCCGTTGGCCCCGGCCCGGGCGGCCAAATCGGAGACGAAGCGCCGGAACACAGCCCAATGGTCGTCGTCCGCGGTCAGGGGCACGGGCAGCCGCATGTGCTTGTCCATCTTTTGCTCGTCCAGCACAAGCTCGTATTCCTTTCCGTTGCCATAGTCCACCGATCCGGCGTGGATGCGCGTCATCTCCGCCCAGGAGATCTCTGGAACACTGCGCCCTGTCACGGAAATGCCGTGCTCGCTCAGGGTGGCATCAGCACGCAGGGCGTATGCCAGGGGATAGGCGAAGAACCACAACAGGCAATCGCGGCTCACCACCACCAGGATGCGCAGCACCGGGTGGCCGGAGTACACCGCCCGCACCCCATCGGTGGACAGATCCATCAAACACAGCGCCCACACCAGGAGCACAAGAACGCCCACCAGAAACAGCGGCCCGCGGTTGCTCCATCGGTACTGGATCATAGCCCACCTCCAACGCCATAGGATATCATCTCTATTATACTTCTTTTGGCAGGCTTCGCAACGGACATTCCCTCTCGCTCCACGTCGGTCTGATGCTCTGGCCGTGCCCTTGCTGGCATGGGGGCGATACCACTCCCCTCAATCGCTCTTTCGGTGGGGGTAATCGTCCCTGGGGTGGAGAAGATGGTTGCGTCATCGTCCCACCCCGATATAATTATCATGAGGGAGGGGAATGATATGAAAAAGAAGGCGAATCGCATATATCTTCTCATCGGTGCTTCTTTGGTGCTGGTATTTGCTATCATTGTGGTGCATCAAAAGCTATCAGTACCCGGCCCTGGGATTCAGTCAATGAGTCACTGTTATGAATTAATAGAAGACGTAATCGGCCAAAAGCAGTCTGGAACGATTGACGATCAGGAGCTTAAAAAAGTCTACAAGACAATAAACTCAAGCATGTACAGTTCCCTTGAAGGACGCACATACGACAATGGACTTAAAGTCATCGTCATTGTTTTGAAACATGCGGATTTCGATAGAATGGATGAAGAGATGCAGAATGAGTATCTCTCCAAATTCTATAGCTTAACGCAAGATCATTTCGCAGAAGCAGACCAAGACATGGAGTCAGCATCTGCGGGAGGATACCGGGTCGCAATCATCGGCACAGATATAAAGGATCTTAGCACCAAGATAGAAGGCCACATGAGGGGAATGTCGATGGACTACCTAAGCCGCTTGCCCAAAGAGTCCGTCGTCAAATAAATCGGAAGGCGAAAGACCCCGGCCAACTGACCGGTGTGTCCATCCAATGCAACGGTGCCCCCGCCGGCATAAGCCAGGCACAAAACACCCCAATCGTCCACAGGCGATTGGGGTGCAAACACCTATTGTGGGCGGCTATTCGCTCAGTGCCAGTTCCACAGGCTTTTTGGGGTGGCGGTAGAACGCCAGTGCCAGGCATGCCACGACGCACAGGATGGCGACGGCGTAGTACATGCCGGTGAAGCCATGGTTCACGACTCGCTGGAAGGTACTCTCGATCTCCCCCTGCTTGCCCTCAATCACGCCGATGTAGGAGGCCATCGCGGCGTCGAAATAATCGGGGATGGCGGCCTGCAGGCGGGTCAGTCGGCTTTGGGCGTCGGTCATCCCATCGGACATGCGGGTCAGCGCGTCGCCCATCGCCTGCATGGTGGCGGACGCTTCCTGCAACCCTGCCTGCATGGCCACCATCAGATCCTTTTCCTCCTGTGTGTCGCCGATCAATGCCGATAGTTTCTTTTGGGCGGCCTGCGTTTTGGCGAGGGACGCCTTCATGGTGGCAAGCTTGCGCTTCATCGTCTTCAGCTGTGCGGCCAAGTCCGCCTTCTGGCTTTTGGCCTCGCTGAGCTGCCCGGCCAGCTCCTCACGCGCGGCTTTGAGCCCGGTCAGCTGCCCTTGCAGCGGGCCCCACACCGAGGGCGGGTCGCCCGCCGCGATGGAAGCGTCCAGCTTGGCCTGTGTGTCGGCAATCTGCGCATCCAGTTTTTTGAGGCCCTGCTTCATCCCGGCAATGCCCGATTCGATGCCATCCAGCGCCTGGTTCATCTGGCTGATTCCGCTGTTGATGCCCTTGATGCCCTTGCGTATGCCAGTGATGGCGTCGTCCATCCCGGCCATCCCTTCGCTCATGCCGTCGAGCCCCTGCTGTACGCCATCGATGCCGGTGCCCACGCCATTGACGGCGTCGGTGAGCCCGCCAATGCCGGTGGCGATGCCGCCGGACGCGTCGGACAGGCCGGCGATTCCATCGCCAATGCCGGCAATGCCGTCGCCGATTCCGCTCTGGATGTCCGCAATCACAGCGGGGGTGTGGAGCGCAAACATCCGCTCCACCAGATAGACGATGTCGCCGGTGATGGTGTTGACATCGGAGGACTGCAGGCGCTGCACCACATCATCCGGCAGTGAGCCGTCGTCCGTCATGTCAAAGCTCATCTCTCCGGCGTTTTGGAAGTCCAGCATTTTCAGATACTCGTCAATGTCGCTTGCGCTCACCTCACTGTTTTGGGCGAGCTTCTCGCGGATGTCCGAAAAGTCCGGCGTGTCCATTTTCTCAGGCATGGTGAAGTTCAGCTCATCCAGCCTGTCGGCAAAGGCGGGGTCTTTTTTGATCTCGTCATACGCCGCGCGGGTTTTCTCATCCGCCGCCGTCAGCTGCTTGTTCTGCTCCTCCAGCTTGTCAATCTGCTGGAGGAGGGAGGCCTTGAGTTCGTCCGTTGTCGTCAGGTCGCCCTTGATGGCAACGAGGTCCGCTTTGATGCCGTCGGTCAGCTCTTCGTCCGCCGAGATCTGGATGGAGGAAACGGGGGGGAGGAGCGCCATGATGTCATCCTGCGCGGCGGTGCCGGCCTGCGCAAGAAAGCCGATCATGAGGATGGGGCCAACCGTGGTGCCGATGGAACGCATCAGCGAAAGCGCCGAGAGCGCCGAGTTGGACTCCTCTTTGGGCGCGTTGGCCAGCATCATGTAGTTGAGCGGGGTGCCCATCACAAAGCCCAAACCCGAGCCCATCAGCACCAGGCTGAGGATGACGCTGGCGAGATTGGCGTGGAGGGTGGCGTACAGCGCGAGGTACAGAGCCCCCGCAAGGGAGATGCCAAACCCCAGGTACAGTATCTTTTTGGGGCCGAATTTGTCCACCAGGCGGCCGCTCAGGGGGGCGCCGATGCCGGCAAAGAGGCCGAGGATGGTGACATAGTACCCGCCGGAGCCAGCGCGGGCCTTGAGTGCGTTCTCCGCAAACTGGGGGACGAACACCATGCCCATGAGGCACATGCCCACGATGACCGCCAGAACGAAAATGACGACCACCCGCATGCTTCTAAAATAGTCAATGTTGAGCACCGGGTCGGCGGCGCGCTTCTCCACCAGCCAAAACAGCGGGGCAAGCACCGCAAACGCGAGGAGGAAGGGGTACACGTTTGCTTGGGTGATGGTCGCGCTGAAGTCGAAAAAGTCCAGATTGTTGAGGCCGTACAGAAGGGACAGGATCATCGCCACAAGAACGAGGGTGCCCAGCAGATCGATGCGCTGTGTGGGCTGCTTTTCGCTCCTGGGCAGGGTGATGACGCCGGCCACCACCACAAAGACGCAGATGGGCAGGTTGATGAAGAACAGCCAATGCCAATTCTGGGTGCCCACGAGGTCAAGGATGGCGCTGCCCAGCGTCGCGCCCACAATGTTCGCAATGCCGTACACACCGCCCACAAGGCCCAGCGCCATGCCGCGCTTTTCCTCCGGGAAGCCGGTGCCAAACTCCGCCGTGGCCAGCGGAACGATGCCGCCCCCGCCAATGGCCTGGATGACCCGGCCAACGATGAGCAGGGGGAAGCTGTGGGCGAAGTTGGACAGACCGCAGATGAGCGAGCCGGTGCCAAAGAGAGCGATGGCGATCATGTAGACGCGCTTTCGCCCCATGCGGTCGGCCAGCTTGCCCAGGATGGGCATGGCGCACGCATAAGCGAGCGTGAACGCCGTAATCATCCAGATGCCCGTTTTTTCACCGACGCCCAGCGCGTTTTGCACGACCGTCCGCGCCGGCGTCAGGATGCCGGTATCGATGGCGCCGATGAAGATGCCGAGCAGGTAGACAGCCATCACCCAACCCAGCCGTCCCTTTTTACCCTCTGCCATCCTAGAATCCTCCTTCAATAAATGAACGTTGTTCATAATATTCGTAAAAAAATCAATCGATCAGTTTCTCCAACACAATCTTCAAATCTTGAAAATCCGAACTCTCCTCATAGGTGTAAGAGAAGAACACGCGGGCCACGAACCCCGCCAAAAACGCTTCCCTGGCCGGGTCCACATGGCCATGCAGGATGCGGCCGATGGTTTGGGCCAGGTCGGCGCGCAGCTGCCCTTTGATTTGCGCCATCCGGTTCATGGACTCGGTTGCAAAATCATCCGGGAACCCAAGGGCCCACAGCTCATGAACGGAACGCATCATCGCCTTCAAATCGTTGAAGATGCTCTCCAGCTGGCAGATCGGGGGCAGATCCGCGTCCACGATGCGAGACTGCATGAAGCGCTGCATTCTGTTCCAGTCGTCGGCGAGCAGGGCGGAGAGAATCTCCCGCTTGGACTGGAAGTAGTTGTAGAAGGTACCGGTGGCAATGCCGCACTCGTTGGCGATGTCTCGGATGGTGACCTTGTTGTAGCCGTGCTCGACCACCAAGCGACGGGTGGTGGAAAGGATTTGCTCCTTGATGTCGTCTGGCAGCAGTTTGGGCATTCTCCGCTCCCCTTTGATGAACTGCGTTCATTTTAGCGCAAGGGCATGCTGGCCGTCAATATGGATTGGGAATCAATTGTGCGCTGCGAATTGACGCACACCAATGCTGAAATGCGGACAGACATGAAGCCCATCTGCCGGATGCAAGAGGGCGAGCGAGGGGTGGGTACGCTTAGGCCCTAAACGGGGAACAGGAGGCGCGCCACATAGATGACGAACACCAGCGTGATGGAGCAGAAGATGGTAGCCGTCATGACGGCCTGACAGGCGAAGTCCGGTTCGTTGTTGCGGTCCACCGCGATGAGCGCGGTGTTCACCGCCGTGGGCAGCGAGGAGGAGATCATCAGCGTCTGCGCGGGGATGCCCTTCAAGCCCAGCAACAGAATGAGCAGATAGGCAAACACGGCCCCGCCGACCAGGCGCACGAAGTTGGAGAGGTATACCTCCTTGTTTTTGAAGGAGAACTTGGTGCGGGAAAGCTGCACGCCCAGCGTGAGCAGCGCAAAGGCAATGAGGCCGTCTTTCAGGTAGCCCAAAGCAGGCCACAGCGGGAACTCCTCCAGGTGAACGGGCAGCGCCTTGAGCAGGAAGGCCAGCGGCACCGCGTAGATCGTGGGCATCTTCAGGATGCTGAGAACCGACGACTTCCAGTCCATGCTGCCCTTGGTGGCGTTGAAAAACCCGACAGTGTTGGTGGAGATGTTTTGCACCACGAGGATGATGACCTGCGTCATCAGCGCCACGGTGAGGTAGGGCGTCTGCCCATTCACCACAAACGGCGCGCTGCTGAACACCAGCGTGATGAGCGGAATGCCGATGTTGCCCGAGTTGTAGAACATGATCGAGTTGACAAAGGCGTTCTTCAGCGAGGGGTTGTAGCCGCGGGCGCGGGCGATGAGGTGGGACGCCAGATGATTGAGCGCCGCCAGCAGCAGCGCGAACAGCAGGATCTTCCACACGTCGCCCAGCAGGTCCGTCGTGTAGATTTGCATGAAGATGAAAAACGGCACGTAAATATAGAAATTCAGCTTCGTCATCGTGTTGATGTCGATGGCAAACTTCTTCCCAAGCAGAAACCCAAGCAGGATGATGAAAATGATGGGCACGATGTTGTGCAGCAGGATGTAGAGAAAAATATCCATTTCAACCTCAAAACCGGAATATGCCATGTGACACAATGCCCTGATTATGCTGGCTGAGGGGGTGCGTGTCAAGCGCGCACCCGGCTGGAGGCTGCCGGAAAATGCGTGGATTGGCTAGACAGCGGGGGATTGGTGGGAAATGCGAGGGTGCCGATTCATTTTGTAACGCACACTACATATTTGCCTGTATTAACTAAGCTCTTGGCTCGATGCTAACGGATTTATTGCATATTGTTATGTTTTGTCTTGAACTATGAATGGAAATGTGCTGCAATATATATTGCTAAAGGAACTCTGGTACAAGGTGTATCCCGAATCTTGGTTACGAAAGAATGAGAGTTATGGATCAAAAAGCTATCGAGACGCTTGCTGTCAACGCCATCCGCGACCGTATTGTAATGTCGGATTACCTTGACCAATCTATAGCTGACAACGACAAAGAACCGTCGTTTGATGGGTTTGTCTATCTGTACTCGCAAAAAGGCAAGAAGAAAGAAAACCAAATTGGACGAATTCCTGTTCAAGTTAAAGGAACACAGAGAAAACTTGCAGAGCAGCAATCAGGCATACTAATGTATCCTGTAGGAATTGCTGACTTAAGGAATTACTTATCTGAGGGCGGCGCGGTTTACTTCGTTGTACATATCTCACGCGATGGACAAGTACGCCGGATTTTCTATAATGACTTGCTCCCTATCAAAATCATGAAAGAACTGGCTCAAAAACAGAATCATAAAACTGTAAATCTCAAGTTCAAGATATTTCCAACTGAACCGGATCGTATCCGCGCGCTTTTCGTTTTATTTGATGACCATAGGAAAAAGCAGGCAATCCTTAACGATCTAAAGGAAATACCTTCGGTTGATGAGCTTCAGAAAAAAGGAAATCTCAGGGAGATCAATCTCACTGTTGCAGGATCGGGGGCATATAAAAATCACGTCGATGCGTTTCTGAATGAGGATATATATGTATATGCCAAGCTTAATGAGACTGAAGCAAATTTCCCCGTAGACTTAATCACAGAAACGCAAGAACGGGTAATATCACAGGAGATAGACAAGCCTGTTTCAGTAGGGGACATACCTTTCTATGATAAGTACTCAGTGCTAAATTACGTTGACAAAGCCATAGTTAGAGTTGGGGAGAGTTTTTCATTTACATTTCCTCGTGCTTCATCTGAAATGCACAACCAAAAGATAAAAGCAAATTATACAGCCAATCCGTTACTTCGTATCAAAGCCAATGATTTAGCTTTTTTACTTGCGTTTGTCGAAGCGCAAGGATTTCAACTGAATGGTAGTTTTGTACCATTTCCGCTGGAACTAAATCTTTCTGCTGAAAGCATCCAAAACGCTAGGGACGAACTGATAAGGTAAGCTATTTTTCGCACAATTGAAAAAGCGGCCCCAAAAGGAGGGACATGGCCGAACTCGCTTGGTAGAATGTAAGTTACCACACACACATTTCACTGAGCAGAGGAGAAAGCCATGTC
>JAEWRW010000063.1 GCA_023398815.1 Bacillota bacterium
GACATGGCTTTCTCCTCTGCTCAGTGAAATGTGTGTGTGGTAACTTACATTCTACCAAGCGAGTTCGGCCATGTCCCTCCTTTTGGGGCCGCTTTTTCAATTGTGCGAAAAATAGCTTACCTTATCAATGAACATGGCGCTGATCTGCCCCAGTACCTCCGATCGCCTTTCGGTCAATTCTATGTGAGGTATGGATGGGTCTGCCCTGCATTTCTCAGACAAGGGAGAATCGCAGCAGGGGCACAACGGGCACCCTCGGGCCGCCGGGTTTGGTGAACCAGCCACTCCAACGGGGGTGCGGCAAACCGCGACCAACGCACAAAAAACAGGGGACGCCAATGGCGTCCCCTGTTTGCGATTCCCGGTTATTTGGCCTTTGCCACCGTGAAGTAGATGGTGATGGTCTCCTTGCCCTCGGTCGTGAGGGCGGCCACAAACTGCCCGCTGCCCAGGTCGGAGGCCTTGTCGGTCAAGGTGTAATCGCTCTTGCCCAGCGGCATGGCGGTGAACTGCTTATCCAGCACGATCTTGTCGGCGCTGTCCTTCACCAGCAGGGACACACCATCCTGCACGCGGGAGCCATCGAGGATGAGGTGCACCGCGTCGGTGGCCGCAAAGCTGGTGACGGCGGTACCGGTGCCATTGGCAAACCACGCGAAGGCGCTCTGGGTGTCGTTGCCGTAGTTGGGGTTGACGTCACCCGTCACGGTGACATCGGCCCGGGCCAGCAGCGTGGTATGCCAGCCTTCGGAGGCCAGCAGCTCCAGCGTGTAGCTGCCCGCCGCCACCCGGTCGTCCACGGTATTGAGGGCGGCGGCCTTCTCCAGCCCCTTGCCCTTGGCCTGGTTGGCGTCGCCGCGGTCATAGTCCACCACGGTCTTGCCGTTGGCGTCCAGCAGGCGGAAGCCGTACTTGGTGCCGGCGCGCAGCCCCTCCGCATAGGGGTAGATGAGCTCATTGCTCTTGAAGGACGTAGCGTCGGTCACCGTGCCGTCGTCAGCCGGCAGGGTGGCCGTGGTGTGGATGACGATGGCGCTGTCCAGCTTTTCCTCAATGGTGACCGAGCGGGTGACCGCGCCGGCGGGTGTGCCCAGCGAGAGCATGAACACCAGCGTGAAGGCCAGCGACGCCGCCAGCGCGATGAGACCGGCCACCGCGGGGTGGCGGTGGACGACAAGCGTGGCGATGGGTGAGAACACCAGCAGCAGGAACCCCAGCAGCAGGAAGAACGCCGCGAAACCCGTAAGCGTCATGTAGCCGCCCAGGCCCGCCGCCGTGGTCGTCAGGTCCTGCACGCCGCTGACAAAGAACGGCGGTACGCCAAGCACAAAGAGTGAGAAATAGGGTGCCAGCATAGCCAGCACAAACACGGCCTTGCCCACGGTGGCGCGGCGCTCCAGCACGGTGACGACGCTGCCCAGCAGCACCGGCAGCGCATAGAGCAGGAAGAGACCGGGGCTGGGCTTGCGGGCGATGGCCAACACCGCCAGCACCAGGGCCAACAGCCCCGCGGCCTGCCCTAGGATGGCGCTGACCCGCTCATGGGTCAGGTCGGTGGGGACATGCCCCTCCAACAGGGCACCCAGCCTGCCGCCAGTGGCCAGCGCCAGGTCGCCGCCGTCCGTCTCCGCCACAAAAGTCTGCCCGCAGGCGCGGCAGAATTTGGCGTCGGCTTCGTGCTCGGTTCCGCAATTCGCACAGTACATACGCGTTCCCTTTCGTATTGACAAGGAGTTAGAAAAATCCAGCATAAATGGGACGAAGAACGACGATGAAAAGTTCCATCGTCATGGTACTTATCCCCATTGTACCGGCCTCAGGAATCGATGTCAATCACAAGAGCGTACACGTCATTTTTCGGCACGCCTCGCTCGTGGGCCACACGCTTGATGGCGTCCTTTTTGCTGAGACCTTCGGCCATGGCGCGGCGCACATGGTCTGGCACCGAGAGCGCCTCCCAATCGGCGGGGCCAGCGGCTTCGGCAGGCGCGCCGGCCACCACCAGAGCGTATTCGCCCCGGGGCTCCTGGCTCTCAAAGAGGGCAATCGCCTGGGAGAGTGTCACCCGATCCACCCGTTCAAAGAGCTTGGTCATGTCCTTGCACACGGCCACCTGCCGGTCCCCCAGGTGCCCGAGGAGATCCGACAGCGTGCGCACTAGGCGGTGGGGGGCCTCGTAGAGGACGATGGTGCGCTCCTCCCGCGCTAGGGCCTCCAGCGCCAGGCGGCGGGGCTTACCCTCCCGCGGGAGGAACCCCTCAAAGGCATAGCGCCCGCCAGCCATGGCCGAGAGCGCCAGTGCCGATGACACGGCGCAGGGCCCCGGAACCACGGTGACCGGGCAGCCTGCCTCGGCCGCCAGAGCCACCAGATCGGCCCCGGGGTCGGAGATGACCGGCATACCCGCGTCAGTCACCAGCGCCACGGTCTTACCCTCCAAAAGCCACGAAAGCAGCCGCTGCCCCGCGGCGCGGCTGTTGTGCTCGTGGTAGCTCACCACTCGTTTGGTCAGGTTGAAATGATTGAGCAGCTGGAGCGTGCGGCGGGTGTCCTCACAGGCCACCACGTCGGCCTCGGCCAGGGTGCGCAGCGCACGTGCCGTCACGTCCTCCAGATTGCCGATGGGCGTGCCCACCAGATAGAGACATCCTTGTTCTGTCGTCACACTTCCTCCATGCCGTAGATGCCGGCCAGCGCCGGCGTGTATTGGCCCCGCTCGTCGTGGATGATGAGCGGTGGCAGCCACCGCACCCCCGGGTTGCCGCCGCGGGTCGCCTCCACCAGGATGAGGTGGGGCGCGCGGTCGGCCCGCGGGCACACCAGGCACATGCGTTTGGGTTCCAGTCGGTTGCGGCGCAGCGTCTCTGCCAGGTCGATGACCCGGTCAGCTCGCAGCACAAGGGCTAAGCGGCCCTTCTCCCGAAGGAGCCGATAGGCCGCCCGGCAGACGTCGTCCAGCGTGCAGGCGACCTCGTGCCGGGCGATGGCCTGGCCGTCGTCGGCGCTCACAATACCCCCGCCCTGCCGCTCATAGGGCGGGTTGCAAGTCACCACATCAAAGGTGCAGACGCCCAGCAACTCCCCGGCCTGCCGCAGGTCGCCCTCCACAATCGTCACCCGGTCGGTAAGGTTGTTGAGCGCCACGCTGCGGGCGGCCATGTCGGCCATGGCGGGCTGCAGCTCCAGCCCCACCAGCGACGCCGCCTGGCTGTGTCCGCTCAAGAGCAGCGGAATGACGCCGGTGCCCGTGCCCAGGTCCACCACCCGGTCGCCGGGGCGTACCTCGGCAAAGTGGGCCAGCAGCACCGCGTCCATGCCGAAGCGGAAGCCCCTTCGGTTCTGGATGATGCGCAACCCGCCCAACTGCAGGTCGTCAATGCGTTCGTCCTCCCGCAGCATCTCATCACGGCCCTTCACTGCGCGTCCGCCCGGTTGACCGCCTCCAACGCGGCATAGAGCTCGCCTTCCTCTGAGAAGGCGCCTGACACCAGCAGCCGCAGGTTGCCCTGGCGGTCCACGATGTAGTTGGCGGGGATACCCTGCTGCTGGTAGGCGTTCCACACCGTGCCGTCCTCATCAAAGAGCACGGGGAAGGTGAAACCCTGGGCGGTCACAAAGTCCGTCACCGTCTGGCGGGCGGTGGCGGCATCGGCACCCTCCAGGGTGGCGGAGGCAACCGCCAGCACCACCACATCGTCGCTGTCCTTCCACTGCTGCCACAGGGCCTCGAAGTGGGGCATCTCGTTCTGGCAGGGGCCGCACCAGGTGGCCCAGAAGTTTAAGAGCACAATCTTGCCCTTGAGGTCGGAGAGCGTCCAGGACTTGCCATCAAGGTCGGTCAGCGTGAAGTCGGTGGACGCAACGTCGCCAATGCTGGCGGTGTACTGCGCAATCTTGCTTTCGTTGTTGCTGAATGTAATCTTGGCGCCATCGCCGGCAGGGGCGGCTGCGGCAGTCGCATCGGCCGTGATGGCTGGGCTGGTGGCCGATGGCCGAGCGGCGCAGCCCGCCAGCAACAGGGCAGACAGCGCCAGCGCCGCCAGGGTGGTTGTGGTCTTCTTCAAGGGGCAAATCCTCCGTTCCGGTTTCCCCCAGTATGCCCAAACGGCCGGCGCTTGCTCTGTAATCAGGGTCACACAGCCCCGCCGACGGGGGGCCCGTCGCGGTAGCGGTCCAGCATGGCCTCCAGCGTGTGGCGCATGGTCTCCCGCGCGTGGGCGGGGCTGAGGAGCTCGGCATCGCCGCCGAAGTGAGCCAGCCATGCTGTGAGCCCCTGGCTCACCACCAGCTCCGCCGTCAGGGCGAACCAGCCATCCTCCTGCGGGGTGATCTTCACCTCCATGCCCAGGCGATCGAGCACCGGAGTCACCAGGTGGTTGCGGAAGCGGAGCTCCACCGTCTCCACCGGTCCCTCAAACATACTGAAGGTGCGCTTGGTATACTCGGCGGCGTTGAGGGGCTCGTGCAGGGGCAGGGCGTCCTCCTCCAGCATGACGATGTCCTTCAACCGATCGACACGGAAGTGGGTGAAGCGCTGATGGTCGCCCATGCGGCCGATGAGATAATAGGCGTCGTTGTTCCACTCCAGCGCGTAGGGGCTGACGATGTACGCCGCGCCGTCCCGCCGGGGAACCCGCCGCTTTTTCAGCGTGTATTCACAGTATTGGAAGGAGATCTGTTTGTGCGCACGAATGGCCTGGCACAGCGCGTCCACGCAGTAAAAGAGCCGTTCGTCGGTGCCCTTGGCACGGTCCTCCAGAAAGACGCTGCTCAACAGGGTTCGCGCGTCGTACTGGCTGGCAAAGGAAACGAGCTTATTGAGAAGGGTCTTGGACTTACCCTTGGGGATGAAACGCGCCGCCTGCACCGCGTCCATTAAGAGGCGCAGTTCGGGGGTCTCAAACTCCCGCTCGCCGAGGTAGAATCCCTCTTTCTTCACCGGCGAACGAATGATGTCCACGCCGAAGGAAGCGAGCTCCTCGAGGCTGCGGTAGATGCTGCGACGCTCCACCTCCAGCCCCTGCTGGCGCAGATGCCGCGCCAACTCCGCCGCGTTCATCGGGTGCTCCTCATCGCTCCATTGGCGCAGCAGCCGCCAAATTTCCAGCGTCCGATACCCTGCCTGCATGGTGTCCCCTCCTGCCCTGGGCGGGACGGGTCAACGGCCTAGTCCGCCCAGCGAACGATGTTGCTGCCGTTGTTCCAAAGCCGCTCCAGATGATAGAACTCACGGTCCTCGCGGTGGAAGATGTGCACGAGCACGCTCCCTAGGTCTAGCACGACCCAACGGGCGGTCTCGAAGCCCTCTCTCCGCAACACCGGAATGCCCTCCTGCGTGAGCTTCTCCAGCAGTTCGTCGCCCAGCGCACGCACCTGAATGGGGGTGCGGCCGCTGCAGACCACAAAGGCCTCGGCGATCACGGTCATGTTGGAAATATCCACCCGGCAGATGTCCTGCGCTTTCTTATCGAGCAGGAGTCCCACCACTTTATCACAAATTTCTCTGGTTTCGTCAGTCAAAATCTACAACACCTCACGATGAGTGTACCATGCCGCGCGGCCCAACACAAGCGGGCGGTTCAGCTCTTTTTCGCGCCAAAGGGCCGTTCAGGGGTTCTCCCCTGCCTCCCGCTGCAGGGTGAGCTCGTTGTACACGGCCACCGAGCCGGGGTGCAGCACCCAACCGCCGGTGAGAACGTGAACCATCCCCTGGGCCAGCCCCTGACGGAAAGCCTCGTTCAGGTCGTGCTCGGCCAGTGTCCGCAGTTCCTCCACCCCGGGGTAGTCGCGGTTGGGCTCAATCATATCCGCCAGCCACACCACCGTCTCCAGCACCGTCATGCCCACATGGGGCACGGTGTGCCAGAACACGGCGGACAGCACCTCCTCGTCGGCGATGCCAAAATCGTGCCGCGCCAGGTCGGCGCTGGCCGGGGCGTGCAGAATGCCGGGGCTCCGCTCGCACAGGCGATCCACCGTGAACCCCGCACGGGCGGCCCGGCGGGCCATGTCCTCCAGCGGCAGGCTCTTGCCGCAGTCGTGCAGCAGGCCCGCCTGCGCGGCCTTCTCGGGGTCAGCGCCCCAGCGGCGGGCCAGCGCGGCGGCGGATTCCTCCACCCCCAGGCAGTGTCGCACGCGTTTGGGCTTCAGGTGGCCGGCGTAGTATGCCAAAATGTCGTCCCGGTTCATACGTCCTCCCGGTAGAGTTGGTGTTCCTCAATGTAAGCGGCTACCGCCGGTGGCACCAAGCCACTGAGCGGCAGCCCCGCCGCCGCCCGTGCGCGGATGGCCGTGGACGAGAGATCGACGCCCTCGCCGGTCACCAGTATGATTTCGCCCCCGAAGCGGGCCAGCAACTTGTCCCGCTGGGCCAGCAGCGCGGCCTCGTCACAGCCCGGCCGTGTCACCGCCACAAAGGCTGCCTGTGCTAGCAGCCCTGCCGGGTCCCGCCATTGATCCAGCATCAGCAGCGAGTCGCCGCCGATGATGAAAGAGAGCTGCTCCTCCCCCGCCGCCCGCAGGGCCTTGAGGGTATCCACCGTGTAGCCCCGCCCGGGGTGATTGAGCTCCCAGTCACACACGTCCATCCACGGGAACCCTTCCGCCGCCAACCGGGCCATGGCCAGCCGGTGGGCACCGTCGGTGAGGTGCAGGCCGCGCTTGTGGGGCGGCGCCGCCGCCGGCAGCAGCAGTACGCGGTCAAGCCCCGCGGCCTCATAGGCCCGGGCGGCGATCGTCAGGTGGGCGTTGTGCACCGGGTCAAAGGTGCCGCCCAGCAGTCCGGTTTTGGGTGGGGTGTGGGTCAACGGTCGCTCCTCGTATCGAATTGCCAGAATGCGGCTACAATACCAGCATTCACCGGGATTCCCGGTTTCAGGGAGGTGTTTGGCATGTTCGCGGATGACTCCATGCGCCCGCGCCGGTCCCGGTTCGGTTCGCCCGCCGGGGTACTGGACACGGCCGCGCTGGTGGCACTCATCGCCGCGCTGTCCTTTGTGTTCTTCGCCGGGCGCATCGAGAGCCCCTGGGTGGCGCTGGCCCCCTCGGCGCTGTTCACGGCGGCGGCCGCCTCGGTGCTGCTGCGGGTGCGTGCCCGGCGGCGGCGGCTCCACCGCCTGGCGCTGGAGCGGCAGGCCTACGACCTGTGGCTGGCCGATGACCTCCTGCGGGCTGAGCCGGCCAAGTTCCAGAAGTTTGCGCTGAGCATCCTGCTCTTCCAGTGCCACTGGCGCTACCTGCCCGCCGAGGAGGGCGGCCCGCTCTTACGCCGCGACGAACGCGACGGCGAGCTCGCGCTGCTGCGCCGGCACCCCAGCGTGCCCGTGGGGCCGCAGGACGTGCTGGAGCTCATCGACCGCGCTCGCGCCAACGGGCGAAACCTGCTGGTCATTGCAACCACCACCACGGTGAGTAACGAGGCGCGCCACTTTGCCAAGGGGCTCACGGATGTAGAGGTCTGCTTCTACGACGGGACGGAGCTGGCCAGCATGGCCTGGGACGCCGCGTGTGCCCCCCCGGTGGAGGCGCTGGAGCCCTATCTGGAGCAGGCCTCCAAACTCCTCGCCGCCCGGCGCAAAGCCCGCCGGCCCCGCTTCGCCCAGTGGGCGGTCACCCTGCGGTTTGCCATGGTGGCGCTGCTCTTGACGGCGCTCTCCTGGTTCACGCCCTATCGGCAGTGGTATCTCATCTGCGCGGCGGTGTGCCTGGCCATCGGCGGGGCAGCGCTGCTGCTGCCGGGCCGCTGGCCCTTCCGCCGTCAGTCCAGGTAGATGCGCTGGTTCTCCTTGGATTGGCGGTAGAGCACGAACCGGTTGCCGATGGCAAAGACAGCCTCGGCCCCGGTGGCCTCGGCCAGCGCACGGCCAGCCTCGGCCGCACCCACCGGTGCGGTCTTGAGCGCGGTGAGCTTGATGAGCTCCCGCGCTTCCAGCGCGTCGTCCACCTGTTTGATGAGGTTCTCGTTGATGCCGCCCTTGCCCACCTGCAGGATAGGGTCCATGTCGTTGGCCAGGCCGCGCAAGTAGGCGCGTTGCTTCGGTGTCAGCATGGTGTCTCCTTTGTCGTCACAATCTGTTGGTTCACTCAATCCCAGAATTCAAATTCCATTCCATCCTCGCACAGGCGGATGGTGTCGCCATGGGTCGCGCCCAATTCTCGCAGGCGATCCACGATGCCCAGCTCCTCCAGCCGCCGCTCAAAGAACCGCAGGGAGATGGCGTCGTCGAAGTTGGTGGAGGCCACGAGCTTCTCCACCGCGGGGCCGGTCACCACCAGCACATCTTCGTCCCGCAGGATGTCGTAGTCGTTGCCGGGCAGCGACTCCAGCTCGGGCAGTTCCTCGTGCACCGGCTCCACCGGTGGCAGGGTGGCAAGGAGCTTGGCCACCGCCCGCAGTAGGGGCGTGAGCCCCCCACGCGTCGCCGCCGAGATGGGGTAGACCTCGATGCCCATGGGCTCCACATGGGCACGCAGGGCGGCGATGTTCTCCTCGGCCTCAGGGATGTCGGTCTTGTTGGCCGCCACAATCTGGGGCCGGGCAGCCAGTTCCTCGCTGTATTGCCGCAGCTCGGCGTTGATCTTCTCAAAGTCATCCACGGGGTCGCGCCCCTCACTGCCGGAGACATCGATGACGTGCACCAGCATACGCGTACGCTCCACATGGCGCAGGAAGTCGTGCCCCAGCCCCGCGCCCTGGTGGGCGTTCTCAATGAGGCCGGGGATGTCGGCCACCAGGAAGCCCGTGCCATCCACCTCGGCCACGCCAAGGTTGGGCGACAGGGTGGTGAAGTGGTAATTGGCGATCTTGGGCCGAGCGCGGGTGACGACCGACAGCAGCGTGGACTTGCCCACATTCGGGAAGCCCACCAAACCTACGTCCGCAATGGACTTCAACTCCAGCGTCAGCTCGTAGCTCTTGGTCTTCTGCCCCGGCTGGGCGAAGTTCGGGGCCTGGCGGGTGGGCGTGGCGAAGTGCTGGTTGCCCCAGCCACCCCGGCCGCCCCGCAGCACCATGCGCCGGTCGCCGCCGGTGTGCAGGTCAGCCACCACGCGGCCGGTCGCCGCCTCCCGCACGACGGTGCCCGGGGGCACCTTGATCGTCAGGCTCTCGCCGCCCTTGCCACTCATGCGGTTGGCGCCGCCGTCGTCGCCCCGGCCGGCTTCGTACTTGCGGTGGTAGCGGAAGTCCATGAGCGTGCGCATGGAGGGATCGGCCTCAAACCAGATGTCGCCGCCCCGCCCGCCGTCACCGCCGTCGGGGCCACCGTTGGGCACAAAGAGCTCCCGGTAGAACGACACCTTGCCGTTGCCCCCGTCGCCGGACTTGATGTTGATCTTCGCCACATCGACAAACATGGATTTCCTACTCTCTCAATCGTTTCTGAAACGGGACAACAACGGCCCACGCGGGAACTGGCCCTGCGCGGGCGGTGCTGAACTGCTTTTTGCTATTCTACCACAATTCGCTGTTTCTTACCATTGCTCCGCTTCGAGCCGGCCGCTTCGCGACCGGTTCGAGTTTGGGGGCACTCGCACAGCTGCGCTTGCCCCGCGACGTACGCAGTTGTACGGGGCGCGGGGAGGCACGAGGGCATCATTCCCTTCCGGGCTATCGCTCACCAGTTAGAAACGCCTAAGGCGCTGCCGCGGGCGGCACTTTTGGAAAGCGTCAAAAGTGCCCAAAAGCGCTCTTGGCGCGGGCGAACTTCCTAAGACCTGACGACCGGCACCGGCTTGAGAGGCGGCGGCGGTAACTCGTATTCGCATTGCTCCGCAACGCAAACACTCAAACATCCCGCCCGCCGTCGCATGCGATCTGCCGCCGGTCATCAGGGGGAAGTTCGCAACGCGCCCGAAAAGGGACAGCACCTCCAGCCTAACTTCGCAACCGCCCCATCGCAGTGCCCCACCTATTTGCCCCGCTTTCAACGATTCAGACGCATCGTCTTGCCGCGGGGCACCCCCACCCTCTCTCCCACCCCCTCCCACGAACGGAGAGAGGAGGCGCAAAACACGCCTTTGCGGAAATGGCGACTGAGTTGCCAATGAACGAAGCTCAATATATAATAGCCTTATCATATAGAGGTGCGAACCGCCGTTCATCGCTATCACAACAAGAGAGCTGGGCCACGCTCCACCGTCATGTCGTTAAGAAAGGTCGTAATGATGCCATGCGCAGTAGAATCCTCCGAGGTTCGGCTTTCCTGCTTTGCTGTCTGTTGCTCGCCGGGTGCGCCTGGCTGGGCGATCATCCCCGCGCCGTTGCATTCACGGCACGATACATTGACCTGCAGGTGGGCTACCGCGACGATTTTGGCTACCCCCAAAAGCAAATCGTCACCACCAAAGAGCAGTTGGACAACACCTATGCCGAGGAGTTCGTTCAGGACTACAATGAGGACTTCTTCAAGAGTCACTGCCTTGTCGTGGTCTATTTGGCGGAACCGACATGGTCAATAGACCATGAAGTGACTGCGGTGACGAGGGAAAAAGAGACCCTGAATGTCTACCTGAAGCGACTGCCCCCCGCTGGCCTGGACGGCGAAATGGAGAGACCCTGGCTCGTCATTGTAGAACTGCCATCCGGCCTTCCTGACAACCTGATATTGTGGATTGCGACCGTACCGAAGCCCACCTAAGGGTACCTCGATCTGCGACCTTCCCGTCAAAACACAAAACAGCCGCCGACACAAGTCAACGGCTGTTGGCATAACCCCGGTTGGGTCACTTACTCGACAGTTTCTCGTGGATGGCCGCGGCGGCCTTCTTACCCGCGCCCATGGCGAGGATGACGGTGGCCGCGCCGGTCACGGCGTCACCGCCGGCGTAGACGCCATCGAGGCTGGTCGCGCCGGTCTCCTCCTCCACCACGATGCCGCCCCACTTCTGAATCTTGATGCGGGGCTCACTGCCGGTGAGCGCGGGGTTGGGCCGGGTGCCGATGGCGATGATGACCACGTCGCTGTCAAGATCAACCTCGCTGCCGGGGATGGCCTTGACCGACCGGCGGCCGCTGGCGTCGGGCTCGCCCAGCGCCATCTTGACACAGCGGAGGCCGGCGACCTTGCCATCCTGCCCCAGCACCTCCACGGGGTTGGTGAGCATCTCAAAGACGATGCCCTCCTCCTGGGCGTGGTGGATTTCCTCTCGCCGGGCGGGCATTTCATCAAGTGAGCGGCGGTAGACGATACGCACCGTCTCCGCCCCCATGCGCAGCGCACAGCGGGCGGCGTCCATGGCCACGTTGCCACCGCCGACGACCGCAACGCTGCGACCGTGCTTCACCGGCGTGTTGGCCCCCTCGCGGTAGGCCTTCATGAGGTTGACGCGTGTCAGGTACTCGTTGGCAGAGTAGACGCCGACGAGGTTCTCCCCGGGGATGCCCATGAACTGGGGCAGGCCCGCACCGGAGCCGATGAACACGGCCTCAAAGCCTTCCTCGGTCAGAAGCTGATCAATGGGTGTGCCGTAGCCCACCGACACGTTGGTCTCAATGGTCACGCCCAGCTTCTTCAGGCCCTCAATCTCGTGGGAAACGATGGACTTGGGCAGACGGAACTCGGGGATGCCGTAGACCAGCACGCCGCCGGGGGTGTGCAGGGCCTCAAACACGGTGACGGCATAGCCAAGCTTCGCCAAATCCGCCGCGCAGGTGAGGCCGGCGGGGCCGGAGCCCACCACCGCGACCTTGTGGCCGTTGGCCGGGGCCG
Source organism: Bacillota bacterium (assembly GCA_023398815.1). Taxonomy (GTDB): domain Bacteria; phylum Bacillota; class Clostridia; order Christensenellales; family UMGS416; genus JAEYRA01. Next base: position 11,709 of record JAEWRW010000063.1, read on the forward strand.
CTTCGTCCTTCTGCGGCAGGTTGTCGCGGGCGTAGTCGGCGGCAAAGCGCTCCAGGTTGCCAATGGCAATGGGCTTGCCTGCCTTCAGGAACACGCAACCCTTCTCGCACTGCTCCTCCTGCGGGCAGACGCGGCCGCACACGCCGGGCAGGCCATTGGTGGTGGCGATGGTCTCATACGCTTCGGCAAACTCGCCCTTCTTGATGTGCCCGATAAACTGGGGAATGGGCACGCTGACCGGGCAACCGGCCACACAGCCGGGGTTCTTGCAGTTGATGCAGCGGGAAGCCTCCTCCACGGCTTGTTCGCCGGTGTAGCCGAGGTTGACTTCCTCAAAGCTGCGGGCGCGGCTGGCCGCGTCCCTCTCGTTCATGTGAATGCGTTCCTTGGCTGCCATGTTATCCCCCAATGCGGCAGGTGTGCGCCGCTCTCTCCTCGTCCCGATAGGTCGTCAACCGCCGCATGGCCTCGTCGAAGTCGACAAGGTGGCCGTCGAACTCCGGGCCATCCACACAGGCGTACTTGGTCTCGCCGCCGACGGTGACGCGGCAGCCGCCGCACATGCCGGTGCCGTCCACCATCACCGGGTTCATGCTCACCGTTGTCTTGACACCAAACTCCTTGGTGGCCAGGCTCACAAACTTCATCATGATGACCGGGCCGATGGCGATGACCTCGTCGTAGTGGTCGCGGGTCAGCAGCTCCTTGAGCACATCGGTCACCAGGCCCTTTCGCCCGCGGGAGCCGTCGTCGGTGGTGACAAACAGCTCATGGCAGACGGCGCGAATCTCGTCCTCCAGAATGAGCAGGCCCTCGTTGCGCGCGCCGATGATGACGTCCACGGTGACGCCGCGCTCGTGCAAAGCCTTCACCTCCGGGTACACAACAGCCGCGCCCACGCCGCCGCCCACGCAGATGACCCGCCCATGGTCGGGCAGGTTGGCGGGCTTGCCCAGCGGGCCCAGGAAGTCGTGCAGGCCGTCGCCCACAGCGAGCCCCGCCAACTGCCGGGTGGTGTTGCCCACGGCCTGAAAGATGATGTCAATGGTTTGGTTCTGCCGGTCAAAATCGGCAATCGTCAGCGGGATGCGCTCGCCGTCGGCATCCACCCGCAGCATCACGAACTGCCCGGGCTGGGCGCGGCGGGCGACCCGCGGCGCTTCGATGCGCATGCGCCAGGTCTCCGGACCGATCTGTTGTTTCATCAAAATGGGATACATGGGTCATCCTCCCGCGGGGCAATGTCGGCGGCCCCGCCATCGCATGATTATAGCACGGCGCAGTGGGCAGCACAAACGGTGTCCAACGCGCATAGACTGTTGCGATGTGCCTGTCATGGCGTTATTTTATACGGGATGCAGGCCAAACGGGGAGGTCAAACATGTCAGAATTTACCTGTGAACTGGACGCCAACCTGCCGGATGAGGTGCGCGCCGGCGCCAAAGCCGAGGCCACCGTGACCGTGCGCCGCACCAGCGAACCCATCGAGTCGGTGGTGCTGTCGCTGGATGCCTACAACGTACGCCAAGCGCTCAAGAGGCTCGATGAGACCACCTTCCAGCTGACGCTGCGGCTGCCGCCGTTCACACCCCGGGGCCTCTACCAGCTGTCGCTGTGGGCCATCAGCACCGCCGGGCACAAGAGCGCCCCCACTACCTTCCGGGTTCGGGTGCGGTAAGCAGGCTCAGCCTGTCGTGTCCGGCTGGTCGTGCCGGAACGGCACCCTTCCCGGCATCTCGCCCGCATCGTGCGGGCTGGGTGCACCCTGCGGTTGCACCCCGGTGCCGTCGGTCATACCGCCATCCAGGCGGTTTGGAGTGCTCGCCCATGCAACCTGGCCGCTGTTGCGACATCCACGATTCAGACAGCATGTTCTCTGAGGTCGGTCAACCCGGGAACTCCAGTCCCGCAAACAGGGCGGCCATGCTACCGGCCACGGCCACATGGGGTAACCCGGCGAATTCCTCCGCCCCGGTGGTTCCGGTCGTCACCGCGGCGAAGTCCACCCCTGCGTTTTGCGCGGTACGGGCGTCGATGAGGCTGTCGCCCACATAGAGTGTGTCGCCCCGCCCCACACCCAGCGCGTCCATCGCCCGCAGCAGCCCCTCGGGCGAGGGCTTGGCCTCCGCCACATCCTCCAGCCCCACGATGAAATCGACAAGGTGGCTGCAGCCGTGCCTGGCCAGCGCCTGGTCGATGCGGTAGTGGAACTTGCTGGTGACGATGGCGGTTTTGGCCCCGTCGGCCTTCAGGCCCGCCAGTGCCACCGCCACGCCGGGCAGCAGTGTGGTGTTATCGGTCATCACCTCGTCGGCCCGTGCGCGGAAGAATGCCGTGAACCGCACCGCGGTGTCCTCGTCGTCACAGCCGGTCAGCGTGGTGAAGGTGTCCCGCAGGGTCATACCCACCGTCCGCCGGATGGGCTCCACCCCCGCCGCCGGGTAGCCCAGTTCCCCCAGGGCGTAATTGACGCTGGCCACGATGCCCGGGGTGGCGTCCGCCAGGGTGAAGTCGAAGTCAAAGACGTAGGCCGAATAGGGCATGGGTACCTCTCATGTTGTATTTTCTTAGTAGCATACTCCATTGTGCGGGCCAGGGGAAGGGTGGGGATGATGCAGCGCACCGTTGAGGATACCCCCGCGTTTGCATCAACCGAGCGCAGACGCTACACCGAAGCCACTGGGGAATTCATCGGTTCGTCGCAAAAGGAACATTGGCTAATGCCCGAAAGGCCAGGAATGACGAAGAATCTACTTTTGGACGCGGCCAAAAGTAGCAAAAACCGCAAGGGGCGCGGACGAGTTTCCTAGACCTGACGCTCGGCACCAGACCTTGGAGGCAGAGGGCGGTAACTCACAAAGGCATTGCCCGGCAATGCCTTTGCTCAAACATCCCGCCCCTCTGTCGCAGGCCAAGTGCCGCCGATCGCCAGGAGGAAACTCGAAACACGCCCCAAAGGAACGAAGGAAAACGCCCCGAGGCGTTCGCTCCATCGCCCACCTCGCCTGCGCGAACAATGTGCCCTATCCTCGGCAGCCGCAGGCCGGTTCGTCCGGCCAAGGCACGAAAGAAGCCGAGGAAAGCACATACCCCTCCCGCGTCGCGTCTTCCCGAAAACGCCCGCACGAACCAGGCAAACGAACGCCCCTTGACGACATGTGCGTCAAGGGGCGAACCAAACACAGGCACGAGCACTCCCACTCGCGGCGGTTGCGAAGCAGCCGCCGCGACAAGCGCAGCGCTAGCGGAGCGTATGCTCGATCTTCTCCATCAGCGCCGGGGGGATGACCACACCCGACGCGCCGGCGTTGTCTTCGAGCTGGGAGACCTTGGACGCCCCAACGAGCGCGCTGGATACGCCGGGCTGGCGCAGCACCCATGCCAAGGCCAGCTGGGAGAGGGTGACGTTCATCTCCCCAGCCACGGCCTGCAGCGCCTCCACCCGGGCGAGGTTTTCCTCAGTCAGCACGCCCAGAATCCACTGGTTGCTCTTGGGGTCGGCAGCGCGGCTGTCAGCGGGCAGGTCGCTCACCGACTTGTACTTGCCGGTCAGCACGCCCTGCGCCAAGGGGGAGAATACCACCTGTCCCACGCCGTAGCGCGCCGAGACCGGCAGCACCTCGGCCTCGATGTTGCGGTAGAGCATGCTGTACTGGGGCTGGTTGACGACGATGCGATCGAGAAGGTACCGGTCTGCCACGGCCATGGCACGCTCAATCTGCGCGCCCGACCACTCGCTGATGCCGATGTAGAGCGCCTTGCCCTGCCGCACCAGGTCGTCGAGGGCCCGTAGGGTTTCCTCCAGCGGGGCGTTGTCGTCGTAGCGGTGGCAGTAATAGATGTCCACGTAGTCCTTATCGAGCCGCTTCAGGCTGGCATTGGCCTGCTCCAGGATGTGCTTGCGAGAGAGGCCCCGGTCGTTGGGGCCCTCCCCCATCGGGAAGTACACCTTGGTTGCCAGTACGTAGCTCTCCCTCGGGTACTTGGCCAAGGCCTTGCCCACGATGTGCTCGGCCGTGCCACGCATGTAGGCGTTGGCGGTGTCAAAGAAATTGATGCCCAGCTCCACGGCCCGGTCGATGATGGCCTCGGCGGTGGCAGCCTCGGTGGAGTTGCCATAGGTGAGCCAGCTCCCCAGGCTGATCTCACTGACTTTGAGGCCCGTGTGGCCCAGATGACGATATTGCATGATGGTTCTCCTTTCGTGCGAGTGAAAAAGAGCCCGGCTCATCGGCGCGCTCCTCGCCCCGACGAGGACCGGGCCCCATGGGATGACTGCCTAACCGGCAGTCCTTTGATCTGTATGGTACGCCGGGTACGTCGGCCCGTCAGTGACGGCGGTCACCCTGGGTGCGTGGTGCGCCCCGGATACCCGTCCAGGGTTGCCTTCGCGTCCTTACGCGCCATCCGGGCGCTAGGGCGCTGCTTCGCAACGCCCTCACGGACGCTCAGGTTTGACACCCATCCAGGGTGTCAGAGTTTGACCGGGTCGTCAGCCAGCACGGCTTCGATGGCGGCGAGCAGGTCGTCGCCCAGCACCGTGCCAGAGGCCTTGACGTTCTCCTCAATCTGGCTGATCTTGGTGGCACCTAGCAGCGAGCTCGCCACGCTGGGCAACCGCAGCGTCCAGGCCACGGCCAGGCGGGCAAGCGGCATGCCGGCCTCGTCGGCCAGCTTCTTCAGGGCACGCACCTTGACAAGGCACCGCTCGTTGAGGAAGCGATCCATGTACATGTTGGCCTTGGGGTCGGCGGCGCGGCTGTCAGCGGGGATGTCATTGACCGTCAGGTATTTGCCGGTCATCACGCCGCCGCACAGGGCGGAGAACACCACCTGCCCAATGCCGTATTGGTCGGCCACCGGGATGATGTCGCTCTCGATATAGCGCTGGAAGACATTGTAGCGGGGCTGGTTGACGACGATGCGATCGAGGAGATACCGGTCGGCCACGCGAATGGCCTGCTCGATCTGGGCACCCGTCCACTCGCTGATGCCCACATAGAGCACCTTGCCCTGCCGCACCAGGTCGTCCATGGCGCGCAGCGTCTCCTCCACCGGGGTTTCGGGGTCAAACCGGTGGCAGTAGTAGATGTCCACATAATCCATGCCCAGGCGCTTGAGGCTGGCGTTGGCCTGCTCCATGATGTGCTTGCGCGAAAGGCCCCGGTCGTTGGGGCCTTTGCCCATGGGCCAGAAGACCTTGGTCGCCAGTACCAGGGACTCGCGCGGGAACTTGGCCAGCGCGCCGCCTAGGAAGCGCTCGGCCTCGCCGGTGGCGTAGACGTTGGCGGTATCGAAGAAGTTGACACCCAATTCATAGGCGCGGTCCACCACGGCGGTGGCCACGGCGTTGTCGGTGGAGTTGCCATAGGTCAGGAAGCTGCCCAGGCTGACCTCGCTGACCTTGAGTCCGGTTCTGCCCAGTTTGCGGTATTCCATGGTAGTTCCTCCCTGCTTGTGGTTTGGCTTATTATACCATAGATTTTTACTAGGATATCCTCCGGTGTTGGCGGTCTATACAGCGCGACGCGCATGGCCCACCCGCAAAGGACACACAATGTGCCCTAAGACCCTTGCAGGAGATGTGCAACTGGCAGGGCAGGTCGCCAGGCAACGCGGTGTACAGTGGTTGTCTCGCCAACCGATGCTGCTCTGGCGCGACCTTTGCGCACTGGCTGGCCTCCGGCAATGCACAACAGTTGCACGCAGGGCAATACCCACCGCAAGGTATTTACACAGAAGTGCGCGACATTGCACGCCATCGCTGCTGCCCCGTTGACGGGAAATGCCCATTCTGTTACTATAACGGAAACAAATGTTTGAGGTGCCCTATGAAGTTGACCAAGCAGGAAGCCCGGGCCTTTGTGCTGCGTCACCAGTGCCTGCTGCCGCCGCGCACGCTGCCGGGGCCGGCCGGCGCGCTCGAGTACATCCGACGGGTGGGCAGCATCCAGTTTGACCCATTGAACCAAGTGGGCTACAACCCTCAATTGGTGCTGCAGTCCCGGGTGAAGGGCTACAAACCCGCGATGCTCAACAATCTTCTCTACCACGACCGCTCGCTGGTGGACGGCTTTGATAAATGCCTGTGCATTTACCCCGTCGAGGACTGGCCGGCCTTCGCCCACCAGCGGGAGGGCGACCGCCAGTGGTACGCCCCCAACTTCGCCGACACCCCCGAAGCGCTGGAAGAGACCCGCCGCGCCGTGGCCGAACGGGGACCGCTGTGCTCGGCCGACCTGCCCGGCGAACCCAAGGTGCGCTGGCCCTGGGGCCCCGCCAGCGTCAGCCGCGCGGCGCTGGAGTATCTCTATTTCACCGGCGACTTCGTCATCCACCACAAGGAGGGCACTCGCAAGTATTACGACTTGGCCGAGCGTCACCTGCCCCAGCGGTTGCTCACAGCACCCTACCCTCACCACGGCGATGGCGAGTACCACCGCTGGCACGTGCTGCGGCGGGTGGGGTCGGTGGGCCTGCTGTGGAATCGGGCGAGCGACGCCTGGCTGGGCGTGAAGAATCTGAAGAACGAGGAGCGGACGGCGGCTTTCACCGCGCTGCTCAATGAAGAAGCACTGGTGCCGGCGGAGGTGGAGGGCCTGCAGGAAACGCTCTACCTGCGGGCCGAGGACCTGCCCCTGCTGGATGCCCCCCCGCCTGATGATCGGCCGGAGATGGCCTTTTTGGCGCCACTGGACAACATGCTGTGGGACCGGCGACTGGTGGAGGCGCTCTTTGGCTTCCACTACCGGTGGGAGGTGTACACCCCCGCCGCCCAGCGGCAATATGGCTATTACGTGGTGCCGGTGTTGTATGGTGACCAGATCGTCGCGCGGTTTGAGCCGAGGCTCAACAAGAAAACCGGCACGCTGGAGCTGCTGCACTGGTGGTGGGAGGACGGCGTGCGCCCCAACCGGGCGATGAAGGCCGCCTTCCGCCGGTGCCTGAAGCACTTTATGGCGTACCTGGGTGCCAAGGACGTAACGACTGGCGACGGGTGCGAATGGATGGGGCTGTGAACACTTCGCGGCTGTCACTGTGGCGACAGCCACGATCTGACGGCTTGTCCCCGTGATGGCTTCGTCGCCGTTCACGCCTTACGCGCCATCCGGGCGCTAAGGCACTGCGGTGCAATGCCTTCACGGCGTGACGGTTTGCACGCATCCATGCGTGTCTGATTCGCCGCACATGTCGCCGGCCGACCGCATACTTCAGCTCTCATACGCGCTTCCTAGGATACGTTGCGCCTGCGGGCGGAGTTTTTTCTTCTGCTCGCACTAACCTTTCCTTTCCTCCCGCCGAATGAATCGTCGGGAGGCTCCTCTTCCCTTGCCCGTTCTAGGGGTTTGTTGACCCTCTATAGATGGGGTTGCAAACCTCAACCCCGCGCCGCGCGGCGCAAGCGCGCAAATCCGCCGCCCAGCGTGGTGGTGGCAAGCCACAGCGCCAGGTCAATGGTGAGCTCCACACCGTTGTCGTAGATGGTGGCCCGGGCACCATTGCTGTCGGTCTCCAACGCCACGAGGGTCGTCCAGTGCCAATCGTCGAGGTTTTCGACCTCGCCGTTGTGCAGGTTCAGGAAGGCCACCGGGCTGTCGTCGGCTAGTGCCTCGGCCACAAAGGCCAGCACCTCGGCCAGCGCCGGGCGGGTGGCCGCCTTGCGGGGCACGTCCAGGCTCTCACACACCAGGGGCAGGTGGTGCGCCTCGCAGAAGTGCGCCAGCCCCCTGCAGAAGTGGGACGTCTTGTTTACCCCGTGCATGCTGGGCGTTACCGAGCGCCACACCAGGTCCATGAGCCGCCGGGCATCCTGGCGGCCCCCCACCGGCAGTGGCAGGCCGATAACCCCGGCCCGTGCCAGGTAGAGGAGCAGATTCGTGGCCACCGTAGGCCCGCAACCCGCCAGCCGCTGCCACGGCAACCCGTACCACTCCTGGTCGCAACCATGGGTCAGCACCCCTTCGTTGTCAACAATATTCAGGCGTTCGGGCATGGCCAGCGCCACTCGTCCGGTCTCCATCGTTCTCCCCCCTGTCGCGCACCCGGTTTCCCCGGGGTATGGATATTGTATGCCAGTATAGCCGAAAACGACGGCGGCCACAAGGGCGCTGGTCACAAAGGAAACCAGCAACGACCCCGCGAAACCCGCGGGGCGTTTTGTCTGCTCATCGGGCGCATTGGGAGCCGGCCATGAATGGCCCCCGGCCCATGACCAGTATAAAACAAGATGCTCACCCCGGTCAGGGGAGGGCATCGCTTCACTCAAACGTTCGGCCTTCAGCCGATGGCCTCCTGGAAGTCATGGCTGACGGTGGCAAAAACGCGTACGATCTCCGGGTCAAACTGCTGGCCCGAGTGGGCAAAGAGCGTCTCCAACGCCGTCTCAGCCGGAACGGCCGGTTGCCAGGGGCGGCCTCGGGTCATCACATCGTAGGCGTCAGCCACCGCAAAGATGCGGGAGAGCAGGGGGATCTCCTGCTCCCGCAGGCCACGGGGGTAACCCGCGCCGTCCCAGCGCTCGTGGTGGCAGAGGATGGCGTCGGCCACACCGGCCAGCTCCGGCGAGGAACGCGCGATGCGGTAGCCGACGATGGGATGCTTGCGTACCTGCTCCCACTCCTGCTCGGTCAGGATGTCGGGGCGGTTGAGGATGTCGTCGCCCATGGTGATGTTGCCGATGTCGTGCAGGCGCGTCAGCTGGCGGAACTGCTGCTGAGTGCTTTCATCCAGGGCAAGCTCCCGGCAGATGCGAAGCCCCAGCTCCTCAATGCCGCGGGTGTGGGGGCTTCCCTCCTGCAGGCTGGCATCCATCCGCCCGCGCAGCGAGAGTAACAGCGCCTGAAAGGAATCCTGCCCCTCGCGCAGCTTGTTGGCGTACATCATGGTCTCGGCGTCCCGCAGCACCTCGTCCATCGTCTGGTCCCGGTCGGTCTTCACCGCCCAACCCAGCGATACGCTGGCCCGCACGGAGGAGCCCTCCGCCGGGGGGAGGGCGTCGCAGGCGTTTTGGATGCGCCGGCAGATGCGCCGGGCTTCCTCCGCCCCGGTGCCGGGCAGCAGCATGGTAAACTCATCGCCGCCCCAGCGGCAGATGATGTCCTCCTGCCGGCAACAGGCGCGGAACACCGACGCCAGCTGCACGATCATCCGGTCACCCTCGACGTGTCCAAACACGTCGTTGACCAGCTTCAGGTTGTTGGCGTCGCCAATGATGAGCGCCAGCGGAAGCTGACGGACGGTGTCCAGGCGTTTGGTCTCCTCCTCAAAGAACGCGCGGTTGTAAAGGCCAGTCAGGGTGTCGTGGTAACTCAGGTAGAGGATCTCGGCCTCCCGCTGCATTTGTTCACTGATGTCACGGAACACGACGACCACACCCCGGGCGCTGTTGCCCTCCCCCAGGATGGGGGACACCACGCAGTTGACCTGGCGGCTGTCGCCCCCGCGGGTTTGCTGGCGGTAGCGCCCGCGGTGGATGCGCCCGGCAAACAGCACCTCCATAGCGGGGTCTTCGGCGCGGCCGTCGTCCTGAAGGTGCCGCAGGCACAGCACATCCTTCAGGGGCATGCCCACAGCCTGCCGGGCGGACCAACCGCAGAGTTGCTCGGCCACGGCGTTGAGCATGACGACCCGCCCCTGCTCATCGGTGGAGATGACGCCGTCGCCGATGGCATTCATCGTCACGCGCAGCTGCTCCTCACTGTGGGCGATCATCTGCTGGGCGCGCACGCTTTCGGTGATGTCGCGGCAGACGGCAAAGCAGCGCTCCTCGCCGTCCAGCACCACGGTGGAGAGGGTGATGCGCGCCACAATGCGCTCGCCGTTGGGTCGGGTCCACTCAAACCGGGAGTGGTAGGGCGCGGCGGGGCTGGCATCCCGTCCCGTGCGGCTGTCGTGCAGCATGCCATTGACCGCCGCCTCCGGCAGCAGGTCGGTCAGGCGCATGCCCTTGAGCTGCGTCTCCCCCTGCGCGCCGAAGAACTTCAGCGCCGCGGGGTTGCATTGCACCAGATGGCCACCGCCCTGGGCAAAGAGCAGGAAGGGAACGGTCACCCGCTCAAAGATGGCGGCAAACCACTGCTGCCGCTCCTGCAGCAGCTGCGCCTGCTCGGCCAAGGTGTCGCGGGCCTGCTCGGCCTCCTGCAGGCTGTGGTCCAAATCGGTGCGCAGTGCAATCTCGCGCCGCAGGGCGCCACGCACCATGGCATAGAGCATCACCGATGTGAACACCACAAACAGCACGCCCTTGGCACTGCTCATGGCGGTGAAACGCTCAGGCGTATCCGCCAGCAGGCCAATCAGACGGTCTGAAAAGATAATATATACGATACTGATGACAAGATAGATGAGGGTAATGCGAAGAGCAACCCACCCATTGCGATGTGGCAGGGCGCGGACGGCGGCAGACGGCTCCTCCCGGTTTCTCTGGACGTTCAACGCTGCATCTCCTTTGCGCTTGGGCAAACCAGTCAGACGGCAGAAAACGACAAAGAAATCAACGAGCACGGAGCGTCCGCCGCTAAAGGACGCTCCGGCTGATGACGTAGACATATAGCGATGTGACCACTAAAGAATAGTATAACATGGGACGCACTGGGAAACAATGGGTTTTGCGTTGCCAAAACGTACAGTTTGGAAGGGAATGACGCGGGTCGTCAGAGCGCCGCGAAGTCGATCTCCTGGAACGCCGCGACTTCCGTCTGCCAGCGCTCCCGCACGAAAGCCTGATGGCTGGGGTGGTTGTTGTAGGTCTCGTAGGCCGCGCGATCCTCAAAGACCATAGAGAAGCCGAACTCATAGGTCGCCTTGGGGCTGACCTGGCGCAACACCTCAAACCCGCGCACCACGGGAATGGCAGAAAGAATGCGCTCGCCATCCTGCAGGAAGGCCTGCTCGGCCTGCGAGCCCTGGGGATGGCGGAGACTGAATACCACCATGTGTCGAATTTCGTTGCCCGTCATGGGAACCTCCAATTGTTTTCCCCCATGGTAGCACGATGGCGCCGCTGTGGCAATTACTCAAGACTCGTAGCATCCGACTTTTTGGTATATAATAGAACAGAATTTCCCATTCGTAACGGAGGAAACACCATGAAGAAAATACTGATGTTTACCATGGCAGGCTGCCCCTACTGCCGCAAAGCCCGCGCCTGGATGGAAGAACTGCTGGAGCAAAACCCGGCCTACGGCCAGTGCGAGATTGAAATCGTGGACGAGACGGTGGAACGTGAACGGGCGGACAAATACGACTACTACTATGTGCCGACCTACTATGTGGATGGGCAAAAGGTGCACGAAGGCGCCGCTACCCGTGAGATCGTGCAGTCGGTGTTTGAGCAGGCCCTGGCGTAGGCTGCCCGCCACTGGGCGTTGACACGCTTCACCACACCCCCGGCGATCGGTTCGTCGGGGGTTTTGTGTGCCAAGGCAAGGGAATCGGGGTAAAAACGGGAGTGCTAGCGGCGTGGAACAGTTTCTGCAATGGTTCTATTTGAGCATCCTGTCCATACTTTTTAGAAACGCGCTGCGCTGGGCCCAGGCGCCTGGATGGCGCCCAAGGCCAAAGGCCGTGATGGCGTTGCATAGCAACGCCATAGCCGCCGGATGCGGCGTAAGGCCCGTAGGCGGTCCTTTTGAAGCGCAAAAGGACCCAAAACGCTTTAGCCGTTCGACCCTTACGCGCCATCCAGGCGCTAGGGCGACACAAATGTCGCCCTCACGGTCCGAAACGGATGAGCACGCATCCAGCGTGCTCGAGCGGACGAGTTTCCTAGACCTGGCAACCGGCACAGGCTTGAGAGGCAACGGCGGTAACTCGCGGGCACATTGTTTCACAATGTGCCCGCTCAAACATCCCGCCCGACCAGCGCCCGGAAGGCGCAAGGCCGAGGGACGGGGGTGCGACGCTGGCGTCGCACTAGCCGCCCGGATGGCGGCGTAAGGCCCGAGTGTTGTCGCAAGCCGCCTGCTACCGGTCACCAGGGAGAAACTCGCAACGCGCCCGTAGGACGGTGCGCTGGGTTCCCGCTGCGTGAGCCATACTCCGCAGCCGCCGGGCGGTTCATCCGCCCAAGGCACACCGCAGCCTGATTGTGGCACGCACCCGTCCCCGCCGTAGCGGCGTTCTTGCGTAAAAGCCCAATACGACCAGCGCAGCCAAAAGCCCCGCGACGGCGTGTACGTCGCGGGGCTACACCCCAGCCGTGACGAGCACTCCCCCACTCGCGGCTGTCGCGTCAGCGGCAGCCGCGAAAGCGAAGCGCCAGCGTAGCGTCACTTCCATGCCAACCGGCAGACACGCTCGGGCACATAACCCTGCTGGCCATCCACCGTGACCCGCCGCCACAGCGTGAGGCCTACCCGCACCACCGCCCCAGCCCCCAGCATCTGCCCGGCGGGCAGGGTGCGCAGCAAGCGGCCCGAGGGCAGTGCCGCCGCCCGCAGGGGTGTCGGGCCATCGGTGAGGGTGCAGGGCCGCCCGCCGGCGGTGCGCACATAGCGGGCCAGCACATACCCCTCTGTACCCTCCCAGCGCACCCGCAGCCAATGGGCCTTGTCAGCCACCGAGAGCAGCTCCAGCGAGGCATTGCGTGGCACCAGGCCCAGTGACTGCGCGTCAGTCTCAGGCTCGGCGCGCAGGCGGAGTGCACAGGGGCTATCCAGCAGACCCCAGAGGCCATCGGCCGCCGGAGGCCCTGTGACCGAGGGGGTCACCAGTACGCCGGGCAGTGTGGATGCCGCCGTGCTCCAAGTCGAGGGAGATGGGCTGACTGCCGATGAAGCAGTGGCGGCGCTGGTTTGGGTCGTACCCTCCAGCGCCACATGGTCGGTGGAGACATAGCCGGTGAGCCCATTGGACGGACAGAACACCCGATACCAGCCGGACCGCCGCTCCAGGATGGAGAGGGCGGTGCCGCGAGCGAGCACCACGCTCACCGTGCCCTTGAGGTCGGGCGCGGCCCGCAGGTTGAGCCCATCGGCGGTGACACGGCCCGCCGCCAGCACCCCTTCTGCGGTCAGCTGAGGCAGGGCAGGCGTCTCCTCTGCCACCGCCCTCAGCTGCACCGGTTTGCTGCCGCCGCTGCCATAATTGTAGTAGAACTCCAGTATGGTTTCGTAGCCCCTCCCTTCCTTGGCCATCTGCTGGGCGCCGCGCTGGCTCATACCCACGCCATGCCCAAAGCCGCGCACGGTGATCGTCCAGCAGGCCCCCTCCTCCCCGGCGGTCATCTGCCAGAGGTTCGATGTAGGCAGCAGGGCGTCGTACTCGGCAAAAGCCAACCGCAGGTCGCCGGCAGTCTTGCCGTCGGCAGCGGTGTAGGTGATGGTCACCGTGCCGTCGAACGCCGCGCCGCTCACTGTGGCCTGCACCGACACAGCCACCTGGGTGTACTCCTGGCTGCCAGTGGAGCGCCCTGCTCGCGGCACCGTGGGCGTCACCCCGGCTATGGCCGTGATGGCGACGTCATCCACCTTCCCGCCGCAGGCATCGGCCACCGCCTGGTGCACCAGCCGCAGTGCCCGCTCCGCCCGGGAGCGATCCACCACCGAGAGGCCAGTGAGCCCCGCGTCGCCGGCTTTGGGGAAGAGGAACGTATAGCTGGGGCTCAGCGGGTTGGCGCTATCCCAGGGGTCGGCCTTAGCCACGTGGTAGGTGTTGGCCCCGCCCCACACCTCGGACGCCGTGCGGATGTACCCGCCGTTGCTGGCCGAGAACACCCCGTCCAGCAGTGCGCCATCGTAGGTGAGCACCTGCCCGGCGGTGGCCTCCACCGCCGCGGCGATGTGGGGCTGCAGGTCGCCGTCGCTGTCTCGCGGGCAGCCACGGTAAGCCTGCCAGGCCGTGGTGTCGCCGACATCCCAAGCCTCGTCGCCGGCGGCCCGCAGGAACCGCAGCGCGTAGGTGCGCGCGCAGACCGCCTGGGCTTTCAGGGCCTCGGCCGGCCAGCTGTCGCCCATCTCGCAGGCCAGCACGCCCATCAGGTAGCGCTCCAGCGGCAGGGTATTGATGAGTGTCAACCCGCCTTGCCCACGCGTGATGGTCAGGTCGCCCTCGTAGGGTTTCCAGCCATAGGAGGGATGATTGAGCGCCACACAGCCGTCGTCGCCGCCGTTGCCATAGCGGCTCAGGGTAACCGAAGCGGGCAGCGCCGTCTCCCGGTCGGCCACGCCGTCAGACCAGCTGAGGGTCAGCCCCGCTCCCTCGGCCGCCAGCGCCAGGCGGTAGGTCACATTGGGCAGCAGGGCGAGGGTGGCGTCCTCAGCCACGCGGTAAGACCCCTCCACCCGGAAGGCCACCGACACCGGCGTGCCCGCCGAAGCCAGCCGCACCCGGATGTTGCCCACCGGCTCCTCCGCCCACCCGGCTGCCGGCAGCACCAGCGCCAACCCGATTGCCAGCACCACCACCAGCGCAATCCTTCGCAATGCGTCCACCCCCTCCGGCATAGCAAGCCGGTCTAGTATATGGGTGGACAGGGTTGGTTATGACCGTCCAGCGTTCGCGCCTTCTTCTTGCCAAACGGTGTGCCGCCTCGCTCCAAGCGTTTGGGAACGAACAAACCGGTGCCCTTGCGACCAATGGGTCGCAAGGGCACCGGAAAAAAGGCGCATCTGCCTGTCGTCGCGCGGGATCTACGTCCTCTTCTGGTACGCGCGCATGGCGAAGAAATAGGCCACCACCATGATGCCCACACACCAGGCGAGCGCGATCCAGAGTTCATTGCCCACTGGCTGGCCAGCCAACAGCGCGCGGAGCGCTTCCACGATGGCGGTGACCGGCTGGTTTTCGGCAAAAACACGAACGGCAGTGGGCATGGCCCCCGTGGGCACAAACGCGGAGCTGATGAAGGGCAGGAAGATCAGCGGGTAGGAAAAGGCGCTTGCGCCATCCACCGATTTGGCCGAGAGCCCGGCAATCGCCGCGACCCAGGTCAGGGCCAGCGTAAAGAGCGCCAGGATGCCGGCCACGGCCAGCCAGGGGAACAGCCCCGCCGCAGAACGAAAGCCCATCAGCAAGGCGACCAGTATAATGACGACAACCGAGATTGCGTTGGAGACCAGCGAGGTCAGCACGTGGCCCCACAACGCAGCCGCACGCGCAATCGGCATGGAGTGGAAGCGCTCAAAGATGCCCCGCTGCATATCCATAAACAGGCGGTATGCCGTGTAGGAGATGCCGCTGGCAATGGCGATGAGCAGAATGCCGGGCAGCAGGTAGTTCACATAGTTGTCCGTACCGGTTTGGATGGCACCGCCAAACACATAGACAAACAGCAGCATCATCGCGATCGGGGTGATGGCGACGGTGATGATGGTGTCCATACTGCGGAAGATATGCCGCATGGAACGCCCCAGCATCACGGCCATGTCAGCGAACGGGTGCCTCTCCATCGCTTCCATCTACTTCTCCTCCTTTTTGCCCACGATGGCGAGGAAGATCTCCTCCAACGTTGGTTGCTTCTCCACATACTCCACCTTTGCGGGCGGGAACAGCGCTTTGAGTTCCTCCAAGGTACCGTTGGCGATGATCCTGCCCTCGTGCAAGATGGCGATGCGGTCGGCCAGCTGCTCGGCCTCCTCCAGATACTGGGTGGTGAGGAACACCGTCGTGCCGCCGTCGGCCAGTTCCTTGACCGTCTTCCACACCTCAATGCGCGCCTCCGGGTCCAGGCCGGTGGTGGGCTCATCCAGGAAGATGACCTGCGGGGTGCCCACCAGGCTCATGGCGAGGTCGAGCCTGCGGCGCATGCCCCCCGAATAGGTGGACACCCGGCGGTCGGCGGCCTCGGCCAAACCGAAGCGCTGCAACAAGCCGTCCGCAACCCGGCGCGGCTCCTTGAGATGCCGGAGTCTCGCAATCATGATGAGGTTCTCCCGTCCGGTCAGAATTTCGTCCACAGCGGCAAACTGCCCGGTCAGGCTGATCGACTGCCGCACGCTGGCAGGGCTGGCCGCGACGTCGTACCCATTCACCACGGCGGCCCCACCGTCTTGCTTGAGCAGCGTGGTCAGGATTTTGACGATCGTCGTCTTGCCCGCGCCGTTGGAGCCGAGCAGGGCGAAGATGCTGCCTTTCTCCACCGTAAGATCCACACCTTTGAGAACCTGGAGCTGTTTGTAAGACTTTTGCAGGCCATTGACCTGGATTGCAGTTTCCATCGGATCGCCCCTTACTTTGTTTTGTCCGTAACCTTCTTCATGGCCTTTTGCACTTCATGGGCAGCCACTTCCTGGCTCATGTCCGCGTATGTTTGGGAGTCCTTGATGAGGTCGTCACAGAACGCCGCCGGATCATTGCCCACCACTTCGAGCACGCCCTTCCCCTGGGCCGCGCCTTCCTCAAAAAGGCCGATGATCCCCGAGAGCAACTCCGTCCCTTCGGCGAGCTCAACCGGCCCGACCTTGAAGAGGTATTTCTGCATCTCGTTGTAAACAATTTGATAATTTTTGGGCAATGCTTTGACACGAGCCATCAGCGCTCGCCACTCCCTCTTGCCTTCGATGATCTCTTGCAGCCTCATTTTATCCTCCTATTGCCCCAGCTTTTTGGCGATGGTTCGGTTGAGTTGCTCCCGCCACTTGTCGCGAAACGACTTCGCTCCCTCTTCACCGGCCAATGCCGAACAGAAACCCTTGATGTCATCACCCAAAACCTCTTGCACGCTCTGCCCGTCCGCCGCCGCTTCTTCCAGCAGGCCAAGCACGCCGTCCAGAATGGGCATGAGGTTGCGGCCGGTGAAATCGGAGTGCGACCAAAGATTGGTTTTCACGCTTTCCCATGCCGTTTGATAATTGGCCGGCAGTTTTTGGGCTCGCGCTTCAAACGCTCTCATTTCCTTGGTCATATCGCTTCCAGTGATCTTCTCCCAGAAAGTCATGGTCATTTCTCCTTTAACTCGTTCATTCTTGCCGATACAAACGCCCATCGTTCCCAGAACTTCCGCAGTTCCTCGCGCCCCGCGTCATTGAGCACGAAAAACTTGCGCGGCGGCCCCATGTCGGAGGGCTTTTTGGTGACCTCCACCAGCTTGCTCTTTTCCAGCCGGATCAGGATGGTGTACACCGTTCCGTCCACCACATCGGTAAAGCCGAGGGCGTTTAAGCGCCGCGTAATTTCGTAACCATAGGTTTCGTTGCGGCTGATGATCTCAAGGACGCAGCCCTCCAGTACGCCTTTGAGCATTTCCGTTAGATTTTCCAGCACAATCACTCCTTGCTATTCTGCGTCACCGGTATGCAGTATCGCTTACTTCTGCTATATAGTAACACGCAATAGTCCGGTCGTCAATAGGTGTCCTCAGATAAAAAAGAAGCCCAACGCGGAGGCAACCCCTATCGGCCCATTGACCTGCGCCCGCAGCCGCCCGGCAGTCGCAGGCCGATTCATTCGGCCAAGGCACGAAGCGGCCTGCCCGTGGCACTCACCCTTCCCCGCCGCGGCATCCTCCACGTGCGGGCACCCTCCCTCGCAGCCGCCAGCCGGTTCATCCGGCGGTGGCACACAGTTGCCTGCCCATAGCGCTCACCCTTCCCCGCCGCAGCGGCGCACCTTACGCGAAAAGAAAATGCGAGCCGAGCAGACGAAAGCCGTGTGACGGCATGTACGTCACACGGCAAACAAAAAGTCTACACGAGCGCCTCCCACTCGCGACGGTCGTGAAGCGGCCGGCGCGAACGCGAAGCAAAGAGCCACCCCAACAGAGGGCCCCCTGACGACATGTGCGTCAGGGGGCTCCCCTTCATCCAATCCGAGCACTCCCCCTCGCGGCGGTCGCGAAGCGGCCGGCGCGAACGCGAAGCGAAGAGCCGCGCAGGCGGTTCACCCGCCAGCGGCACGAAACAGCCTGCCCGTGGCACTCAGCCCGCCCGCGTGAGTGGCGTTCCCTCCGTCAAAGCCCGCACGACCGAAACAGAAAAGAAACCCGCCGACTGCGTGTACGTCGGCGGGCCCCTGTGCAGTTGTGTCGGCCCGTATGGCCTGCGCCCAGCAGCCGCAGGCCGATTCATTCGGCCAAGGCACGAAAGAAGCAGTGAGGAGTAGTTGGCTCTCCTCCGCCGCAGCGGCGTACCTTGCATGAAAGCAAATGCGCGCCGGGCAAACGAAAGCCGTGTGACGGCATGTACGTCACACGGCAAACATAACGATTGAACGAGCAACTCCCACTCGCGACGGACGCGGAGCGGCCGGCGCGAACGCGAAGCGTCATATTTCTTTCGACCCGCGCAGCGCGGTCTTGACGAAGACCCGTCCGTCCTCGGCGTGGAACTCCACCGTGCGCCCATAATCGAGGCCGGTGTCCTCGGCCACCAGCCGCAGGCGCAGGCGCGTGAGCTGGGCCTTCACCGACGCCACGTTGCGGTCGCCGATCTGTATGCCGCCGGCCCCGCCGAAGAGCCGTGCCCCGCCGGCAATCTTAGCTGTGACACGGAAGCGCTGCGCCCCTGCCCGCTCCATCCGCCGCAGCAGTTCCTCTACCGCGGTGTCGGCAAACTTCATCACGTTGGTGTCGTTGGGGCACATGGCCGACTCTGGCAACAACACGTGGGAGAGCCCCGATACCTTGGTAACCGGGTCGTAGAGACAAATGCCCACGCAAGACCCCAACGCATAGGTGATGAGCCTCCCATCCCCCCTGACAACATTCATGTCTGAGATGCCTATTACAGTGAGTTCACTCATCAGATACCCCCAGCCGCGACATCATGAGCTTCAGGGAATCCGGCTGGGGCATAATGAGCAGGTGACAGGTCACCCGTTGGTTGCCGCTGTCGAAATCCTCCCGCACGAAGAGCACCTTGTCGCCCATGGTCCCAAAGAGGGTGGCGGGGTAGCTCAGGATGGCGCCGGCCATGTCGATGGCCAGCTCCGGCGGGGAAATCCGAATGTCCAATTGTGTCAGCTCAGAAAGCGCGTTGACGTAGGAACCGGCGATGATGTTGCCAATCTCGCGCAGGGCGGACATGTCCATTTCGTCGACTTCTTCAAAACTTGTGATTTGTTTGCCCAGCAGCACGCCCAGGATGTCATGGGTGAACTGCTTTTCCAGCACGAACATCAGCATGCCATCCAGGTCGTTGGTCATGGAAAGCAGAATGCCGACGACCTCATTCTCCGGTCCGCCCAGGATGTCCGCGATGTCGTTGATGTCCAGGATCTGCAGGATCGGCACCGTCATGGACACCCGGTCGGAGAGGATGTCGGCCAGCGCCGTGGCGGCGTTGCCCGCCCCGATGTTGGTGACCTCCCGCAGCACGTCCAGTTCATAGGGTTTCAGCCTGTCGTAACGATCTCTCAGTGTCACACACCCCTTTTGCACGGACGGGCGCGCGCCCATCCCGAAATGATTCTAGCTAATAGGTACCCAGCAATGGAGCGTTTAGCACACGAATTGGGCCACACCGCGGGCAAAACGACGCGCAGGACGGGGAACGCACGAAAAGGCCCCTCCATAACTTACAAAAAATTCCAAAAATGGGCACAATGGGCTTGACACGGCACCCCTGTGCCCGCCATGATAGTAGGAGACGCAAAACGCGAAAGCATGAGGTGCGCCGATGATTACGCTCAAGAACCATATGGAAGTCATCGTGGAGGCGCTGGTGAAGCAGCACATGCCGCAGATCGACATGTGCCAATGTGAGCACTGCCGGTTGGACGCGATGGCCCTGGCACTCAACCGCCTGCAGCCGTCCTATGTGGTGAGCGACCGCGGGGAGCTCTTCGCCAGCATCGACGCCACCTATCTGCAGAACCAGGTGGACGCCGAGATCGCCGTACTCAACGCCCTGCAGATGGTCAAGGACCGCCCCCGGCACTAAGCCGAGCTGCCCTTCCAACGGTCGGCACTCAGTGGCCGACCTTTGTTTTGTTTGCTGACCAATGGCCGGTCTCCGGGCGGGCCTAATTTTTGGGCTTGCCAGTGGGAGTGGAGAGCAGGCATCTTGCCATGTTCCCACGACAGCCAGCATGCGCACAACCGCCCCCCCGTGCAGCAGCGCTCCCAGGGCGGCAAGGCTCTGCTTATCGACAATGCTTTTAGTTCCTGCAAGCCCATGGGGCAGCAATCGGGTATTCCACCCAACAGAAAACGGCCTGCCCGGTATCCTGGCAGGCCGATCGTTTTGTCGCGGAAACGTGTTGGCGTGTGTACCCCGTCCTATGCTCCCCTAAGGCGTTGCCTTATCTACCAGCGTCCACACGCCGTAGATCTTCCTGTCGCCCTCGACGCGGTAGGCTCGCACCTTGTAATAGTACGTTTTCCCCCGCTTCCGTCCCTGATCAATGTAGATGTGGGAGCCGGTCGTCTTCACCCGGGTATACTTGCCGTCCTTGCTGGTGGCGCGGTACACTTGGTACTTCGTGGCCCCAGGCACCTTGCCCCAACTGAGGCGAATGGAACTGGACGAATACCGCCGCGCCACAAAGTGATCGGGCATTGCCGGCACCGGCTGGCCGGAGCAGACCCTTGACTCCGGGCCATACACCCTACTGGCCCCCACCGCGCGGTAGGCTCTCACCTTGTAGTAGTAGGTCTTGCCCGGTTTCAGCTTTTTATTGATGAGGCCGGGCTCCTTCACGTCCCCCACCCGGGCATAGGTACCGTTCTGGCTGGTGGCGCGATACACCCGGTACCCCGTTGCGCCGGCCACCTCCATCCAGTTTACCTCCACGCTGGTGTACCCATCGGGGTACACTTCCGCATAACTCACCCGGTCCAGCGCCGGCTTGGCCGTCCTCACCTCAGACCACGCGCCAAAGCCATCGGCGAACTTGGTGCGTACCTTGTAATAGTAAGTGGTACAAAGCGCCACATTCTTGTCGGCAAAACTCGCCTTCGTGGTGTCGGCAACCCGCCTGAACCCACCCCCAAGCGAAGTGGAGCGCCACACCTCGTATCCCTTTGCGCCCTGCACCCAACTCCACTGCATCGGTACGCTGTTATAGGTGAAAATACCGATGAACAGCGACACCCGCCCCCGGGGTTCAAAGACAGCCTCCATCATCTGGCTATCCTTGATCTGGTACGTGTAGGCCGGATTGGTGGACACCGTTTGGAAGCCATGCAGCCAATGCACAAAAGCGTAGCCTTCCACAGGGGTCGCCGTAACGATCACCTTGGTGCCCCGAACATAGCGACCCGCGCCCGTCACCGTACCCCAGGCGTCGTTGTTGGCAATCACATCCAGCTGCAGGATGGGCGTCCACCAGGCGCGCAACGTCACGTCGCCCGTCACCCGGTCAGTTTGGAAATTCCAGGTTGTCTTGCCCTCCGCGTCCTTGCACCAGCGTGAGAAAACAAAATCGGCCTCAGTGGGGTCAGCCGGCCGGGTGACCAGACCACCATATGCCACCTTTTGCGGGGCCACAGAGCTGGCGCTGCCGGTGTAGAAGGTTACCGTGTATTGTTTAGGCGTCCAGGCGGCGTACAGCGTCCTGTTCTCCGTCACCGTATCCAGGGCAAAGTCCCAAGCGTTGGTGTAGGCCGCCTCCTTGTACCATCCGGCAAAGGCATGGCCGGTGCGGGAGGGATCAGCGGGCTTGGTGAGCAGTGCACCTTCTCCCACGGTTTGGCTGGCGACGGCACTGCCGCCCTGGGTGTTGAAGGTGACGGTGCGGGCAGGCACCCACCGGGCAAACGCGACAATCTCATCGCTGACCACCGGTTCCTGGCTAAAATCCCAGGGAATGGAGCCATCTTCCCGCTTACTCCAACCCGCAAACACCCACCCGGCCCTTTGCGGATCGGGCAGCAGAAACCGCCCACCCGTGACATCCGTCATCGTGCGTTCCACGGGAGTCCCGTTGCGCCGGTCAACGGTCACATGGCAATACGCCTGTTTGGGTGCCGCGGCGAAGCTCGCCCAATCCTCCTGCCGGCTTATGGGGTAATACGCAATGGCGGAACTATCATCAAATGCGGAGGAAGCAATGGAGGGCTGCGCACCCAAGAAGACCACACGCTCCAGTTTGAGGCAGCCGGAAAAGGCGGAACCGGACAAAACATTGACCGCGGCAGGCATCGTCAGCTCCCGCAGGGCGGCACACCCACGGAACGCGCAAACACCAATGCTGGAAATGGACTGCGGCAAGTCCAACTCCTTCAGGCTTGTACACCCATCCAGCAAAGACTCGGGCAACATGGCCAGCCCATCGGGGAGGGAAAGCTCCATCAAAGCGGTACAATCGGCGAAGGCATTCCTTCCAATGGTCGTCACCCCATCCGGAAGGGTCACGCTACGCAACGCGCCGCAGGCCCAAAAGGCTCCTTTTCCGACGGTAGTCACCCCATCGGGAATGTCGATCCGGCTCAGCGTTGCGCAGCCCTGAAACGCGACATCGTCAATCGCCGTCAACCCGGCAGGCAAAGAGACCTCCCGCAAATTTGTACAGCCCGCAAACACCGCTTCTTTGAGCACTGTGACGCCTGCGGGGAGCGACACACTCTCCAGCTCCGCGCAGCCCGAGGAGGCATATGCAGCGATCGATTCCACCCCGTCTGGTATATCAATGGTTTGCAGACTGGTACACCCGGAGAACGCCGAATAGCCGATGGTCTTCAACGAGTCGGGAAGAACAATGCTTCGTAAACTCCTGCAGTTTGCAAAGAAATAGCCGCCCAGGTCCTCAATCCCCTCAGGCAAGCTCATGGTGGTTAAGCCCGTGCAGGATTCAAAAACATGGCCCCCAAGGGAAACAACGGCATCCGGCAGCCTCAGTGAAGTCAAACCACAGCAGCCAAGAAAAGCGCTGTCTCCGACGGTCGTCAATCCCTCCGGCAATTCCAGGGAGGGCAACCGGTAGCACCACTCAAAGGCACCCGAGCCGATTGTGGTCAAAGTAGAAGGCAAGGTGATGCGGGTCAAGCCTTCACAGCGAAAAAACGCCCGGCTCCCCAGCGTTTGAACCCCTTCTGGGACGACGATGGAGGAAACGTCGAACTCCTCCGCAAAAGCACCCGAGCCCACCGATGACACCTGCCTGCCCGCAATGGTCGCGGGGATCTCCACAGCGCCGCCGTCCCCCATGTAGCGGGTGATGGTGACTGTGTGACCGGAGTAATCCTCTTGGTAGGCGAAGTCACCCTCCTGGGCCGCGTGCGCTGCCGTGGGCAACGCCAACAACAGCAGCCCCACGAGCCCCACCATGGCCAGGAGCTTCCATTTCTTCGCACAGCGCATACAAATCCTCCGCCCAACCCAATCTGGCACTATCCAAATCATACCGGTTCAGCGAAAGATATTCAATTCTATTGTTATGCAGTTCTTGTCGATAAATGGTGAATCACTGCGAAAAAGAGAGACATCCGTACAAAACGACCCTGCTCACGTTTTCAAGATAGGTCAAACTCTCGCCCATTAGAAGCTCAAGGGATAGCAATCCACGCCAGAAGGGCATTGAAACAGCGGGCACAAGTACAAAGATGCACCACGCAGCCGGCCCCCGCCCCTAGTCGTCCATCGTGAGCGTGGTGGCGGTGACGCCGTTGCGGGTGGTGGTGCGGGTGCGGGCATCGGCGGCGGCGGTGAGGATCGTGTCCTCCACCGAGAAGCCATCGAAATCTGCTAGGCCCCAGCTCACGGCATACTTGAGTTCCTCGTCGTGGCTGAGAAGGCCCAGGAGCTTGGTGACCGCGTGCATGGCGGCGGCCCGGGGCGTCTCGGTGAAGAGGATGACCAACTCCTGGTTGCCCCAGCGGCCCACCAAATCGGTCTGGCGGATATTGGCAACTGCGGTACGTGCGGCGTGGGTCACGCACATGCGGGCGTAGGTCTGGCCGTCGGGGGCATTGCCATCGCCGGCATCCACCCGCAGCACCGCCACCGAAAAGGGGTTGCCGTAGCGCCGGGAGCGGATGGCCTCCTGCTCGGCGCGCTCCAGGAAGGTCTTGCGGCTGGCGAGACCGGTGTCGCTGTCCTGACGCATCACGGCCTCGGCATACACCTGCACCGGGTCGATACGCGTCATATTCTCCAGCAGATATTTGTAGCGCAGGGTGATGGGCCGCACATCGCGGTAGCCCAGGGCCACTCGCCATTGGCCGCCGTCCAATGTCACGTGCTTGAGCACGTTTTCCTCGTCCACCCGGCCGGTGCGCCGGTCAATGTCGGTGACGAAGACCGAGAACTCCCTCACCTGGGGGTAGAGCACGTCGTCGATGCGGCAATTCTCCAGGCTGCGGAAGGGCTTGATGGCGTAGGAACCCATGGTGAAGAGCGCCGCCACCGTGCGCTTCCACTCCCGGAAGTCGCCCAGCAGCACCTGCCGCCGGTCCGCCGTGGTGAGCCGCCCATAGGCGCGGTCCCAGTCCTCCTCAATAAGAGCGTGGAAGAAGTCGTCCAGCGCCGCCAAGGCCAGCTCCCCCGCCGGGTCTTTGGCCGGTTCGGGGCGGGGCGGTTCGGGCGCGGGCTCAGGGGCAGGCTCTGGCGCGGGGCGGGCCGAAAACCCACGGCCGCGCTGGCTGGCCAGCCACTGGCTGTGGTAGGGCCGCCGCCGCTCGGCACGGCCCACCACCTCATAAGCCTCGTTGATTTCCTTCATGCGGTCCAGCGCGCGGGGGCCGTGGTTCACGTCAGGGTGATAGATTTTGCACAGCCGACGGTACGCGGCCTCCACAACCTCCTGGCTGGCGTCGTGATGAACCTGCAAGACGCGATAATAATCCACAAAACCGGACATCCCAACCACCCATTCCTCAAGTGCTGGTAGACTACAGGGTATCGTACCACATTTTGTGGCCTGTGAACAGGGTTGTCGAGCACGAAGGAACTGCAGAAGGAGAGACGAATTGACCCCCAAGAAACAGTTCGCCTGGCAACCTCCATCCCCGCACATGTGCGCCCTATCCCACAGTTGTCTGCGGGTTCATCCAGCCGCCGCAATGCCCACCCTGCTCTCAGCGATTCCGAAGAATCGTCTGTTGCACGGTGAGGCCAGTGGGCGACGACGCGAAGCAGCCTGCCCGTGGCACTTGGCCCTCCTCCCGCGTGAGCGACGCTTCCCTCGGATAAAGCATGGAGCATGGATGAGCCAAAGAAACAGACTGCCCCCACTGACGGCATGCGCGCCAGAGGGCGGGCGTTAAGCGATGACAAGCTCTCCTATCTCGCGGCTGTCGCGCCAGCGGCGGGCTCGACCGCGTAGCAAGAGGTTCACCCCATGCTTCAAACAGCGCGTGCCCAGCCCCAGTGGCCGTCAGCCGATTCACTCGGCGACGGCACGAAGTAGCCTGCCCGTTGCACTCGGCGCTCTCCCGCGTGAGCGACGCTTCCCTCGCAAAAGGCAACATGAACCATAACAACAGGAGGCCCGCCGACGGCGTGTACGTCGGCGGGCAAAGCAATACTCGTTCAAGCTCTCCAACCTCGAGCCCGTCGCGTTAGCGGCGGGCTCGACCGCGAAGCATCAAGCAAAGCGGCTCACGACAAAAACCGCCGGTGTGTTCCAGTAGATGGCCACCTCGTTGGTGGAGTAGCTGCCCGAATCGTCGGCAAAGCAGCGGGCCGGCGGGGTGCCCTCGGGCAGCAGCAGGCGGGCGGCGGTCTCCTGCCGGTGGTGGTTGGGGCCGCCGGCCACCAGGCCCGGCACCGGCGCGTCCACACCATCGGCCTCGGAGGGCCGATTGTGCTGGCACAGCACGGGGTAGCGGCCAAAGCCCGACACATAGCAACGCCCCAGAGGGTTGCGCCCCAGCAGCCAGTGCAGGCAGTCCTCGGCCACACCATCCCAGTGGCCGTCGCCGGTGAGTTTGCCCGCCAGAATGAGATGGGCGGCGCGATTCATCAGCACCATGGTGCTGCCCCAGATGTAGTCCTCCGGCGCCATGGGCACGCGGTAGCCATCGACGGCAGCCAGGGCCGCCAGCCGCTCGGCCTCCATCAGGAACACCCGACGGAAGGGCCCGCGCAGGGCTGCCGGGGCGTCGGGGGCGAAGAGCACCTCCACCGCGGCGAAACCACCCACCTCGCTCCAGCCGAAGGTCGTGAGGTCGACATCGGGCCAGCGCTCCAGCCGTTCGATGGCCGCGTCGGCAAAGGCCGCCTCACCGGTGGCCCGCCACAGCGCCACCGCCGCCCACAATTCCTCGTCGCGGGCATCGCCGTCGCCGTATTCGCCGGTCGTCACCTCCGCCGGGTTGTGGAAGGGCTGGTGTTCAGGGTTTTGCACCAGCCACCCCCAAGCCCGCCGAGCCGCCGCCAGCAGCCGGTCGGCATAGGTACCGTCGAAGGGCCGATAGACGCGGCTGGCCATGGCGCAGACCGCCGCAAAGTCGCCGGTGGCCGTATGGGACACCGGGCAGACGACCCAGGGTTTGTGGTCGTGCTCGGGCATCACGAAGTCGGCAAAGCCCCAACTCGTCGTTTTGTGCCACACCGCGCCGTCCTCGCGCTGCATCTTGAGCATCCAATCGAGCTCCCAACGGGCCTCGGCCAGGATGTCCGGCAGAGGGCCGCCGCTCTCCGGGATGCCGGTGGGTTCGGCGCAGGCCGGGCCGCAGTGCTCCCAAGTCAGCAGCAACATGGCCACCGCCGTGGCCGCAGGGTTGATGTACTTGCCGTAGTCGCCGGCGTCGTGCCACCCGCCGGAGACATCGATGGAACGCGCGCGGTCCTCATAGAGCACCGCCGGCTCCCGGTGGCAGACGCCGTGGGCCCAATGCCCGGCAATGGGTTCCTCCAGCGCGGTGCCGCAGCGGAAGTAGTAAAGGCCCTTCAGCAGCGCGCGGCGCAGCTCCCCGTAGGGCCGCTCGGCCACCCGGATGGGTGCGGAATACAAAAGCTCCGGCATGGTCAGGCGGTAGACGCCCGGCTGGGCCAGCGCTGAGAGGTCAGCCCAGCGCACGGTGTCGCCGCTGGCGCGGTCGCCCTCCACCCCCGGCTGGGTGTGGCCCATCAGCACCGGCGCGATGGCCCCGTCGATGACGGTGAAGTCACCCTCCACCCGGTTGATCGCCGCCAGAATAGGCGCGCCGCACCGGTACCCCACCTGGTTGATGTGCACAAGTTTGTCGGCCATACTTCCCACTCCTCCGTTGGAATCGTTTCCATCATTGTACAGCGTGTGTAAAGTCTGTGTAAAGCCTTGCGGAAGTTATCCACAGCTATCCACAGGTTGTGTGCAAAACGACGGCCTGCCGTGGCTTTGTTATACACAGGCCTGTCCACGGCTGTGAAAACCGGTGGAAACGGGTTATACACAGCCTGTCGATGGCGAAATGCTCATGGCCTTTCGGGCGCCGCGGCGGTATACTGATTTCATATTTACGGGGAGGGATTGCCATGTTGACCATTGGAGAGGCGCTGGATCGGTTTTTGCCGCCGGTGAACGAGCGGCTGGAGCGCACCTGTGACACCCTGAAGTGCGGCAACCTTGGCGACGAGCTGCGGGGCGTGGCCGTGACGTTCCTGGCCACGGTGCCGGTGATTGAGGCGGCCATCGCTGCGGGCTGCAACCTCATCGTGACCCACGAACCCACCTACTGGGGCCATTGGGACGACCTGAGCGCCCTGGGCGACGACCCGGTCGCCCAACACAAGCAGAAACTGCTGGCCGACCACGGCATCGCCGTGTTCCGCTACCACGACCACATCCACATGCACCGGCCCGACCTCATCACCGCCGGCATGCTGGACGCCCTGGGCTGGACGGACCACGCCCAATGCGAGCAGACCCCCGAAGGCCCGGCCTACACCGGCCTCATCACCCTGCCCGAAGCCAAGACATTGGCGGAGGTGGCCGCGCACATCCGCGCCACGCTGGGGCCCGACCCGGTGTCAGCGGTGGGTGCAGCCGACTCCCCTGTCCGCACCATTGCCTTGGTAGCGGGGGCGGCGGGTTTCGGCTGGCACCGCGAGGCCGCACTGGGCCTGCAGCCTGACCTGCTCATCGTGGGCGAGGTGAACGAGTGGGAGACACCGGTGTGGGTGGCCGACAGCCGTGCAATGGGCCGCACGCAGGCGCTGCTGGTCATCGGCCACCAGCGCAGCGAGGAAGCCGGCATGGCCTGGTGGGCCGGGCAGCTGGCCGGCCTGCTGCCGGGGGTGCCGGTGCGCTTCCTGCCCAAGCCCGCGACGTATACGATGCTGTAAGGGTGGAACAACCAACGAATGCCACAGAAGGGACGCGCTTGACGCGTCCCTTTCCGTTGTTCTGGAAGCCAGCACAGGGACGGAATCCTAGAACCGAGCGCCCCCTCACAACACTGCGTGTTGTTCGCACCACTCTCAACGATTCTTGCGAATCGTCTGCCGTGGTGCGGGGGTAACACCTTTTTATCCGGCGGGAGGGAAATGAAAGTCTGTGTGAAGCAGACGGCAAAATCCCGTCCGCAGGCCCAAGCGCCTGGGCTGGTCGCACGCTATGCGTGCTGCTCGCCATGCAACCAGGATGGCGCCAAGGCCAAGGGGCCGTGAGGGCGCTGCGAAGCAGTGCCCTAGCCGCATGGATGCGGCGTAAGGCCCGCAGGCGAAACGTATTCTTGGAAAGCCGCATGAGGTCTGCTGCTTGATATCGTTCGGCGACATGTGCGGCGAATCAGACACGCAGGGCTGGTCGCTATCCTTCGGATTGCTGCTCGCCCAAGCATCCCGGATGCGTGTCCAACCGTCACGCCGTGAAGGCATTGCGGTGCAATGCCTTAGCGCCTGGATGGCACGTAAGGCGTGAACGGCGATTTTCCAACAACGAGAACAAGCTGTTTAAATCGCGGGCGTCGCCACAGCGGCGTGCGCGAAGGCTCTCGTGCCCCCTTCCCCCGGCCCGGTCGTTGGGCTATACTGATGGGGAACAACGGGAGGACGGCGTGCAGAACCGAATCTTTCAAAACCTGACGACGGTGGGTGCCTACGTAATGTGGGACGGGCGCCTGGCTATGGTGGTGGGGCCTGACCACGAGGGGCGGGGCTTGGGCGTGGTGCGCCTGGGCGGCCATGTGGAGCCGGGCGAGGGCCCCCTCACCGCCCTGGGACGGGAGTTGCAGGAGGAAGCACAGGTGGCCGTGCGGCTGGTGAACGCGCCGCAGACCTACTACAAGCTGCGCTGGACAGCCCGCGCCCGGCCCATCGTGCAGCCAGTGCCGCTGCCCTGGCAGCCCCTCATCGTCACCGGCACACCGGCACGCTCCACGGCGCTCTTCTTGGCCTATGCCCGCACCGAACCCCAGCCCGCCAGCGAGACGGCGGCCATCCTCTACCTGCGGCAGCGGGACATCGCCCGCGTCTGCGCCGGGGGGCTGACGCTCAAAGCCTTCCTGCGCCAAGGCGGCCGGGTCACCTGCCAAACGCCGCTCGACGAGAGCCAGACACTGGTGGCCGGGGTACACCTGCAATTCCTGCGGGAGCTGGTGGCCGCCGGCAACCCCCTGGTGGGTGATTTCCTGTGTGGCCGGCTGCGGCGCATGCGGCCATAGTGGTTGCGCCCGTATGCCAAAACGGTGCCCAAAAACCTTGACAGCGCCCCACGAACTTTCTATAATAAACACGATTTTTCGTTCGTATGACAACAAAGCGATGGGGCAGTTGTCGAGCCGGTCCAACTTCGACCGTCTGTCTCTGAAGGTTCTTTCGGTTGCAGGCGGCTCATCCATGGCAGGGCATGATACCGCGAACCCGTCGCTTTTGTATATAACAATTTCCCGTGCGTTCCAGCACGGTTTTTTTGTATCGTTGGCAGGAGGTTGGGGTTATGCAGGGCTACAATGTGATCCTGGTGTACTCCCCCGATGAGACGCGGCTGCTCCTCTGCCACCGGCGGAAGGACCCTTACCGGGGCCTGAGCAACCTGGTGGGCGGGCACATCGAGCCGGGTGAGGACGGCCTTGCCGCCGCTTACCGGGAGTTGGGGGAGGAAACGGCCATCGGGCGGGCGGACATCACCCTCACCCACCTCATGGACTTCACCTATCCCCTGGCCGATTGCCGGGTGGAGGCCTACGCCGGCCGTCTCAAACACGAGGTCGCCGTGCGGGGCGACGAGAATGAGCTCTACTGGTCACCGGTGGATCGTGATTTCTTCGACCAAACCGAGTTTGCAGGCGAGGGCAACATCGGCCACATGGTGGAGCAGGTCAAGCTGTATCGCGGGCAGCTCTTTGGAGACTAGACGGGGATGGCGAGCCGTTCTCGCCTCGCGTCCGACCCCAGGCCAAGCAGATACGCCCACACGAATGGCAGCAGGAAGGCGACCACAAACAGGTGTGGCGCAACCTCCAGCAGCCCATTTTGGTTAAGAACGGGAATGGCATCGACGTTCACCGGGAGGTGCAGCATCGTCACCCCAAAGAGCACAGCAAAGATGCCCAGCGATATCCCAACGGGAAAGGCGCCACGGCCCCGCTGCCGGCTCGGCCATTGGCCGATGGAGGTAAGCAAAGCAAACAGGAGTGCCACCCCCAGCAGGAACACGAAGCCGGGCACGAAATAAACCAGCACATACACCGCATCCGGAATGTCTCCCAAGGGCTCGGCGAACCACGCACCGACCCACGGCACCCTGTTGGCCGCCCACACCGCCACCACCACCTGCAGCAGGGTGACGCCACCCCGCACCAACGGGTTTTTTTAGTCATTGTGACCCCTCCACAAGGAACATCAAACCGAGACCCTTTACAGCAAAGCGAGCGCTCGTATCGTGCTTCCAGAGCATTGGGCATGACCGGCTATTCCAGAGCAACTGGGCTCCCCGTGGCGATGCCCTGCTCACTACCAATCGATACTGCCGCCCGGTCTCGCTCCGCAGTTGGCCCCAATCCAAGCAGATACGCCCAGACATATGGCAGCAGGAAGGCCGCCACAAACAGATGCAAAGCATAGTCCTGCCCATTGGCTATCATGAAATAGTCCAGCACGGGGCGAACCAGAGCGGTGACTGGCAGAAGCGTCACCCCAAAGAGCACGCCGAACGTCGCCAGCGACAGCGCAACAGGCAACGCACCCCGACCGCGGCGGCCCCGCCACTGGCCCCACGATGCCAACAACGTGAACGCCAAGGACGCCACCAGCACACAGAGGAACGAGGGGAGTGCAAAGGTCAGCATCCACACCGCAGGGTTGGAGAGGGATTGCACAAACGGCAGAGCCGTCTGCGACCCCAACCAAATGGCCGCCCAGCTCACCCACAGCGCCACCACCATCTGCAGCAGAGTAATGCCACCCCGCACCAACGTATTTTTGGCAAACATACGCACACCTCCGGTCGGTTTCCCCTACCAGATACCCGGCGGATCATTTCAATAAACTTAAAATTGGATTCATCATATCACATCACTGAACCCGGGGCGGCTGGATGCACCCTGTCTACAGGCGGCCCCCATCCTCCCGTTGGCCGTGGCAGAGTCCCTCCGGCGCGGGCTTCACTCTCCCAAAGGGCCACTCCCCTGGCGTACGATGGTGCCGGGCGGCGCTGCCGCCCGACTGGCTCACATGGCATCATCACGCTGCCCGGCGCGGGCTTCACTCCCCCAGCGGCCCTCTCCCCCGGCGCGCGATGGTGCCGGGCGGCGCTGCCGCCACGGCCCGATAGGCGGTGGGCGACAAGCCGCGCTCGCGCTTGAAGAGGCGACTGAAGTAGTTGAGGTCGTGGATCCCCACTCGCTCGGCGGCCTCGGAGACGTTGACGTCGCCCTGGGCCAGCAGGGCCGCGGCACGGTTGATGCGCTGGTGGTTGACATACTCACTGAGGGTGCGGCCGGTCAGTGACTTGAACTGGCGGCAGAAGTGGGAGGGACTGACCGACACCTGTCGGGCCAGCTCCTGCAGGGAAATGGTGCCGGTCAGGTTGTGCTCGATGGCATCGAGCGCCTTTTGGTAGCGGGCGGCGATTTGGGTGCGCTGCTGGTGCTCGGCCTCGGTGAGGACACGGCGCACATGGCCACGCAGCAACAGCACGATGAGCCGGAGAATTTCGCTCTTGATGGCCAACTCGTACCCGGTGGCCTGCACCTCATACTCCTCAATGATGCGCCGCATGCAGCCCGCGATGTCGCTGTCACAGCCCAGGTAGTTGTCAAAGAGGATGAGGCTTTGGCTGATGGGCGCGACAAACTTGGTCTCGATGTTGTCCTGGAAGCTGCTCTGCATCAGTGACAAGTCAAAGATGAATACCCAGTAGCGGGTGTCGCCGGCGACGGACTCCCCGTGGTGCAGCTCGTTGCTGTTCACAAGCAGCACGTCGCCCTGGGTCACCGATACCTCCCGCCCACCGCAACGCACCAACGCCGTGCCCGAAAGGTAGTATTGAAGCTCGATCTGCTCGTGCCAGTGGGCGTCAAAGAGCAGGCTGCCGGGCGTCGTGCTCTCCACCAGGAAGAGCTTGATGGGAAACCGGACGTCCGGCATGTCCATGTCTTCGTAACGGCTGTCCCTGCGCATACGCTCCCCCATCAATCCTGTGCGAACTTTCGTCAATGCAGGCCGAGAAATCCGCAATCGATATCAGTATAATACTCCTTGCATTGACGCAAGTAAACCATGGGGAGGAACCTGCCATGAACGCCGCTCCTGCCGCACACCTCCTATCAACCGCGTGCTTCCGGTCCCGCCTGCTGGAGATCAGCGCCCCCGCCGCCACCCAGCGTCTCAACGCCATGGACGAAGCCGCGCTGGGCGATTATCTCACGAAGGTGCTGACCCCGCCCACCGACTTCACCCTGGACGACGGGGTCGCCATGCTGGACAGTTACTTCGCCGCGGCCTGGGCCCACACCTTTGGGCTGCAGGGGCTGCCACAGAACCTGAAGGTGCTGGAAGTCGCCAGCGGCGACACCGTGGTCGTCCCCATGGGGCTTGACCTCTTCGCCGGTGAGGAGGGGCAGTACGTCACCGCCAACCTCAACAAGGGCCTGACCGAAGGATTCCGCCGCAACGCCGCCGCCCTGCGCCCGCAGATCACCGTGGTGGAGGACGACGCCGCCAACCTGGAGCGGCTCTTCCCCGCTGGGCACTTTGACCTCGTCGCCTACCAGCATGCCATCAACGACGTCATCCAAAACCTGCTGTGCCTGCGGGAAGGCCACGACACCATCGCCGCCAACTGGTGGGATCTGCTACCCACGATGACCGAGATCATCAACCGCCACTGGAAGGCCGGCACGCTGGAGGAAGCCTCCCGCGAGGGGTTCCTGGCGGTCATCGCCGCCAACCTGCGGCTGCTGCGGCCCGGCGGGTTCTTGGCCTTCAACAACACGGTCTACCAGTACGACCTGAACCTCGGTTACCCCGAGGATCTCTACCACGCCTTCGTGCCGCTGGCCCGCCGGTGGATTGCCGAAGCCGGCTTTGGCCTGCGGGAGGTCACCCCGGCTGACTATGACCCCCAATACTGGATGGTGCTGCAAAAATTCTGACCGCATGACAACGCGCTCGGCAGAAAGCCGGGCGCTTGCGCTAGTTAAGAAAGTCAATACAGGAAGAAACCCAAAGAGCCGAGCGCCCCATCGCAACACGTTGTGTTGCTCACCCTGCTCTCAACGATTTTGACAAATCGTCTGCCGCAGGGTGGGGGTAACACCGCTTTATCCGGCGGGAGGGAACGATCATCGGTGTAAACACAAACAGTTAAGCCCGCCCATAGGCGAAACGTATTTCCCGAATAATCCGCATGAGCACGATCAATTCAAAATCGTTCGGCGACATGTACGGCGAATCGGACACGCAGGACGCGTGTCCAACCGTCACGCCGTGAAGGCATTGCCGTGCAATGCCTTAGCGCCAGGACGGCGCGTAAGGCGCGAACGGCGATCTGGCTAAAACGAGAACAAGCACGCTAAATCGCGTCCGACGCCGCAGCGTCGGACGCGAAAGCCTATGCGTCCAGCGGCAGGTAGTAATCCAGCGTAACGCACCCTTCCTCGTCGGGGGTGGTGAAGCGCGGGCAGTTGTAGAGCTCCATCGTCCACGCTATGCGCTCGCAGGTGTGCCCCGCTGCCTCCAGGCCCTGTGTCACCAGGGCATGGGCCGCGCCGCACACGTCGGCGGTGTCTCGCCCGCGCACCCAGCCCACCGCCGCCCGGCCCGCCGGTACCGGCAGCGCCTCAAAGCCCGCCGGCAGCGCGACCCCCTGGCGGTAGAGGACGCCGCACAGGTAGGTAAACTGCCCCTCCTTGCCGCGGAAGTCGGTCATCAGGCCCACGTAGGACGGATCCCACTGGCCATCGGCCGCCGCTTCCAGCGCCGCGAAGGTGCCATCGGCAAAACATTGCTCCCAGAACGCCGGAATGGGGTTATTGCCCCCCATCACCGTCTCCATGGGCGCGCGCAGTGCCCGGCCTACCGCCACAAGCTCGGGCAGTCCCACCACTTCCAACCGAATGAGCTTCGCCATGGTCGTCCCTCCCATCTTTTGTTGGCATCAGCGTACCAGAATAATTCCTATAGAGCAAGCGCGTTTTTGTATTGTGTCCAAATAGATAGTATGATATAATGGCCTCAGAAATCAAAAGGAGGGTCGGACGATGAAGGACAACAACGATCTGTGGCCGGCACTCTCGCCGGAAGAGGTTCTCTTTGACGAGCCGGTCTGCTCTGCCGAGTTCCCCGAGGGGTGCATCCAGCGGACGCAGGAGTAAAGCCGCTATATAACAACGAGAAATGAGAGAAAGCCAGGAGTGTTCTGCTCCTGGCTTTGTACTATTCCTCACTCCGCATGGGGCCCTACGCAGGCGTCGTCGCCCCTTAAGGTTTTGCGCTGACAACGGACGAATAGGAACCGTAAACCTTGGTAGAGCCAACCAAACGATAAGCCCTTACCTTGTAGTAGTACTTCTTTCCGTCCTTCAAGCCCTTGTTGGTGCAGCTGAGGCTCGTTGTCTCCTTCACCTTGGTGTACGTTCCAGTCTTGCTGGTGGCCCGGTAGACCTGGTATTTTGTCGCCCCGCTGACCTTTTTCCAACTCACTTTGATGGAGCTGTTGGAGACGCGCTTGGCCTTGACCTCCGTAGGCGCGGCGGGCTTGGGCTTGGCGCTGACCACCGACGACCAGGCACCGTAGCTCTTTCCCGAATCCGTGTTGCGGTAAGCTCGCACCTTATAATAGTAGGTAGTTCCGGTCTTCAAGCCACTGTTGGTAAATGCGGTGCCCGTCAACGATTTGGCAAGGGAATACCCTGCGCTTTTCTTTGTGCTGCGGTACACCTCATACCCGCTGGCGTTTCCAACGGAACCCCACGAAACCTTCACTGCGTTGTAGGCTGAAACGGTTGCCTTCACCGACGAGGGTTTCGCTGGGGTGACGGACTCTTCGAAGCTCGGATCAGTGGAGAACCAGGCATAGATGGTTTCCCACTTGTCCTCATCATACCCAACCGGAATGCGGTACAGCGGGTACCCTACGCTTTTCTTTATGAGAATGCCATACCAAACATCGGATTCACCACCGGGATACGCTGAAAAATCGTCATCCAAGCCCTCCCGCTCCCCGGAAAACGTAGCGTAATCCATTGCCGATATTTGTGCCCCGGAGACTGCATAATACGAGCCGTATGGTGATACAACATCTCCAGCAAAGAGTTCCTCTTCCGGCCCCGATATATACTTAAAATGGTATTGCATCAATACCCACTGCTCATCGCTGCTGGGTACTTCGTTATACTCATTCTCCTCGTGTACAATGGAGCTTGCTTCGTCGCCTACATAGACGTTGAGCAGCGTGAACTGAACCTTCTTCACTTCATCGAAAGAATATTCCTGAACAGAAATGGTTCGATTGACATAGCCCGAGTAAGGATCCAGGCGCGACCCGGATGCCGCCAGCGCCACCGGCTGCAACAGCACCCCCAAGGCCAGCACCACCGCCAGCAACGCCGAAATTCGTCTTCCCACCAAACGCATGTGCATACCCTCCTCGATCTGAGTGAACGGCCCAACGACACATTGGCATTGCTGCCATACGGAGCCTGTGCAAAGCGAGCAGAACAAGGTTTTCTATGTGTCAGTTGTCAATTTCTAAATATAGGTTGTTCGACAGCTTTCAGCAATATCTTCTTTTGTCGAATCCTGACGCCCGGATGTATAATAGGGAAAGCAATCCGCAGGAGGACCCCGATGAAAAAAACGATTGCCCTGCTCACACTGGCAACCCTGCTGCTGAACGGTTGCGCCACCCCAGCGGCCAACACCGCCAACGCATCCATCGCTCCGGCCAGCACCATTGCCATTACGTCAACCTCCCCCACGGCAACACCACCAGCCCAAGCCACTACCCCAGCCCAATCCGCCTCGCCCAGCCCATCGCCCAGCGCGGGTGGCATAGAGGTGAACAAGGGGCTGCTGACTGTGGAGGTGACGATCCCCGCAGCCCTGCTGGGGGAGGACGCCGACCTGGACGCCACCATTGAGGAAGCCAAGGCCGAAGGCGTTACCGCCGCCACCAAAAACGAGGACGGCAGCCTGACCTACCACATGACCAAGGCCGTCCACAAGCAACTGCTGGTCCAGCTGCGCTCCAGCGCGAAGGAGTACATCGAGAGCCTCAAAGCCGACGAAGCGACGCCGTCCATCCAGGACATCACCACCAACGACGACCTGACCGAAATGACGATGACCGTGGACCGGGAAGCCTACGAGAACAGCATGGACGGCTTTGCGGTGCTGGGTCTGGTCACACTGTCGGCCTACTACCAGGCCTTCAATGGCGTGGCGGAATACAAGATGACGCTGACGACCAAGGACGAGAAAACCGGCAAGGTCATCTCCACCACCGTGTACCCGGACGCCATGGAGGGCGCGGACGACGACTGACCGAGCAGAATGACACAAGCAAAACCCCGGCAACCGCAGAGTTGCCGGGGTTCTTTCTTGGACACACGGGTTGCACATTGGGCGCTGCCCTTTGTGCGTGGCGGCGGTTACTGCTCGTCAGCAATCAATTGCTTGATCTCCTTGACGGCGGGCACACGCCCCATCGCCTTCACCTTGCCGTTGATCATCAGGCCGGGCGTCCGCAGGATGCCGGTTTTCATGATCTCCTGGAAGTCGGTGACATACAGCACCTCGGCCTCCACCCCCAGCTCCTTTACCGCGTCCTTGGTCAGCGCATAGAGCTTCTTGCAATTCGCGCAGCCCGATCCTACCACCTTAATTTCCATATTGCTCGCCTTCCTTTCTGTTTGGCAAGGAATCCTAGCCTTCGCCGCCGCAGCATTCGCATGCGCCACCCTTGCCGGCCGGGTCCCCAAAATACTCAATCGCGCCATTGGGGCAAAGGTTGCCGCAGCCGTGGCACCCCTGGACGCATCCCTCGGGCTTGACGACCACCGGGCGCGGTGCCTTCCCCTGATTGTAGACGCCGTGTTTGCACTTGTTGGTGCAGGTTCCGCACTGGGTGCAGAGCTCGTAGTTGATGACCGGATACCACGTTTTCGACATCTCTCATTCCCCTTCTATTCTTTGCATTGATTACTGAGCCGTTCCTTTGCGGGTGCTTCCTTCGTCACGGTAGTGTGATTACCGCATCTCAATGCAGCTGCCGCAGCAGACGGCAACGCAGGCCCCGCAGCCGTCGCACTTGTCATAGTCAAACTCAATTCTGCCGCCAATGGGCTCGTTCTCATCCTCCACGTAGCGGACCGCCTGCTTCGGACACTCCTGAATGGGCGGGCAAATCTTGGGTTGGGCCGCGCACCGTTCTTTGATGACATAAGGTTTCATAGCCTACCTCCTTCAGATCAACAGAAACCCAAGTGCATTGAACACATACCCGATGATTAAGATGCCGACGGTGACCACCCCCGTGAAAATGACGAGAAGCTTGGTCTTTACAACCTTTTTGAGCAAGATGAGCGAGGGCAGTGAGAGCGCGGTGACCGCCATCATGAACGACAGCACCGTGCCGATGCCAACGCCCTTGCCCACCAGTGCCTCCGCGATGGGCAGGGTGCCGAAGATATCGGCGTACATCGGCACACCAACAACCGTGGCGATCAGGACGGAAAACGCGTTCTGCTGCCCCAGAATGGCGGTGATGACGTGCTCGGGAATCCAGTTGTGAATGGCCGCGCCGATCCCCACGCCAACGAGGATGTACGGCCACACCTTTTTGACAATGTCGCGCACCTGATCCCTGGCAAAGAGCAACCGATCCCTCCGGGTCATTTCCGGCGCGTCGATCTCGGTCAGCTTGTTGGCAAAGACGAATGGCTCCACATACCCCTCCAGCTTCAGCTTACTGATGATCGTGCCGCCGGCCACCGCAAGGATCAACCCCACGACGACGTAGGCGATGGCAATCTTCCAATTAAAGATGCTTGCCAGCAGCAGAATAGAAGCCAAATCGACCAGCGGAGAGGAGATGAGGAATGAGAACGTGACGCCGATGGGCAGCCCCGCACTGGTAAAGCCAATGAACAGGGGAATGGACGAGCAGGAGCAGAACGGCGTGACCGTGCCCAGCAACGCACCCAGCACATTGCCGCCGATGCCACCAAACCGGCCAAGGATTTTTCGGGTACGCTCCGGCGGGAAGTAGCTCTGCACCAGCGATATGGTGAAGATCAACACCGAGAGCAGCACAAAGATCTTGATGACGTCATAGAGGAAGAAATGAATGCTGCCACCCAGCCGCTCGGCCGTACTGAGGCCAAAGACATCCTCCACCAAGCGCTTGAGCAGCGTGGAGAGCCACTGCATCTTCAATAGTTGGTCATTGAGCCAGGAAAAAACCGCAGTAACCATACCCATGCGTTACGCCTCTTCGCAGGCGCACTGCGTCTTCTCCGTGGCGATTCCTTCCACAAAGAGCTTCAGGTCGGCAATCCGCTCCTCATTGAGCGAATACCGCATCCACGCGCCGCTGCGCACGCCATTGACCAGCCCGATCTCCATCAGCAGCTTCATGTGGTAGGAGAGGGTGGGCTGGGTGATGTTGAGCCTCTCCAATATCTTGCACGCGCACATTTCGCCGCCCGCCAGCATGTCGATGATTTGGAGGCGCGAGCCATCGGCAAGCGCCTTGAAGACCGGAACGTATTCGCTGTAGGAATGCATGGAGCCGCCCCCCTATATTGATACTCGTCGATGATATCGATGACTTTCGATGACATTATATGCGTCACATCGATGAGTGTCAATGTGTTTTGTCGGGGCGCTCCACAAAAAAGAAAAAAGCTGCCGGCGGCGAATCCCGCGGCAGCAATTCTGGCACCGACCCCTTGGGTTGGCAGAATACACCACGGGTGACGTTCCCGACCGTTGCGTGCGTCTACGGCTAAGAGGAGCTACTGCCTGACAAATACGACCTTGCGCTGAACGGCATAGCTGACAAAGAACAAAGCGGCATCCACGCACATCTTGACGGGTACGCCGCCAAACCCCGCCAACGAGAGCGCCTGCACGCTCAGGCCGCCGGCTGCCATCACGCACAGGGCAAGTGCGCCGTACCGCACCACGGCGCGAAGGGAGCGCTGAGCCCCAAAGACTGCCCGTTGGTTCACAAAACAATTGGCCACCGCGCTCACCACCCGCGCCGCGGCATAAGCCCAGCCCACTGGCAGCCAATGGCTGCCCAGAAAGAACAGCAAAAAATCGATGCCGGTGCAGAACAGCGACGAAGCGCCGAATTTGAGCAGGGAAAGCCAAGAGGGGCGACCGCGCGATGGTGTCTGGGCGGGCGATGCCGCCTTGTCTGCAAGACGAACTGTCATTTTGCGTTGCTCCACGATCCAGGACTCACAGGCAGGGCCGGGTGAACGCCGCGCTTGCGGATGGACGCTACGGACGAACGAGGAAAGGAAAGCCCTGTCGTTGAAGTGAGTATACCTGCGGAACATGAGAAGCCGATGAGAAGAAGATGACAATGGACTACCGGGGGAACACCGCGCAGATGGTCGTGCCCTTCCCCTCTTCGCTCGTCGCGGTCAGCGTGCCGCCGTGCACATCCACAATGGCCTTGGCAATGGCCAGGCCAAGCCCCATGCCGCCGGTGGCGCGGGCCCGCGCCTGATCGACCCGGTAAAACCGCTCAAAGATGTGGGCAGTGTGCTCGGGCTCCATCCCCATTCCGGTGTCCGTCACGGCGATGGAAATGCCACCCTCCGTTGTCTGTCCAGTCAGGGTGATCTGCCCGCCGGCGGGGGTGTATTTTATGCTGTTGTCGATCAGGGTATAGAGGAATTGGCGGATCATCGCGCGGTCCGCGTAGAGCATCAGGCCCGCAGGGGCCTCCACCCCATACCGGTGCGCGTCGTCGATGGCCCCCTGTTCCTCCCCCAGCTCCCGCAGCAGCGCGCTGAGGTCGAAATTCTCCCTCGTCAGATGCTGGGTGCCGCCATCCCCACGGGTCAGAAACAGCAGGTTCTCCACCAGCTTCTTCATGTAGGCCGTCTGCCTTTGGATGGAGGCAATGCTTTCGTTGAGCACGGCAGGGTCGTCCCGCCCCCAGCGCTCCAGCAGATCCGCGTTGCCCTGCAAGATGGCAAGGGGGGTACGCAGCTCGTGGGAGGCATCGGCGGTGAAGCGGCCCTGCTGGCGGAAGGCCTCCTCCACCCGATCCAACATGCTGTTGATCGTGAGGGACAGCTTTTGCAGTTCATCCCGCGTCTCCGGCACATCCAGGCGACGGTTCAGGCGTTGGCTGTTGATCCGGTCCGCGTCGGCGATCATCCGGTCGATGGGCGAGAGCAACCTGCGGCTGGTCGCCCAGCCGACGGCCAATGCGGCAACGAACCCCACCAGATTTGTCACTACCAGCAGGATGGCCAGGATCTGCAGGAACTCCTGCTCCGTATGCAGGCTCAACGCCAGATAGACCGAGCCGTAGTCCTTGCCCTCGTCGCCGACGGGCTGGGACAGGCAGAGCACCATCTGCATGCCCTTCTGCACGCTGAGCCGCGCTCGCCCACGAGCAAAGGGCAGGTTGGTCTCATCCATGTGGAAATTGCGCATGCCGTGAACCAGCTGGCCGGAGGCGTCGAAATACAGGATGTTCATATTCCAGGTCTCGTTGAACCCGTTCATGAGCTCGAGCATCTCCAGCGGTTCCTCTTCACCGACCTCCTCCAGAATCTGGTCGACCAGCAGGTTGGCGGTATTGCGGAGGGTGTCGCGTTGGCGGTTCACCATGAAGGTGGACAGGGTGACAAACAGCGTCACGCTCAACACAAACAGGGTGGCCACAAAAAAGGCGGCATACGTTTGGGTCAACCGTCTTGAGATCGTTCCCTTTGGGGCCCTATTTCCCTTCCCGCATGACATAGCCAACACCTCGCACCGTCTGAATCATCTTGTCCTCGCCGGTGTCGCCGATTTTGTTGCGCACATACCGGATGTATACGTCCACAATGTTGCTGTCGCCCAGGTATTCATACCCCCAGACCTCATTGAGAATCTGCTCCCGCGAAAGCACAACGTTCCGGTTGCGCATCAGATACTCCAGCAGGTCGTACTGGGTCTTGGTCAGCTCCACCGGCTGCCCGCCCCGCGTCACCAGGCGCTGGGCGCTGTCAAGGATCAGATCGGCCACCTCCACCCGCTCGCCGCCGGTTGCTTCCTTGGCGTTGGCGCGGGTGACGGCACGAAGACGAGCCAGCAATTCCTCAATGTGAAAAGGTTTGGTGATGTAGTCGTTGGCCCCTGTGTCCAGCCCCGTCACCTTGTCCATAACGGCGTCACGCGCGGTCACCAGGATGACGGGGGTGCTGCGTTCCCGGCGAATGCGCCGCAGTACCTCAATACCGTTGAGCCCGGGGAGCATCACATCCAGCAGGATGGCGTCGTACTCACTCTCCAGCGCCAGGTTCAGCCCGCTTCTGCCATCGGCGGCCAAATCGACGGTGTATCCTTCATGCTCCAGCTCCAGCCGCAGGAAGCGGGAGATCTCCGCTTCGTCCTCCACGAGCAGAATGTGCATGCTCATCCCACCTTTCCAGCAAGAGTGTACCCGACGGTGATTGCATTTTCCACCGGATCCTTCATTTCTCATCCAATTCTCATGCAACCATGCAAATTCCTTCATCTTTGGCACCTAGAATGGCACTCGATGGTCGCAAGAATGGTGCTGGCACAGGGGCAATCGTGTCCTGGTGCGCATCGCAACGCAACGAATGGCGTGACCATGGGAAGGGGTCAATTGACCGATGCAAACCATAACGCGGCACCCCAAAAAAGGAATCACCATCGTGGTGCGGGATTTGGTCATTCTTTGCGCCGCCCTCGGCGTGTTCATGTTGTTTCACCATGTGCTCCCCCGTTCCGGCGGTGGCCCCCTGCGGGACATCGTCAATGTGACGGCCCAAAACGCCCCGGCAGCGCTGGCTGCCGCCGCGCCCACCACGCAGGCCGCCGCGACCAAGCCTACCCCAGCGGCCAGCGCGACGACGGGCGATTTCTCTGCCACGTTCCCCACGGAGGATACGGGAAAGGATGCCACCCTGAGCTACCAGGGCGACGACCTGCGCATCGCCATCAACCGCGTTGAGGAGAATGACGCGACCTACTATGTCGCCGATGTGTGGGTGAAGAGCATCGATGTGTTCCGCACGGCGTTTGCCAAAGGGCAATACGGGCAGGGCATCCACGAAATGCCCACAGCCATGGCCAAGGCCAATAACGCCATTCTGGCGGTGTCGGGCGATTATTACGGTGCCCGTGCCAAAGGCGTGGTCATTCGCAACGGCGAGCTCTACCGCGACACACCGTGGGGCGACGTGGCCATGCTGACCGCCGCGGGGGAGCTGCAGACCGTCTCCAAAGAGCAATTCAGCACCGACGACGCCACCGCCCAGCAGGTCTACCAGGCCTGGTCCTTCGGCCCGGCGCTGCTGCGTGATGGCAAAGCCATCACCGACTTCACCGACGCCATCCGCGGGAAGAACCCGCGTTGCGCCATCGGCTATTATGAACCGGGCCACTACTGCTTCGTGGTGGTAGATGGCCGGCAACCTGGCTACTCCGTGGGGATGACGCTGGCCGAGTTGGCCAAGGTATTTGAGGGCTTGGGCTGCCAGAGCGCCTATAACTTGGACGGCGGGCAAACGGCCATGATGGTCTTCCAAGGCCAGCCGGTCAACCAGGCATACCATGGCGGCCGGCAATCGAGCGACATCATCTATTTGGGAGGCAACGAATGAAGACAGGCAAGTTTCTGAACCTATGGGCATTCCTCAGCCACGCCAACATCATCTTGGGCGTGATGTTCGCGGTGTTCTTCGTGCTGGACAGGGCAAACCCCGGAATGGAGTTTCTCACCAGCAACATCAGCAAGTGGCTGCTGCTTGCCTTCTGCCTTTGCGCCATCCTCAATGGCGCGCTGGACGCAGTGTCCATCTTCCGCAAGCGGAAGTACCAGGAGGATCAGGTTCAGCTGCGGAACGGCTCCACAGTGGTACGACGCTTCCGGAGGCATTTTTAGGTTCCCTCTGCACGCTCGTGGCAGCCGTCAGGCCGTGCGCCTCACAGCAGCAGTAGCAGAGAACCGCCGACGACCAGAACCAACCCAATTACCGCATTGCGCGTGAGCTTCTCACGCAGGAACACGCGGGAAAAGAGGATGGTGCCCACCACACTCAACTTATCGATGGGCACCACCACGCTGGCGTTCCCATCCTGCAGCGCACGGTAGAAGCACAGCCACGCGAGCCCCGTGGCCACCCCGGAGAGAATGAGGAACCCCCAGCTTTTCCGGTCGATGGCACCAATCTCCCGGTGCTTGCCCTGGGCGAACACGATGCCCCAGGCCATCCCCAGCACCACCAGGGTACGCAGTGCCGTCCCCAAGTTGGACTCCACATCCTGAATGCCAACCTTCCCCAGCACCGAGGTCAGCGCGGCAAACACGGCGGAGAGCACAGCAGGGAGAAGCCACGCGTTGCTGCCTTTGCCGGCATCCGGTGCCTGCGTGCCCGTCCCCTGGCGGATCATCAGCCAGGTGCCTACACCCAGCAACACAATACCAATGCACATTGCCACCGTCGGACGCTCCCCCAGAAAGAGAAACGCCAGCAGGATTGTCAGAATCGTGCTGCTCTTGTCAACGGGGGTCACCTTGTTTACATCACCCAGCTGCAGCGCTTTGAAGTAGCACAACCAGGATGCACCCGTGGAGAGGCCCGAGAGAAACAAAAACAAGAGGCTGCGGCCCGGAATGGTGCCGATCGTCCCCTGTGAGCCCACCACAAACACCATGAGCCAGGTAAACAGAGCCACGACGATGGTGCGCAGCGCCGTCGCCAGATGAGAGTCCATCCGCTTCACGCCGACCTTGGCAAAGATGGCCGTGATGGCCGAGAACAACGCGGAGCCAAAAGCAAAAGCAAGCCACATACCCATCACTTCGATTCAGCGAACTTCAAAACAGGATGCCATTCGTTCTACGCGGGATTTCTAGCCAGGGCAAAAACTTATTGATAACCTAACGTATTATACAACTTTTCACCTGCAACCGTTGCTCCTGTCGCCGGAAATTCCGATCCAAACCTTCCTCCGTGCGATGCAACAGGGCAAGCCCCCGGCAACCCACATGGTTGCCGGGGGCTGGTGACGTCTTTGGCATCAGCCTACGGAGACAGTGTCGATCGTCTTCGCTGCTCTAGAGCAGGAACTCGGTACGGCGCAGGATGTGCTCCTGGTACACCGGGTCGAGCTCCACAAAGTAGCCGCTCCACCCCCATACCCGCACAATGAGGTTGCGGTGCTCCTGGGGCCGTTCACGGGCGCGCAGCAGCAAGTCGCGGTTAACGGCGTTCAATTGCATCTGGTGGCCGCCCAGGGCAAAGAAGCTACGCACGAAGGCGGCGACTTTGTCGGTGCTGTCGGGCCCGCGGAACAGGCTGTCGTGCAGCTCGATGGTCAGCGGCCCGCCAT
The DNA here is from genome assembly GCA_023398815.1 of Bacillota bacterium. Lineage (GTDB taxonomy): Bacteria > Bacillota > Clostridia > Christensenellales > UMGS416 > JAEYRA01. The sequence goes on from JAEWRW010000063.1 coordinate 56,492, forward strand.
TGGCCACACGCTGGAGGTGGGGCCGGGTGAAGGACTTGAGCACCGACACCGGGCCATCCACCCGGGCAAAGAGACTGGGAGAATAGTTGCAGGGCAGGGGTTCGCCCTTTCGACGGCCGTCGGCGGTCGCGGGTTCGTCATCGGCATGCCACAGGTAGTACATGGCCGAGCCCGTGCCCGCTCGGAACACGCCGCCCCGGTCGTTGTGGTGACCCTCCAGCGCGTCGGCGAAGCAATCCAGCAACTCCACGGCCAGCGCGTCGGTGGCCGGGTCGTCGCAGCCCATCTTGGGGGCGTCAAACCGGCAGCGGTGCAGCAGCTCCTGCGCGCCTTCAAAGTCGCCGGCCAGCGCCGCCAGCAGGGCCTCGGCGGTCACGCTGCCCTCCTCATAGACCAAGCGGCGGATGGCAGCCAGCGAATCGACGGCGGTGGCAAGGCCCGTGCCGTGCAGGCCGTAGTTGTTGTAGGTGCCACCCTGTGAAATATCCCTGCCCCGTTCCACGCAGCCCTCCATCATCAGGCTGAGGAGCGGCGCGGGCTCCATGGTGAGCCCTGCCGTGCCAGCCATCAGCTGCTCGGCCTGGGTGGTGATTTCCTCCTTCACAACCGACAGGAAGGACCCAAAGTCCCCGCAGGCCGAAAGCCGCGGCATGGCGGCGTTGAGCGCGGCCACGAAGGACAGCGCCTCAATGTTGGGGATGTCCATGCCCGCACCGGGCACGATGAACTCCCAACAAGCAGCCACGACGTAGTTGTAAGCATCCTCGGGCGCGTAGCCCCAGGCCAGCAGCGCCGGGATGACCACATCGTCGTTGGAATACTGAGGGAAGCCCAAGCCCTGGCGCGTGAGGGCCGTGCCCTCGCGATAGCGCTCCAGCGGGGTATCGCCGCTGACCCGCAGGTTGATCTTGGGGTCAATGAGCTTCAAGTCCAGACTGGCCCGCAGGCAGAGGGCAGAAAGCGCGTTGTAGCTGTCGCTGCCGTCGGCATTGCGGCCGCCCAGCACCACGCTCTGTCCGTTGTCACCCTGCTGCATGCCGGGGTAAAGGTCGCTGTCCCGGTTGCAGGAGAGGAAGAACTCGTCGATGAGCTCCAGCGCCTCCTCATCGGTCAGCCGCCCTTCGTCCATGTCCCGCTTGTAATAGGGGTACAGGTACTGATCCACCCGCCCCAGGGTGTTGTGGTAGTTGCCGCTCACCCACAGGCCGAAGTGCAGTAGCCGCAGGAATTGCAGCGCCTGCTGGAAGCTCTGTGGCGGGCGGCGAGGCACCACGGCGAAGTTCCCGGCCACGGCGGCATTGCCCCTCTCCCGCGCGGCGAGGCCATATCGGTCGGCGATGTCCTCCAGCGCGTCCAGCACCGTGAGGGCAGAACGCAGGAAGGTTCCCTCCTCCCCACCGGGGCCGAGGGCATTGAGCCGGGCGGTGAGGTCGGTCCGGCAGGCGTCAGTGCCCACAGCCAGCAGTTTGGCGTAATCGGGATTGACGTTGCACACCTTGCCCTGCTCGTGGATGCGATGGCCGGCGCGGATTCCCTCCCACTCAGCGGGGGTGAAAATCTCCTGCACGGTGCGCACGGTGCGGGTGAGGGCAATGCGCTCATCGGGCAACACCACCGGCGTCTCCAGCGCCAGCATCCGGCGCAGACGATCGGCGGCGCGCAGCTGTGGGTTCATCCCAGCGGCGGCGTATTCAGCGGCGTAAGCATACTGGGTCGTACCAGGCACGCGCCAGGCATGGTGGGCCTTGTCGCGCACAAAGAATTGCAGTTGCCGTTCGATGCGTTCGGTCATGGTCGTCCTCCTTGGGGCGGTTTATAGCACGACGCAGGCGATGCCCCGGCGCAGGAAGGGCTCCCGGTCGGCCCGGGGCGGCCGGTCGGGGTCGAAAGTGGGGCGATAGTCCAAGCCCGCTGGCGCGTACTTGGCCCCGGCGGTGACGTGGTAGGGCAGCAGCTCCACCCGCTCCAGCCGCTCCATGCCCCGCAGCCGCTCGGCGGTGGCCTCCAGGTTCCCATCGGTATCGGTGACGCCGGGGATCAGGGGCACCCGCACCACGAAGGGCAGGCCGCACCCTGCCAGCGCGTCAAGGTTCGCCAGGGTGAGCCCATTCTCCTGCCCGGTGTGGGCACGGTGGGCGGCGGGGTCGATGAGTTTCACATCGAGCATCACGTACTCCACCCGGCGCAGCACCTCCGCAAAGACCGCCGGCGGGCAATGGCCGCTGGTTTCGATGGCGCGATGGCTGCCAAGCAGGCGATCCAACGCTTCGATGAGAAAGGCGGGCTGGGCCGTCGGCTCCCCGCCGGAGAAGGTGAACCCGCCCCCCACCGACCGGAGGTAGTCGGCATCGCGAAGCAATCGCTCAGCCAAGGCCTGGGCCGTCCATGTCACACCCGCCATGCGCCGCAGGCCCAGCGGGCAGGCCGTCACGCACGCCCCGCAGCCCACGCAGCCCTCGGGGTGGGGGCAAACCGCCCGGCAACGCCCGCAGCCCGTGCAGCCGTTGGCACTCACCATCAGCTGCGGCGAAAAGGACAACCCCTCGGGGTTGTGGCACCAGGAGCAACGCAGTGGGCAGCCCTTCAGGAACACGGTGGTGCGGATGCCCGGCCCATCGTGGACGGCCAACTGCCGAATCTCAAACACCGTGCCCTGTGCCATGGTTTGCCCTCCCGCCGCCAGTTTTTACCAGTATACCACTCCTGTGCAGCGGCGGGGCACTGAGCGCGGTTCCAAGGGATGCGGGCCTGTTCGTTCAGGACTATCACCCGCGGGACTATCACCCGCGCACAGCGCATGAGAAACGAGCGCCCTCGGCCCGAAGGGCAGCGGGCGCACCAGCTGGAGCAAATAATAGGCGTGGAACTTGATGGTTCAGTTTCGATTCTGGTATGCCTTCAGCTCGGTGTTAATCGCCTCCGCTTCCTTCCGATCCAGCTGCCAGCCCACCCAGGTGACCGCCAGATAGACGAGCAGAACGGCGAGGGCGAAGGCCGAAGCGTCCCCCGTCCCATGCAGGATCTTGGCCCAGAACCCAACCCCGATCAACAGCCCTTCCAGCAAGACGATGTAGAGAACCTTACGGAGCAGGGCTTGACGCAACGACAATTCTTTCCTCGAATAGGTAACAAGGGAGGGCAGCAAACTCAGCGCCCCGAAGATCAACGGGGAAAAGTAGGCGTCATATCCGATGCGGGCCGTTGGGTCCAGGGATAACCCCAAGACCCCCATGGCAGCCGCAATAAACGTGGTAATGATGAAATATCGGTAGACGCAGCTTTTCAGGAATGCTTTGAAGCTCATGGACGCTCCCCCAGCAGACGCTTTTTGAGATCCGGAACATACTGTCTGGAGATGATGACTTCCTCTTTGTTGAACAGCGTGGCGCAAAATCGTCCGTTCAAGATTGGCCGCACATGGTCCACTTTCATCAAGTTAACCACAAAGGACTTGGAGCAGCGAAAGAAGCCCCGCATCTCATACAACGACTCGAATTCATAGAGCTTGCACTTCAGCTCGTAGGCCTTCGTCCTCGTGTAGGCAAACACCCGGTTGTTGACCGCCTCCACAAGGAAGATGTCCTGCAAGGCGATCTGGCTCGCCTTTTCATCCACATAGCCCACCAACGAAGCACCAACCGATTTGACAAAGTCGACGATGTTTTTCACCTCATCGGTCAGCTCATAGCACTGAATTACAACCTGCTCGTCCCTGCTTTTGTCGATTCTATTTACCGCAACTTTCAACACATCACCCATCGGACGAGGCAGCGCATGTTGGTTGCGCCCTCGCAGAATTCGCGTCCCATTATAACGCGGGCGGGCGACATCATCCAGATGCACTTGCGTCAATACACCGGCTTCAGGTGCAGGTTGGCCACGCCCTTGAGCGTGTGGTTGAAAAAATCCAGGGTGATTTGATTCATCGTCTCAATGCAGGTGCGGCTGTCTACACTGCCGGTACCAAGCAGATGTGCAAGCGCCGGAGAGAAAAGGGGAAGGTCTGTAAAGTTCAGATGGCCGGAACCCTTCACCATCACGTCGTAGGCCTCTTCCGCCTTGGCACTGGCAGACAGATTGTCATAGGCCGTCCCCAACTGCTGCGCGTCGGCAGAATGGCTTTCATTATACAGATTGAGCAACGGCACCGGATACGCCTGCTGGTTGAGCACGGGCCGTCCGTCTTCAAAACCAACCTCCTCACCGAGCATGGTACCGTCGATGACAATGACTGCGTCCACATCCGTGCGTTCCCGGCCCAACTGTGCCGCAGTCGCACCGCCAAGCGAATGGCCGAACAAACCGACCTTGCTGGTGTCCAGCAGGGAGTAGAGCGACTGTGGAATCTTGCTGCCCTCATTTTGCAGCACTTCATCCAGGATGAAGTTCATGTCATCACACCGCAGTCCCAGCCACTCCCGGCTCTTTTGGTAGGTCGTCTGGGCATCCAGCTCATCATTGGTGGCCATCAACACATCGTTCAGGAAGCTCGTGTCCACAAACGTTGTGGTGCCGTCCGTGTGCTTGGCAAAAAACGAGTGGGAACTGTGGTCCACGCTGCACACCACATACCCATTGCTGGCGAGATTCTCAAAGGTGGAACGGTTGCTCCCGCGGTACCCAAAGGACCCATGGGAAAACACGACAAGCGGAAACGATTCATCCGCCTTCGCATCAGCCGGGTACCAGAATTGAACCGTCAGTTTCCTGCTCTCCCCCTTGGTGGAAAAGGGGTCGACACGGGAGTCATCCACATAGGTGATGCTCTGGGTGGATACCTCATAGCTCCCGGTGGGTTGGATTGGCTGGAACTGCGGAAACAGGATGCCCGGCAGAATGCATGCCACCAGCAAGAGACAGCCTCCTACCGCGGAGAGCACCGCCGACAGGCTTTTGAATGGTTTTTCAACTTTGTTTTGATGGGAGCGAATCATGGAGACAGCACTGATTGCGGCCATGATGGCCAGCAGGGCAAACAGCCCCACCCAGCGGAACCCCCACCAATAGACCCCGGCCACCAGCAGGATGGAAAAAGCAGCAAAGGCCCCGATGCGAAGCAGGTGCTGCAGGCGGGTCTGACGTTGCTGGGTGACCAGCCTGTAGATGAGGAACCCGATTTGGGTGGCAAGAGCTAAAACCAATGTGACAAGACCAAGCATTTGAATACTCCCTTTCTTCTCTGTTGGGTGCAGTATAGGGGGTGTCGCCTGTCTCGCACAAGGAATGGAGAGGTAAGTTGCATTTATCACAGGTGAGTTGCATGAGTACCACAAACTGGTATGACTCTAGCCCACAGGCAAAGCGCTGGACACGAAGCGATGATGCAAACCGTGCACCAAGACAAAGGAAAATAATGACATAAGCATGAGGCATCGGGAGGTTGACGCCTGCAGACCAGCCAATAGGCATAACAAGCGAGCAAAATGTGCGGAAACTATTGACGGTACCGCCACACCTCTTTGGAGCTATGTGAGGCTAAGCTGTAGCAAGCCGCCTTTGAACGCTACATGGTCAAGGCACAGGAAGGCAGCCGCGATCTCTTTGACCTGCCTAACCAGAAACGAAAACTATAGCGTTTCCATCACGGCAAGCAGGCTCTGGTAGCTGTCCACGTCGTGGTACTTCACTCCAGTGGTGGAGATCTCGTTGAACAGCTTTTTGGCACAGGTTATTTTTGCCTGCTCGATGGGCTTGAGCTGCAAACGATCCATCGTCCCCTTGGTTTCGGCGATGAAGAAGATGTGTTTCACCGCGCCCTTCTTGAACGAGATCGCCCAGTCCGGCGAATAGTTGCCCACAGGGGTGGGGATGTAGAAGCCACGTGGGCCTCTTGGCAGCTTGGCATACACGCAAACTTCGTCGGCGACATCCAGCTCTTTTGCAAACCGCCGCTCCTCACTCTCAACCGCTATCCCATCGGTAAATACAAAGTCCTGGATGGCACGTTTCGCCCGGAAGGCCTTGGCGTATTCATCGGACGCGCGGCTCATATTGAAGATGTCCTGTGAATACGGTTCCTCAGCACTCGGTGCATAGGTGATATGCTCCACCACAACCGCGGCCTTCTGCTGGTTGATGAGTTGAGACACCTTTGCGATGAATTCCTCCGGGTTGGCGCGGAACATCCACAGCTTGTCGGGCTCCAGCCCGGTCAGGATCGCCGTGACCGTACGGCGGGTGAGCGTCGTCGCCTCGGCGATTTTGCCAATGAGGTCATACTCAGCAAAGCTGCTCTGGGCGCGTTCGAGGTTCCTCGTCTTGGTATGCTCCACGCTGAAGTCCGTGCCCGTCTGCTCGCCCTGGGTCACGGTGTAGGACAACCGGGCGACCACCAGTTCCTTGTTGATGGCCTTGATGGATTTGCTTATCAATTCATCGCTGTGGAACGCCACGGTGTAGGCATACTTTTTGTTGATGCGCTGCCAGAGTTCTTTGAAGTCCTTCCAGTTGTCGTTGATGGGGTTCTCCTTCACCTTGGTCTCGTGCCCGTCGCTCGTCATACCAGCCAGAGCAGTGGGGTCAAAGATGGCCTGCACCAGCCCATGAATGCCCTCGGCCAGCGGCGCAAGATCAAGCCGCAGCGGTGCCAATCTTCCCGCCTCGGCGTCTGCGCGGTAAGCGTCGGTCACGGCGCCATCGTCATCCACATATGCGTTGCGAATGAGATAGTTGTAAACCGCCCTTGCCTCGGCCTCCGTCATCGCATGAGGCACATCCCCCACAAGAACCGTCTTGCCCACAAAATACTCCTCGTTGACCTTGGTGGGGCGCTCATACAGGTCGGCAGCGATTTCGCGCTGCAGGCCGGCCACAAAATCGGCGTAACTCTCGCTGGCAACGACGGTCAGCAAGTTTACGCTGTGCACGAGGGAATCGCCCAGCGCTTCCTCATCCTGCCTCTCACCTGTGCTGTTGACGCACAGGCGCAGGCCGCGGCCAACCTCCTGCCGCTTTGCCGCTGCGTTGTCGGAGTGTTTGAGCGTACAGATCTGAAAGATGTTGGTGTTGTCCCAGCCCTCCCGCAGGGCGGAGTGGGAGAAGAGGAACCGCGTGGGCTCCTCGAAAGACAACAGGCGCTCCTTGTTCTTCAAAATGAGGTCGTAGGCGGAGATGTCGTCGGAATCCTCTCTGCCCCGGGCGACGGCGCTGTCCACGGCTCGGCCCTTTTTGTCCACAGAAAAATAACCCTTGTGGGTACTCGTCGCGTCGATGCCTCGCAGGTAGGCTTGATACTCGGTGGGGAACAGCGTCAGCCGTTCGTTGAGCGCGGCGGCGTACTCCTCCTCAAAGACGCGGCCGTACTCGCCCAGCACCTCGGCGCCGGCTTCGTCATACTGTCGGTACTTGGCTACCTCGTCAATGAAGAACAACGACAGGCACTTGATGCCCTGCTCAAACAGCTTCTCCTCCTTGTCCAGGTGGGAGGCGATGGTCTCGCGAATCTGGATGCGCCGGATGTCGTTGTCATAGACGTTCCCGCAGGCCTCCCCCGCCGTGAGGCTCTCGCCGTTGGAGAACGTGACCACGCCGCGGAAGGGGTCCACCTCGGCAACGGAGATGCCACGGTACTCCTCCAGATTGTTGGAGGCGGCGTAGAGGCTGTCGCCCACATTGAGATTGCGGGTGTCGCGCTTGATGCCGCCGCCCGCCAGCTTTACCTCAAACTCCAGGCGGGCGCGGGGCGGTTTCTTCGGGTCGAGCACGATGGCAGAGAGGTACAGGTACCGGTTGGTACCGGCAAGGTGCTTGAGGTCAAAACCCTTGACCTCGATCTTCTTCACGAGCTTTTTCTTGAAAGCGTCCAGCGCGTCCAACACATACACGAGGTTGTGGGAGGTCTTGTGCGTGGCAGAGAAGTTGAGCGAAAACAGAGGATTGAAGTTCTTCTTCAGCGCGGTCTGCGTGGCCGCACCGCCCATCTTCTGCGGCTCGTCCAGTATGATAATGGGGTGGTTGGCCTTGATGACATCAATGGGCCGGCGGGAGCCGAACTCGTCGCGCTTGGTGTAGATGACCCGGGCAGCTTCGTTGCCGCGCCGGCCCTCCACGTTCTTCTCCTCGTTCAGGGTGGTGTTGAATGCCTGCATGTTGATGATCATCACGTTGATGCCGGAGTTGTGGGAGAACTCATCAAGCTGGTGCAGGTTGGATGAGTTGTACACGAAGTACCGGGCCTTCAACCCGTAGTCCTTCATAAAGCTCTCCTGGGTGATCTCAAAGGACTTCTTCACACCCTCGCGAATGGCGACGCTGGGCACCACCACGATGAACTTGCTCCAGCCATAATTGCGGTGCAGCTCAAACATCGTTTTGATGTACACATAGGTCTTGCCCGTGCCGGTCTCCATCTCCACATCCAGCGACACGGCACCCAGGCCGGGGGCCAGCTCGCCAGAGAGCTTGATGCCGTTGGCTGCCTGCACCGCGCGGATGTTCCCCAGCAAATCCGCCCGGCTCAGCTCCACGTCGGCGTTGCGGTAGCCCGTTTCAAACTCTTCTTCCTCCACCGGCGCGGCAAACAGGGAGCTTTGCTTCAACACCTGCCTGCGAACGCCCGCGTCGCGGCGATAGCGTGATTCGCCATGGTTGCGCTGCCCGGCGAATACGCGCACGATGCTCTCCACGGCGTCCGTCTGGAATTGCTGCTTTTTGAATTGAAACTTCATCACAGCACCTTCCGGATCGTACTTGGGCTGTAGGTGGCGAAGACCTGCTCGAAGTTTGTCATCGCGGCGTCGTCGGCAAAGCTGCTGTCGCGGAAGACGGCGTAGTAGGGCTTTTCCTTGGCAACCTGCGTGAGGAGGTCGGTGTCCACCCGGCCAAAGCAGGCGACGAGGTAGCTGCCATCCACGCGGAACAGCGAGCCGTCCCGCTCGATTTTAGCAGAGAGCGGGATGCCCAAATCCAACAGCACCTGGAAGAGCAGGTCTTCCTCGGTGCGATCGGGCTTGATGTTGTCAGCGAAGCCATCGATGTTGAACTGCATCTGTGCGTACGCTTCCGGGGTATAGTACACGTCCTTCATGTTGCTGCTGTCCAGCTTGAGCACGCGGAAACCGATGTCGAGGCCCGCGCGGTCCATTGGGCTTTCCTCCACAATCTTGCGTCCCGCCCGGCGGATGCGCTCCTTGCCGATTTCGCAGATGTTCCGGTAACCGGCCTTGTAGGCCTCGCTGGTTTCGTCCGTGACTTCCGGCAACTGCACCAGGATGAATTTGCGGTGGCCACCGTCCTCGGCGTTGAGCTGCATGACGGCATGGGCCGTGGTGGCGGAGCCGGAGAAGAAGTCGAGGATAATGGAATCCTCATCTGCTGCAATTTGAATCATTTTCTTTATAAGGCGTGTCGGCTTCGGTGTCGAAAAGCCAACGATTCTCAGCTTTTTCAGTTCCTCGGAGGCTCCTTGCGTATGATTTACATCATCATAATGCCAAAGCGTCCTGTTTACTACTCCTTGATGGTCAGTCAACAGTTTCTTAAACCTTGGGTATTGTGCATTTCCGTCAACTCCCCAAAACAGCAGATTATCTCGGATATGCTCTGCACACTGTTCTTGAGAATAAGCCCATACTGCGGTCTCTTTAGGCCAGACCTCCCGTCCAGTATTCGGATTGGTGATAGGATAATAGAGATTTGGGCGCTCTCCCCTTGTTTTGTTGCAAGTGTATGTTGCCGAATTCCACGGACCTCGCGGGTCGTTATCAGGGTTCTGATAATACCTCATTTGCTTATCGGTTAAGGGCAACCGATTCGGGGACCATGAGATTTTGCTTTTTGCGTAAACCATAATGTACTCTATATCATTGCTAAAGTATTGCGCATCATTGGAAGGCGATGCTTTTTTGAACCAAGAAATCATGTCAACAAAGTTTTCTTCTCCAAATACCTCATCGCACAACTTACGAAGATTTTGAACCTCGTTTGCATCAATACTAATGAAGATAACCCCATCATCCTTCAGTAAATCCCTCGCCACCCGCAGCCTGGGGTACATCATATTCAGCCAATCGGTATGAAACCGCCCATTGCTGTCGAGGTTCCGCTCCATGCGGTTGCCCAGTTCGTCATACTGCCTATCGCGCCTCAGGAACTCCCCGGCTTCCTCGGCAAAGTCGTCCTCATACACAAAGTCGTTGCCGGTGTTATACGGCGGGTCGATGTAAATCATCTTCACCCGGTTGAGGTACGTCTCCCGCAGCAGCTTCAGCACGTCAAGGTTATCCCCCTCGATGTAGAGGTTCTCGGTCGTGTCGAAGTTGACGCTCTCCTCCCTGCAGGGGCGCAGCGCCGCCGCAATGGGCGCGTTGGCCAGCAGCACGCTCTTGCGCTTATCTGGCCAGGTGAACTGGTAGCGCTCCTCTCGGCCCTCCACCACCTCAGCGGAGATTTCCTGCCGCAGCACATCAAAATCGATGGCGGGCTTGAGGATGGGCCGGGTGGTATCGTCGTTGCCGTCCCTGTCCTTGTGGTAGCCCACAATCTTCTCGGTCACAGCATTGGGGAACAGCCGGGCCAGGGCAGCAAAGTTCTCGTCCGCCAGGGACGGGGTGTGCATGGGGAGACGGTCAGGGGTATTAGGCATGGGAGGCCTCCTACTTCACATTATCAATTAGCGGTTGTACCATCTGGTAAACGGCCATTGCGTATCCCGCCACCTTTGCGAGTGTTTCGCCGTCCTTAACAACCTGGGTGATTTTTGCCATTACCTTTGCAAAGGCAGATGCCGCATCTTCTTTGCTTTTGGCCTTTGCAATAGACAATATTTCAACGAGAATAGCTATCAATTCGTCCTGCTGCTCGTTGCTCTTATTAATTAAGTCCACAATCGTATACAGATTGGCAGTATTACTCTCGATGGCATGAAGTGAGCGCAAGATTTCGTTTTTGTATGCTTCCCTTGCCTCTGCCGCTTCTTCCACTGCAGCATTCAACTCCCGTGTACTCGCTTCGAATTGTCGAGTAAAATCGCCAAGGTCTGGAATCTCAATTTTTGGCATTTGAATTTGAGGAATATTGATCTTGAACGATTTTAAATCACTCATTGAAATCTTCCTCCAGTTCAAGCCTCAAGCGCCTAATTTCCTCGGCCAGCTCCCACTTCCGGCGGGGCTGACGCTCGGCCATGGCCTTCTTCTCCAGCGCTGCTATCTGCCGGTTCAACCGTTCGATGCGGTCGTTCTGCCGGATGGTCTCGTCAAGGGTTTTGTCGCCGCCCCAGGCAATGCCGCCGATTTGGGCGATGAGGTTGCCCCAGATGGCGTCCAAATCCAGGCCGGTGAGCGTCAGCGCCCAGTCCTCCGCGGGGCGGCTGGCAGAAAAAAACACCTTGCCCGCGCGGCAGACAGCCTGGCGAACCTCCCCATTGCATTGCAGCGCAAACAGCATGTGCTGGCCGATGAGCCGGGAGAGCAACGCAAGGTTCCGCTTGTCACACGCGGCGGTTTTGAGTGACACCAGTATAACATAAATTGCCGCTACTTCCGCCCCAGGGGAGACGGCCATCGTCTGCGGGGAAATCTCTGCCGCGATGGTCAGCCGGGTGATCTGCTCGTCAAAGAGCTTCCGATCAGCAGGCGAGGGCTTGAATTTCTCAAACACCGCCCGCTTGGAGAGGGGCTTATTGATTTGGGTCGTTTTGGGCAATCCCAGCATGTGGTCACCTCACCACAACAAAGCAGACCAACTCAAAGTCGTCCAGGCCATCCACCGTGTTCTGGGCAAAGGAAATCTGCTTGCCGGAGAGGAAGCTGTCGATGGCGTTCTCCTCATTCACGTCCACGATGGAGCGCACGGCCGCTGCCAGCAAGCCCGAGTAGTGGCGCATGTCCCTGCCATCCCTGGTTTCGGCGTTGAAGGGCTGGCACAGGCTTTCGATGGGCGCAGATTGCCCCCTGCACAGCTGGCGCAGCACATCGAGCAGCCGCTTGGGCTGCAGGTGGTTGATGTGGGTCTCGCCGTCGTCCCGCACATAGACCATGTAGAACGGGTGCAGCTGGTTCTGGTTCTCCCGGTTGATGTTGGCATTGCGGTTCTTCAGCAGGAAGATTGTGCCGGGGGGCGTGTCGGCACCGGCGGGCACCACGGTGTGCAGGCCAAAGGGGGTGGCGTCCAGCTCGCCGTGGGTCTTGACGTACTCCAGCAGATCCAGCCGGAACTCGTTGAGCCCCAGATCCATGATGGAGATACCGGTCTGCATCTCCTCAATGTCCACAACCTCGTTCTGCAGTCGCTCCAGCTGTGCCTTGCGGTAATCAAGGTCACCCTGCTCCTCGGGGTCAATTGGGTTGTCATCGCCGGTCGCGGTCATCACGGTGGCCTTCATGCGGGTTTCCACCCGGCCCTTAAGCTCCAGGTACTTGTCCAGGTCGATGTTGGGCCAGAAGTTCACAAGCTGGATGCTGTCGTTCCGGCTGCCGATGCGGTCGATGCGCCCAAACCGCTGGATGATGCGCACCGGGTTCCAGTGCACGTCAAAGTTGATGCACCAGTCGCAGTCTTGCAGGTTCTGACCCTCAGAAATACAGTCCGTGGCGATAAGAATGTCAATTTCCTCAGGGTTACCGGGCATCAGCAGTTCCTTGTCCTTGGAGCGCGGCGAGAATAGCGTCAGGATGGTGTTCATGTCGTTGCGCTTGAGCCCCACCGTGGTCTTGCCATCGGTCGTACCGGTGATCATGGCGGTGTCCAGGTCAAATCGTGTCTTCACAAACGGCGCGATGTGTCGGTACAGATACTCTGCAGTATCAGCAAACGCCGAGAAAATCAGTATCTTCCGGTTCCCAGCGTTGATGGGGTTCTCAATCTTGCGCGAAATGAGCGTCAGCAGTGTTTGCAGCTTTGCGTCATGCTCCGGGGTAATGTCACCGATCATCGAGCCCAATAGCGCCAGTGTGCGGGAATCCTGCGCGAGCTTATCACGCCAAGTCACATAATCCATGTCAGCCAGGTCGATGTCGAGCCTCTTGCTGCCGGACCAGATGAAGTCGGTGTTGCTGTCGTCGCCATCCCAATCCGATTCGTCCATCTCCCGGGTTTGGATGACTCTTCTGCCCCCCTCGCAATAGGCATCAATGGCAGCAATCGTATCATCAATGAACCCTTTTACGTGGCCTAGGGTAATGCCAAACGACGCCACAGAGCTTTCCAAGCGCTTGAGCAGGTTGATGCTCATCAGGCGGCGCAGCCCAATCTCCCGCCCGGCACGGTCAATGTTTGTGCCGTGGTCGACGTATTTGGCCCGTTTGCTGTCCAGCAGGAAGTCTGTCGGGATGTAGACTGCGAGCGTCAGCTCCATCAGCTGGCCGTAAATCTCGTCGTAGTCAATGGCGGACGCAAGGTCGGAGAGTTTGGGCCGCAGGGATATGGGCGGCAGCCGGGTGGGGAATTTGCCGATGGCCGCCGTGTTGTAGAAGGTCTCGATGTGCCTGCGCGAGCGTGCGATGGTGACGCTGTCCAACAGGGTGAAGAAGTCAAAATCCAGCGAACGCAGCAGACCCTCGGTCGTGCGCTCCTCCACCTCTTGTTTACTCCAGCGGTTGAAAGCAGCTTGCGCGTTTTTAAAGATGGTGTTGATGGGCTTTTCGGTCTCCAGCTTGTCATTGATGAGCGAAGCATCGCCCTCATAGGCCAGCTCCAGCTGGTGGCGCAAATCAGAAAAGCCATTGTTCACCGGCGTTGCCGAGAGCATCAGCACCTTGGTCTTCACTCCCTTGCGAATGACCTTGTTCAAGAGCTGCAGATAGCGATTTTCCCGCCGGCTATCGTCGTTGCCCGCGTAGTCGCCTCCGTTGCGGAAGTTGTGGCTCTCGTCGATGACTACAAGGTCGTAATTGCTCCAGTTGAGCTTGGCGAGGTCGACGCTGCCCGAAAAGCCAGCCTCCCTTGTAAGATCGGTGTGATACAGCACGTCATAACGCAGGCGGTCACCGGCAATGGGATTGTTGAGGTAATTCTCCTTGAACGTATGCCAGTTGTCGCCCAGCTTCTTTGGGCAGAGCACCAGCACGGTGCGGTTGCGCAGCTCGTAATATTTGATGACAGCCAGCGCAGTGAACGTCTTGCCCAGACCCACACTGTCGGCGAGGATGCAACCACTGAATTTTTCGAGTTTGTTGATAATCGCCAGCGCCGCGTCCTTCTGAAAGTCGTACAGCTTATTCCAAATCGTCGTGCTCTTGAACCCCGTGGCCTCGTTGGGCAGGATATCTTCGCTGATGTCGGCTAAGAATTCGTTGAAAATGTTGTATAGGGCGACAAAATAGAGGAACTCCGGTGCATTCTCGTTGTAAGCCGCAGTAATGCCTTCAAGCACCTGCTCGGTTACATCCTGCAGGAGCGACTTATCCCCCCACACCTGGTTGAAACTGTCGAGCAGTTGACGGCTCTCGGCATGGGTGAATTTTACCGTGGGCACTGCAATGTTATTGCCGCGCTCGCACCCCAGGTCAGCGGTCGTAAAGCCGTTGATTGGAGTATAAGAACAGCCGCCATCCGCTTGCTGCACATCGAGAAAGGGGTTAATTACACCGCCGGTGACATTGGTACGGAAGCGGACCTTCTTTTTGATCCAATCGGCGCACTCGCGGGCAATAGCCTTCTGCGTCAGTTCGTTGCGTAGTTTGACCTCAAACTCAGTACCATACAGGGAACGCTCACGGGTAAGCCGCGGGATATAAAACTCCCGCTTTTCCTTGGGAGCCTTTTCTCGCAAGTAGGTTGGAGAAGTAAAAATAAAGCGCAGTTCTTCAATTTCGTCCAGCTGAGCTTTTAGTGCTTGGTAAGCATAGATGGAAAAGCAGGCAGCTGCAATGGATAGTTTATCACCTTTTGAAACGGATACTTCCAAATCACCTTTTACAGTCTTATTTACGTTATCAAGAATCTGCATTTGAAAATCCTCAATTTCCGGCAACACTCAGCTTAGCAACATACGCTTTATGGATTATATTAGCACATTTTTGTATTTACTGTTTGGAATTATGAGCGCTCAGGCTTTATTCGCACTGTTTCAGTACCAACGAACGTGATGGAGCTGCTGCGGCAGCACAAGCGGGAACAGTCCGAGATCCGGCTGCAGTTGGGCAACCTCTGGCAGGATTCCGGCCTTGTCTTCACGCAGTGGGATGGCAAGCCGATGCACCCCTACACGCCATCGCATTGGTTCCACGACTTCCTGGTGGAATACAATCAAAAGGTTGAAAGTGACGCCTCTCTTACAGGCGATCAGAAAGCCCAAAGGGTTCTTCCCCCCATCTCTTTCCACGGGTTGCGGCACACCGCGCGACGCTTCTCATCGCCGGGCAGACGGACGCGAGAACCGTTTCAGCGCGGCTGGGGCATGCGCAGACGTCCACAACGCTGAACATCTACAGCCATGCGTTGAAGAGTGCGGACAAGAAGGCGGTGGAAACGCTGCAGAGTATGTTGATGGGTGCCAGCTAGTCAAAAGCATAAGGATGCTTCATGGGCGCTACATATCACCTATAGAACCTTCAGCCACATACATATGTTCATAACTACCATACAAACCGATTGTGTGGTCGTTCTGAAAAACGAGAGTCAACATGTCAAAATAGTCCCCACCATCAGGCCGATCGCCATCCCCGCTGAACACACTGTCATAGAATCCCTCATTACAGCCCGACAGGCTGATATCTTTGAGCGTTTGGCCAATCACCTTGGGGAAATACTTTGTTACGTCACGCCACGGGTATGGCTGATATGATTTTCCCTTCAGTGTCAACGTATTAATGCCGACCTTGGCATGGCTGGTATTGATAAACCAAATTTCGAGATGCTTCCCTTCAAAATCCAGTACAATCGGTTCATCAAGTTCAAGGAAAGTTTTGCCCGCTACATCCCCCTCGCCATCCCCGCCTTCCAAATCCTCAAGGTTGAAAATACAGCCCATCGTATGGATTGCCGTAATTGGCAGTCCGAACAGCATTTCTTTCACATCATCAATATAGCTACGAAATGGCTCTGCGGTAATAAAGTCATTCGCTTGCCATTGATCAAAAGAAAAAGTGTCAAGGCTCTTCATCTATAGCACCTCCCCCCAATGATAGCCGCTGCGCCGTGCGGCATCAATAAAGCTTTTACCTGTTACCATGTGAAGTACCGTTATAGGTTTGTACCTTCGGCTCTCGCTTCCTTATGCGCGGACGCACCCGGATGGCATTTCAACCCTCTCCCCACCTTCACAAGGAAAAAGCAAAACCCCAGCAACCGCATGGTTGCTGGGGTTTCCGTGGTGGGCCTTCAGGGGCTCGAACCCTGGACACCCTGATTAAGAGGCAGATTACAACTCGTCTCATTCGGCTGAAAGCCACGTAATAGCGTGGCTTTTTGCCGTTGATTACCGTCTATTGCGGAAGGACTTTGTTGCCAGATTGTTGCCGACCCCCTCGACGGACTACAGTCCCAGCCTATCCCGCAACGCCTCCTGCAGCACCTGTGAGAAGTTAATGCCCGCCCGCTCGGCCCGCTCATTGAGCGCCGCGGGGATGGTCAGCGTTTTCTTTATTGCCCGGTTGGCCATGTTCTCCCGGAAAGCGTCCATGTTTACCGTGATAAGAACCAACGCCTCGTTTACCTCGGTATGCACCCACTTGGATGGGCTTGGCATAGGGTCGCCATCGTCCTCCATGCCATAGATGTGGAGCGCCAGCGCTTCGCGGGCCATTTCGGCAGCGTGCTCCAGCGTTTTACCCTCGGTGATGCAACCGGGGAAATCTGGGAACGTCACAGAGTATTCGTATTCGTTGCCTTCCTCCACATCGTGGGTGAAGATCGCTGGATAGGTTCTCAGGTCAACTCTCGCCATGAATGTCATTCCTTTCTATTTTTACCCGCCGCAGGCCGGGGCTTATTTCAGCCCCGCCTGCTTTAGGATTGATTCAGCCGTTTTCTTTTTGATGTCTCCTGTGTGGGTTGGTACCGTCACCTTTCCTTTCTTTGTTTTGTGGACCAGCTGGATGTGGGAGCCTTCTTGGTTTTTGATCTTCCAGCCGTCTGCTTCGAGGAGTTTGATCATTTCTCTTGTTTTCATTTGTTCCCCTCCCAACAACCTAAGTATAGCACGTATTATCATACGTGTCAACATAATTAATCAAAGTTTTTGAAAATAAAAAGCCCCCTCCAGCCCGAAGGCCAGAGTGGTTAACGATACTGCGGCGGGAGGTACATGCGCCGCGGAGGTTAGGCGAGCAATTTGCCCCAGGTTTGCGGGCCAACAATGCCATCGATCAGGATTCCGACCTTCTTCTGGTAGGCACGGACGGCCTTCTCCGTCTTTGGGCCGAACGCCCCATCCACTTCGAGCCCGTAGCCCAGCTTGTTGAGCGTGGTCTGCAGCTTTCGCACGGCGGTACCCACGTCGCCCCGTTGCACGGTGCGGGGTAATGCCACAGGATCTGCGGCGGCCACTGCAAGCGCAATGCGCACAGCCGCGCGGAAATCGTCCATGGTCTTTCCGTTACGAGTGAAGTAGCCCTGACCCTTCTTGTCGGCCGCGCGCTTGTATGCGGGGTCATTCCGCACGTCCCCGTGGTTGCTGGCCACGCCCAGCTTGTAGCCCTCATAGTGGGCGATCACGTTGTCGGCAGTCAGGCCGAACATCTGGCACCAGTATACCGTCAGCCAGACACCGCGCTCCCAGGCTGCCGCAAAGTCCTCCGGCGTGTCTGTCAACGGCTCGGAGAACTCCACGCCCAAGTGGGTCTGATTGGCCTTGCCACCGGCGTGCCAGCCGCGGATATTCCATGGCAGCGCCTGCACGACGCTCGTGCTGTCCACGTGCGCGTGGGCAGCCTTAGAGGAAAGCATGTTGTTCCAGCGGCCCGGCCAGTCCTTGGCGGCCACTCCTTGGCACCCGTTGCTGTGGATCATAATGCCCGTGGGCTTGCCGCCCTTCCACTTGGCACCTGCCAGGAAGCAGCGGTTTTTCTTCATCAGCTTTTCGGCGATGGTGTATGCCATGATTATTCCTCCTTCTCCGCCTCGTCGGCGGCGTCATCCTTATTAAGTGCAGCGATCACGGCCTTGAGCTTGGCCGGGTACTGCACCCCGGCCCTGCCAACATTTTCGAGGATGCTCAGGCCCTCATTGGCGATGTAAAAGGTACAGGCGGCATCCCGCACGAAGTCCTGCCCCAGGTATCGGTCGAGCATCGCGCCGATGGCCACCATGACGAAAATTAACAGTTTCTTGGCGATGCCACGGAACCCAACGGCGGACGATAGTTCGCGGTTGATGCCGGCGGCGATGATGCCCGTCAGATAGTCCGCACAGACAAACACCACCAGCACAAGTACGCTCATATCCCATCCTCCGAACATCCAACTCAGGAAGCCGCCCACGGCGGCCACAACCAACTTGACAAGATCCAGCCAGTTCATTCCTTTTCTCCTCTCGTTGTAATGTAAAGCCCCCGGGAATCCCCAGGGGCCGAAAGCGGTTTTGATGGGCTCAGCGCATCAGCCTGCGCCCCTCGATGGTGCAGAGCAGCCTGTCTAGTTGGAGCAGTGACACCGCCGTCGTGCCCGAGTTCGTAGCCACGATGGAGATGCCCACCTGCCGCCCGCTCCCCGTCGGGAGGTTGGTGGCCACGGTGGCCATCCAGCCGATAGACCCATTTACCAATTGCACCGTGAATGTGGCCTGTGATAGATCTGGACTCAGCCGAATCACCAGCTTTATCCACACGGACGCGTAGAGCTGCGCTGTGGTAGCCGCGGCCGTCTCTGTGCCATTGGAACGGCTCTTTGCCGTCAGCACTCCGTTGAGGATCTCTGCGAACACCCCGTCCGTCGGCGCGGCCGTGGTTGTGGAATCGTGGAACCCCACCCGCACCGTTGTGTTGGCCAGGGTAATCAGGTTAAATACCAGCTCAAAGGTCTCTCCGCCGGCCAACAGAAGGCTATCCTGCAAGCTGCGGATGTACCACCCGCTGTTTGCTGTGGTGCTGGACTTGATGTCCACCACGCCCGGGTGATTCGCATCACCCGCAATGGCATTCATTGTGCCAGCGGAAATCGCCGCCCCGGTCAGTGGGGCGAGACCGTATGCGGTGTTGAGCAGGAAATCGTTGTCGATCAGCACCAGCCGATCCCGCGCCTCTGCCTCTCCGCCCCATCCCAGGTTGCTGTTCAGCCACGCCTCCAGGAGCGGGAACACGAAGCGTCGATAACCCTGCTCGTTTGGGTGCAGGCCATCTCCCTGAAGGAAGAAGTTAGCGTTGTGCGAGGCGAGCGCCCCGTTGAGCTCAGAGAGCTTCCAAAAGTCGAGCACTGGCACCCCGCGCTTGCGGCACACCGACATGACCTGCTCGATCACCGGGCGAATGAGGATGTCCATGGCTGGCGCTGCCTTCTGGATGGCGATGTAGCCGACCCGGCAGTTAGGGAAGTCGGTGGCCACGTTATCCAGAAATGCTTCGCAGGCCTGCACAGGCTGCGTCAAGTCGGCTCCGCTCGTGCTGTACCCGTTGAGGATGTTCCCGGGTGGCACCAGATTCAGCCCGTCATTTCCGCCGCCGTCGAACAGTATGAGATCTGGCACAATGCCTTGCGCCTTCATATAGTCGTACTGAGCTTTAATGGTTAGGTATTGTGCCCCCAGCGTCTCGTTGTGCGACATGTAGGCACCTGACATCGCCAGACGGTAGAACACCGCTTTTGGGTATGCCTGCTGAAGCAGGTAGTGGAGCCCGTAGCCATCCCATCCAAGGCCATAGAGCCACGAATCGCCCAACTCCACAACGATCTTCCCGTTCAGCACCTGTGGCCGGATCTCCAACACATCCCACGAGGCGCCATTGTACCTCTTGAGATCTCCACGCACGGTTGCCATATAGCCGCCCCCTCAGTTGGTGTCGAACCAGAAATCACCCGCCGTCGGGCTTGTGGGCTGTGCCGTGCCTACGGTGAAGATCGGGGCGGCAATGGCCCTGGCCTGCTGAGTAGCCGTAAGGTGATAATACTCGCCGGCGGCACCGCCCTGCAGGCTGGAGAGGTTGGCGTGGTCATTGATGGCCGAAGACATTTTGAACCAGCGGCCCACACCCGTGGTCGGCGCCACGATGCGGTTATCGTCGCCGGCGTCCGAGCTGTCCCGGTCGAGCCGGTAGAGGCCCATCGCCTCCACGTTGATGAGGCATTTATCCGGGTAGGTGGCGGCCAATGTCGTGTTCAGCGCCTTGAGAGCCGTGACGTCAGCCACGGCAGGCTTGAGCGTTGAGCCAGTGCCAGATGCGGCGGCATCGATGGCTGCCTGCACCTGTGCCGCCGTCCAGAGTACGCCCGTACCGGTGCCGGCGTCGTTGATCTTCTTGCCACTGTCCACCAGATCGCCGTTGGCATCCAGCTGAGCCAGGTCACCCGCGGTCGGGCTGGCCGGCCGCGCGGCCTTGCCGTTCCAGGCCGTTTTCTCCGTGTCTGTCGTCAGTCGGTGGGTGGCATCGTCAATGATCTGGTCGCCCGTGGTTTTTGGGTAGAATGTCTCCCACGAGCTGCCGTTGAATTTCTTCTCTGTGTATTTCGTTGCCATCGCGGCAGCCCTCCTCAGTCGCTTGTGTCATACCATAAGGCGTTGGTGTCGCCAGGCTCGCCGTCGGCGACAACGATGTTCACTCCTCCACCCGTGCCCGGTGAGCCAGGAGGCCCAGGCGGCCCAGGCACCGGCACATATGCCAGCGTCGGTATGCGTATCACCGGCATTGGGCCAGTGGGTGCTTTCAGCTGCACAACCGGCAATGACCCGACCTGTGTAACCAGCTTAATCGTCGCCATCGCGCGTCACATCCTTCTCAATGATCACCGCGTAGATCTCGCTGCTGGTTGGCTTTCCGCTGTCGTCAAGGTACAGTTCCACGTCACTCTCGTGTTGTCCGGTCGGCCAGCTTTGTGTGCTGCCTGGTACCGACAGGATGTAACGCCCCGGGATTACTGCGCCGGTGTCCGGGTCGGTCGCCCTGGAGATGGCTAGCGTGGCAAGCAGCCGACCTGCGGTCGTGCGAATTTGTGACCGCAGGGCCGACGGGTCTGGCGATAGTACTGCTCCGTCCTCGTCACTGATCTCAATTGGATATGCCAGCGCGTCGCCGCGCTTCCGTCTAGCTGCTACGATCATAATGCCTCCTGTTCTGCCGGTGACGTGGGCCACACGATGGCCGCCAGCGGATCAGCAATGGTCTCCGGGAGGTCCCGAAGCGCCTGCCGGTAGGTGCGCCATGCGCTGCGCAGCTCATCAGCCATCGGCCGATCAGCCCACATGTACTCGTCGCTTTTCCTCAGTAGGTCGTCACGCTGCAGGCGTATGGCGGCCATGGCCATCTCGCATTCCTGGATCTCAGCCTCGGCGCGCTTGCCATCATCGAAGTACAGAGCACCGTCCAGCCAACGGTAGCAACGCAGCAGCCGGCGGAAGCTCAGTAGCCTGGACAACTGCTCCTCGTCCGCTCCTTCCGCGTCCAGCGTGCTTACCCCGGCCACCTGCATGGCGGGCAGCAGTGCAGCCTCCGTCGCCTCAACGCCACCTGGGAACCCGCCCACCGTTGCATAACCGACGATGTAGCCGTCGGCGTCAAGTTTCAGTTGCATCCTGTCCCTCCTTATGCCGTTCCCTTGATGTAATCCACTGCCAGGCTGGTGACCGCGCCAGTGGACTCGTTGACCGACCTACAGGCCACCAGCGTCCACACATCGCCTACCACGGTCGCGCGGAAGTAATAGTGCAGCTGCGTCGTGCCAGAAGGGGCAGCCCCTTCGCCGGCAACGATGCCGCTCGATACCCGTATGGCGTGGATCGTTGCGATGGAGCCCTCTGGGCGCACGTCAAAATGGGTGTATGGGGCCTGGCCTGTGACCGTGATGTCCCCCGTGCTCCATGAGCCATCCCACAGGGTCTTTATTGGGAGGATTGACACCCCGTCGACAGCAACCGCACCGGCCCCTACGATTTTCTTCCCATGCATGTGGATGTTTTCCCAGGCATTCAGGATCTCGTTGCCAGCGTCGGCAGCCTGGCGCACCTGAAATGCGGCCGCATTGGCAAGGTTACCGAAGTTCATAACATCGAACGGGGCCATGATCTTGAAATTCACACCATACTGCCCGCTGCCAAGATCCTCCCCGGTGGCCGAGAAGGCATCCCCAGCTTCCTGGGTGAACCTGTTGCGCAGATACATGCCCCAGTTGGTCAGCGCCGCCGCCCAGAAGTCCCCGAGCCGTAGGCCGTTCTGTATGACGGCCCAGCCAGGCTCGACCGCCGCCTCATAGTCACTGCCAACGATGAGGGCCTTTGTGGCCGCGCCGCTCCCGCCCGCGCCATCACTCCAGACAAACATGCCAGGGGAGTAGGCCACAATCTTGGTGGCGTACACGGTGCCGGTCTTGGGCGCCAGCGCCGTGCTCTCGGGGGGAACGTTGGTTGCCCGGAGCTGCAAACCATAGCTGTTGCCCTCGGTCAGCCCGGTCAGATCAAAGGAGTTGGCCAGATCGCTCCCGTTTAGCGTTGCCACAGTCCACGCCCCGCTGGCCAGCTTGTACTCGATGGTGCCGACCTGGTCTGCCTCCTGTGTGCCGCCATACCCGGTGTCCGAAACAGCTATGTGCACTTTGGCGGTTGTCTTTCCCCGCTCGATTTTGGTCACCGTGAGCGTCGGCGCCCGGTAGCGCTTCACGGTGAGCGCAGCGCCCGCCGAGTAGGCACTCGCTTGCCCTGGCGTGTCCGTTACCTTGCCCTTGACACTGGTCGAAAGATCATCCTTGCCAGTCGTCAGGTTGCCGATGACGGCACTGAGCGCCTTGAAAGCCGCCGTCACCAGTGCTGCCCCGGAGGCAAGCACAGCACCGGAGGCAAGCACCGCCTGGTATGTCAGATTGTTGGTCGCCCCGGACGCGTCCAGCGCGTTGCAGGCGCTTGGCTTGGTCATGGTGATGACAATGGTCTCACCCTCAAAAGCCTGGGTGATGGCCGTTCCACCAACCGTCTTGGACAGCACGGGGATGCCAGGGGCGCTCGGCGGTACCCGGTAGTCCACCACGAACGCGACGATTGCCGAGAAGCCGGAGAAGTAATAGGTCCCGTTGTAAAGCACCCTAGCCTGTACGCGGATGCGGAGGTTGGCGCTGTAGAAATACTGCCCGGCCGAAATGCCCAGCCTCGTCAGCATGTTCACGGTGTACTGGCTCACGCCGTTTGCCGTGACATATGACGTGCCCCAGGTGGCCCCGCCATCGGTGCTGATCTGCATCGTGTACGAGATCTTGGAGGCGGAAATCAGCCCGTAGTTGTCCAGGGATGGCGCCCATGAAAAGGCTTTGCTGTTGGTCTTCACCGTTCCTGGTGCGATCATTTCAGGGGTTGCAAGATCCGGCTCAGCGGCGTGGCAGACGATTGTGACCATCGGCCGTTTGCTTGCCTCTGCCGTGATGCCCTCGAAAACCATGTATGGCAAGCCAGACGCCCGGTAGAGGCAAAGGCCCTGCGACGCCCCGTCCCGGATGCGCTCGGCGAAGGCGTTGGGCAGCGTCACCGTGTTGGTGTTGCCAACGCGGAAATTGCCCTGGCTGATGTCCTGCCCATGGTAGAGCGCAGAGGCGGACACGGCCTCCGTGGTTTTGGAGTACAAGTGATCATAAACGCCAATGTTGCCGTCGGCATCGGTGCCGCCTGTACGCCGGGTGAGCCGCAGGGACACCGCATCGATGACCATGCCCTGCAGGGACGCCACGACGTTGTCCAGCCACATCATGCCGTAGTTGTCGCCTGAGACCCCTGGGTTGTACTCGCCCATGTAAAGGTTGTCGTTGTCTTCCCACCCGGCGCCGTCCCGGTAGTTCTTTGCCTTGGACGGGTAAAACGTGAGCGTTGGCATGGGTTACCTCCTACCCAACAAAGATACCGATCCCGGTGCGTGTGCCGATGGCGTAGGTGCGTTGCACCGCCGAAGTCCCGTAATAGTCCCCATCCTTACGAATGGAGCGCCTGAGCGTCAAATCGTCATCGTACACGTCGATGTACGGATCTCCGCTCTCATCCACCCCCTGCACCATGTGTGCCGCGGTCGGGATGCCCGCCGTCAGCTGTGTGATGGTGCCATAGGCGGCGATGAGTTGGCCGGCGAAGGCCACCGCCGCGCTCAACGTGCCGGCATTGATGAGGGAGGCGGTGAAGCCGTCGCCCGTGCCGAAGGTCTGCCAGTCATACTCCCCATTGCCCAGCTTGGTGTTGGCGATGGCCAGGATTCCGGCCCCCAGCTTTAGGGCCTTGGTGTGCCCCGGGTCCTCAAAGACGAAATTGCCATTGGCATCGGTGGCAAAACCGGTCACGGTCGCGGCCAGCTGCACCTTGAGCAGGTCGATCATGTACTGGATGCCGCTGTCTGCGTCTCCAGGTGAGATGACGGTCGCCCTGTCCCACACCCCGGCACGGTCCTTCATATCGGCGAGCTGCTGCTGCAGCACCGACATCGAGCGGCTCAGGTTCGGGATGTAGTTGCCGAGCGTCACCTTGTTGTCGGTGCTCGTCGATGGAATGCTCACATCCAGTGCAATGACGCGAGCCTCACCCGTGATGGCCGGCGTCACGCTGGTATTGATGACGCGCACGGTGTCGCCCAGGCGCACCGCCTCATGCTCGTATCCCGTCAGGCCCTCCAGCACCAGCACATCCATCTCATAGGTTACATTGGGGGTCTTGGCTGCCTGCAGCGCTTCCCATGTGGCCGTCAGGAGTTCCCCGGCGTCGGTGATGTCGTCGAACTTCACGCACCCTCGGATGTGCCGGCCGGCTGGACCATAGGCAGCGGCGGCAGCGTCATCCCCAACCCAGTTTTGGCCGGCGGGCTTGTCCACCGGGTCGCCGGAGGCAACCGCCCAGGCCACCTCGTCAAACTCCAGCCGGCGGCCATATGCCGGATCTTCGCTCTCGCTACCGCCGTCTACTTCCACGCCCTTGCCTCTGCCGACAAGGGCCGTGTATATCCCGCTGCGATCAATCGTCTGTTTGATCTGGCCGAGATCCTTGGTGAGTTCGAAGCGCTTGCCTGTGTCCGCGCCTCGGCGGGCGAGGATGTCCACATACCGGCCAACGATCACGCCACCCACCACCTGCAGGCGGAACCGCAGTTCCCCGCTCCAGGCCGTGGCCACGGCGACGAGGCCCGCCAGCACGCTGGTCTTGTAGATGCGGCAGGACGCCGCGCCAAGGTTCTCGGCCTGGCCGAGCTGCCAACGGGTCCCGCCCAGCACCTGACTCACTGCCGAGGCAGCCGTGGTGGACGTCGGCCTGACATCGTCCAGCCATTCCCCCTGCAGCTCACAGAAAGCATGCTCTCCCTCGGCGGTGATCGTGCTGCCGTCCCCGTCCACCCGCTGCGGGCGGGTGATGCGGTACTCCTGCCAGTAACCGTCCCGGTCCTGGTAGAGCAGATAGGCGCCATCAGTCACATAGGCCGCATCCTCGTGAGTCGCCGGTATGGTGAGTGTGCAGGTATCCGAGTAGGCACCACCGGCCAAGGCCTCCAGCTTGATTCGGAACTCGGCGATTGGACAAGCGCTTAGCAAATCGTTGGAGAGAACGGCCACAAGCTCCTCGGCCTCATTTAGAACCTTGAGTTGGAACATGCCGTGCCCTCCCTCCTATAAATAGCGCCTCCGATAGGCCATGGTGGCCGTGGCTGCGCCGTCGGTCGTCATCGTGATGGTCTGGCTCCCGGTAGGTACGCCGAAGAACAGGGAGTCGAGCGCCACCGCCGGCATGATGGCCGAGCCGTTGCGCGTCACCTTGCCCCTGGCCATGTCAATCACCACCACGTCGGCTGCGGCAAAGGTGCCGGCCAGTTGGATGTGCTGACCGCTCTCCTGGTGCAGCACCAGCAGCGATGTGCCCGGTGCCGAGTACGTGACCGTAATGACCGGGTAGAAGTGCATCTGCGTGCCGTAGTCCACCGCCGTGCCGTTGATTGTGGCGGTTTGCTCCACCGTATCCTCGGCGAAAGGCTGGGCCGAGAAGGTGAATTCGAATTGCCCCGTGACCGAGACAATATCGAGCCCCACCGCATCGTAGACCCTGCCCGTCCAGCGCTTGCCCGGGTCATCGTCAAAGATGAGCTCCGTCGCACTGGCCAGCCATGCCGCGATGCCACGCGCTGCGCTCCGCATCGCCGGGAGCGTCGACGCCTGGATGGTGCAGGTCAGCACGAAAGTGCGCTTGCCGAATACTGGATCGCCATACTCAAACGTGCCATGCCGGCCCGGGACGGCAAGTTCTTTCGCCTCCCGGCC
Source organism: Bacillota bacterium (assembly GCA_023398815.1). GTDB lineage: Bacteria > Bacillota > Clostridia > Christensenellales > UMGS416 > JAEYRA01. Next base: position 82,780 of record JAEWRW010000063.1, read on the forward strand.
CGGCATGAGCTCCCGCTGCGACTTGCACAGGATGCCATAGGCGTCGCTGTGGATGCCATTGAGAGTGAACCCTAGACCGATCATGCTATCCCTCCCGCGCGGCTGTACCGCGCCTCATTGAGTGACAGCTGCTCCGCGATCATGCGGACAAACTGCTGCATGCCGTTGTTCCCCACGATGGTTACAGGGGCGTTGAACTGCAGGGTAACGCCGCCGCCCACCTTGTCCAGTGGCCGCACCTCGGCGCCCCGGGGCAAGTTCAGAACTTCCGGGCCGGCGTCGCCGACGATGGCAGAGCCGGCGCGGGACACAATGCCGCCCTTCGCCAGCAGCGGGATCTCCCGCAGGTTGATGGATTTGCCGCCCAACCCCGGGACCCAGTCCGGTATTTTAAGGCCGTTCAGGCCCCGAATCATGGTGTTGATGGCCCGGATGACGTAGTTCACAGGGGCCTTTGCCACCGCTTTTAGGCCGTTGAAGGCGTTGGCGAAGATGTCCTTCACGTTCTGCCAGGCCGCGCTCCAGTTTCCGGTAAAGACGTTCTTCACAAAGTCGATGAGCAGCGTGAAGTGGGTCTTCACCGCCTCAATGATCGGCTGCAGGCCCTTGAATGCCTGCGTTAGGTTGTCACGCAGCGCCCCGCCGAGGGTTCGGATCACGGCCGTCAAAGGCGGCATGATCACGTTGAGGAGCTTCATGAGCGGGGTGATGATGGCATCGAGGAGCTGCAGCAGCGGGGGCAGGATGGCCTCGATGATCGGCATGATGATGGGCAGAAGCGTGTTGAGCAGCTCCACCAATACCGGTACCAACTGCTCGACGATCTGCACGATGTACGGCAGGAGCTGGGTGATGAGGTCGAGGATCGGCGGTAGCACCTGTTCTACGATCATCTGGAACAGTGGCATCAATGCGAGTGCCATGTCCAGCAGCGGGGGTAACAGAGTTTGGATCAGCTGTAGGAGCACAGGGGCGATTGTCTGCAATAGGTTTGCAAGGATGGGCATCATCTGGTCAATGATCGGCTGCAGCGTGGGCATGAGCGCCAGGATGGCCGTTGCCATCTGCTGCACTATGGGGATCAACGCCGTTCCCAGTTGATTGAATAAACCTTCTGCCGCGCCTTTTAAGGTGTCGATGGTGTCGCCCAGGTTGTCCCCCGCGGTGACTGCCTCATCACTCATGATCATGCCCATCTCGTGGGCCTTGTCCATGAGGCCCTGCACCGAGCCCTTAGTGTCGTTGAGCATAGGCAGCATTTCCTGCCCCTGCTTGCCAAAAAGCTGCTGGGCAAGGCGGGCTTTCTCAAACCCGGCCGGCATCTCCTGCAGTGCCATGACGGTCTTTTTGAAGATCTCCTGCTGGGAGAGGTTCTTTGTGTCCTCCAGCGTAATGCCGAGCTTACCTAGGAGTTCAGCACCCTTCCCGCTCCCCGCGGCCATCTCCGACACGTTTTTGGTCAGCGTTTTCATGCCGGTCGACATGCTCTCAATACTAACGCCGTTTTGCTTGAGCACGTAATCCCATTCTTGGTATTCCGTTTTGCTCATACCCAGCCGCTGGGACATGTCATTGATGGTGGACGCGGTATCTGCCGTTTTGAGCGCGACGCCCGTCAGCGCTGTCCCGGCGGCCACAGCAGCCCCGCCAAGGATCGCGGCGCCCTTCCCGACCGCCGCGAAACCCTTGCCGAGTTTGCTTCCAAGTCCTTCACCCTTTTTCGTGGTGTCATCGATGGCCTTGTTGGCCTTGTCGTTGTCAATGAAAACCTCGCCGAATAGGCTGAAAATCGACGTTGCCACGGGGTTCGCCCTCCCTTTTACAGGTTGAATGCCCTCCGGATATCCTGGATATCACGGTCCGAGCCCTTGGGCTGCCCCGCTTGCGGCAGCCCTGATACGTTCACGTTCAGTAGCTGCAGCAAAACCTCGTTGATTACCTCGTTGAGAACTTGCTGTTTCGCCTCCGCGACCATCGCAGAGGAAAGAAAATCTGGCAGAAGGGCGATTTCCACATCTGCCAGATAGTTGAGATCGTAGTGAGCTGCGAGGATGCGGATTACTTCCGGCCAGCCAACCCCGCAGCAGATCTGAAAAAATCGGAGAATCCCGGCTCCGAAAACAGCTCTTTGAGGGTGGAGAGCGGGTCCATCTCCAGCGCCTCCTCGAAGGACACGCCCTTGTAGGCCGCCACGAGCTTCACCAGGTCATCGGCAACGTCCTCCACCTTGGGCAAAATCATGCCCACGATTGTGATGCCCACCTGCTCGGCGGCATTTTCATCGTGGATGTCGATCCCCTTCAATTGCTCCACCATCGCCTGCGTGTCCAGGCGCTTGAGCACCCCGCCCAGCGGCTTCACCATCTTAAATGTCAGCATCACGCACCTCCCGCATAGTCTTCAGGGCCCACGGTGTCATCCTCGATCTTATAGATGTTCTCTGAAAGATCAGCCGGGTTCCAATGGGCATTGAGTTGCAGGTCGACGGCCGTCTCGCCCTTGTCGGTGGTGGAGAGGGTCAGCCCGCCGGCCGCCAGCGCGTTCTTGATGGTGATCTTGGTGTACTTGCTGCTGGCGTTGCGCTTGCCAAAGGCGGTGACGTTGGTGAGGTACCGCGCGTCCGGGATGACACCGCCCGGCGTGTTGGTGATGGCGGTGGTGGTCTTGGTGGCGGCTCCGAGCGCCAGGTTCAGGTTGTCCAACGAGGTCTCCAGCGTGGACACCTTGAGGTAGGCGTCAATCCCGTCAACGACCTCCATGCCCTTGGTCATCCCGCGGGAGCCGTCATACTCGATCTGGCGCACATTCTCCGTGACGGCGAACTCCACGCCGCCCTTGGTGATGCCAATCTCGCGCTGGGTGGCGAGGCCGTAATCGGCGAAGACAATGGCAGCGTCCAGGATGATGTTCTCCCGCTGCACCTGGGTGATGTTTCTGATCATGATTCATCCCTCCCTGTAAATTCGCATGCTGTAGGTAACCCGCCGGTGGCGGATCGTTCTGTCAGGGTCTTCGACCGGCACGCAGCTATCCAGCGCCAGAGCGACGTAGCCGCCCGGCAGCTCAATGCGCCTCTTGTTGAGGCCCGTAGGGTACAGCCGGTCGCCGTCGCCGGCGTCGGCCTCGATGAGGTCATCCAGCGCCGCGGTGGACTTGCCTTGGCTCCAGTAGTCCAGCTCCAGAAAGGTAACCTCGGCGACCTCATCGTCGAAGCTGGAGCCGAAGCTGCCCACCCGGTATGGATAGGCCACCTGCTCCGGCGATTCCTCGAAGTAGAAAGAAGCGCCGAGGGCCGCCCGCAGCGCTTCCTTGATCTCGTTGCGGATGCTCATTCGGGTTCCACCTCCTCATCCACGTCCTGGAAGCTGTCCAGGTTGACAATGCCGGGCAGGAACTCGGCCTGCGCCCGGCGGATGGCCTCGATGTTCTCCACGGTCGGCGCTTTCAGGAAAGACACCGGCCTGTTGTGAATGGAACCGAATTCCACAAGGTGTGCACGGCTGCCGGCGGGCGCCAGCCCCTTGGCCTTCGCCTTTTTGGCGTTGTAGACGCCCACTTCCAGCTTGACCTCGCCGGTCTTTTTGTTCACACGCACCCAGGTGGCAATCACCTTCTGCAGATCGCCGGACTCAACGGGCACGGCCGCCTTGGCCGCTTCCTTGAGGATCTTCGCCGACTTGCGCAGCGCCTTCTTAATCTGCTCCAGCATGCCGTTTTTAGCGCTCTCCGCCTTGCTTTCAAACTTGACGGTACTCTTACCGGCCAATTACCTCACCCCTCGGCTGCAAACCAGCTCCAGCGTCTCGCCATCCTTGCTGTAGGTGCGAATCACGGTATACCGCTGGTCCTCGTGCAGCAGGGCTTGCTCGTCCTGGTAGTCGGCGGCCCGTATGATGAACATGATTTCCGGCTTCATGCCGGCCGTCTGGGCGGCGTAGAACTCGCTCTGCCGCACACTCTGGCGGTCTGCAAACACCTGCCGGGCCGTTTCGGTCTGGGTGATCTCCCCGCGGGCGTCCGTGCCCTCTACGGTGGAGAGCAGCTCAAGTGTCTGATTCCATAGCATCTGCTGCACCTCAGGTGTATTCCGTCGACATGGTCAGATGGTTTCGGATGGACTCATAGCTGCGCTGCAAGCGTTCGGCATCGGGGTTGTTCCACCCAAAATTCGCCTTGCAATAGACAAGAATTGCCCGCTTAATGAGCGGATCAGCCTCATCGTTTGCCTTTTCGTACGAAACGCCGCACAACACCATGTCCGCCCTAGCCTCTGCGATTAGCCCGGAAACCTCAAAGTCAAAGGAGGTGCTGCCGATTCGCAGCACCCCCTTGGCGTCGTCCAATATGGCCATGGCTCACCTCATCCGGCAGCCTAGGCCGCCTTCTTCGTGATGGTCACGAGGGAATTCTTGTCGATGACCTTGCCATCAACAAGCATGATCGCCTTGGTGACCTCATCGTCGGTATCGTTGTCCTCGAACCGCTTGACCGTGACGTCATAGTTGGTGTTGAGGACGTAGTCGGAGAAGTTGAAGAGGAATGCAACGACGGTGGCGGTGGCAACAGTCGCCGCATAGTTGGCCATGTAGTCGTTCACGACAACCTGTCGACCCAGCAGAACGTACTCCGGCCGACCGTTGATGCCGTAGTTCACCCTGGCAATGGGCTGGCCGTTTTCGTCCACCATGCCGATGAAGGTCATGAACGTCTTCTTGGTCATTGCCCACTTGGCAGTAGCGTCGTATGCCAGCGGGAGCGCGGCCTCGGCGTCGATGAGCGTGCTGTAACCCGGGGCGTCAGCAGCGGCAATGTCGACATTCTGTCCGGTGACAACGGTCTCGGTCAGAATGCCCTTGGGCTGGGACGTCCCGTTGCCGCTGATGATGGCCTGCTCCAGAGCCTTGACCATCGCCTCGGTCACATTGGCGATGAAGGCTGCCTCGAACATGCTCAGGGAGACGACCGTGCTTTCCAGCGACATGCTGATCGCACAGCGCAGCTTGAAATACCCGAAGGTGATGCTGCCGGTCGTCTTCTTCTGCCTGTCGGAGCTGGCGCCCTCGCTGGCCCACGTAGCCACAGGCTTGACGGTGGACGTCGGAATGGCCAGGCCGCCCTTGTAGGCCGTCCTGGTCACCAGCGGCAGAATCATACCGGTGGCTTCCATCTTCTCCACGATCTTCTGCATGATAGTCGTGGGGATGACAGAGCCGACGTCAGTGGTCTTGGTGTTGGCGTCGGCGTTGGTGAACTTCGCCGGGATCGGAGTGCCGCGAAGGACGTTGCCCATGAACGCGTTGCGATACTCCACGGTGTCGTACATGTCCTCAGCAGGGATGGCCTGCGCCATGGTGGCGAAGGTGCCAGTACCAGCGCCGGTCACGTCGGTGATGCGGGTGTTCTCGCGCAGGGCGACGAGGTTCGCGGCAGCCTTGGCCTCGGCATCGTACTGGTTGTCCAGCGCCTCGACCTCGCCACTCTTGGCTTTGGCCTCATCCAGCTTGCCCTCGTCGATGAGGGCCTGTGCGGCGTCGAGCAGGGTGTTGCGCTTGTTCAGGTACTGCTCTCTGGTCATTTCATTTCTCCTCTCAGTCTCAGCAGTTCAATTTTTGCTTTTATCGATCCCGCCGCCGAAACGTTTTCCGGTGGTGGGTTTTCGCGCGAGCTCCGCATCTTCTGGATGACTTCAAACGGCAGCATCTGGCTGCCGAAACTGGCAATCAAGCGAGTGTCGCTGAACATCGCCCGGTCGATGAGCTTCACATCAATGGCCTGTTGTGCCGTCAGCCATGTCTCCTTATCCATCATGGCGAGTGCATCTTTCTCACTCATCCCAGACTTGGCGATGTAAGCCGCAGCCATCGCCCGGTTGGCGCGTTTGAGCACATCAGAACTGTGGTCCATGGCACGGTAGTCGCCCCAGGTGTCGGTCGTGACGTTGTGCACCATGACCATTGCCGTTGGGGATATCTCACTTGGGCCAGCCATGGCGATGACAGATGCCGCCGAAGCCGCAAGGCCAACCACCGTGATCCTGACGCCCGGCTTGTAACCCCTCAGCTGGGTGTAGATTTCGGACCCCGCGAAGATATCGCCGCCGCCGGAGTTGATCTCCACATCCACCGGCAGCCCGTTTGACTTGGATAGCGCCTCCTCGATGTCTCTGGGTGTGGTGGAGTCCATTCCAAACCAGTCATAGATCCATTTGTCGTCGGTTGGGATAATGACGCCTTTTACCGGGATTTTCATTTGCTTTCACCTCCTACCGGGGCAGTGTCCAGTCTGCGGATCGGGTCATCGCCGCCATCGATTGGCGACAGGTTGAATACAGAGCGCCATTCATTCGGGGTCATCGCCCCGCGATCCACCATGGCCACCAACGATAGCTTTGTGCCCATGGATGCATACTGCAGATTTGCCGCTTCAAAATAGATGCGGTTTCCGAACCCTCGCTCCTTGCGCGTGAACAGCTTGCGTGTGTACTCTTGGCTTAGCTGGATTGCGTCCGGCTCGATCTCCGATTCAAAATAGGCATTCCATTCGTCCTCGGTGTAGCTGGACTGCACAATTTTGTTGTTGGTATTGAAGAATGAGTAGATGCGCTGGGTGGTTCTGTCCATCTGGGCGGCGTTGGGCACATAGTCCTTCGGCTCAACCCGTACCGCCTCTGCTTTGCTGTCGGTGGCCGCCACCCCCAACGATTCACCGGTTATGCGCAGGTAGTTGTCAGCGAAGTCCTTTGCCTGCTTCTGCAAGTCTTCAGGCCGCATGGCATTTGAGAATTTCAACAGCCATTGGATGATGCCAGAATTCTTTACAGCCTTGACTATACCCTGGTCGGTGGTGTTCACGATCTCCATCAGCGGCGTAAGGGCAGGGGCCGGGCTTTCACCGAAGACGTCATTTTCGTTGAAATCACGGCGCAGATGGATGAGGTCGGTATAATCGAACGTTGCCTGTCGACCATTTGGAAACAGGAATTTGATGCTCAGAGCCATGTCAGGCGAGTAGATTGCCTCCGCCGACATCGCTGGCACCGGATAAATCTCCATTGGGTAGCCGTTGGCGTCACGAACGATGACCGCAAATGCGTTGTTGTTCAACGCGAGTTGAGTGGCCAGTTTCTCCTGCAACATTTGCCCGGTCATCAGAGGGTTCGGCTCTTCCAGTAGGAACCTCATGTAGGCGTCCGGGTTCGTCGCTATGGTCTTTCCCCCGCCTTTGGTGACCGTCTCCCGTATGTGCTTGCCCACCAGCTTGCCCATAGCCTTTGCCTTTGGGCGTATGCACCCCCGGATGATGTCTGACCGGTACAGCTTGCCATCCCATGAATAAAACCCGTTGCCCCGGTCGGTGACCAGCTGAAATCGCACCACCTGCGGCGGCGGTGAAGTGTTGAACAGCCGTTGAAATAAGCCCATTTACGCCACCTCAAATCATGCTTAAGTAATCGTTGTACCGATCCTGCAGCACCACGTAGGCGTCTAGCAACGCCGCAGTGCCATCAATCCTCTGACGCTGGTTTTTTGTCTTGCAGGGCTGGATGTTCAGGTTCTTGTCCATTTCGATGGCCGTGTTACTCAGGCACCATTTGTCGATCGGGTTGTTGTTGTAGTTGAGGATTTTTGCCTCAAGATCAGCCCCAAGCGACTTCATCGGCGCTGACAGCGTCTTCTTCCCTTGGATAATTGGGATCATGGATTCTTTTCCAAAAATACCGCGCATCTCGTCAGCCCACATCGTGGACGACCAGGAATCGTACCCGATCCACGGCAAGTAGATGTCTTGAACGCTCTGGACCTCCACAAACCACTCTGTCACAAATCGTGGGTTGACCTTGTTTCCCGGCGTCGTGCGGAGCAGTCCTTGTTCGTGCCATTTGTCGTATGGGATTTTATCCTCCCTGACCCGGCGTTCCAATAAGTCCTCTGGTATCCAGTACATCGACATGGTATAGATGGTCGGATCGTCCTGGAGCATGAAGATCGCCTTGGCCGCTGTAAGGTCTGTGGTGGTGGAAAGATCCGTCCCACCGATGCCATACCGTGGACGCGGCAGAATCGGCCCTGCGACACGCTCACGCCGCTCGTCGGATAGCTGCCGCCAGCTGTACGGTACCAGCCCCTCCGGTGTCAGCTCAAACTCGGCGTCATTGTTCAGCTGCTCGAACGTCAGCCACGCCTCCGACGTGGTCTCCCTAACGTTGAAGTCTTTGCACAGCAAATTCTTTTGCAGCATTGGGTTGGCTATGGCACGCCTTACCTTAGCCGCCAGTGCCTCGCGGTCCTTGATCGTGCCTAATCCTGGGTTTGCCTTGCGCCACATGTCCGGGTTGGTCCATTCGCTCCGGCGGTCGAGCTCATAGATGACTGCCAGTAGACGCTCGTCATCAAAACCATCCACCCCGTCGATGCTCTTGCTTGCGGTCTCATATTCGGTGTCATAAACCGCCTCTCGCACCGTACCAGCCGTCGTCGTCTCCAAGAACATTGGTTGATCACGGGCGGTCATGCCATCGATGATGACATCGTGCAGGTTCTGGTCCTTCCAGGCATGTATCTCATCGGCCAGCGCCCCATGTGGGTTCAGGCCGTCCAGGGTATCAGAGTCCGAACCGAGGTACTTGAAAAAGCTGTCGTTGTATTCGCCTACGATTTCACCGACCAGGCACTTGAGTTTCCTGCGAAGCGCCTGCGATTTCCGCACCATTCGGCGAGCTTCCAGCCAGATGATCTTGGCCTGGTCCTTCTTTGTGGCAACTGCATAAACTTCCGGTCCAGCCTCGCCGTCCGCAGTTTGCAAGTAAAGGCCAATGGCTGCGGCGAGTGTCGACTTGCCGTTCTTGCGGGCGACAATTAGCAGCGTCTTGGTGTGCTTGCGGAAGCCGGTATCTTTATCCACAAACCCGAACATGGCGGCCACAAATGCCCGTTGCCACAGCTCCAGCACGACCGGCTTTCCGCCCCACTTGCCTTTGGAATGGCGGCAATACCGCTCGATGAAGGTAATGGCGTGGTTGGCTTTGTGCTCGTCGTATATCCACCTGCCGGCTGGGTTCAGGATAATGCGCTCCAGCTTTTCGTAGACGACGCGGACCTTCCGCGACACAACCTCCGATCCCGACCGGATCGCACTGCAGTATTCCAGGATCGGGTTGGGATAGCTGTAGGTCAGGGACCTACTTTTCCTTTGCGAAGTCGTCAAAGTCATCACCCGGCCCCGCGGTCGTCGCCTTCGGTAAAAGATCTGTCAGCTGCTTGATGCAGCCCATGTGGTTTTTAATCATGGTGTTGTAAACCTCAACCGCTGACGATTTTTTCACGCCGAACTGGTTGTCACCGTTCTGGTACCGCTCAGTTGTGCCGTTGAGGTTGATTTCTTCCTGTAGCTCCTCCAGGGTGACCGCCATAAACGCCGCATTCGCGATGAGGGAAGCCACGGTGTCCTTTGTATCAGGCGGAAGTGACTTAAAAATCCTTTTGAGTTTGTTCAACTCCCGCCTGATTTTGGCTTCTTTTTGCTTCTTCCGTTCAGTCGCGTCAAACCCCGCTTCCTCCCGGGCAATCTCCTCATCTTCGGCCAAATCCCTATATTTTCCGTACTCATTGATTTTGCAGCTTTGCATGAAAAAAGCCTCCTAACTACACCCCCCATGCGCGACCTGTGCGTCATTCGAATGCCACCCACCGGTCAGGAGCAGCGCCTACCCGCCTTTTCAAACGGGGGGGGATACATCATCGCGGAATCTCCACCAGCTGACCGTCGTCGTTGAACCCGAGCCCCGGCCTAGTCACTTCGACGTCCAGCCCGAACGCATGCTCTGCGTTATGGCAGTCCAGGCAAAGGTACTCCAGGTTGTCATGGCTTAGGGTGATGCTTGGGTCATTGATGTTGGCCGGCGACAACTCCACCTTGTGGTGAACGATGTACCCAGGCACCACCTGACCACGCTGCAGATGACGCTCACACAGACCATCTACTGATGTGATGTAGGAATCCCTGCAGGCCAGCCACGCCGCGCTGTGGTAGAAGGCTTTTGCCCAGGCTTTCATTTGCTCTGCCTCAGCCGCTCATCGCTGCGCTTCTGTGCATAGGCGCATTCCTTGAGCCTGCACCCAAACCAGTTATGGTACTGGCATTCCTTGCAGGTCGGCGTCTTCACCCATCGGATGAGCGGCACAGACATGGCCAACACCTCCCGGTCTATCCCCTGCATAGCAAAGAGCCCGCCGACATCTCTGCCTGCGGGCTCAAAACCCACTACCGTTATACCACAGATTTCCGGCTTTTTCGTCCGGTCTTTGTCCGGTCTGCTGTATCGGCTACCCATCCACCACCCCATACATGGCTTCGGCAAAACGGTTTTTCGCCCGACGCAGTGTGTCATAGGCCTGTGTGCGCTCCACGCCCAGCCGCTCAATCAGCATGCCCTCGTGATAATCTGCAGGGCGGTCGATGTAGACCAGAGACAAGGCACTCGCTTCCGCGGCCGTCAGATACGACATGCACCGATTCATGCGGCGCACCTTACCCCGGACATAGGCCAGGCGTGGGCGAAGGTAGGCAATGCGATCCATCGCCTCCACGCGTCGGCGCTCCTCGGCGTTGTCGCCCCCAGAGCCCCCCGGCATGCTGGAGCGCTCATAATCCGTGGCCTTCATCGGGGCCACCACTTCCTCCAGCTCCCTGATCTCGTCCTCCATGTTCTCGATGGACAGCCGGTTCAGCCGATACCGTTTCAGGTCTTCCACAACAAGTAGCGTTGCGTTCATCGGTCGCCCTCCATCCCACTGGCCAGCATAAACTGCCGGCTTTCCATGACCTCATAGAGCGTTTGCCCTCCGGCATTTGTGATGTACGGCAGGAAAACCTGCTCAATGCTGACCATGCCAGTCTCAAGGATGGCCATCTGCGCTTCCACCCAATCCTTGAGGATGCGGAAGGCGACGCGCTCTGCCTGATCAGCTGTGGCCTTGACCTTGCTGTTTCTCCGGCGCTGACGTTCCAGTATGGCGAGAACCGGTGCTGTGTTGACCGGAAGCCGTACCGGCATGGCCCCGTACCTCCCTGGGAGAATGAAGCTCATGCTTTCGATGTGGCCGTCATCATCGAAGTCCTTGAGAACGCTCTTCACTCCGTGCTGGATGAGGCTGTATTCGATCTCCATAGCGCTCTTGATGGCTGGAATTTCCGTCGTGTAGTTGAGCAGTGGCATGTCATACCTCCTTAATCTCGATGCCGAGCAAATCCTTCATCAGCCGCTTTTTGAGGCTGTATTCCTTGGTTCTCACACCCTTGGCATCCTCCACGACCCAAGCCCCGCCCCTGGTCCTGTAAACAAAGTCGGCCACATATCGGACGGTTGGCGAGAGCTGAAACGGCACCTGCAGCGCGAGGCAAACGATCTCGCCGGCACGGAGCATGAGGTCGAGCTCGGCAAAGCGGTTGGCCTCCCGCTGGGAATCAAACACTCTCCCCGCATGCTCAGTCTTGCGGCTTCCGTACTTGGCCCGTTTCGGCTTGGCCGCCAGCTCCGGCGGGATCGGCTGCCCGGTGCGCTCCAGGTACTCCCGCACCTGTTGCTCCGTCATCATGTTGCAGTGCCCACAACCGGCTTCCTACGCCATGCTGGCGTTAACTCCCAGAGGATCACCGGCAACCAGTCCTCCATGCCGCCTGTCACATGCCGCACTTTGTCCGCCCAGTAGAACGCGCAGGTCCTCTCGTCCTGCTGGAAATCCTCATCGTCGGCTGCACAGATGATGACGCTCTTGTAGGTGGCGATGGCGAGCCCAAGCTCAGCATGGGTTCCGCGGCCACCTGGCAGAATCACGATGACCACATCTGCATCCCGTACCCCCTGGACCTCCAGACCGGCCACCTCACGGATGCGCTGCTCTCCCTCGTGCTTGACGCTGCCATGGGCCGTCCAATCATAGGTGTGGGTGTGTTCGGCGGCGACTAGGATGTTGGCCATCCGCTTGACTTGGGCGGCGGCCTCCAGCCGCGACGCGATGTAAAAGTTGCTCATGTTCTTCCTGTGTGATCTCCCTTCCCAATATTCTGTGGCATACGATCAATAGAGCGAATCCAAAACGGTGGTATTTGGCCCACATAGACGTACCAGTGTTCAGATCCGGCCCAATCAGTAACCAAACTACGCGCCTCAGTTGGTAACCGCCCCACAAAATCCAGCGCACTGAATAGGTGGCTCCTTAGAGGCTCCGATATAGCAATGGACAACCGGTATTCCGTGCGGCTGTATTGGATCATTTCTTGCGTCGCCCAGCTCTGCTTTTCTGGATCCGGCTCGGTTGTTAGCCACTGTACGTTTGGAATGAAAGCAAATCCATCTGGCGTCATTATTGGGAAACGACCGAGTGTTAGCCCGTGCTTCTTGATGCGATTCAGAAGATGTGCTGGGCAAAAGTGGTACAGTTGATGGTCGCACAGCACATCAATCATGCAAATTCCCCTCCCCCTCTGCCAGAACACAAAGGCGGTCGTGTAGGCTGTCGGTGTTAGGCAGCGCAGACGTGCCATAACAGTTCGATGCCCAGTAGGCAAGCATGTCACGAGCCAGCGCCCGCGTCTCGTCGAGCTTGGCACGCAGCGCGGCGTTCTCGGCGGTCAGTTGATCGCAGGATTCGCCAAGCGAAACAGCACAGGCACGCATGTCCTCTTTTTCGTCAGTGAGGCGGATGTTTTTAGCTTTGAGCGCCGACATTGGGTGCTTCGGGCATTGCTCAACGTGCAGCTTGAGGGCCTCCGCCATGCTGCTTGGGACATTGTCCTCGGGGCCATACCGATGCCCACAGTACACGCAGTTGACATACATGCCAGATTGCAGGTCATTCACCCATTGCTGTAACCGATCAATCTCCGCTGCCTGGTCGTCGCGGTCGTCCAGCAGGGCTGGCACGTCATCGGTCACAAGGCTCCTGAGTGCAACCAGAGCCGCGGGGGGTTGCGGCACATCGCCGTTCTTCACGTGCGCCAGCTTGGCGCGGATCGCGGTCGTGTCAATCCTCATCGTTCATGTCCTCCTTCATCCTTCGTTTTGTTCCTTCGTCGCCCAGCTGCCCCCGGCCGGCGTCGCATCCTGACTGACACATAGGCACCGGCCACCATGTCGCTCCTGCGGATTGTGATGTCGTTGACGATGTAGTCCGGTTCCCGGCGCTCGATGAGCTCACGCAAAGATGCCTCATTGTCGACGCCCCTGGCAATGGCTCTCCTTGACAGCTTCTGTTCAGAGTAGGTGATGTGCGGCTTCTCCAAGTTCCGGCTACAGCTGTAGATCCGTTCCCCTGGTGCCCGGGTTCCCTGAGTTTTACAAAAGTAACGGGCCAGCCCCTCCAGGCCATACTCGTCCGGCTGCAGGCGGCTGGAGTTGGCCCGGCCAAGCCCCCAGAGCCGCTCTGCCTCATCCCGATCCATCCCCGTCATGACGATGTGGTGATGTACCCGCGCCCGGCGGCCCTCGCCTTCGCACTCGACGGTGTAGATGTAGCGAAGCTCTGGCAACCCCTGCTTGTCCCTCCAGCGTTTCACCCTGCGGATGTATGCCTGCATGTCCTTCTTGGCAGCCTCCACGGTGGCCGGCTGCTCCCCGCTGTAGGTGAGCGTCAGGAAGAGATCCTCCTCGGTGAAATTGGTGTTCATCAGCCTGATCAACCTCTTCTGTGCGTTCTTCCGGTTCTGTGCCCGCTGGGCCGCCTCTGTTGGCTTGACCCTCTTTGCCCTGGTGGCTTCCCTCTGCCACACCCACACGGGGAAGCTCTCCAGCTCCAGATATTCCCCGCATACGATTCTCTTGGTTCTGTATAACCCAACAGCCTGATGTTGCAGCTCCTTTCCCCGGCTGTGGTGGTTCCCTCTCCCCTCCAGCTCCCTGTCGAACAGGATCTCGTGCCTCTCAGCTGAGTATCCCATAACTCCCCTCCATGGACGGATTGTTAATACCCATTACAAGGACGGCAAGCGCCCGTCCGCTGGGCAGAGGTCGGCTATGGCTGTCGCTCCATCTCCGCCCGCAGGTCGTCCTTGATGACGATGTTCCGGCCAAGTTCTTTGGCCAGCCTCTCACACTCCCGGCCAAAGGCCCCCCAATTGATGGTCGATGGACGATAATTCAGTTTTCCAATCCTGAACTGATCAACGAAATCCACATACCTGATCGTCCAGAATGCTTCCTCCTCATGGAGGACCGGCTCCAGGCTGGCCCAGGTGTTGATGCCCTTTTCGTGCGCCCGGTAAAGCGCTTCGATGCGTTCATGGCCTGGTGCGGCGTTTGGTTCGTCTTGCGCCGCGCTGAACCCGGTGAGAGTGGCACCAAACCAATCACCCGGCCCGAGAAGGTCAAAGTCTCGCATGGCGCGGCACCCGCCCTTGGTGAGAATCTGGACATAGCACCCGGCCGCCTTGAGCCTACCGATGACTGCCCTGGTTATGGTAGTGTCCACCGGCGGCGCTGGGTATGGGTCACAGGTGAAGCACAGATGAACCGTCTTGCCTCGGAACGGTACCCCGGCCATGCCATAGTAGAGCTGCCGGTCCAATGCCTCCAGCAGGCCCTCCCGCGGCTGCACATCCTCGAATGGCTGCTCCGGGTGGAACCTGCGATGCATGTCACTGGCGTAGCAGTAGGTGCACCCGTGGTTGCAGCCGGTGTAGATGTTGAGGGAGTAATCGGCGTATTCCAGCGCCTTGCCCTTGGGGATGTAGATGGGTTTCATGGTGCACCTCCTATGCTGGGCTGAGAATGTCGAACAGCGTCGGCATGTCCACCTCCAGCTCTGCGGCCTTCAAGTAGCCAACTCCATCTCGGAAGTAATCCGCATTGAGCTCGATGCCGATGCCCTGGCGTCCCATGCGCACCGCACGCTCCGGCACCGTGAAAAGCCCGGCAAACGGGTCGAACACAACGTCCCCAAGGCTGGAATACCGATTGATGATCCTCTCCACGATGTCGATCTGCAGCGGGCATACATGGAGCTGCTGCCGGCGCTGGCTCTGGGTGGTGTTGAGCGTCCGCATCCGGTTGATATCGTCCCACACCTGATCGGTCCAGCTCCCCGGGGCAACGACCATGAATGAGGCCGGTAGCTTCCCATCGGCGTCCAGCTTCTTTGCCATCTCCACATGATCCTCGTAGCTGTAGACGGTGCCGCGGGAGAACCGCCGATATGCGGCCTGCAGGCTGTCTACTGGCATGGCCTCCAGCTCCCGCTTGGTGGGAAGTCGGTCGCCCGAGCTCCTCCAGTACCCATGGGCATCGATCTGCCACTGGGCGCGGGTATATTCTTCCTTGCTCTTCGCCACCGGGGCGTCAGCATAGGCCGTGCTGGTGTCGCTGGGGAGCTTGCGGAACAGCAGAATGTACTCCGGGCAACCCACGCCCATCTTGGTGCCATCCTTGCACTGCTCGGTCCAGCCGAGGCGGTAGGTCTGGTTGTTTTCGCGCACCACATCGGTGAGCA
Organism: Bacillota bacterium; assembly: GCA_023398815.1. Lineage (GTDB taxonomy): Bacteria > Bacillota > Clostridia > Christensenellales > UMGS416 > JAEYRA01. The sequence continues at coordinate 98,262 of JAEWRW010000063.1, forward strand.
CCGTGATCATGCCCATATACTGGAAGCCGTGGCGCATATAGTGCTGGATGCACAGGGCGTGGAACGGCTCCATGGTGGGCATGCCCGTGCCTGTGGTGTTGCCGAAGAGCACCCTATCCTTGACGTGGCAGGCGTAGACCCGGCCCGGCCTCAGGATTCGCAGGAGCTGCGGGCTCAAAAAGTCCATCTGCTCCATGAATGCCTCGGTGTCCGGGTTGTGCCCGAAGTCGTTGTAGCTGGGCGTATACTCATAGTGGTTGGAGAATGGGATGGACGTGACAATCAGGTCAACGCTGTTGTCCTCCATGCCCTCCGTCTCCAGCACGCAGTCGTTGTTGATGGCTGTGTAGTGATTCCCGTCGATGCGCACCCGTTCCACCCCCATGCTCCTGGCCAGCTTGTCCACCGCCGAGGTGACGGACAGTCCGTACCGCTTGATGATCTCGCTCATCTTGGCCATCATGTGGTCGTACCGCTTCCACTTCTCCAGCAGGGCCTCCAGAATCTGCCGCTCGCTCTCAGTGTAGATGATGTCAATGACCACCTGATCCCGCTGCAAGAACCGATAGATGCGGTGGATCGCCTGCAGGAAGTCGTGGAACTCGTAGTCGATGCCCGCGAAAATGGCTCGGTGACAATACCTCTGGAAGTTGCAGCCGGATCCTGACAGCTCCTTTTTGGTGGCAAGCAGACGGGAGCGTCCGTCGGAGAAGTCAATGACACGCTGTTCTCTGGTGTCAATGTCCAGACTGCCGTAGACCTCCACGGCCTCTGGCAGTGCGTGCTTGATGGCATGGCGCTCGGCCTCCAGGTCGTGCCAGAGGATGAAATGATCCTCCGGTGCCTCGTCGACGAGCTCAACGACCTTTTCCACCCTGGCGTCGATGCTGTCCCGCTTCTCACGGGCCGCGTCGGCCAGCGAGAGTGCCGCGTCCCGGATGAGCTTGTACTGCCCGTCCCGGTCCATCCCCGCCGTGCGGTGGTCGACTGGGATCTCGTGATACCTGACCTCCATTGGCGGCAGGTCATACCCCTCATCGGAGTAACCGAGGTCGGAAGGCTTACGGATGAACAGCGCCCAGCTGCTCACCCACAACCAGAACTCCTCCTCTTTGTGCGGGTACAGGGTCAGGTTGTTGGCCTTGGTGCTATCCCGCTGGAAAAACCGCGTCAGTGCCTGGCCGGTGTCCATGATCTCCAGGAACCCGGAGTAGTTGATGAGCTCTTTGAACTGGTTGGGATCCGGGATGGCCGTGCACACCAGCTTAAATGGCACTCCCTTGAAAAGGCTCATGAACGTCTGGTAGGTCTTGGAGCCGAAGCTGCGCAACACCGCTGCCTCATCCAGGCTGGAGGCCGCATCGAACCGCTGAGGATCGATGTCGCCATCTCGCACGCGCTCATAGTTGGTCAGCACGATCCGGTCACGGCTGGCCATGGCCTCCGCCATGGTGCGGACGTAGGGCGGCGGATCTATGCCGAGGAGATCCACGGCGTCCCTGGTGAACTCCTGTTTGACGCCCAGCGGCAGCACCAACAGGGACTTGCCGCCGGTGTGTTCGCTGACCAGCCTGGAGAACTCTATCTCCTGCGCCGTCTTGCCAAGGCCGAATGACTCAAAGAGCGCCCGCCGACCACCGCGCAGTGCCCACATGATGGCGTCCCGCTGGTGCGGCTTCAGGGCCGGATTGAGCTTGTCCGGCGTGATGGCGAAGCCAGCCTCCGGCGCCAGGTCAATCTTTGCTCTCAGAAACTCCTGATACTTCATTTGTAAACTCCTTGGTCAGCTGGTCGAATTTGGCCACGTGGCCGGCGAATGGGCCGTAGGCATTGAGCATGAAGCGCAGTCCCAGCAGCTCCCGCCGTGCCCCCGGCTCCCGAATGTCCACGCTGATGTGGATGCCATTCTCGGTGCGGTGGATCTTCATAACTTGATCTCTCCCTCCCGCAGCTTCACGTGGATGATGGCCGGCCGTGCCCATTGGCCTTGGAACCTGCGCCACTCTATGGCTTCGTGACCGGCATCGTCTTTCCAGAGCATCGCCATTGGCCAAAAACCTGCGCGCATGGTGTCTATGAGGCGCTTTTCTGCCTTATCAAAGGTGTCGCCAGGGTAGCCGATCAGCACGTAAGTCCTGAGTGCGTGGCTGGCCATGGTATAACCTTCCGCAGCAAGCAGCTTCCCGGCATTTACCAAAGGCTCATAGTCGTCCGGGGTATCGTAGGCAAAGAACATGTGGTGCGTGCTCACGGCTCGGAGCAACCCAACGTGCCATGGTTCCAGTAGACGCGCCTCCAGCCCACCACTGAATATCGGGCGCTGTGGCTGGTGGTCCAGCATTGCGAATACCTTCCGGATGTGCTCCTCCGAGCAGGCAAGAAGATTGTCGTCCAGTACCTTCCATCCTTCCTTGACCTCCAGTTCGCGCAAGCCACCTTCGCGTCGTGGCACCGAGCAAAACCAGCATCGATTCGGGCATCCTCGGCTCGTAATGGTGTAGCCCTCCCGAAGGTACATTCCCGGGGTGAATTCTTCACCGCGCTGGCCAGTGGCCGGGCCTCCCATGCTGACCGGTACGCCCACGGCCTCCCATTCCTTCGCGAGCCACTCAGCTCGATGCAAATCGTAGGTAAATGCTACGCTGATGTGCACCTCGTCGATCTCTGGTAGTGCCAGCATCGGTGGCGGCCCATCGAACGCCATCTCATCGGTTGGCGTGGCAGAGGTGCGCCTGGGAAACACCCTGGCGATGCGCTTGCCGTCGACGATCATGGCCGCCTCCCGAGCATAATAGATATATAGGCGGCTTTAGTTGTGCGCCCCATCATTCGCCCTCCGAGCCCATCGGCTCTTCTTCTTCGATTTTGTACAGCCTGGCCGGCACGTTCCAGCACCGAATTGTCCAGTGACGCTGCGCCGCCAGGTAAATCGTCTTGCCACGCACGCCGAGCTGGTCCCTCGCATCCACGAACCTGTCGAAGACGGCCAGCGGTAGCTCGTACTCGTCAGCGGTCACCAGCATGTACATCAGGACCCACCATCATTGCCTGGTTGGTCGCCCGGCCGCCGCTGGAAGCGCCTCATGTACTCTTCCATGTCATCCACCATCGTCTTGGCGCCCCGCCCGATGATCCCGTTGACGATGCGCCGTCTGAACTGGATGACAGCCATGCAATCCTCGTTGCGGCAGTGCCCCGCGACCCCGCCGCTGAGGCTTCCGAAGATCGACATCTGCGCCCCGCAGAGTGGGCAGGTTGGCTGGCTCTTGTCCTCGTGCATGATGTGCCTCCGTTCTCGATGGTGCGGGATGCCGGATTTGAACCGGCGGCCCCTCGTCCCCAAGGCGAGTGCGCTACCGCTGCGCCAATCCCGCATGCGCCCGTTTACCGCCGCACGGGCGACATCCACATGTGTTTCACCTGCCGGCGGGCAAGTGTGGATGTTGGTGGAGGCGGCGGGAGCGGTCCCCCGCTACTGCCAGGATGCCATGCTCATCATGGCTGGACGCCTCCATGTTGTCGGTCTTTCCCGGCTGTCTCGTTTCCATCACTTTAAGATAGGTAGCTGCTGTCTGATGTCGTAAGGCACGTTCCCGGCCCATATGAAGCTGTTTTCCAAAATGTAGTTGTTGTAGGTGCTGGCGGTCTTGTTGGCTCGCATCTTGGCTTGTTCAGCCCATCCCTGCTTTTCGTGGCCCTCGGAGTCCTTGTACTGCTCAAAGGTCAGCACATCAGCCTCATAGCTGGCAATCATGGCCCTGGCGGTATCCTCGACCTTCTTCTGCTTCTCGTAGGTGCTGGCATCATCGACCTTTTTCAATGTCCTGTCATAGGTATTCCAGACGGCGCGGCCCGCTGGTACCGCCGTGAAGAATATGCAAGCGCCAACTAGCAGGACAGCGGCGATGATGGCGATGAAGGTTCCCTTCCCGGTCATTTCGCCACCCCCTCCGTTTTCAGAACGGGATCATCGATCTCAAATGGGATATCAGAATAGAGGTATGTGCCGGTCCACTCCATGTATTTCCCGTCCGGTGTGAACCAGAAAATACCGTCATCGTTGGCACCATAGGTTCCATCCACATCGGCCAGCCACTTGTTTTTTGCAGAATAATCGCCGTTGCTGTATTCGTAATACTCTGAATCCGGGGTGAGGTAGCTGTTGAGACTGCTGAGCTTTCCGTCCACCACAAAACGACCAAGTATGGCACCATTGTCTGTGATCAGCACGACATAACCCAGCGGTCGGCTGGCAATCTCACAGGGAAGGGAAATTGCCTTTTCCCGCTGGCCATTGACCCAGTACGCCCTCCGGATTAGGTTCCACCGCTCCAGGCTGTAGTCAATGTCCGTGGGCGTTGGTTGCCGCTGCTCAAGGTCTGCGGCCACTGCCTTCTGTTTCTGGATGTCACTCGCACCCGTAGCCAATGTGCTAACCCCGGCCGTTGTCGCGTCGCATCCCGTCAGGATCAGCACAAGTGCGAGGATGGCGGCAATGGTGATTCCTGCCGCAACGATCTTGATGAAACGGGTGTTGATGATTCGCATGTTGTTTCTCCTCTCCGTTATTAAAGTGGTATTCTATCTGAGCTTCGCCCCGCACCAGGGACAGAGATTAACGCTGTAGTTGAACCGGTTCAAAGCATCGACGATGCACGGCCCCTCGTCGAACTCGTCGCCTTCACTGCGGAGAATGCGTACTCCGGGCGGCATTTCTGCACAGCAATGTGCGTTCCACGCTGTCGTAGCCTTCATGGTGCCAATCGGCCCATCTGCCAACAGATCCTCCACGGCTGCCTGTGCCGCGGGCGAAAGTGGCTCAACGTACTCCGCCGGCGTCTGCGCTTCGTCATCGGCGCAGAGCTGCCTGGAGCACTCCTCCTCTGGTGCCGCTTCCATCTCCTCCATGACGGCCACGACCGTGTGGGACGGCACGTTCAGTGCCGCAGCGACCTCCACCGGCCTGGCACCAGCCCTCAGCATCTCCCGGACGCTCTCGGTCTTCGATACACTTGCCATTTCAACCGTTCCCTCCTCGTTTCAAACGCTGGATCACCCCCAGCCGCCCCTCCTGCCTTTCGTGCCGCCGGACACTCTCTCTGGAATCCACGCTCATTTCCTGACGCCGCAGTGTATCGGCATACCGTGCTGGCTTCGCGGCCTCATGGGCCGCCCAGGCCTCACAGGTGCCCCGACACCCAAGCACCCGGTGCTGACAATCCCTACAGGGTGGCGTTTTCACCGGCGCCGCCTCCCCGGCGGGAAGATCTCGGCGTCGACCGCCGGATCCATCCGCAAGAAAAAGGCCTGCGCCTGCGCCTCGTCATAGGAATCGTGGTAGCTGTCAACGACCGGCTTGCTCCCGCGCCGCTGGCGCACAACGACATAGGAATCCGCCGGGCAATCCTGGAGCCCCTGCCCCTCATCGAGCTTGTTGCTGGCCATGATTCGCTCCTCCATCGTCTGCAAATCGGTAGATCCTCCATGATGTGCTCGGCCTACGGCCTGTACACATCCCGTGTATGTGGCTGGGGCTGTAGCAGGTGGCCGCCGCCACATCCGTCACTGACGGGTATAAGGCGATCCGGTGGCCAGTCCCGTCCAGCACCTCCACTGGCCTACGGTTTGGCGGGTTCGGCATGGCCATCACCCCCAGCCCCACACTGATGACGGAGGAAAACCTCCCACACGCCGATGCCCCCGGGCGCCTTGTCCACCACGTCCCCCTGGATGGCCCGGCCATCCAGCGTGTACCCGATGGCCCTGCCGTGGCGGTTGGGATAGAGCAGCACAGGCCGCGAGTCCACATGCACCGAGCAGCGCTGGGTGCGGATGTCGCCAGTCACGGCCCCACAGCGGCGACACTGGCGCAAGGCCCTAAGTTCCGCTCCCATCGCCTACCTCTGCTTCACAACGGCGATCATCGCCGTAAGGCGCTCGGCCTCGTCGGTGTTGCCCGTGTCGAGTGCCTTCGACAGAGCAATGTACAGGCTGTCAAGGGCGACATCGGATGCTCGAATCCTCCTGGTGCTCTCCGAAATGGTGTCAAATCCTCTCATCGTTTGCTTACCTCCTCCATAAGCCGCCCACCGGCGACAAGGTCACAGATGTCGTTGAGTGCCATCCTCAGTCCCATCGAATACAAGCTGTTGTAGCTGCTGGCCGGGCTGATTCGGCCCCTGATTCTCGACATGGCCTCCTCCAACCCCTCCAGCCTGCCGGCGATCCGTCCGGCCTCATAGGCCTTCTGGATGGCCATCCCCTCGTCGCAGTCTCGCGACCTCAACAGCAGGTCACCCAATGTGGTGTCGATCATCCCCCCACCCCCAGCACAAGCGCATCGCGCAGCCAAATGGAAGCAAAGGCGAAGGCCACAATGCCGATTACAGCTGCCCAGAACTTGAACCACTCGCGGTCATGGGCGCAGGCACGCAGATACTTGGCCTCGATCTCGTCGGCCCACTGCTGGCCAATCGCCCCGATATGCGCCGAACGGGCTGGCCTGAGCTCCTGCTCCTCATAATCGTCCGTCGCTGGGTTGTAGGTGTAGATCATCGGCGGCTGCCCGGGCACGGCCAGAAGGTCGAGGTCCCTGGGCTTGCACAAAGATTTCATCATCGTCTCGACCCTCCAATCACCAAGGCCATGTATGCCACCCCAGCCACTGCGCCGACCAGTAGGCCGACCAGCGCACCCAACAGAAAAGCATGCAACGGTGTCATTTGCCCGCCGCCTTTACCGCCCGGCGTCTGGCTCTCGGAGTTGTCCCCAGAAAATCGCTGATGCTCTGAATTGTGATGAGGCCGTTGACCTTGGTGAGCTTCCCCTCGGCCACGAGCTTATGGATGCTGTCTGCCGATTTGTAGCCCAGCCGTTTGGCGGCGTCGATTGGCTTGAGAGCGCCGATGTTGCAGGCGGCCTCCTGGGCGGCCTGCTCTATCAGGCGCAGTTGCTCGTCCAGGTTTTCGTGGAGCTGCTGTCGCAGCATGGGCGAAATCATTGCGTTTCTCCTCCCTCTTTGGTATGATGGAGGGGTGAATAGGCCCTCCGTGGTCGCCCCGGCGTTGCAGCGCTGGGGTTTTTTCTGTTCCTTGCCTCGCCTCAATCAAAATGCTAAAATCAAGCAAAAGCGAGGTGCTCTTTATGCCAAAAGATGAGCTAATTGAGGTCTACTGCCCAGAGTGCGATTTCTTGTATGTCCTCTCGGTCAGATCCTTGCACGAGAAGCCCGAACTCTATTGCCGTTTTTGTGACAAAACCTTCCCGATTCACATCCACGATCGGCTGCGGTGGAGAGAGCCCACCGGAAAACTCAAGGCTTTGATCCAAAGGCAATCTGACAAGTAGCTTACTTTTTTCTCACCCAGATGGTGTAAAGGTGTATAACGGTTTTCCCGTCACTCCCTTTGGTGATGTTGGCTCGTGTTGCCTTCCTGAGCTTAGCCACTATACCCTACCTCCTTTTAGCTGGCCTGCCCGGCACCAGCCAGCAGTTCGTCCACCGTGCAGCTGAACAGTTTTGCCAGTTCCATCAGCTTGTCGGCACGCGGCAGGCTCTTTCCTGTTTCCCACATGGCCACAGTTGATCGCTTTACGCCCATACGCTTTGCAAGCGTCTCCTGTGTCATCTCAATTGACTCTCTCCTGCTCTTGAAATCCAATTTCCGGCCTCCTGTCAAGCTGGTTGACATCATAATAAATCCAAGTTGCGCATATGTCAATACTCTTGACAATATATTCTTTACATTTCCTTGTGTGTCAATTAAATTGACCTTATACTCGAATCAAGGAGATAACCATGAAGAATTTGCGGAGTTTGCGTAAAGAAAACAAGATGAGCCAACAAGCGCTTGCTGATAAACTGTCCGTCTCGCGATCAACCGTAGCAATGTGGGAGACTGGCGGAAGTCAGCCGGATAACGCATCTTTACATGCGATGGCTGATTTTTTCGGGGTGAGTGTTGACTTTTTGCTTGACCGCGAACCGCTCATAAAAGCCCCATCCAAAGGTGTCTGGATCAACGTCCTGGGCGATGTGGCCGCCGGCACTCCCATTGAGGCCATCGAGGACATCGTGGATCAGGAGGAAATCCCCCTGGACATGGCAGCACAGGGGGAGCACTTCGGGTTGCGCATCCGGGGCGACTCGATGGAGCCGAAGATCTCCGATGGCGATGTCGTCATCGTGCGCCGACAGACCGATGTTGAGGATGGCAATGTGGCCGTTGTCCTCGTCAATGGGGATTCTGCCACCGTGAAGCGCATCCGCAAACGCACCGACGGCATCCTGCTGATCCCGTTCAACCAGATGTATGAGCCCACATTTTACTCCAATGCCGAGATCCAGTCCCTCCCGGTTGTGGTGCTCGGCAAGGTGGTCGAGTTGAGGGCCAAATTCGAATGAAGCAATCACCACGCATGGCGTGATGAAATAAGCAAGGAGGTTTATAACATGGCCAGGAAAAAGGGCATCAAAATTCCCGGTGTGTCCTTCAGCGCAAAGCGTGCTCTCGGCGTCACTTCTGCCAAAAGGAAGATCAGTCGGGCTACTGGCATCCCGATGAGCAAAGCCGCCCGGCAGCGCAAGGCTGGTCAGCTCATGGGGTGCGGCATCTATGTGTTTGGGCCGCTGGCAGCTGTCGTGTTGGCTGTCGCTCTACTGCTGGTATGGGTCGTATGAAAGGAAGTGCCTAGTTGCCTACGAAACAAAAGGATGGACGCTACCGCACCAGGATTGTTGTCGGCCATATGGCCGACGGTAAGCCTGTCGTGAAGTACGCCTCCGGAAAAACGAAAAAAGAGCTGGCAGAGAATGTCGCCAGAATCAAAGAGGAAGAGATGGGTGTACGCCCTGTGCAGCGCCGAGACATCACTCTAAAGGAGTTCGGTGCCATCTGGTATGAGGCATATAAGGCCCCCCACCTCCGCGCCTCAACCGCCGGAATGTATGAGTACATCCTGGACGCACACATCTACCCGGCCCTTGGTGCCAGGCAGCTCAGGGCGATCACACCGGTAGAGCTGCAGCTGTTCGTCAACACCTTCTCCGGACGCTCCGTCTCCCTGATAAACAAGGTGGTGCTCACTCTGCGTCAGCTCTTTAAAAGGGCCCAATTGGATGGCTTGGTGGATCGTGACCCCATGCTCGGCACCATCGTGCCCAAAGGCACCCAGGAGCCAAAGCGTGCGCTTACCATGGAGGAGCGGGCGGCCATAGAGCAGACCGGCACCACACATCCCGAGGGACTGCTGCTCCTGCTGCTATACTATGCCGGCCTGCGCCGCGGTGAAGCCGTCGGCCTTCAGTGGGGTGACATCGACTTCGACGCCGGCTTGATCCGAGTGCAGCGACAGATCTCCTATGTGAGCGGTGTTGCCCACCTCCAGGAGCCAAAGACCCTTGCGGGCAAGCGGGCCGTTCCCCTACTGAAACCGCTGCGTGACGCACTGTGGCCGTGCAGGGGCCTCCCTGGCACGTTTGTCCTGACTGCCCCGAAGACTGGAGGCTTCCTCCCCCACCCCACGTTTATGAAGCGCTGGGCGCGGTTGATCGAGGCTGCAGGGACACCAGAAGTCACACCGCACATGCTTCGTCACAACTTCGCAACCGTGGCCTATGAAGCTGGTATCAATGAGCTCGAAGCCACGCGCATCCTAGGGCATGAGGACTACAAAACCACGGCGAACATCTACACACACCTGCGAGAAGACAAGCCGCAGCAGTCCGCAAAGAAGTTGGAGAAGGCCTTTGCCAACAAGGGTCAAAAAAAGAATGTTGCCAAAATGTTGCCGGGCGGTATGCATGGGGTACCTGCGGATGAATAAGAAAACCCCCAGCAACCGCATGGTCACTGGGGTTTCCGTGGTGGGCCTTCAGGGGCTCGAACCCTGGACACCCTGATTAAGAGTCAGGTGCTCTACCAACTGAGCTAAAAGCCCACGGATACTGGAGCGGGTGATGGGAATCGAACCCACGCAAGTAGCTTGGAAGGCTACTGTTCTACCATTGAACTACACCCGCAAAACTACACCCGCAATATTTAGATTGGAGCGGGAAACGGGATTCGAACCCGCAACCTTCGCCATGGCAAGGCGACGCTCTAGCCGTTGAGCTATTCCCGCGTAAGTTTCCTGGTGCGGGCGACGAGACTTGAACTCACACGCCCTAAGGCACTGGATCCTAAGTCCAGCGCGTCTGCCAATTCCGCCACGCCCGCAGGTTGGTGACCCATCGGAGACTCGAACCCCGGACAACCTGATTAAAAGTCAGGTGCTCTACCGACTGAGCTAATGGGTCAAGTGGATGCTGGGCTGACCGCAAGTACGACTTGCTGCTCGCCCATGCGTCCTGGCTGGGGTGGCAGGGGTCGAACCTACGAATGCGGGAGTCAAAGTCCCGTGCCTTACCACTTGGCTACACCCCAACAAAAGTATGGGGTGAATAGTGGGGCTCGAACCCACGACCTCCAGGGCCACAACCTGGCGCTCTAACCTACTGAGCTATATCCACCACGATGGCGCGCCCGAAGGGATTCGAACCCCCGACCCACGGCTTAGAAGGCCGTTGCTCTATCCAACTGAGCTACGGGCGCTCGCCGCTGTGCTCAGCCTATGAGTGGCTTTCATTGCTGACGGTGTTTTATGTTACCACAACCCATCCGTCCTGTCAACAGCCACCTGGGGTGCCGCCGAGCAGAACTTAGTATAACAACGTCGCGTCCGTTTGTCAATCGGTTGTTTCAACGGCCGTAGTGGTTGATTCGCCGACCGAATGGTGGTAACGCCACGCCATGAGCACCGCCGCCAGCACATAGAAAACCGCCGACGCCACAAAGGGCAGCCGGCCATCGAGCTTGAAGAGCAGCCCACCCAGCCAGCCAAAGGGCGCCGTCGCCAGCAGGATGAGCGACGAGAGGATCGCCGTCATGTTGGCACGCTTGTCGTTGTCGATGCTGGCGTGGCCCAGGCCGTCAATGAACGGCTGCGCCACCGCCGTGCCCACGGAGGTGAGTACCACGCTCAGCACCAGCGATACCACCTCCAGCACCCGCCCCGGCCACACCGGGGCCAGCAGCAGGAACCCCGCCGCGCACAGCGCCAACCCCCAGGTCAGCGGCCGCTTGGGTGGGCGGGCCTGGATGTGGGGAATGACCAGGAAATAGACCGCCAGCATAACCGCCGACGTGGCCAACGAATAGAACCCAATGGACGCCGCGCCGAATCCCAGGGTCTCGGTCAGCAGCAGGGAGATGAACGACCCGCGCACCGTCAGTGCCATATTATAGACCGCCGTCAGGAGGAATAGGAACCGCAGCTTGGGCGCGCGCCAGATCTCCACCGCCGTACGGCTGAGCTCCCGCAGCTGGCCGGGCAGCGACTCCTGCCGGGATTGGGCCATCCGCACCCGGCCCACCGACGTCTCCTTGGTCAGGATGTGGCGCAGGATGAACATGCCGGTGAACACCACGAAAGCCGCGCCCAGCAGCCACCGCATGGCCACGATGAGGTTGGCCTGCACAAACACCGCCGCCGCCGGCGAGAAGAACCCTGACAGCAGGCCCGCCACCGTGATCCAGGAGAAGAGCGTCACCAGCAGGTCCTTCTCGGTGTCCTCCACCATTAGGCACGTCCAGGACACCACCACGATGCGGTTGATGGCCTGCAGCACCGCCGCCACCAGGAAGACCCAAAAGTTGTGTGCCACCATCCACAGCAGCACCGCCAGCGACCAACTGAGCAGGTCAAAAATGAGTGTCGTCCAACGCCGCCCCAGACGATCGGTGATGGGGGCCGCGACGATGCTAAAGACAAACTGACACAGCAGGCCCACCGTCGTCAGCAGGCCAATCTGCACCTCGCTGCACCCCAGCTGGCTCATGTACACATAGAGGAAGGGGTTAAAGAGGTTGTAAACAATGCCAAAGAGGGGCTCCATCAGGAGCATATTCCAGGCATTGTGGTTGCTCCGGATGCGCCGCAGCAACAGTCGGTTGCCGCCCTCCGTTCTGGATACCATGTGCACACCCCTCCCCATTGCGATAAAAAAACGCACAGACCTTGCGGCCTGAACGCTCAATCCGGCTTCCCGTTTGATTCCATCCCATTATACAGGACAATGGGGAAGCGCGCCAGAGGGCTTGCCCCCTGCCGTGGCGCAAACCGTCCAGACAAGTCGGCTTGCAAGAGCTGTACACTGCCAAAGGCCTGGGTGCGACAGCAGGCACACGAAGGGCCGCAGCAATGCTGCGGCCCTTCGTGCAATGAATCAACCCAATCATACTCGGCGTTAGTCAGCGGCGGACAGCGCGATCTCTTCTTCCTCCGCCAGCGCGCCCTCCACCGGGGCGGCAACTGCCGTCTCCACCGGGGGCTCGTAGTTGATGAATCGATGGAACGCGCGGCCAAAGCACGCGGGCACCGCGCAGGCCAGCGTGGCGATGAAGGCGACCTGAATGGTCAGATGGGTGCCGATCAAGCGTCCCAGCAGGCCGCTCACCATCATGGCAATGGGCATGAGGCCACCCATGAAGGTGTTGAGAATGCCGAAGACCTTACCGCGGTTCTCGGGCACCACGGTGATCTGCATGATGGTCTGCAGCAGTACGTTCACGAGGGCGTTGCACACGCCCGCCAGCACCGCCAGTGCGACCATGAGCCAATAGACCCGAAGGAAAGCAATGGACACCATCAGCACGCCCATGGCCACCAGCGCCCCGCAGAACACCAGAGCCCGGCGGTGGGCCGGAAGCTTGATGACCGAGAGCAGCAGCATGCCCACGATGGAACCGGCGGTGATGGCACCCATAACGAAGCCGTAGCGGCTGGCCCCCAGCCAGGGCGTTTCGTCGAAGTAAGGGATGAACAGCGTCATGCCGATGACGGCAAAGAAGTTGAGGAATGCCCCCACGGCAATGAGGGAACGCAGACCTGCGTTGTGCCAGATGTAGCGGAAACCCTCGGCCATATCGACCAGCACATGGCGCTGTACGGCGGGCGCTGTCCGCTTGGGGATGCGCACAAAAATCTGCGCCACCGCGGCGTAGAGGAACGTGATGCCATTGATGAGGAACACGCCCTGAGCCTTGAGGGCCGTGAACAGCAGGCCGCCGGCCGAAGGGCCTACGACCTCGGTGAGAGCGGTGGAGAGGCTGCGTGCCGAGTTGGCCTTGGTCAGCAACTCCCGGTCCACCAGATCGGGCAGGGCTGAGCCCATCGCCGGGGAGAAGAACGCCCCGAAGGAACCGGCCAACAGCGCCAGCGGATAGATGAGCCAGAACGGGAAGATCTGAAACACCATGAGTGCGCCCATCAGCAGGAAGATGATGCCCCGCAGGCCGTCGGCCCCGATCATCAGCCACTTGCGGTTCAGCCGGTCGGCCAGGGTACCGGCCAGCGGCCCCAGCACGATCTGCGGGATGGAAAAGCAGGCCATGACCATGCCCATGGCCGCCTCGTTCTTGGTGACGTTGTAGGCCCAGAAGCCCAGCGCCACCGAAAAGATGGCGTTGCCGAAGTCTGACACCAGCTGGCCCTGCCACAGCAGCAGGAAGTCCCTCGTCCATAGTTTAGCTTTGTTCATGGGCGAATCCTTTCTCTCCAACAAATCCTATCCATCGTTGGTCGCGCCAAAGGCCCTTCCCGTTCCCCATGGAACTGGATTTCGTCATTTTGCGGAAATTGAATGCGAGGATTTTGGCACAGGTGCCCAACAAAGGATAACAAGCCACCTGCCTGCGCAGGGGTTATGGCAACCTGAGGTCGGTATGGCCGTCAGGTTTTGGCGTCCACCAGCACCACGATCTCCGCGATGAACTGGCTGAGCCAAGGGATGTTCTGCCACACCAGCTGGCGCATGGCATAGAGTAACACCGCGCCCAAAATGGTGAACCCCACCGACATGCCAAGCCCACGGGCCAGGCCGGCGACAAAGTTTAAAAACAGCAACCGGCGAGGGCTGCTCAAATACCGTCGGTATTCGGCAAAATCAGGGTCTGTGGGCAGGGCATCGCCCCGGGCATCCCGAGGCCCGTCATCGGGTGCGGGTGCCGCGGGCCGGCGACGCCGGCCCAGCCATCGGTCAAGCCTGCCCATGCTCCTCAAATTGGCTGCCCTCCAGCCAAATTGCCTGGGCCGCACGGATGTCTCGCAGAGGCATTCGCTGGGTGGCGTCAGACGCGAGCTCGGCGGGCGCTGCCTCCGCCGTCAGGTCGGGGAATTCCTCTTCCAACAGGCGAAGCTGATCGCCCATAACGCGGCGGAGCATGGTTTTGATGTTGGCACTCTCAGCCTGCAGGGCCTCCAACCGGCGCTGGGCGGCCCGCACCTGCTCCTCGGCCTGGTCCATCCGGCGGCGGCTCTCCCGCTCGCTGTCAGCGAGGATGGCGGCGGCCTTCTCCCGGGAGGATTGCACCACGTCCTCGGCGGCCCGTTGGCCTGTCAGCAGCGTCTCTCGCAGGGTCTCCTGCATCTCATCCACCTGGGCCTCCCGGGCGGCAAGTTCCTCCACACGGGCGGTCAGGGCGGCGTTCTCGGCCTGCAGGCGGTCGATCTCCTGGGCGGCCTGCTCCAGCACATCGTCCACCTCGGCAATCTTGTAGCCGCGGAAGATCGTCTGCGTCAGGTCCCAGTCCCGCAGTTCCTTGCCCGTCAAAGCCATGGAGTCCTCCGTTCTGCCCCGGTCGGTCAACCCTTACCGGGTGCGTTCCAGTGTGATGCGGATGCGTCCGCTGCGCCGCGTGCGCCCGCTGGCATCGAGGAGCCGCGCCCGGCCCCGCCCCCGCAGCGACAGCAGCGCTCCCTCAGCAATCTGGTGGTCGGTTCTCTCCTCGGGCCGGTGGTCCACCTTCACCAAGCCGGCGCGTATGGCACGGGCCGCTTCCTCCCGGCTAAGGTCATAGACGGCGGCCACCACCGCGTCCAGTCGTAGCGACGGTACGGTGACGGTCACTTCCTCCATGGCCTGGGCTGGCAGGGCCGCCAGAGGATCGGCCAGAATGGCGGTTCGCACGGTCACCCGTCCGGCTTTTGTCAGGTTGTCGGCCACAAAGGCCGCCATGGCCTCGGTGGCCCACAGCACGGCTTTGGATTCTTCCAGGGTAATATCACCCAGCCCATCGCGGTTTATTCCCAGCGCCAACACGGCACCCAGGATGTCCCGATGGGCCGGCGAGCCATAGCGGCTGTCCCAGGTAATCTCCACCGCGCGCAGGGGCCAGTCTTGAACCTCGTCGGTCCAGGCCTGCCCATCGAAAGCCAATACCCGCCGCTCAAAGGGCAGGTCACCGCCAAAGGGCCGGCACTCCACCCCCGCGTCGCGGGCGGCGGCCTGGGCCAGCTGCTGCTCCCGCGGGTCAAGGAACCGGGTGAAGACCACCACACTGTCCCGTCCGGCACGCTCGGCCTGCTCCCGCAGGCGGGCGAGGAGCTGTTCCTCCTGCCGTGTCAGGTTCATGCGCCGTACAGATACAGGATGACCTTCAGCACAAACCAGCTGACGGCCTGGATGACGAGCATGGCCAACACCGGGGAGAAATCCAGCGGAATACGCCCCGGCGGGATGATGCGGTGCATGAGCGCCCGGCAGGGCGACAGCAACGGCTCAGCCAGGAAGTGCACCGCGCGCACCAGCGGGTTGTAGGGCGAGAGCGGGATCCAGCTTAAAATGACGCTGGCCAGAATGACGTAGGTGTAAATATCGAGCACCCAACGCAGGACGAAGAGCAGACGAATTCCTAGTTCACCCATGGCTTACTCCGGCCGGCGGGGGTTGCTAAAATAGCTACCCCGGCCGCTGCGCAGGTCGTTGGTCAGGCTGCTGAGGACATTACCCGAGATGTCCACATGGGGCGGCGCCAGCAGGAAGATGCCGCGGGAGACCTTGCGGATGCTGCCATCCACCCCGTAGACCGCGCCGGAGAGGAAGTCCAGCACCCGCTGGGCAATCTCCACGTTGAGGTCCTCCAGATTGGCGATGACCGGCCGGCCGCTCTTCAGGTCGTCGATGATGCGCTGGGTGTCGTCGTAGCTCTGGGGCTGGTAGACAACCATGCGCATGCCACTGGCGGCCGAAGACGAGGATGAACTGGGCGCGCCCATGGGCACCACCCGGCTCTCATCGGCGCGGCGGGGCACCGGCTGGGGGGAGGCGGCCGGTTCGTCCATGCGGCGGCGCACCGTCGGCCGTGGGGCGGCGGCGCTGCCCATGCTGGCCGTGCGGCCCTGGGTGCCGTATGGGGTGGGCTGCTCCTCCTGGGGCTCCTCCGGCAGGTCTTCGCCCTCCCGGTCTTCAAAGCCCAGTATCGACAGGAATTTGCCCATGAATTTCTTTTCCATTGCTCTCTCCCGCTTCGTCAAACGACCCGCTGCTGCCGGGCCTGTCTATCCCAGTTATTTTACAGGAATGAAACTCAATTGTCCATGCCCCCGTTTGACTCGGGTCAGTCGCCCGAAGGCTTGACCAACTGCATGCCCAGCGACAGCGCGCCCTCTTCGCCGCTCTCGCTAACGATGGCGTACTGGTCGTCCTGCCCCAGCAAGTTCACGGCGATCTGGCGGGCCTTGCCGGAGCTGGCGCGCACCGTCACAAAGTACTGGTCGCCGTCCTTGCCGAGGTACTGCACCGGGATGCGGAACCCTTCCACATCAGCGCCCAGGTGGCCATTGATGAGCCGGAGACTGATCATCTGCTGCACGCCCGCGGGCATCTGGAACACCACAAGCGTGGTGCGGCCCTGGGTCTCAACCTTCTTCACCGTGGCGGTCACCGGGTCGCTCATGCCGTCAAAGGTGACGTCGCAGGTGTTGCCCTCCACCAGGGAGCTCTCCCCCTTGGGCAGCAGCACCACGGCGTACCACACCGATGGATCGACCACCCGGCAGATCTCCTCATCGGGCTCCACCACGTCGTCCGACTTCACCGCCTGACTCTGGCTCTGCAGACTTCGCAGCAGTTCCTTCACGTTGGCGGGCGTCATCTTCTCAATGCTGTCCACGGTGAGCGTACTCTCGTACCCATCGAGGTAGAAGCTGACCAGCCCGTCAGCGGGTGCGGTCACAGACTTGCGGGTCTGGGCAATCTTGTCCTCCAGGTTGTCCCGTTGCTGGTAGTAGGTCTCCAGCATGTCATCGGGGGTAACGGCCTTCTCCATGTATTCCTTGCGCTCATCCATGTACTCCTGCAGCTGCCGCTCGTCGGCCAGCAGGCTCTGGGTTTGGCGGGCGGCGGCCTTGGTGCTGATCTGCTCCATCAGGTCGTCGATCTTGCTGTTGAGCGCGTCAAGGTCCTTGTTGACGAAGTCCTTGAGGATGTTGTTCTCCTGGTAGTCCTTGATCTTATCCTCCTGGATGAGGAGGTTCTCCAGATCGGTGGGCGAGTAACCCGTGAGGTACAAGAGGGCGACGGGGTCGTCCTTCTTGACTTCCTCCCCCTCGGCGGCAACGCAGGTGAGCTTGGCGTACTCGGTACTCTCCACCAGCTTTTCATCCCGCAGCACGATGGCGGTGATGGCCTCGTTGGACTCCAGCCGCCCCCACTCCACCCGGGCAGAGCGGAAGAGGCCGCTCACGGCCAGCACGCCCCAGGCAAGCAGGCTCACTGCTACCAGCAATATCAAATAAAATCGGGGTTTGATACGGTACTTGCGCCCGTACCGGCCGCCTTGCATGGCCATTCCTCCGTCGCGTTTGTTTCCTATGGATAGTCCATTATACTGCAATGGGCGCCGGACGGGCAAGTGTGGCGGCCGCCCAACGCCCGGCGGGCGATGGGCAGCCTTTCGCGTCCGACTGGTCGCGTGCTGCGCACGCTGCTCGTCCATGCAGCCTGGTCGCTGTGGCGCCGCCCGCGATTTGGACAGCTTGCTCACATTTTACCAAATTGGTCGCCGCGCATGTCGCCGACTCTCAGTCCCGCGTTGCGGCAGACGATTCTTTAGAATCGTTGAGAGCAGCGCGAGCAATACGAAGTATTGCGATGGACCGATCACAGGTGACAGCGCTCATGCCGGGTTCTCGGGATACGTTTCGCCGCGGATGGGGTTCTGTCGCCTGCCTCAACAAGTAGCTGTGTTCCCTCCCGCCGGATGAACCGGCGGTCGGTTCTTTACTTTCGAGCCCACGCTGCTTTTTCTTCTGATTCAGGTGGCCTGGTTGCTCGCCGTTCGAAGAGCGTTCGACCGGGCAAAGAAAAAACCTTCCCGTTCGCACAGGAAGGCAAAAGCAGACAAAGATAGACTTCAGTGCAGGGGCAGACGGGCGGTGATGCAGTTGCCGCAGTCGTTGAGCTCCACCGATTGGCAGATGCCACGCACGATGGCAAGGCCACGACCGCTCTCGCTGAAGACATCGGCGGCTCTGCCAAGCTGCTCAGGCCCGATGCCCGCGCCGCCATCGTCCACAGTGATGCGCACCCCGTTGTCCTCCACGTTTACATCCACCCGAACCGAGTTCTTCTGCCCGCCACCGTGCTTGAAGCCATTGGTGATGAGCTCACTGAGAACCAGCCGAAGATAGTAGCGCGTTTCCTCATCCAAGGGCCGAGACGCCTGTGCCTGATGAACAAGCTGGCAGACAACCGGGCCCATTTGTTCGAGTGAGGCGACGGTAAATTGCATTAACAAGACCTCCTGGAACATTACTTCCCACGTCTAAGGAATGCCCAGGAAAACCGGCCTTGAAACACTAGCCAAAGTGTTTTTTCTTCAGGGTCTCCAGAATGCGGCGCTCCATGCGGGAGACCGTCATCTGTGTAATTCCCATGTCCCGGGCGATCTCCGCCTGGGTTTTGCCATGCAGATAGCGGTTGACGACGAGCTGGCGTTCCTGCTCGTTGAGGCCTTCCAACAGGGAGCGGACGGTCTCGCGGTTCAGCACGGCCTCGTAGCCGCCGTCCTCCATGCCGAACATGGTTTCCATCGCCTCGCCTTCCTGGTTTTCCATGCCGTCAATGGCAAGGAATTG
The DNA here is from genome assembly GCA_023398815.1 of Bacillota bacterium. Lineage (GTDB taxonomy): Bacteria > Bacillota > Clostridia > Christensenellales > UMGS416 > JAEYRA01. The sequence goes on from JAEWRW010000063.1 coordinate 117,219, forward strand.
CAGGGAGGTCGTGGTTTCCAGCGCTTCCAGCGCGCGCTCCAAACTCACGCCCACGCGGGCGGCGGTCTCGGCGGTGGTGGGGTAGCGCCCCAGCTCGGCGGCAAGTTCCGTCTCGGCCCGGCGCAGACGGGCCGCCAGCTCCCCGGAGGAGCGCGGCGGCCGCATGACGGTGGAATAATCGCGAATGTAGTGCTTGAGGTCGCCCATCAGCGTGGGCAGGGCAAAGGCGGCAAACTTCACCCCTTTGCCGGGGTCAAAGCGCTCCAGCGCCCGCAGCAGCGACATCATCGCCACCTGGTACAGGTCGTCAAACTCCAACCCAGGGCGGACGAACTTCCCGGCGGCCTTGCTGGCCAACGGGGAATAGCGCTCCACAATCTCGTTGCGCACGACGGTGTCGCGCGTGGCCGCATAGCGGCACAGCAGCGCCTCCACCCGATCGGTACCCGTTTCGCTCAACGATTGTCCCCCCTGGCCAGGAAGGTCACCTGCCCGGGCGCAACGGTCAGTTGCTCGGTCAGGGCCTCCAGCAGCGCCAGACTCAGGTCGGCGTCGATGTCTTCCTCCCGGGCGGTGAGTACGCCGGGATTGCGGCCATCCACGCTCACGCGGAGGCTGTCACTGTACACAAAAGTGATCTCCAGCCGCTCAAACCCCTGCCGGTCGTGGATCATGACGAGGCATGCCTCAGCCACAGCGGCTTTGGTGTCCTCCATCTGTTCAATGCCCATGCCCAGCCGGCTGCAGATGCCGGAGGCAGCCAGCCGCACCACAAGCAGATGCTCCGCCTTGGCGGGGATGGTGATTGTTACGGTTTCCCCCATGGTGTCAGTCCTCCAGCACGAAGGCTCCATCCAGCCCCGTCAGGTGAAAGATGCGCCGAATGTGAGGTTTCAAACCCTTGATGGTGAGGACACCGCCGTACTCCCGTACGCGGTTGAGTGCGCTGACCAGCACCCCAAGGCCGGTGCTGTCGATGTAGCCCATGCCGGTGGCATCCAGGTAAAGATCACACTTGCGCTCGTTGATGCAGTCGACCACCGTCTGCTTGAGCTCCGGCACGGCATACAGATCCATGTCCTTGTCCACCAACAATTCCCAGCGGGTGGCGCTTTCGTTGTAGGTCGCGTTCATCCCATTCTCCCCTTGCGTACGATGTGACAAAAAATCCGTCAGCGACAGCGGCTCTCCCCTCGCTCCGCTATTATGACCATAAATGATATTATTCACAATAATAGTACAAAATCCCCATGAAGTCCAGAGGATTCCCGCCATTTGAAACCGGTTGCAGTGTGGTTTCGTGTCATTTTGCATTGGTTCTGCGCCGGAAAGATGACAAATGGGACAACAGTGCCCCGGCGACGAACCGGGGCACTGTACTTTGAGGCAAAGGGGTGATGGACACCGTCCGTGGGCCAATGGACCGGCGGTCAGCTCTTGTACCGCCGCACAATGAGGTTGCCCGACTTGTCCACATAGGCGACGTGGGGCGTGCCCTTGGCGATGCACAGGGAGGCGGTACCGTACCAGGTTTTGCTGATGGAAAGGGAGGAACCCACGGGGGACCATTTGCCGCCCTTAAGCTTTTTGACGTAGAGCTTGCCGTTGTAGCCATGGTACAGATACACGGACTTGTTGTACGTCTCCAGGCCATAGAGTCCATCGGCCTTGACCGTGGAGCCCTGCTTGACCATCTTACCTTTGGAGAGCTTTTCCACCATCACATTGAGGTAATTGTGCTCGATGGAAAACTCATAGCTGTTGGTACTGAGCAGGTAGAGCGCGTCAGACGACTTCTCCAGCACCGCAGCACCACCCACGTTCTTCCGCTTTGCTGCGGTGATCCATTTGCCGGAGGAATACTTCTTGACCGCGGTGCCCAGCGTGGAGGCATGGTACAGACGGCCCTTGTACTCGGCAATGGTGTACCAATCCCAGTTTTCCAGCTCATAGGGGAACTGGGTCAACCTGCCGCCCTGGGCGACCCACTTGGAACCCGAGAGCTTCCTGATGTAGACGGAGGCCATGGCACCATATTGGTCACTGTAATCGTCCACCACATAGTAGGCCGCGTAAGCGATGCCCTTGGAGACGGTCCACTGGTACACTACGTAATTGGTGGGCAACCCGGAGGTTGTCTTCTTCACCCATTTACCGCCACTGTACACATACAAGCACCAAGGTGTGCCCGCATACAGCTTGTCATCCGCCACGAAGAAGTCAAGGCAGTAGCCCTCAATGGCTCCGCCCACCTGCTTCCACTTCGTGCCATCCAACTTTTTAACGTAGAAGTCCGCACCGTTATCGCTGCCCACCTTGGTGTAGCACACATACACCGTGCCGCCCTTGGCAGCGGTCAGCGCGTAGAAAATGTCGTCGCCCTTGGCCACCGTGCCGCCCACCTTGACCCAGGAACCGGCGGCCTGCGCCGTCTGCGGCACGCCGAAATTGCCCGCCAGCAGTGCCACCGCCAGCAGCACCGCGCACACCACTCGTAACCCACCACGAAACAGCTTCATCGGCCATCCTCCATTTTCCCGTGATGGTATTTATTATATCAACAATAGTATGGGTTTCAATCCTTTGCGATAATTCATTTTCTAACGCAAACAACGATTTGCGCCCCTACCTGCCCTCCACCCCAAAAGCCATCGGGCACACCACGCGGCAGCGGTTGCAGTTGACGACGCCGAAGCCACGGGCGTTGGTGCCATAGGTATGGGGCCGGCAGGCCGCCTGGTTGACAGTGACGCCATCGAGCGCCCCGGCGGGGCAGCTCTTCAAGCACAACTGGCAGCCCGGCCGGCAGAGGGGCTCAGCCGGCGCGTCCGGCTCCAGCGCCGTGCCCAGCAGCACAGCGCCCAGGTTGATCCAGTTGCCGAAACGGGCATTGAGGAGAAGAGTGTTCTTCCCCAACGTGCCCAGCCCCGCCTTGACCGCCGCATGCCGCATGGAGAGGGCGCCGCGCCCGCGCAGCTGCGCCTCGTCCCAGTCATCGTAGGGGCCATCGCAGGGCAGCGGCACCGCCGTGATGCCGCGATCCTCCAGCGCCAGGGCCAGCTTCTGGCACACCTGATCCACCCGCGCCAGCGCCAGGTCGTTGCCGTGGGCGTAGTGGATGCGCGGCGGCACATCCGCCAGCACGCGGGGCAGCCGGCAGGCCACCACAGCCACCGCCCGGCAGCCCGCCCAAATGTCCGTGGGGCGGAAGCCCTCGGGTGCGTCGGCAAAGTCCCCCGCCGCGGCAAAACCGCACAGGTCCGCCCCCAGCGAGAGCGCCAGCGTCCGTATGGTCTCCTTGTTCTCCGCCATGGTTTCCCTCCCGCTCAACTCTCGTCGTTGCCGCCGCTGGCCTGTCCATCCGGTGGGTTCGCTTCCAACCCGTCCTCCGGGGTGATGGTGCCGTCGGTTTGCGGCTCACCGCCGGCGACCTGGTCCGCGTCGGCCCACAGGTCGTCGGGCTCCTTCTCATCCAGCCAAGCGTCGGGTCGGGCCGGGTTGTGGGGTTGGGGCGGGTTCTTGGCCTGGCGGCGGAAATACAGCGCCACGATGAGCACCGGAAGTGTCAGGAAGAAGATGCCGACGAGCAGAATGACGACAAAGAGTACCGCGTTCATTCCGCCGCGTCCTCCTCGTTGTCGTCCCCTTCGCGCAGGGCCAGCGCGCGGCGCAGCCGCTCAGGGTCCACCTTGGCCAGCTGCCCGTCATAGAGCACCGCCAGCGCCGCCGCCTGCCCGGCCACCCGCCCAGCCGCCATGCGCAGCGGCGCGTCAACCGCCTCGGTGGCCTCGGGCCGCGCCAGCAGCAGGTTCTCGGCCCCGCGGCACAGGAAGTGCCCCAGCGTGGCCAGGCGTTCCGGCCCGGCCTCCACACACCAGCGCAGCACCGGCAGGTCGTCAGGGTCCGCCCCGGCACCGTCGTCCAGCGCCCGCCGGCGGGGTGGTTCCCCCGCCTGGATGATCAGTGGCTCGGCGGCAAAGTGGATAAGGTAGCAGTTTTCATACCCCGGCACCGTGGCCTTGAGGAAGGCGATGGCCGCCAGCGCACTCTGCCGGCTGCGCTCCACCGTCTCCGTCCAGGCCGCCGGCCCACCGCCCACCGGCAAGCCCGCCGGGGTGGCGTCCAGCAGCGCCGTGCCGCCCCGCAGGCAGGGTGTGAGCTGGGGGAAGACAAGCTCAGGCGGGTATTCCTCCCGCGCCTGACCCCGGTGCAGCGCGTCGGCATGCTGCTCCAGCGCCTCGGCGTCAAACACCCCCGGCGTGCGGGTGTCGATGCCGCCGATGCGCGCCCGCAAGGTCACCCGCAGGGCTGACGATGCTTTGGGCCCGAACCCCCCGGCTCGTGTCAGCGCCCAATCTTCGGTGGCGTCCACGAAACACCAGGCCGAAAGCTTCCGCCGGCCGGCGGCGGTGGCCACCGTGAGCGCCCGGATGCGCCCGCCACGGGCCTTGGCCCGCACGGCACGACAGAACGTCATCACCACCACCCCAGCCTGGCGCAGGCTCTCCCGCGCGGCCAGGGCGAAGTCCTCCGGCTCCACGATGTGCCGGCCCCAAGCCCGGCGCGACAGCCGTCGCAGCAGGTCTGGCGCGGTGAGGCCATCGTCCCCCCGCCAGTGGCCCAGCAAACCAGGCCCCAACGGCCCGCCCACGTCGTCCGCCGCGTCCAGCAGCAGGGTGCGGGCCCCACCATCGGCGGCAGCCAAAGCCGCGGCCACCCCCTGCGGCCCGGCACCCGCCACGATCACGTCCCACTCGCGTTCCTTCATGGCCCCCACCGTCCCCATTTTCATATGTCAAATTATACCTGTTCGTGGCAATGCGCGCAACCGCGCCCGTTGCGAATGGGGCCGTCCTCCTGTATAATACACAAGTTAACGGGGCTGCTGCCCACGGGAGGACAACCATGAAACTCGGCATCGTCGGCCTGCCCAACGTGGGCAAGAGCACCCTCTTCAACGCCATCACCAAGGCGGGGGCACAGGCCGCCAACTATCCCTTCTGCACCATCGAGCCCAACGTAGGCGTGGTGGACGTGCCCGACCACCGCCTCGATGAGCTCGCGAAGATTTACAACCCCAAAAAGATCACCCCGGCGGTGGTGGAGTTTTTGGACATCGCAGGGCTGGTGCGCGGCGCCAGCCGGGGCGAGGGCCTGGGCAACCAGTTCCTGGGGCATATCCGCGAGGTCGACGCCATCGTGGAGGTCGTCCGCTGCTTTGAGGATGGCAACGTTACCCACGTGGATGGCTCGGTCGACCCAGTGCGCGACGCCGAAACCATCGGCCTGGAGCTGCTCTTTGCGGACATGCAGACGGTGGAGAAGCGCATCGCCCGCACCGGCAAGGCCGCCAAGAGCGGCGACAAAAAGCTGGTGACCGAGGCAGAGACGCTCCAAACCCTCTATGCCACGCTGGAGAAGGGCGTGCCTGCCCGTGCCCAGGGGCTGGAGGGGGAGTCCCTCGACCTGGCGCGGGAGATGTGCCTGCTCACGCTGAAGCCCGTCATCTACGCCGCCAACGTGGGCGAGGGCGACCTGGCCACCCCCGAGGACGACCTGCCGCTGGTGCGCGCCGTCAAGGGCGTTGCCGCCGCCGAGGGCGCCGAGGTCATTGTTGTCTCCGCTCAGATTGAGGAGGAGATCGCCTCCATGGACGCCGAGGAGGGCCTGCTCTTCCTGCAGGAGCTGGGGTTGGCCGAGTCCGGCCTCGACCGGCTGGTAAAGAAGAGCTACGAGCTCCTAGGGCTCATCAGCTACCTGACGGCCGGCGAGAAGGAAGTGCGCGCCTGGACGATCACCCGCGGCACCAAGGCCCCCCAGGCCGCCGGCGTCATCCACAGCGACTTTGAGCGCGGCTTCATCCGCGCGGAGATCGTGGGTTACGACGCGCTCCTATCCTGCGGTTCCTTCAACGCCGCCAAGGAAAAGGGCCTGGTGCGCAGCGAGGGCAAGGAGTATGTGATGCAGGACGGGGATGTGGTGCTGTTCCGATTCAACGTATAGTCGACTTCGCCGCTCACGCGACGAAGTCGAATGGGAGCGGCTCGTACGAGGTGAATCTGGCCCCCTGACGCACATGTCGTCAGGGGGCTTTCGTTTGCGTCGCTCGTGCCGGGTTACGGAGGAACGCCGCTGCGGCGGGGAGTGCTGCATGCCACGGACGGGTGGTTTCGTGCCTTGGCCGGATGAACCGCCCGGCGGCTGCCGATTTCTACATTCGAGCCTTTCCACTCCCCTATCCACGCCGGTTTTATGAATTCTTAAGGTGCCTTTGGTTGACTCTGACGCCAGAGAGAACTAGCATAGACGAAAAGATGCCCTTCGTTACACCCACTGCACGGCGGTGCAGACAGGCGAAATGGTGGACAAGATCAAGGAGGCACGTCATGTTTGGGGACCCAAAGGAGAAAATGGAACACCTGGCCAAAAAGGGCCAATGGGAAAAGCTCAACCAAAAGGCCACGAGCGCCGATGTGAAAACAAGGGCGGCCGTGGCCATGGCCTGCGGCACCACGCCGGATGAAAACGCAAAGAACCTACTGATCCCCCTGCTCCGCGACCCGAGCAGGGAAGTGCGGCTGCAAGCTGTCCGCTCCATCGGTCTGGTGGGGGACGGAATCTCCAAGACTCACCTGCTGATGCTGGAGCAGGACCCGAATACCGACGAAGAAGTGAAGGCGGCGCTCAAAGAGGCGATCCACCAGATCAGCAACCGGCGGTAGCCGACTTCCGCCGTCCACGGATGGCGTGGTGCTTCACATCGATTCTGCGGACTTATCTCAGCTCCCATCGCACACAAGCGTTGCGACGGGGGCTGTTTGCCTCTGTTTCACACTAATCGGTCTCCACCGTGCCGCTAAAGGGCTCCCGATCGCTCATTGCGTAGTACTCCTGAAGGAAAGCGGGCTGAAACAATTGGTAAAACTCTTCCTTCTCATGCTTCCAGCTCGATTCCCTGTCGAGTTTGCTGAAGATGGCATCCGCCAATGCGTTTCCACCAAGCACCAACAGGTACAGGGCCAGGAAAATGGCAGCGACGTATTGCCATCTCCAGAAAATGGCGGCCACGATGCCGCCGATTACCAGCGGTATGGTGTAAGGAAAAGACTCAAAGAACAGTAATAGCAGCGGTTTGAACAGAAGGCACTCCACCCAATGATCCCGGACAAACGCCCGCTTGATTTTCTCCTCCCCCACGACCCGGTGGGCCTGCGACAGGCACACAGCATTGCCGGGCCGCAGGAACAGCCGGTCATAGGCCGCATTTGGGGAAAAGCGAATCTTCTCCCGCGTCACGTCGACCTTCTCACCATCCGGCACGCTGGAAAGCTGATACTCCGTCTCCAGCAGCAAATGGTAACTAGGCCCAGACAAGCTCCACTTTTTGATATAACTCCTGCCATCGCGCCGCACCGCCGCCTTGACGACCGCCGATTCCTTGGACACCACCGGCGTGGGAACGAAGGGTTGCAGCACCGCGGGGTCGCCGTCATTCAGGCGCAAGAGAACGGCATACCTGCTACGGTTGGTAAAGACGATGGTCATGCGCTTTTCCTCTCCTGTCGCTGGGGCCCCGCCGCTACCCCAGCAGGCGAGTGCCCGCACATATCGTAAAGCCAACAGAAAACGCTGTCAATCACGCTAACAACCGAGTTGCCTTCGGCGACGGGCTTCGTAGCCTGTCTACGCGGTAGCCTTCAGCCCCACGATGCCAATGAGTAGCAGGGCCAAGAAGAACAGCCGCTGGGGCGTAACCGGCTCGTGGAAGAGCACGATGCCCAGCGCCACCGTGCCCAGCGCGCCGATTCCCGTCCACAGGGCATATGCCGTGCCGATGGGCAGGGTGCGGGCGGCCTGCGAGAGGAACCAGAAGCTCACAAGCATGCCCCCCAGCGTCAGCAGCGAGGGCCCCAACCGCGTCCAGCCGTCGGCGGCCTTCATCGCCAACGCCCACACCACCTCAAACACACCCGCCACCAAGAGATACAACCAAGCCATTTCCTTTCTCCTTTCACACAAAAAAGCCCGGGAGATATCACACGATATCTCCCAGGCTTTTATCCTTCCGTGAACGCGGCAGCTGCCGCGCGTTCCCTCTCGGTCGCAGGCGGGCCATCGGCCCCGGAACCCTAGGGAACTTCGTTATTCCATTGGCAGCCGAAGCTGCCCCATCATTGTAGCGGGCGGCGGGCCGGTCTGTCAACCACCCGGCATTGGCCCTGCGGTCTTTCCGGCGATTGCCATCTTTGCTATACTGGCAAAAAGCTTGGGAGGCGCGCCATGACCATCCGCCCCATGAGCCCCGTCGATTATGACACCATGCACCAGATGTGGACGACCACGCCGGGCATGGGCCTGCGCAGCCTGGACGACGGGCCCGAGGGCATCGCCCGGTTTCTCTCGCGCAACCCCGACACCTGCTTTGTGGCCGAGGAGGATGGCGCGCTGCTGGGTACGGTGCTGTGCGGGCACGACGGCCGCCGCGCCTATGTGTACCACCTCACAGTAGCCCCGCAAGCCCGGAACCGCGGGCTGGGCCGGGCGCTGGTGGCCGCGGTGGAGGATGCGCTGCGCGCCATCGGCATCCACAAGGCGGCGCTGGTCGTCTTTGCCAGCAACGACAGCGGCAATGCCTTCTGGCAGGCGCTGGGGTACGAGACGCGCGGCGACCTCATTTACCGCAACAAAAGCCTGAACGACGACAACCGCTGACGGCGGCCATAAAGCGCAACGATGCGGGGCAACCTATGCCAAACGAGGCAAAGGAGCACCCCATGAGTGAACAGAGACCGAACCACCAGAAAAACAAGCACACCATCAAAGGGACCATTGACCGCACGGAACAGAACATTGCCGCAACCAGCGAACTCCTCGCCCACACGGCCGACCGGCAAGCGCTCCAAGACCTGAGCGCCCAAAACGACCGGCGGGAGGAAGCCATCGACGGCATGACCGAAGCCCTCCGCCGGCGCGACCGCCACCGCCGGCAAGATGGCGAACCCGACGGGGGAAAGGGGCATAATTAGGGCGCGCCCCCAGGCGCGCCCAACCGACTGAGCTTACAGTGCTTTGCCTTCGGCAAAGCACTCGCTGCCGCAGGCAGCGCCAAGCGAGGGCGGAACTGCGGTCGGAACATGCACTGCACTGTTGCAGGCGCACGCTTATGTAACCTGGATGGCGCGTAAGAACGCGAAGGAGGGCGCATCTTTGATGCGCCCAGCCGACCGAGCTTACAGTGCTTTGCGCCAGCAAAGCACTCGCTGCCGCAGTCAGCGCCAAGCGAGGGCGGAACTGCGGTCGGAACATGCACTGCACTGTTGCAGGCGCACGCTTATGTAACCTGGGATGGCGCGTAAGAACGCGAAGGAGGGCGCATCTTTGATGCGCCCAACCGACCGAGCTTACAGTGCTTTGCCTTCGGCAAAGCACTCGCTGCCGTAGGCAGCGCCAAGCGAGGGCGGGCGCATCTTCGATGCGCCCAGCCATACGAGCTTACAGTGCTTTGCGCAGCAAAGCATTCGCCACGTAGTAGCGCAAGCGACGTACGGAGGATAAGCCAAGCCACCCACTCCACCCGGTGCGAGCGCCGGCCCCCACACAGTGGCGCAGGTGAGGGCGGAGCCGAGGCCGGAACACACATTGCACTGTGCAGGCGCTCGTTCCTGTCATTTGGATGCGGCGTAAGGGTGCGAAGGAGGGCGCATCTTCGATGCGCCCAGCCGTACGAGCTTACAGTGCTTTGCGCCAGCAAAGCACTCGCCACGCAGCGGCGCAAGCGACGTACGGAGGATAAACCCAGCCACCCACTCCACCCGGTACGGGCGCTGGCCCTCCACGCCGCCGTGGCGTAAGCGAGGGCGGAGCCGAAGCCAAGCCGCCTACCCCCACCCGGTGCGGGCACCATCCACCCCACCCGGCGCAAGTACCCGTCACCCTCTCGCCGCCGCAACCGCCTCCAAGCACAGCCCCGTCAGGTGCCGCATGGCATCGTCCCTTGCTGGGCAAGGCATGAACCAGGAGCCCGCGTCTGCGCGGGTGGCACCCGAATGGTGCATCCACCTTAATGCGTCGAGCCACCCCACCCCTGCGCGCTCACCCAAACAGGCCATCCCACCGCCGGCCAGAATGACCAGAGCACCCTGCGACACCCACACACGGCCAGACATGCCTTGACAGCGGTGCAAGGGTGGGCATATCCTCGTGACGACGCGCCGGTGCCAACCCCCGGCACGAACCCGTACAAAGGAAGCAAAGCCATGCCCACACCGCCGGCCCGCCGGGCCACCCTGCCACTGGGGACGCTCTACGCCCTCCTCTATGGCATGCAGTTCCTGTTCATCACCTATCTGCCCATCTATTACGGCGAACTGCACTTCACAAGCTGGCAGATCGGCGTGCTGACGGCGGTGGGCTTTGCGGTCACCATCGGGGCACAGGGGCTGTGGGGGGTACTCTCCGACCGGTCAAGGAGCAAAAACCGGGTGCTGGTGCTGCTGGTCGCCGGCACGGCGCTGGTGTCGCTGGGCCTGTTCTTCCCCAAGTTCCACAGCTTTGCGTTCTTCCTGCTGTTACTGTCGGCGCTCTATTTCTTCATGAAACCCATTCTCTCCATGACCGAGGCCATGGCGCTGGAGGCCCAGGAGATGGGCCTGACCGACTACGGACGGGTACGGGCCGTGGGGTCCTTTGCCTACGCCGGGGTGGGGCTGGCGCTGGCGGCGCTGCCGGGCCTGCCGGTCACGGCGGTGTTCGGGGCGTTTACGGCGTCGGTGGCGCTGGCGTTCCTGCCGCTGCGGTTCTTCCCCGTGCTGCCCGGGAGGCAGCACCACGGGCCGCGCACGCCGGTGTGGCCACTGCTTCGCAACCGACGGCTGCTACCAGTGCTGGTCTATGGCTTCTTTCTCTATTGGCTTCTGAATTACCGACTGACGTTCTTCCCGGTGTACTTCACCAACACGCTGGGGTACCCGAAGGCGCTCATCACCTTCTACACCGCGGCGATGATGCTGGTGCAGGTGCCGGTGCTGGCGATGGCCCGGCGGTGGCTGGGCCGGGTGAACCTCTACCCGGTGCTGCTGCTGGCGGGCGTGCTCATGCTGGCGGGGTACGTGGCGTCGCTGTCCACCACCAACCAATTCCTGTTGGTGCTCGTCAACCTTTTCCACAGCCTGGCGTCGGTGCTGCTCAGCTACTGCGGGGCGGTGTTTGTCAACGCCAACGTGCCGCCCGAACAGGCGTCCACTGGGCAGGGGCTGTGGGCGGCGGTCACCGGCGGGCTGGGGCCGGTGGTGGGGTCGCTGGTGGGCGGCGTCATCGGCAGCGCCCTCGGCGGCGTCCGGCAGGGGTTTGTGTTCTGCCTCATTCTATCCGCTTTGGTTGTGGTGGTGTTCGCGTTCGTGTTCCACGGCAAGTGCTTGCGGCTGGAGCACGACTAACGCGCCAGCAGGGCGGCCACGGCCTCCGCCGGTACAAACTGGCCGCCCACCCGCTGCTTGGTGCCGGCAAAGAACTCGCCGTGGCAGTCTGACCCGCCGGAAATGAGCAGGCCCCGCCGCTGGCACAGGGTCACGAGATCGGCCTCCAGCGCGACGCTGTGACTGGGGTGAAAGCATTCCACGCCGTCCAGCCCCTGGGCGAGGAGGTCGTCGAGCACAGCCCAGAACGCCGGGGAACCCGCGGAGGCGGCGATGTCCGCGCCGGGGTGGGCCAGCAGTGCCACGCCACCGGCGGCATGCAGGGCAGCGGCGGCCTCGGCCACCGGCGGGAAGGTGCTCTCGTCAGCGGCGACACCGGTCAGCACATAGTGCCGCAGGCCGCCATGCAGTGTGTCCGCCAACCCCTGCGCCCGCAGGAAGTGCAGCAGCTTCCAGCCACCCGGCTCCTTCGGTGTATATTGGCCGTAGGCTGCGGTAAGCCCGGAGTGTTGACCTTCCAGCCCCAGCACAACCCGGCGGTTTACGTCCTCCTGATTCTCGCGATTGCGGCGACACAGGGCTTGTAACCCCTCATTGCGCCCATCAAAGCCATACCCCAACACATGCCAACCCTGCCCAGCGTGCCAGGCATCCAACTCCACCCCGGCCAAAAGGTGCGGGCCATCGGGTTCGGACAATCCACCGGCCCGCACCTCCTCCAGCCCGGCGGTGGTGTTGTGGTCGGCCAGGGCAAAGGCCGCCAGCCCATGGCGGCGTGCCTCGTCCGCGAGTTTCAGCGGCGACAGAGTGCCGTCGGAGGCAGTCGAATGCAGATGGAGGTCGACAAACAATGTCCACCCCTCCTTTCGCGGGTTGCGGTTACAGCACCTTGGAGTGACGGTCGGCGTAGCTGGAGGCGCAGCAGCTCTCGGGCTTGATGCGCGGGATAAACGCCAGGCCGCTGGCCATGCCCACCAGCTCATTCAAATAGGCCTTGGTCGGCCCCTTCTCCCCCGCGTCGATGTGGAACTCCAGCTCCACGCCGCCTTTGTTGTGGATGGCATCAAAAATGGCGTTCAGGCGCTCCTCGTCAAAGAGGTAGGCCAGCTGCAGGGAACAGAGTGTCTCCAGCGACAGCTTCTCCCGCAGGTTGAGGAGCGGGCGGCGCAGGTAGTTGCGGGTGTAGAAGCCAATGGCCCCCTTGCCCCGGCGGTGCACCAGCACACAGCTGACGATGACCGCCGCCTCGTTGTTGGATTGGGAGTCGGACCCCACGGACACGCAGTAGTCGGCGTCGGGCTCTTCCCGCAGGAAGGCGAGGAGGCTCTCAAACACCTGTCGGAACGGAATGACCCCCTGCCGCACGCTGTGGAACAAGGTGTCGTCGGTGAAGGCAATCGACTGTGAGTTACGCATAAACCCTCCCGTTGCGGCGGCCGAAGCCGGATTGCCCCGGCCGCCTGTCGTCCCAGCGAAAAAGAAAAAAGGGCGCTCCCCTACCGGGGAACGCCCTTTGGCACACAAAGACCCTACCGTGACCGTTCCTGCCTGTGCAGACCGTCACGGGTGTGAACACCCAACGATGTGCGACAAACCCTGTCATTCGGCTCGCCTCCGGGCCTTAGTATACCACAATTGGGCCCAGGGACGCACCGCTCTTGGCGTAAAATGTGCGTGAAGCTTACAGGAAGAGCTTCAGCAGGTTCTTGCGGGCAAAGTCGCCCAGCACCGGCACCTCGGGGTCCTTGCCGCCGCCGGCCTGCACCGCCAAAATGATGCCGTACACAAAGCCCGCCAGCCCCAGCAGACCGGGCAGGAACAGGTTGAGGATCGGAATGAACCACAGCACGATCGTCGCGATCGTCACACACGCGCTGAGGGCCAGACCCTGCGCACAATGGAAGCGAACCCGCTCGTCGTCCTTCACGACCGCGAGGCCGATGAGGCCAAAGAGCCAACCGAGGATGTAGGAGAGATAAATCCAAACAACGTTGTTGCTGCCAGCCGCCGGCTGGGGATTGGTTTGAGCCATGAGAGCACCTCCCTATTATAGTAACTTCATTATATGGGATGATTTCCCATACCGCAATGGGAAACTACCCTCCATGGCAGGAAAATTCATGCAGAATCCCGAATATTTGTCCATCCCGGCCGGCCACATGGCCGACCGACGCGCGGAGGAACGCCATGAAGTGGATTGACCTTGTCCCCAGTGAGTTTGCCCGCCTGGTGGGGGAGACCGACCTGTGCGTGGTGCCCATGGGCTCGCTGGAGCGCCATGGCGAGCACCTGCCCTTCGGCTGCGACCTGATGGTGGCCGAGCGCATTGCCGAGCTGGCCGCCCTGAGGGAACCCTGCGTGGTGTTCCCGGGCTACTTCCTGGCCCAGGTGCACGAGGCGGCCTGCTTCACCGGCACGGTAAACCTACCCCAGGCGCTGGCCATTGAGGTGCTCTCCCAGGTGCTCGACGGCATTGCTGCCAACGGTTTTGGCAAGATTCTCATCCTGAACGGCCATGGCGGCAACGGCAGTTTCCTTGATTACTTTGCCATGAGCCAGCTGGACCAGCCCCGGGCCTACACGCTCTACACCGGCAGCTGCTTTGAGGGGCTGACCGCCGACGAACAGGCCGAGATGGCCTCCCTGTGGGAGACGGAGCCCATCGGCCACGCCTGCGAGTGGGAGACGAGCGTCTTCATGGCCTGCCACCCCGGCAAGACACGGCTGGATCTGGCCGGCCCCGCGCCGGTGCTGGCGGGGCACCGCCTCGACCACCTGAAGCAGGCCGGGGTGCACAGCCCCCTGTGGTGGTATGCCGATTGGCCCCAGAACGTGGTGGGCCTGCCCGCCGCCGCCACCGAGGAAAAGGGCCAAAAGGCGGTGGAGCTGATGGTGCGTGCCGTCAGCCGGGCCATTGCCGCGGTGAAGGCCGACACCGTCGCCCCTGCCCTGCAGCGAGAGTTCCTGCAGAACGTGGCTGAAAAGGGGGCGCGGGCCAAGGGGTAGTGCCCTATGCCCCTGGCTGTGCCGGTTGCCCCGCGGATACCGCCTTCCTGCGGGGCGCCGGCAGGCCCAGCAGCGTGTCGGCCCAGGGGCGATTCACCCGGATGAGTGCCCAGCCCGCCAGCACAGGAACACCCAGCACGATGGCGGTAACCACGAACGAGTGCAACGTCACCGAAAACAACCCCGCGCCGAAGTACACCACCGCCAGAATGAGCGGATGGAGGAAGTAGATGAAATTGGCCTGGCGGCGCGCAAACTCCGAGAATTCGGCAAGCTTGGGCATGGGGTAGCGCAGCAGGGTGAGAAGGAGCACCCCCACCAGCGGATACACCAGCAAAGGCGCTTGCGCCCGCTCCAACCCCTTGAAGTGGAAAACAGCCACGTAGGCCTCCGCAACATAGAGCGCCACACAGACCCCCAGCGCTACCAGCAGGGTCCGATTTTTCAGCCGCGCCAGCGGGCGCTCCCAGCGATTGAGCAGGTACCCCAGCGTGAAGGACGGCAGGCCGATGAACAGGATGTTGCGCAAATCCGCAAAGCCCGCCCACGCATACAGGCTGGAGAGCAGGGGCACGCGCTCAAACAGAGGATAGTATGCGGAACCCAGAGCGCCAATGAGGTAGAGCGGAATGCCGATGAGAGACAGCACGAACACGCCGCGTTCGCCGGCCAGGCGGTTCACCAAGGCCACCAGCAGCATGGGGTACAACAGGGATGGGAAGAACCACAGATGAGGGTAGCCGCCTTGGGTGAAGAAAAACACCACCCGCTCGACCAGGAAGGTGGACAACGGCACCCGGTTGACGACCACCGACAGAACAAAGCTGGCCGAGTAATACACAACCGTCCACAGCAGGTAAATCTTCAACAGCCGCGGGAATTGTGTGCGGAAGGTGTTGTTGCCACGGCGAAGGGCCTTGAAAAAGAAGAACCCGGACACCAATATGAAGAACTGCACCACATACCGGCCCAGCACATAATTCACAATCCAGTTGTAGAATGGCTGGTTGATGTCCTCCCAAAACCGGGCATGCACCAGCAACGCGCTGACCGCGCAGACCAACCGCCAAATGTCGATGGACCGGTTTCGTTCCGGCATGGCATGTACCGTCGCATTCATCGCAAATCCCCCCAAAACAGTTGGTTCACAACCCGCTCATGCGCAGGCCGTACCATGCCAAACGCTGCTCGCCCTGCGCCCCAGGCGCCAGGCGTAGCTGCTCTCTGCCCCTATCCCAACAACCGCTCCATCAGCTCGTTGAAATCCTCCGTCACCGGTACGCCGGCGGTGGCCAGCCTTTGGCGGCTGTAGTGCCCGCAGGCCAGCAGCACACAGGGTGCCCCGGCCAGCCGCGCCACTTCGGCGTCGTGCAGGGTGTCCCCCACAAAGACGACCGAAGCCGGCGGTAGCCCCAGCCCGGCCACGTGGGCCTGGGCCAGGTGGCCCTTGCCCCGGCCATGGTGGTCCTCCACCCCGGCAACGGCCATCAGCCGACGGGACACGTCAAAGTGGGCAAGCTGCTCCGTGAGGTGCCCGGCCTTGCTGGCCGACAGCACCGACTGCCCCACGCCAGCCCGCGCCAGGGCATCCATGGTCTCCGCCGCGCCGCGCTGCAGTGCGCAGCCCCGCCATCCGGCTTGGTAGGCGGCAATGTACTCGTCGCTCAGCACCTCAAAGGGCTCGCGAATGAAGTCAAACCCCATCTTGCGGTAGTACCCCTCCACCGGGAACTCGATGACCGCGCGGTAAAAAGGCAGGTCGATGGGCGGCAAGCCCCGCCGGGCAAGCATGCCGTTCATGATGCCCACACAAAGGTCTGTGTCATCCAGCAGGGTGCCGTTCCAATCCCACACCACGTGGCGGCAGGTCGGCATCAGAGGTATCTCCTGAGGCAGGTAAGGGCCTCGCCATACTCGGCGGCCGCGCCGGTGCCCTCCACGCTCACGCGCCCGCGGTAATCGATGGCCTTGAGGGCGTTGAAGAACGGGCTGAGGTCGCCGCCGTCGCCATCCAGCGGGAAGCGCCGCCCCTCGGGGTTGGCCACGTGGCAGTGTAGCAGCCGGTCGCCGGCAGCGAGGATGCCCTCCACCCCCTCGTTCATGCGGGACATGTGGAACCAGTCGGCCAGTACGCCCACGTTGGGGCGGTTGACCCGGGCGGCCAGGGCCACCGCCTCGGTCACGGAGTTGATGACGTTACACTCACCGGCGTTGAGCGGTTCGATGGCGATGGAGATGCCCCAGCCCGCGGCGATGGTCGCGGCCATGTCGAGGTATTCGGCAATCTGCTCCAACGCCCTGGCGCGCGGCCAATCGTCGGGAATGTTGCGCGCCGCGCCGCTGCCAAAGACCTGCACCTGCACATTGAAGGCCGCCGCCCGGCCCAGCGCGCAGTCCACATACTCCCGCGCGGCAGCCAAGTCCACTTCCGGCCCCGTCAGGCGGTAGGAGCCGGGGATCATGATGTTCATCGCTTCCACCCCGATGCCTGAAAGGGACAGGGCCTTGCCCATCTTGTTCATGGCACTCTCGTCGGCGGTGGCAATGGCCGTGAGGCTGCTCTCGATGTAGTCAAAGCCCGCGGCCGCCACCATCTCCGCGTTCATAAGGTCGGTGCACATTCCCAGTTTCATCGTTCTTCCCTCCATCCACGGGCGGGCCTCCCCGCCCCACGTCGGCGCGCCTTACAGGTAGGCGCAGCAGTAATCGGCCACCACGTCCGTCCGCACGCGGAAGGCACTGTGAGCCGGCACGTCAAAGGTCTGGCCCTCGCCAAAACGCTGCCAGTCCGTTTGCCCGGGCAGCTGCACCTCCAGCCACCCGGCCAGCAGCTCCATGCGCTCGGGCGCGCCGGTGTCGAAGGCATATTCGCCGGGCAGGATGACCCCCAGGGTGACTCGGCTGCCGTCGGGCAGATAGACCGTGCGGCTTGTCACCCGCCCGTCAAAGTACACGTTGGCCCGGCGCACCACCGAGACCGATTCGAACCGTTCCATATTTTTACCTCCTTAGAGCTCCGTTCCATCCTCTGCCAACAGACGGCCGATGGCCGCCCCCAGTTCCCGGCTGCGGGCCACCCCGGCCAGCAGGGCCTCGCCGAGGGACGCACCGCCCCGCTGGGCAGTCACAATGGCCTCCGTCACCCCGCCGGGTGTGGCCATGGCGGCCACAAAACGCTCCCGCTCGCCGACGGTGGGTGGCAGCGCCGCCCGCGCCCAGGGGTACAGGGCTGCAAACAGCGACTGCCCGCCGGCCAGGGTCTGCAGCGCGGCCGGGGCTTCTGGCCCGTCGCCGCCCTGGGCCAGCGCGGCCGGCAGGCACACCGCCGCGGTGAAGGCGTTCAGGTCATCCTCCCGCTCCAGTGGGTGGACCTCCACCCCCACGGCAGCAAGCAGATCGTTGGCAAACTCGTCGTGGGGCCACAGGCCCGCCACCGCCCGACCGGCGGCCAGGGTGTCCGGCGCGCTGGGCATCACCCGCACCACCGCCCGGTCTGTGAGCGCCGCCAGCGCCTGGGCCGGCACCCCCGCCATGCAGGAGAGGACGCGGGCCCCCGCCCGCCACGGCAAGCCCCGCAGGGCCCCGGCCTGTTGGGGGCGAAGGGTGAGCAGCACCGTGTCGGCAAGGCTTGCGAGGGTGGCGGCGTCCACCACGCAGGGGGAAAGCCCCTCCCGCGCCAGGCGGGCAGCTGTGACGGCACTGCCTCCGTGGGCCAGCAGCAGACGCCCCTGCGGCAGGCCCGCCGCCAGCAGGGCGTGGGCCAGCGCCCGGCCCAGGTGCCCGGCCCCCAGGATGCCCACCGTGCCGGCCCGTGCCAGCACCCCGCTCCCCTCCATGGCCCTAGCCGATGCCCCGCACCAGCGTGCGGGCGGTGGTCAGCGGTTCACAGGGGCCGTCCTGCCCGGCCACCAACAGGCGCACCACCCCATTGCGGGGGGCGAAACCCGCTTCCTCCAGGGCGTGGGTGGATGTCTCCAACGCCAGCTCCGGGCGGTTGTTCTCGTCGCTCAGGTGCCCCAGGGCGATCTGCCGAGCCCCTGCGGCGGCCAGCGCGGGCAATGCCTCGGCGCAGGCCTTGTTGGAAAGGTGCCCCTTGCGCCCGAGGATGCGCTTCTTGAGCATGGGCGGGTAGGCGCCGTAGAGCAGCATGTGCTCGTCGTGGTTGCTCTCCATCAGCAATAGCTCGCAACCCATCAGCCGCCCCAGGAGCCGCGGAGGCAGGAAGCCCAGGTCGGTGATGACCGCCGCACGCACCCCGCCGCAATAGAAGCCAAAGCCCAGCGACCGGGCGCTGTCGTGGGGTTTTTCGTAGGTTTCGATGTTCAACCCGCGGATGCAGAAATCGCTGTCGGTATCCACAATGACCTGCTGGGAGGGGGCCATGCGCTTCATGCGCGGGGCCATGGCGGCCCAGGTTTCGGCGTTGGCGTACACCTTGACCCCGTGGCGGGCGGCGAAGAGATCCAGCCCGCTGATATGGTCAGTGTGCTCGTGGGTGACGAGGATGGCGTCCAGGCTGGCGGGGTCGCGCCCCACGTCGGCCAAGGCCTGCTCCAGGCGGGCGCGGGTGCAGCCGGCGTCCACCAATACGCGGACGTCGCCGGCCTCCACATAGGTGGCATTGCCACGGCTACCGGAAAACAACGGCTGCAGCAGAAAACTCACGGATTCCTCCCAAACTTCAATATTCCCATTATACCGACCGGGGGCGGGAAACGCAACGGCGCAGCCCCTCGGCAAAGCCATTCTCATTTCCACAAGCGGTATGAAATATGGTAATATAAAGGGAGAAGGTCGCCCGTGGACGTTGCGGGCGACAGGAGGAGGAAACCCAATGAAGTATTGCCCGAAGTGCGCCCACAGCAATGAGGACACCGTACAGTACTGCGGCAATTGTGGCACCTTCCTGGGGGAGGCCCAGTCCGCGCCCGAAGCGCCCATCCCGCCGGTGGAATCGGTGGCCGAGCCCGTGGCACCGGAGGCACCCGCTGCCGAAGCCACCCCCGTGGTCGAAGCGGCCCCGCTGTCTGGCAGCTACACCACAGACTACAACAATGCCTACAACACCACCGAGGCTGGGCAGATTCCAGCGGCCCCGGTGAGCAACACCGCCACGCTGTGGCTCATCCTCAACATCGTGCTGACCGTGCTCTGCTGCGGCAACGTGGTCAACATCGTCGGCATCATCTTCGCCGCCTTGGGCATGAGTGCCTTCAACAAGGGCGACTACACCCAGATGGCCAGCCAGGTCAAGATCAGCAAGATCCTGTTCTTCGTGGGCCTGGGCCTTGGCCTGCTCTTTGCCGTCATCATGATCATCACGGCCGTGGCCGGCGGTCTGTCCAGCTTTGGCGACTTTGAGTACGGGTACTGATCAACCCAACAGGGAACCAATGTCTCGCCCCCCGGTTCGCCGGGGGGCTGTCCTGTATCTCGGCTTGGCGGCGGTGGTGGCGGTGACGGCGCTGGTGTGGGTGGCCCACACGCCGGCGGTGCTGCGGTGGCTGCCCCCCTGCCCGCTCTATCGCTTCACCGGCCTCTATTGCGCCGGTTGCGGCATCAGCCGGGCGCTCACCCTGCTGGGGAATGGCCACCTGTGGGCGGCCTTCCGCATGAACCCGCTGGCCCTGCTGCTGCTGCCGGCGATGGCATTGTGGCTGGGCCGCTGGGCTTGGCTGCGGCGGCAGGGGCGGGCGATGGGCCTGCCGCCGGCCTGGCTGGCGCTGGGCTTCGCCGCGCTGGTGCTCGCCTACACCGTGGCACGCAACCTGCCCTGGCCGCCATTCTCCTGGCTGGCCCCCACCCTGTTGGGCTGACCCACACGCAAAAGGAGGGTTCCCCATGACGCACCACGAACCGAACACCCCCTGGTGGGCGGGGCTCCACAGCCACGCCAACCGCCTGACCGCCCACGCACCGCTAGGAGCCTGGGAAGACGAGGCTCAGTCCCGCGCCGGTGACCGCACCGCCAGCCGCTTTGTGCTGCCGCTCGATGGCACCTGGCGCTTCGCTCTGGCCCCCAACCCCGCCGCCGTGCCCGATGGCTGGGCTGACGAGGGCTTTGACCGCGCCGGCTGGGCGGACATCACCGTGCCCGGCCACTGGGAGCTGCAGGGCCACGGCAAGCCCATCTATGTAAACGTGCCCTACCCCTTCGCCGCCGAAGGCCCCACGGCCCTGCACCCCCACGCCGGGGGTGAGGCGGTGTACAACCCGCCCCACCTGCCCGAAGACAACCCGACGGGCTGCTACTGGCGCACCTTCCACCTGCCGGAGGACTGGCAGGGCCGGCAGGTACTGGTGGAGCTGGGCGGTGCCGAGAGTGCCTGCGCCCTGTGGGTCAATGGCCAGCCGGTGGGCTGGAGCCAGGACAGCAAGCTGCCCTGCGCCTTTGACGTGACACCCCAGCTGCGGCCCGGCGTCAACACCATCGGCGTGCTGGTGCCGCGCTTCTGCGCCCAGGGCTGGCTGGAGGATCAGGATTACTGGCACCTCTCGGGGCTCTTCCGCCCGGTGCGGCTCATTGCCAAGCCCCGGCAGGCCATCGTGGACTGGAACGCCCAAGGGCTGACCGACCGGCACGGCCCCGGCGGCGTGCTCCACGCCCACATCAAACTGCGGCAGGTGGATGGCTACGCCGACTGCGCCGTTCGGCTGCGGCTCTGGGCCCCCGACGGCACACTGGCGGCTGACGAGACCGCCCACCCAGACAGGACCCGCGCCATGTACGGCGGCCCCGGCGGCAGTGCCTGGCCCGGGGA
>JAEWRW010000021.1 GCA_023398815.1 Bacillota bacterium
CGATCAGGGTCAGTCCCAGCTCCCGCTCCAGCGCCGTCACATGGGCGCTGACGGTGGGCTGGCTCACGCCCAGCGCCTCCGCCGCCCGGGAAAAGCTGCCCGTCTCCACCACGCGGGAAAAGGCCTCCAACTGCCGAAAGTCCATGGGTGTCTCCTTTCGCGGGCGCGGCAAAGGCCGCACAGCTCCGCAGAAGTTTATTTGGGATACAAAAAGTTATTGATAAATTTCGTTTTCCTACTGAAATTATTCCAAAATTTTTAGAAAAAAGGGACGCCGCGCATTGGCGCGGCGTCCCCTGGCGGGAATATGTGGGAATCGAACCCACCTGGGCAGCTCTTCACCACCCTCACCGGTTTTGAAGACCGGGGGGCACACCAGCACCCATCTACTCCCACGAAAATCGCCGCTTTCCACGGTCGACGGCGCTATTGTAGCACGTCCTTTGCGAAATGGCAATACCCAAACCCAGCACGATTTTTCCGGCCTTATAGGCAGCCCGGAGCGGGCTTTTTGGCAGAAAAGCAGCTCTCAAAGCCTTGAAAAATCAAGCTTTCCTGTACTGCGAACACGGAAACAGCCCGCCTTCCGCCTTACCGTCCGTCGTCCGCCAGAAAGCTTTTATCCGCAAGGCGGCGAAGGTCGCCCTCCTTTTTCGTCACATGGAAGCGGTCCAGATATTCAAGCACCGCCAGCGCGTATTTCCGCGAAGTCCCCAGAGCGTCCCGCAGCTCCGCCAGCGTGATCGTCTCATGCTCCGCCAAATGCTCCCGCACCGCTGCCCGCGCCCGCAGCCACGCGTCTTTGTGATAGCATATCTGGGGAGAGAGCATCACCAGCTCCCCGCCTGTGAGGACGCTGTCCAGCACCTGCTTGGCGTCGGCGGCTTCGGCCGGTGTGAACCGGGCCAGCACCTCCTCCGTGGGGGGCGGCTCGATGCCCGCTTCGCGGTAGCTCTCCAGCAGCCGTTCCCGGATGGCGCTCTGCTTTTTCGTAAACCGGACGGAAAATTCCGCCAGCGCGTACCGCTCCGCCGTCCGGCGAATGCTCCCCTCTGCGCAGAGCTGGCGCAAAAGCGCGTCCGCCCCGGTCTGGTCCATGGACTTGAACAGCTTTTGCCGCAACTCGGCGGCCTTCATCCCGGCGTGAAGGGGATTCTTTCGGTGATAGTCCTCCAAAAGTCCCCGGCAGGCATCCCGTACGCCGTCCATCACCCCGGACGATGCAAACCGGCCCGGCAGCGGCTCCACCAACCGGCCCGCCGACACCAGCTCTCCCAGCAACGCTTCCAGCTCCTGCGGGTCCATCCCAAGCTTGGACGCCAGCTTGTCGGTTTGGGGCAGCGCCGTGCCGAACTCCGCCGTCACCTGCACCACCCGGTCGCCGCCGGAGCCGCTCTCCCGGATGCGCAGCGCCTCCAGCACGGCGGGGTCCCCCCTCTTATGCCGCTTGGGCGCGTCGTCTAATATTATACCGCCGCCGATGGTTTCCAGCGGCGAGAGAAAGCGGACCACAAACCGGTCCCCGTTTTTTGAGGCAATCGGCTCTGTCAGCCGGAGCTGGGCATAGCAGCTTTCGCCGGGATCCAGCCCGTCTCGGTCCAACAGCACCACCTTGGCAAGCAGCACCGACGCGCCGTGGTACAGGTGGACCTGAGAGTCGTTTAAAATCACCCGCTGGGAAGAGCGCAGGTTTTGAAGCCGCACGTCCAGCATCAGCGAGGTGCGCAGGCTTCCCGGCTTTGCCACCGCGTCGCCCCGCTGCACGTCCGTCCGTTTCAGGCCCGCCAGATTCACCGCCACCCGCTGGCCCGCGCAGGCGGTTTCCACGTCTTTCCCGTGGACCTGCAAATTCCGAATCCGGGTTTCCGCCCCGGAGGGGGCAAGCACCGCCAACTCCCCCTCGTGCATGGCCCCCTCGATCAGGGTACCGGTGACCACGGTGCCGAAGCCGTCCACAGAGAAGACGCGGTCCACCGGCAGACGGAACGCCACCCGCAGATTTTTTTCCCGGGCATCCAGCACCAGCGCGTGAAGGGCTTCTTTCAGCTCCGGGATGCCCTGCCCGGTATAGGCCGAGACGGTGAGGATGGGCTTGCCCTCCAAAAACGTTCCCTTCACCCGCTGGGCGATTTCCTCCCGCATCATATCCAGCCATTCGGGGTCCACCATGTCGGCCTTGGTCACGGCCACAAGGCCATCTTTAATACCCAGAAGCGTCAGGATGCCCAAATGCTCCACGGTCTGGGGCATGAAGCCCTCGTCCGCGGCCACCACCAGCATGGCAAGGTCAATCCCCCCCGCCCCCGCCAGCATATTTTTAATAAATTTCTCATGGCCCGGCACGTCGACGATACCCGCCTGCGTCCCGTCTTCAAAGTCCAGATGGGCAAAGCCCAGCTCGATGGTGATGCCCCGCTTTTTCTCCTCCTGAAGCCGGTCGGTGTCGATCCCGGTGAGGGCCTTGATCAGCAGGGTTTTCCCGTGGTCCACGTGGCCCGCGGTGCCGATGATCACATGCTTCATCGCAGGCTCTCCCTCAGCGCTTCCACAATGCAGGAAAACTCGTCCTCCCGCAGCGTCCGCGCGTCCAGCAGGTAACGGTCATGGGCCACACGGCCGATGATGGGCCGCTCCCGCAGGCGCATGGCGGCCTCCAGCGCGTCCACGCCGCCGTGCCCCGGCGTCACCGCCACGGCAAAGCTCGGCAGCGTTTGGGTGGGAACGCTGCCCCCGCCTACCTGATCCTCCTCGGGAACCACCTCCGCGTCCACGCCCGCCTCCCGTGCCAGCACGCAGAGCCGCAGGGCGCGCATCCGCAGCGTTTCCGGCGCCGCCGCCAGCATGGCG
>JAEWRW010000009.1 GCA_023398815.1 Bacillota bacterium
TTGGTATCGTGCTGACAACGCGGCGGGGCTCAACAAGGCGGCCATTTCCGGTGCGACTGCGATCACCTATGTGGTGCAGGCGGCTGACCTGGGCAAATGCCTGAGCTTTGAAGTAACGCCCGTGGCGGCGACCGGCACCAGCACCGGCACGGCGGTGGAGAGCGCCCGCACGGCGGCGGTGGTGCCGGCGGAGGCCGCACCGGTGGCCAGTGGTGTGAGCATCAACATTTCAGGTGGTGGCTCGGCGCAGGTCGGGGCGCACCTGGAAGCCTTGTATTCCTACAGTGATGTGAATGGCGACCTTGAATTCGGATCCACCTTCCGGTGGTATCGTGCCGACAATGCCGCAGGGCTCAACAAGACCGTCATCAGTGGGGAGACATTTGCCGTTTATGACTTGCGGCCCTCGGATGTTGGCAAATACATCTTTTTGGAAGTGATGCCAGCAGCGCAGACGGGCATGAGCCCCGGCTTGGTGGTAGAGAGCAGCCCTGTCGGACCGGTGATTCCAGCGGAAGCACCGCCAGTTGCCAGCAACGTACAAGTTTCCGGCTTGGCGCAGGTGGGGCAGACACTGACTGGCAGCTATACCTACAGCGATGTGAATGGTGATGTCGAAAGCGGATCCGACTACCAGTGGTACCGCGCCGACAACGATTCTGGCTTGAACAAGGCGGCGATCTCCGGTGCGGGTGCGACCACCTATGTGGTGCAAGCGGCGGACATCGGCAAGCATCTGAGCTTTGAAGTGACGCCGGTGGCCGCCACAGGTATAAGCACTGGGCTCCCGGTGGAA
The DNA here is from genome assembly GCA_023398815.1 of Bacillota bacterium. Taxonomy (GTDB): domain Bacteria; phylum Bacillota; class Clostridia; order Christensenellales; family UMGS416; genus JAEYRA01. The sequence goes on from JAEWRW010000009.1 coordinate 797, forward strand.
AGCGCTCCTGTGGGTGCTGTGGTTCTGGCGGAGGCTGCCCCTGTTGCTTCCAGTGTGCAGGTGACCGGCACGGCGCAGGTGGGGCAGACACTGACTGGCCACTATATTTACAGCGATGTGAATGGTGACCTCGAGGGGAGTTCGACCTATCGTTGGTACCGTGCAGACAACGCTGCGGGGCTCAACAAGGCGGCAATTTCCGGTGCGACCGCAATCACCTATGTGCTGCAGGCGGCTGACCTGGGCAAATACCTGAGCTTTGGGGTGACGCCCGTGGCGGCGACCGGCATCGCCTCCGGTACGGCGGTGGAGAGCGCCCGCACGGCGGCGGTGGTGCCGGCGGAAGCTGCCCCTGTTGCAACCAGCGTGCAGGTGACCGGCACGGCGCAGGTGGGGCAGACGCTGACCGGCCACTATACTTATACCGATGTGAACGGTGACTTGGAGGGGACTTCGACCTATCGTTGGTACCGTGCAGACAACGCAGCGGGGCTCAACAAGGCGGCGATTTCCGGTGCGAATGCGACCACCTATGTGGTGCAGGCGGCTGACTTGGGCAAATACCTGAGCTTTGGGGTGGCGCCCGTGGCGGCGACCGGCATCGCTGCCGGCACGGAGGTGGAGAGCGCCCGCACGGCGACGGTGGTGCCGGCGGAGGCACCGCCGGTGGCCAGCGATGTGCAGGTGAGCGGTGTGGCGCAGGTGGGGCGGACCCTGGCGGGCGACTACACCTACAGCGATGTGAACAACGACGCAGAGGGCAGTTCTGCCTACCAGTGGTATCGCTCCAACGATGCATCCGGCACGGGCAAGACCGCCATTGCCGGGGCAAACCAACTGACATACAAGCTGCAGATGGCAGATTATGGCAAGCACATCAGCTTTACGGTGCAGCCGGCCGCCGAGACGGGCATGAGCCCCGGATCCCTTGTGGAGAGCGATCTCACAGCGGCGGTGAAACTGGTGGTGACGGTGACCTATGACGCGGGAAGCGGCACGGTGACCCCGGCGACGCAGGAGAAGCTGGTTGGCGCGACCTACGGCAAGGGTGCTGACGGCGCAACCGAGGAAGCGATGCCCACGCCGGCCTATACCGGCTACACCTTCGCTGGTTGGTGGACGGATGTGGACAGCGGTACGCAGGTGACGGACGCCACCGAGGTTTCCACGCTGACAAACCATACGCTGCACGCGAAGTGGACGCGCAAGAACTACACGGTGAACTATGTCGCCGGGGACCACGGCAGCGTGGGCGGGCCGGGCAGCGAGACCGTGCTGTACGGCGACAGCCCGGCGGCGGTGCCCGAGGCAACGGCCGATGCGGGGTATGCCTTTGCCGGCTGGAGCAAGGACGGCGGCACGACCAAGCTGACAAAGACTCAGGTTGAGGCGTTGGTGATTACGGAGCCGGTGACGCTTACCGCGTACTTTGTGCAGCTGACCTATACGGTGGATGGCATTGCCAACCAGACAATGGCGGAGATTGCCGAGGGGTACACCGCCGGGACGCAGGAGACCAAGACCATCACCCTGACGAAAACCGGCACGGGCGATTTGCAGAACCTTTCGGTGGCATTGAGCGGGGAACAGGCGGGCAGCTTCTTGGTGTCGCAGCCTGTAGCCACCGCGCTGACGGCTGCCGCGCCATCCACGGCCTTCACGGTCAAGGCCAAGGCGGGGCTCGCCAAGGGCACCTACACCGCCACGGTGACGGTTAAGGCCGACCGCATGGCCGATGTAAGCTTCACGGTGACGCAGGTTGTGACAGCGGCCGCGGCGGGGCTGCGGGATGTCACGATCTATGTGACCGACGGGCAGGCGGTTATCAGCGGCGTCAGCATCACGGTCAACGGCACTTCCAAAACGACCAAGTCCAGCGGCAAGGCGGTGTTCAGCCTGGCGGACGGTAGCTACGGCATCCAGGCTGCCAAGGGCGGCTATGCGTCTGCGTCTGGCAATGTGACGGTGAGCAAAAACAGCACGACCTACTGCCTGGTGATGGCCAAGGAAGGCCAGACGGTGCTCTATGATGACGACGAGAGTACCGACGGCGTGGTCATCGCCGACGAGGACGTGCTGCCGGGCAACGTGATCCTGGTGGTGGATGAGAAAACGGCGGGTGCGGAGGACGAAGACGCGGTGGGCGAGCACTATGAGGACTACCACATCGCCACACTGTTTGACATCTACCTGTTGCTGGGTGAGGACTTTGTGCAGCCCGATGGGTCGGTGACGGTGGGCATCCCGGTGCCGGCAGGCTTACAGGGCCGCTCGCTGCTGGTGGTGCGCATCAACGACGACGGTTCGGTTACGGAGTTTGAAACGACGCAGACGGGCAACCTGCTGTTCTTCACGACGGACCACTTCAGCCGTTATGCCATACTGGCGGACAACGAGGTAAACCCCGACACCGGCGAGGCCGCAACGGGCATGCCGGTGGGGCCGATTGCCGGTGCGCTTGCGGCGCTGTTGGTGGCGGCGGGGGTCGGCCAGTTGCTTTGGAACAGGCGCAGGCGCCTCGGCTGACAAAGATGAGAATGCAGGGCCTGCGGGCCCTGCATTTGTTTCTCGCTCCATCATCAAACATTGAGAGGATGACCCTTTTGAGGATACGAAAAAGCCATGTGACCACCGCTGTGGTGACAGCGGTGGTTGTGACGGCTGTGGTTTGGTGGGGTGTTGCCCGCAACCAGGAGGACGCGGTTCCGGTACTGGCCGTGCCGAGTCCTTCGACGGTGGCGGTGAGCAGCGCGTCCACACCTTCGGCCGGGGAAACGCCGAAAACGCGTGTGCCGACCGCCACACCCTATGTGCACGAAGGCCTTGCGAAGGCCGCAGCAAAAAATGAGGACATCGTGGGATGGATCCGGGTGCCGGGCACGCCGATCGACTACCCTGTGGCGCAGGGCGAAGACAACACATTCTACCTGACGCACGGGTCCGATAAGAAGAAACTGAAAGCGGGAACCATTTTCCTGGACTACCGCTGCGATGGCCTGGCGCTGCGCCGCAACAACATCCTCTACGGGCACCACATGAAGGACGGCTCCATGTTCGCTGCGCTGTTGGAGTACAAGGATCCAGACTTTTTTGAGGAGAACCGCATCATCGAATACTCCACCACCAAGGAACTGACCAAATGGGAAGTCTTCTCGGCCTATGTGACCAACCCATCCTTTTATTACATCCGCACCGACTTTGCGTCCGACGAGGTTTACGAGAGCTTTCTGCGGCAGATACAGGGCAAGTCACTGCACAAAACGGATGTGGAACTGACCGGGAGCGACGACATCCTGACGCTCTCCACCTGTGACTATGATTTCGACGACGCCAGATTTGTGGTGCAGGCCAAACGAGTCGAGTAGGGGAGCAGCAATCTCTCATCAAGCCGATTCTCGTTCTGCCCGCACCGATCCAGTAGACGGCCCATTCGTCGGGTTGGCGCTGCCCGCCTCACCCATTTTCTCATACTCATGCCGCGCCAATCGCAGTATGATACAGCAAGGATGCTGACACACCGGGCAGGGGGGTGCCACAAGCTTTTGCGTGGATGGGGAGGAAGGCACGTGCGTAACATGATGCTCTGGTGCAAGGACCGCCTGGTGGCAGAACCGGTGCTCGTTCTGTCGGCGCTGCTGGCGGTGGTCTCCATGGCCTGGGTGCACCCCTCGCGGCAGTACCTGTCATACATCGACTGGAAAACGCTGGCGTGCCTCTTTTGCCTGATGGCCTCCGTCGTGGGCCTGCAGCGGGAGCGTGTGCTGGAGCGGGCGGCCCTCGTCATCTCCATGCGTGTGCCCCATTCGCGGGCGCTGGTGCTGTTTCTGGTGTTCGCATGCTTCTTCTTGGCGATGGCAGTCACCAACGACGTGGCCCTCATCACCCTTGTGCCCATCACGCTGGCCATTCTGGCGGCCTGCGGCATGGAGGGATGGAGCGCCTTTGTGGTGGTGCTGCAGACGCTGGCCGCCAACATCGGCTCGTCCCTCACGCCCATCGGAAACCCGCAGAATCTCTACCTGTTTTCCTATTATGGCATTCCGCTCCCCAATTTCCTGCTGACCATGGCCCCAGTGGTGCTGGCGGGGGGCATTCTGCTGGCGGCCAGCTGCCTGGTCGTGCCCGTGTCCCGCTGGACACCGGCCCCCCGGCAGAAGGGCGACCCACTGCGCCGGCGGCCCATCCTGGTGTACACGGCGCTCTTCCTGCTGTCGGTGGCCGCCGTGTTTGACTGGCTGCCCTATGGTTGGGCGGTGGCGGCGGTGGTACTGACCTTGCTCGTGATGGACCGGGCAACGTTGGGCAGGGTGGATTACAGCCTGCTGGCCACCTTCGTGTGCATCTTTGTCTTCGTGGGCAACTTGGGGCGCATCGGGCCTGTCCACGCGGCGTTGTCCCGCCTCACCCAAGGGTACACCCTGTGGGTGGGCATCCTGACGAGCCAGGCCACCAGCAACGTGCCGGCAGCCATCCTGCTGTCGGGCTTCACCGACCACGCGCGGGAGCTGCTGCTGGGCGTCAACATCGGCGGCCTGGGCACGCTCATCGCGTCGATGGCCAGCGTCATCTCCTACAAGCTCTACACCGGCGTGCACAAGGGCGAGAGCCTGCGCTATCTGCGGCTCTTCACCGTGTGGAACCTGGGGTTCCTGGCGGTGCTGGCTCTGGTGGGTGCCCTGCTGAGGTAAGTCCTGCCGGACAAAGACATTGTTGGATGCTCTCTTTTTCTGTATAATTATGTCTATTGAGGTGATGCAATGTATCGTGTGGTTGTGGTAAGCGTTGCGCCATTGGTGCTGCGGGTATTCTGAAGGTGGTGTTTTCCTCGATAGCGGATTTGTAGTCGTGGGGAGCGCTCACCACTTGGACAATGCCTTGGAGAGCATTGAGTATCCCAACCAGATGTTCTCGCCAGATGGTTTACCATTGCCGATTACAGCGGCATTCATTGGACGGAAAGGACAGGGTTATGTACATCGTTGACTTTGCACGGAACATGTTTAAGGCCAAGAACATCGGTATCATTGTGTATTTGGTGCTCAATACGCTCATTTTTGTGGGCTTGTTTGGGGGGTTCAGCAATGCGGGGATGGCTGTTCTTGCACTGCTGCTCTACCTCGTGAGTGTGACCGTCGCGCTGTCCCCCTTGGGCGAGTGGATCCTGCGGCTGCAGAATGGCTGCAAAAAGATCAAGCGCAAGGACTATCTGGAGCGACTGATGCCGCTCTTTGACGAGGTGTACGCTAGGGCCAGGCAGAAGGATCCCTCCATCCCCGAGGGCGTTCAGCTATACATGAGCAACGACGCCGAACCCAACGCATTTGCCACCGGCAGAAAGACGGTCTGCGTCACCAAAGGGTTCCTCAGCTACACCGACGATCAGATCAAGGGTACGCTGGCCCATGAGTTTGGGCACCTGGCCCATAAGGACACCGACGCGTTGCTGCTCATCACGGTGGGTAACATGCTCATGAGCGCGATTTTCGTGGTGTACCGTGTTATCGTTAGCGTCATCATGTTCATCGTCGCCATTGCGCTGGACAGCCTTGCCACGTTGATCGGCCGTTTCTTCATCGATATCATCCTTGTCTTCCTCATGTGGTGCTGGACCAAGATCGGCCTGTTGCTGGTGATGCATTCCAGCCGACAGGGGGAGTTTGAAGCCGACAAATTCGCGTTTGAACTGGGATATGGAAACGATCTTGCCGTGGTGCTCGACAGCTTTGCTGAGGGTGCGTCGGGCAAGGGGCTGTGGGCCAGCCTGCACTCCACCCACCCCGACACCAATGATCGAATTGCCCGCCTGCAGGAGTTGGGCGCGTCGTTCCACAACGCGTATGGCCACAGCGTGGAGGCGATCAACACCAACCCGCAGCAGTATGGCTATTCCCATGGTACGCCGCCGGTGCTCCCACCGGCGGGCACTGGGTATCGCACGCCGCCTGTCGGCCAGCCGTATTCGCCGCCCCTTGGCGCTGCCGCGCTGACGCCAATGCGCCATGTCCCTGCCGCGCAGCAAACGGCTGCGATACCGCCGCGGGTTGTGCCGCGACCGCCGGCACCCCAACCAGGCACCGCGCAGCAGCCGGTGACGATGCCGCCGCGCGCTGTGCCGACCCCGCCAGTGCCCCAACCCCGTGGCGTGACGCAGCCGCCGGCGCCGAAACCTAAGACGGTACCGCTGCATCCGCCCGTTCCGATGCCCAGCGCCGTTCCGACGCCCATGGCCAAACCCGGCTTGGCGCAGGCCGAGCCCGGCAGGGCAGCGGGGACGCCATTGCCCCGGCCCATTCCAACCAAACCGCCAAAGTCTTGAGTTTGTGCCACAATGACAATTCGCTGATCACTGTGTTGGGTCGGCAATGGGGGAAGCTATGAAGTGTAATCAATGCGGACAGGAACTGCCGCCCAATGCCCGGTTTTGCCAGCGCTGCGGTGCGGCGCAGGCGGGGGTACCGCCGGCGATCCCCGAAGGGTTTGTGCTGGACGAAGCCAGCGGGTGGTACTACCAGTCCACCGTGGCGATGAATGAACAGGGCCAGCCCGAGCAGCACGTCACCTACTACGACGCAGAAACGGGAACCTACACCCAGGCGGTATATCCGATGGAGCCGGAGTCACCGGCGGAACCCGCGTTGCCGGCGATCCCCGAAGGATTTGTGCTGGATGAAGCCAGCGGGTGGTACTACCAGCCCACCATGGCGGTGAACGAACAGGGCCAGCCCGAGCAGCACGTCACCTACTACGACGCCGAGACGGGAACCTATACCCAGGCGGTGTACCCGATGGAGCCGGAGTCACCGGCGGAACCCGCGTTGCCGGCGATCCCCGAAGGATTTGTGCTGGATGAAGCCAGCGGGTGGTACTA
>JAEWRW010000018.1 GCA_023398815.1 Bacillota bacterium
GCATTAAACGTTATAATCAAGGTGAAGCATTGTTTGTTTGTGGTAGTAGACGTATGAGAATTAACGTTATTGCTACAGAGCAAGAATTAGACTCTTTCGGAAGTGGCGGAGGATTCTAAACATAAAAAAGTAGGGTGGTGGTAACATATGCGTGAAGATGAAAATGGTAACGAGGGAGGTATGTTACCACAAGATCCAGATAATATGGAACGCCAGAAAATTGGCGAACGTACTGAAAACGAGAATACCTCAACAACAAAAGGAAAATTTAGTTTTGATAGTGGATGGTGGAAACGCTTACCTCTAAAAATCAAATTGATGATTATTGGTGGAAGTATTTCAGTTGCTATTATTCTTATTATAATTGTTGCTGTTATTGGTGGTAATTTAGGTAGCAGTTATACCTACGATTTACCAAAATCATATATTAAAGGAACATCAACTGAATCAGAATTAGTTGATTACTTAATAAATCGAGGATTCTGTAAAAATTATAGTGATAGATCAAAGACTGAGCAGAGATGTCTTTCAAGTGATGCCGCGACTTTTTGGAAGTCCTTTAAGAATACATATGACTCATATCAAGAAGAAAAAAATGTAATGTTGGATGTTGATGTTTTAGTTGCAACAGTATCCTATCGTCGTAGTGATGAAAACATGTATAATACACAAGCATATCATGTTGCTTATGAGGTTGAACTTCTAGCAGATGCTATGGTGAAAGAAGAAGAAATTGAGACAACAAATCCTGAGACAGGTGAAGTGGAAAAAGAAATTGTCTATTCCATTGATATGGAAAAATACAAGGAATATATTGTTGGAAAAACCCCGGAGGAAGATCCTTTAGAAATCAATTTTTATTATTTAGGGCTTTTTCGTAGTAATTTATTAAATTATAAATTGACTGATTCTCCACAGAAAAGATACGAAAAAAGACTGCAAATTTATGATGAAATTATTGAATTGTCAAAATTGACAGATGAGGCAAAAAACAAAGCAAATTTTGGATCTTATGGTAGTGCCTGTACTGAGGTAACGGTTACAGGAGCAAATGGGGGAACATATCCTTTAGAGGAATATATTGCAGGTGTTTTGGCTCATGAAGTAAATTCATCTTGGGGATCTGAAGCATTAAAAGCTCAGGCTGTAGCCGCTAGAACTTATGTTTTGTCACGTACAAACAATTGTACAAAATCTATTTCAAATAGTCAGGGTGATCAAACCTTTAAACCAACTACGGAGCAGGCATTAATTACTGCCGCTCAGGAAACTGCAGGGCAAGTACTAACTTACGATGGAGATATATTCTCTGCGGAATATGCATCCTGGTGGGGAAATGGTCGTAGTAGTTCATGTTTAAGCTATATTCCTTGTACAAACGGGCAGTGCTCCATCACATTGAAAAAACTCCCTGCCGGAGAAAGTTGGACTTTCACAATGCCAAAGAACTACTTTACTTATGGTAGTGTATCATCAAGTAGTGGATTCGATCCTAAAGATTTGGGAGGTCATTGCCGAGGTATGACGCAATTTGGTGCGAAATATCTTGATTTAGGTGAAGGGATGAACTATGTAGACATACTTAAGACTTTCTATTCTGATGGCGTAGAAATTAGCACTATGCAGAGTCTATTTAATATTGCTGGTGGAGTTTCCTTACCATTCAAGGTTCCAAGTGGAAAAAGTTGGACGCAATATATTACTCGCGGATTTGATATGCAAAATGCAGCTTGTTATAATAATGGATTGTTTCAAAACACCAATACATGTGCCCATAATGGAATTGATTTTGGTCTTCCAACAGGAACTCCTGTTTATTCAATCGCATATGGAAAAGTAATTTCTTCAGAAATTGGGGCACTTGGCTCAATAACAGCTGGTAACGGAAATTATGTTATTATTGGATATGATCCTAATAATGATGGTAAGTATGAATATTATGCACTTTATGCACATTTAGATTCTAGAAGTGTAGCAAAAGGTGATATAGTGAATCCTGGTCAAGAGATTGGTAAGGTCGGATCTACTGGAAATTCGTCAGGACCTCATTTACACTTTTCTATCTCAAAAGATAATATTGTGAGTTATGTCGATCCAACTTCTTATTTAAACGATATTGTAAATGGGAAATCTGATTTAGCTCAATCTACATCAGGGCAAGAATTTACATGTAATTATTATAGTGCAGATCAGATTAGTCAATTGAATTCAAGACTTCAGATAGCAGTTAATAGTGCTGGTTATCAGACTGGAAATGGGGTTGCAGAAGCAGCTAAATTCTTAGCGACGCAAGTAGCTCATCTACCTTATTTCTGGGGTGGAAGAAATATGAATACGGGGATTCACTCAAATTGGGGATGTTCTACAAAAATATCCGCTACTGGTAGTGAAGCTCAGCCTTCGGGAACTAGTTGGCCATTTGGAATGGATTGTAGTGGTTTTGCAGTTTGGGCAATTAGAAATGCCGGAATTGATATTAGTGGTATGAATACCACAGGGTTATATGGTTTGGGTAACAAGATACCATTCGCTTCTGCTGTTTCACAAGCACGACCTGGTGATTTGGTGTGGAGAGGATCAACTTCTCCAAGAGTAAGTGGAAAGCATGTTGGAATTATTATTGCTACAAATCCCGCCACTAACCAATATTTAATTGCTCAAGAGACTGGTGCTGCAACAGGAATGGAATATGGCTGGATTTCAGCAACATCAAATTTTACATATGTAATTCAAATGTCTGATTATTATAGTAACCATAAAATGTAGAGGTGATTTATGAAAAAATTAATTCTTATTCTTTGTTGTTTCTTATTGACTGGGTGTACAGCAAAATATGATATGACGATTGATAGTAAAAATAAACTTCATGAGTCATTTACTTTTATAGCTGATAATTCCATTTTAAAAATGGATAATTATGATTTAAAAGAATCTATTAATCAGAGGATTCAAGGGTATAAAAAGGCGCCGGAGTTACAATCCTATAAAATTAATTATAAAATTGGCAAAACAACTACGACATTTCATTTTAAATCACCAGTTTTATCTGTAGATCAACTTAATGCATTTTCGATTTTTAAAAATGCGTTTGAAGAAGTTCAAGTTCTAAAAGAAGGAAAAAATACAATTTTTCAAACGGTTGGAGAATATTATTACTATAATATCTTTGGAGAAACAAATGATGCTGATTCATATGCAATTGATGCTGAAATAAACATTACTTTCCATAATAAAGTTTTGGAAAATAATGCAGATAAAGTAGATGAAAAAACAAATACTTATACATGGTATTTGAAGTCTGATCAGCTTGAAAAATCAATTTCTATTAAATATTCCAATCAAAAGAGATATGATGTAATTTTTAATTACTATTTAACAGAATATTTGCCTTTCATAGTTATTGGTGGTATTATACTTTTAATTGCATTGTTTGGTGGTTTGATTTTGTATCGAAAAGTCCGGTCCACTAATGAAATTTAAGGGGGAATTTAGGTGAAATTAAAATTTCGTGCTGAATCAAAAGATGCGG
>JAEWRW010000015.1 GCA_023398815.1 Bacillota bacterium
AATATGTCTGGTGATCATAGCGAGAGGGTCCCACCTGTTCCCATACCGAACACAGAAGTTAAGCCTCTCATCGCCCACGATACTTGGCCGGCAGCGGCCCGGGAAAATAGGTAGTTGCCAGACTCCAATTATTCAAAGAAGGCGTACCGTTTGGCACGCCTTCTTTGACTATACAGATCTTGCTTCTATTCTTTCGTGCCGCGCGACGTACACGCCGCCGCGCGACATCTGGTTATACAGCGCATCCCGACTTGTTTGTGGGAACGGAATAACGGTACCTGCGGGCGGGTTTGCTGCGTGCTAATTGCAGAGAAGGATGAGCCGCGGGCGAATGAATCGCCTCGCGGTTGTTTTGTTTGGGTGGCTTGGTGAGAGTGAGGAGAGCAGGGGAGCGCCGCTGCGGCGGGGAAGGGCGTCCGCATACGCCACCCATTGCAGCGAGTGGCGAAACAGGGAAGGGTTGCCGAGTCAATCAAACATCTTCGTTGATTGAAGACAAGACTCATAATTGGCTGTATCTGTTTTTCCCGGAGGATTTGGAAAGATACATGGCCTGGTCGGCTCGTTTCAGAACATTTTCAAATGAACTGTCACTCTTCTGGAAGGTGGAGATACCCATTGAGATGCTGGGCGTGATGACGTCCTGGTCTTCGCCAATTTGGAGGGAGGAAACGGCATCCAATATCTTCTGGTAGAAAGACGCCGCTTTTTCCTCCTTCACCCCATAGAAAATCCCCACAAACTCGTCGCCACCCCAGCGAATCAAACGATCCGCACTCCGGACAGCTTTCTGGACAGCCTCAACGACTTCCCGGAGGACGTGATCGCCAGCATCGTGACCATAGCGGTCATTGATGTATTTGAAATTGTCAACGTCAAACATAATGACCACCGGATTGGAACCCGTTGTGACGAATTCATGGTAGGCCCGCATGAGGTCGCTGGTGCCAAACCGCCGGTTTCCAGCACCTGTCAACGGGTCGATGTTGACTTCGTTCTCCAACTCCAGTTGTGCTCGCTGATAACGCCATTTCTCAATCAGGATGATGAGCGCGAGACAGGCAACTACAACGACAATGAGGAAGAGGAGCAGCCAAAGAGTACTTTTGGTCGCCACTTCCTTGCTCCGCTCGTTTGTCTGCCGGATGTATTCTTCCATCTCGTTGATTTGAACGCCCATGGCAATCACCCAATTGAAATCCCGATAGAGTTTGGCATAGGAGAGCTTTTCTGAGATGGCGTCGCTGTTCAACTCTTTGAAGAAGTATTCATAGAACAACTCGCCATTTTCGTTGATGCCCTGGAGCTCGGTCAGGTAGGGGTGGTTGCCTTTGATGTCGGTCATGTCGGTGGAAAGATATATCCCCTCCGTCTCAGGCATGTTTGGGTGCACCAAACGAAGGGCATAGTCCTTTCCGCCGTCGTAATTGAGGATTTGGTTGACCCAGATGTAGGAGCCGTTGTCAAATTGCATGTTGCGTATTTTTTCTTTAATGGAGTTTTGTACGATTCCATCAATGTAGGCTTTGCTCACGCCAAACAGGCAGGAAACGGAGCCATGCTCAATGATGCGATAATAGGAAAGGGACTTTTTTGTTTGGCTGAGCGAAACGGAAGCCTCTTGATTCATCAAGTCGGAGGGATCGTAGAGAACCGCATTGCTGTCGTTGTTCCAAATGAAGATGGTCCAGTATCCCAGATTCCCATTCTTGCCATAGTCTGCTGAAAATCTGGATTTGCAATAATCTAGAAAAGCCTCGTCGCTCAAGGCGTATTCGAGCGAGAGCGTATCATAGCGCCGATCCACATTCTGTTTGTACAGTTCGGCTTCCAATTTGCGGGTTACGTCGATCTCCTCAATGAGGTTGTTGACCGTGTTCATGAGGAACGTGCGCTTTAAACTCACAATGGCGTTTCTGGTTTCATCTTGGTATACCTTGCCGACTCTATTGTATGAGATGAGATAGAACAGACTGATGACCATGCAGATGACAACGATCAGTACCGAAGTCATGATGCGGTGGAAATGTCGCATGACGAATTGCTTTACCATGGGCATTCCTCTGTTTACTATTATTGACTCCACCAGTTCTGATCACCGGGCGGTTGGTTTCCCGGTTGCGATGCGGTACGATCCAGCGAAGATGTGCGTTGCTCCCAGCGAACCACACACATCATTTCAATAAATTTATAAGTATCATATACAATTCTGTGTTAAACGACAATAGGGTGAGAGCATTTTGTAGAAAAAAACCGAATACAACCGAGCGTTGTGAGACTCCATCCGGTTGCCTCTCGGTTCGCTTCCTTTTTAGGTCTCCCTCCCGTTGAGTGAATAGTTTGGCGTACCCATGCATAGATATGGAAGCGACAGCAAGCATTCATCAAGCGACAGCCATCCGGCTGAGGGAGGGAATGGGATGAACCTGTTCAAAAAGAGCATCTTCGCGGAGCTTTCCGCTGCCGAGGTGGTAACGGCCGCCATGGCAGAGGGGGCCATAGACCTGCAAGGCACCTATTGTCAGCGGGTCGTTGGCTGCGATGGTCACGTCAGCCAGCTCTCAGCCGAGGCGGTCAAGGGCGCATTGGCCTTGGAAGGCCTGGTTGAGTTCAATGTCCTCTATGTCAACGGGGAGGGCACCCTGGACAGCGTTGTCGGTGTGTGCCCCTTTACCCATCGCATGAGCGCACCCCAGGCCGAGCCGGGGATGGACGTAAAGGTTCGTTGCAATGTGTCATCACCGGCGGCGCGGGCAACTGGCCCGTCCCGCTTGCTGGTGGAGGCAGTCGTTGAGCTGGATGCGGAAGTGACCGGCGTGCAGCCGCTGGAAGCGGTGACGGAGGCCAACGACAGTCGCCTGCAGACCCAGAGCCAGCAGGTCTACTGGATGGGGCGCAATGCATCCGGGCATGTCTCCACCACCGTTCGTGAGGATGTGGAGCTGGCCGACGCGCTGCCAGAGATTGCCAAGGTGCTGCTGAGCCATGGTGACATTCGCATCGGCGAGGCGCGTGCCATGGGCGGCGAGGCCATGGTGGCTGGCGACCTGCTGTTGCAGGTGGTGTACCTAGATACCGCCGGCGACGTGCAGCGCAGCAGTTTGAGCGTGCCGTTTGGCACCTCGGTTTCCGCCGGTGGCATGGCGGAGGAGATGGAGGTCCGTGCCTGGGGCAGTGTCTCCCAGTTGTTCATAACCGTTGGCGAGAACCTGAACGACGAGCGGCGCATCTTGTCGCTGGAAGCGCCGCTGTTCCTGAACGTGGAAGGCTACACGCCGTGTGAGATGGAGGCGCTGGCCGACGCCTACCATCTGGATTATGATTTGGGTATGACCTGCGAGGAGATCGGCCTGTTTGATGGCCCGGTGGAATGGTCCGAGAAGGTGAAGGTCAGAGGAGCACTGCCCCGCACGGACGTCATGGAGGACGGCGCTGCGCTCCTGGCCACCGATCTCACGCCTATCATTGATAGTTTTGAGGTCTCCGAGGGCCGGGTGGACTTTGCCGGCAGGTTGGTAACCCGAGTGCTGTATCGCGGTGCCTCCGAGGACATTTTCAGCACCCTGGCGGAGGTTCCCTTCGCTTCGGCGATGGAGTGGTCCGGTGCCACACCCGACGCTAAGGTTGAGCTGTCCGCCGTGCCGCTGCGTTCCAGCGCGACGGAGGAGGGGAACTTTGACGTGGAAGCAGAACTGGAAGTGAAACTGACCAGCCGCCGCTGCCTGCACTACAAGATTGTGACAGAGCTGGAGCAGGGGGCACCCCTGGGCCGCGCGTTGGCTCCGCTGACGCTGTGCATCGCTGGCGCGGACGACACTGCGTGGACATTGGCCCGCCGCTGCCGGGTGCCGGTGGACGACCTGCTGCGTACCAACCCGGAGCTTGCCGGCGGCGTGCAACCCGGCGCCAAGGTCGTCGTCCTGCGCAAGTAGATAAGCAAAGCCATAGAAGGGGCACAGCCGCCATACCGCCGGCGGCTGTGCCCTTTTCGTAGGTGGTCAAATGAAGCATTGAGGTGCCTCATTGCATTCTCTTTGCTGGGGGCTTACAAGCGCCTTTTGCGACAGTTGAGGCGCGCCCTCTTGCCCAACGCGCTGCCTTCCGGTATGATGAAACAGTCCCAAACAAACTACACATGGAGGAGTCTCGCTCATTGAAGCTGAAACGAGCACTGTTTTGGGTTGCCTTTTGGGCAGCCCTATCCCTGCTGTTCAACGTCGTCGTGTTTCTTTGGAAGGGCCAACAGGCTGCTGTGGAGTATCTTGGCGGCTATGTGATTGAACTCACACTCTCGCTTGACAATCTCTTTTTGTTCCTGGTCATCTTCACCGCGTTTCGCCTGCCGGCGGAGCAGCAACGCCGGGTGCTCAATTACGGCGTAGCCGGGGCGGTGGTGCTGCGGTTGTTGTTCGTGCTACTGGGTTCGGCACTGGTCACACGCGTCCATTGGCTGCTGTATGTGTTCGGTGGCATTCTGCTGGTCAGCGGCATCAGCATGCTGGTGAAGGGTGAGAAGGAACCCGATTACGTCAACCATCCGGTGCTCCGGCTCTTTGGCCGGGTGTTTCCGTTCACCGGCACGCTGGAGGGCGACCGCTTTTTCGTCCGGCGGGATGGCAAGCGTTATGCCACCCTTCTCTTCGCCATCCTGGTGCTGGTTGAGGCCTCTGATATCCTCTTTGCCATCGATTCCATCCCGGCCATCTTCTCCATCACAACGGATACGTTCATCGTTTTCACCTCCAATATCTTTGCCATACTGGGCTTGCGCTCGTTGTATTTTGTGTTGGAGAAGCTGACCGAGCTCTTCCGCTACGTCAAGGTTGGCGTATCGTTGATTTTGATGTTCACGGGCGTGAAGCTGTTGCTGACCATGGTGCATGTGGAGATCCCCATCCTGCTCTCCATCGGTGTCATTGCTGCCATCTTGGTTGGCAGCATCGTGGTTTCCGCCATCCTCAAACCCAGTAAGGAGCCGTCGGAGCGCGGGTCGCTGCCTGGCAATGCCCTGGAACCCGACGCGGAGTAAGTGACATGGAGTGGCTGCTGTGGGATTTTGACGGAACCCTGGGGTATCACGATGGCATGTGGAGCCGGACACTGCAAGAGAGTCTGGCCGCTCAGGGGATCGATTGGCCGTTGGAGCGCATCCGCCCGTTGATGGCCGCAGGATTTCCTTGGCACACGCCGGAACAGTCCCACGAGCAGTTCTTTGGTGGTGTCCCTTGGTGGGACTCTATGCTGGAGCATTTTGCAGGCCTGCTGCGGCAGCAGGGCCTTTCAGCTGACCGTGCTGCCGCTGCGGCGGAGGGCCTGCGGGTGCGTTAC
This sequence comes from Bacillota bacterium, assembly GCA_023398815.1. Classification (GTDB taxonomy): domain Bacteria; phylum Bacillota; class Clostridia; order Christensenellales; family UMGS416; genus JAEYRA01. The sequence goes on from JAEWRW010000015.1 coordinate 5,329, forward strand.
CTTGACCCATCCCGCTGGCATCTCTATGACGACACGCTGCCGGCGTTGCGGCAGGCCCAGGCGCAGGGGTATCGTTGCGCCATCCTCTCCAACCATGTGCCGGAGTTGCCCGCCATCGTCGATGGGCTGGGCCTCTCCGGCTTGCTGGAGGAGGTGCTGACCTCTGCCCAGTTGGGGTGGGAGAAACCCAATGCCGAGTTTTACTGCCGGGCGATGGCCCTACTGGGCTGTGAGTGCGCCACGATGATTGGTGACAACCCGAAGGCCGACGTGACCGGTGCAAGGACGGTGGGCCTCAATGCCATCCTGGTGCGCGGGGAGCGCCCAGCTGATGCCGGTATCCTGCATGCGCACACCTTGCTGGACGTGTTTGCATTCCTTCCCCCACACAGCCTGTGATGTCCAGAGACTGTACGCGATCGACAGGCGGGAAATCGAGCCACAGGCTATGAACTGCTTCTTGCATTCCCTGCCCGCATCCAGTATAATAACTGGGCAAGATGCGCCTGTAGCTCAGCGGATAGAGTGTCCGACTCCGACTCGGAAGATCGAAGGTTCGATTCCTTTCAGGCGCGCCAGCAGAATCGCGAATCATTGAATGATTCGCGATTCTTTTTGCATCTGGCGTTGACTTTGTTTTGCCGACGCTTGTAGGTTGGCAGCCGAGCTTCCTTTTGCTCATTGCACACAGAAATCAACAGCCCGGAATCTCTTTGATGGACAATTTACCATGAATGTGCTACAGTGCAGCCATAAAAACGATGAAGATGAGGTAAGCCGACGAATACAGAGGGGAGGAGAGCGTCGTCCTCCCCGCATAGCCTTTCACAGGGCATCATGGAATGAACGAGCAGTTGTGGCGAAACGCCATGCCCAGAAGCCGGATCGTGAGGCAGTCGGTCTGGTTCCCGGTGTTGCCGCGCAGGGGTGGCTTGGCTCGCAATATCTCCAGCTTACAAGGGAACGGAACGTCCTGCCACGCCACGACAAGGAAGGAGACCGGTGATGGAACACTTGTTGGACCTGACTGGCTGTGGGGCGAAAGTGATCCGCCCTTTGTCGGAGCACTTCCGAGGGGAGGGGCCCGACGGCGTGCTCGCATTCACGAACTACTACATGGAGAGGAACGGCGTGCCGTTCTTTGGCATCAGTGGGGAATGCCACTATTCCAGGCTCCACGAGGAGGACTGGGAGGACACCATTCTCCAAATGAAAATGGGCGGCATCAACATCGTCTCCACCTATGTGTTTTGGAACCACCATGAGGAAGAGGAGGGTTCCTTCCGGTTCGACGGGCGCCGAAACATCCGGCAATTCATCCAGCTGTGCCACAAGCATTGCCTCTCTGTCATTGTGAGGATTGGCCCCTTCGACCATGGAGAGGTGCGAAATGGCGGCCTGCCGGATTGGCTGTACGGAAAGCCCTTTGATGTCCGAAGCTTGGACCCGGGCTTCCTGTCCTGTGTCCGGCGGCTGTATGGCGCGCTGGCCGAGCAGTTTGCGAGCCTCTACTTCAAGGATGGCGGGCCGATCATCGCTGCGCAGATTGAAAACGAGTACATGCACTCCGCCGCGCCGTGGGAGATGACAACCGGCGTCTCCAACGAATGGGTGCCGGCTGGCAGCGAAGGGAACGCCTACATGTTGGCGCTGAAGCGCCTGGCGGTGGAGGCCGGTATTGTGACGCCGTTCTACACCTGCACCGGTTGGGGCGGGGCGGCCACGCCGACGGAGGAAATGCTGCCCCTGTGGGGTGGCTACGCCTTCTGGCCGTGGATCTTCTATGATTACCGCGGCGAGCACCCGGTGACCCCGGAGTACCTCTATCGGCAGTACCATGATAATAGCGTGCCGAAGATCTACAATTTCGAGCCCACCTATGCCCCCGAAAGCCTGCCCTACGCCTGCTGCGAGATGGGCGGTGGTATGGCCTGCTACTATCACTACCGCTTCCAGCTGCCTTACGAGAGCGTGGACGCCATGGCCAACGTCAAGCTGGCAGGGGGTTGCAACTTCCTGGGTTACTACATGTACCGCGGCGGCACCAACCCCAAGGGGTTGCGCACGCCCTACCTCAACGAGTTCCAGTGCCCCAAGCTGTCCTATGACTACCAAGCTCCCATCGGCGAGTTCGGCCAGCTGCGGCCAAGCTACCACAGGCTGCGGGCATTGCACAGCTTTTTGCGCAACTTCGGCGAGGGCCTCTGTCGCATGGACACCGTGCTGCCGGCGCACGCCAGTCAAGCGCGGCCCGAGGACGTGGACACTTTGCGCTATGCGGTGCGAACCGACGGTGCCAGCGGCTATCTCTTCCTCAACAACTACCAGGACCATGTTGTGTGCAAGGACAAAACGCAGGAATCCATCACCCTCAAACTGCGGGAGGGCACGGTGGAGTTCCCCTCGCTTTCCATTGCCGCGGGGGAGGAGGCCATTCTGCCCTTTGGCATGGACATGCAGGGGTATTGGCTGCTCTATGCCAATGCTCAGCCACTGTCCGTGCTGCGGGAGGGGGAGCGCACCGTCTATTTCTTCTTCCAACCCAAGGGGATGGAGCCGGAGTTTGTGTGGCGCAGGGATGGGATTGTCTTGGTGGACGGCGTTGCGCCACCGGCTGGGGACACCGTGCGGGTCGCGCCTACGCCCGGTCCCATGTCCACCATTGATCTCAATGGTGAACACGGCGCGGTTCGGGTGGTGCTGCTGACCCGCGAACAAAGCCTGATGTTCTACGAAGTGGAGATGGACGGCGAGAAAATGGCGCTGCTGTGCAATACGCCAGTCACCCAGGGGGAGGGTGGTTTCACCCTGGAAACGCCACACGACGACGAAGAGACGGTATTCTGTGTGTATCCAAGCCAGAAACGACCCACCATTCAGGGCGCGGAACTGGAGGACTGGACACAGGACGGCATATGGACTGGTGGCCGGGTGTGCTGGGGGAGCCAAAAGCAGACCGCGGTGGAACTGCCGGTGCGGCAGGTGAGCACCTGCCGGTATGTGGTGGAGGTGCCAAAGGGATACGAAGACAGCAAGGAGCTGCTGCTGCAAATCCGGTATGAGGGGGACATCGGCAACGCCTTTGTGGATGGGGAGCTGATCCATGATAACTTTTGCAACGGAGCGGTGTGGGAGATCGGCCTGAAGGCCCATCGCGCGCTCATCGCCCACCATCCAGTCACGATCACCGTGACGCCCCTCAAGGAGAATTGCTCGGTCAACGTTTCCTCCGCGATGGCGGGCAGGGTGGAGGAGGTCAGCGGGCAAAAGGGTGGGGTGCAGAGCGTCCACTTGAAACCGGTCTACCAAGCCACGCTTCGTTTTGAGCAGGAAGCATAACGAAGGAAACCTGCAAGCCCGGCGGCGGGGTTGATGAAAGACATGCACGGGCGTTCTCGGTCTACGCACTGGCAGGCAGCGTCGCGGGGATCAGCACAGTAACGATCGTGTATTCCCCCACCTTGCTCCTGTATCGCAGCCCGAACTCGCTCCCATAGTTCAGTTTCAATCGCTCGTTGATGTTGTGCACCCCATAACCGTGGGATTCGCGGGTGGACTCACCGGAGAGAATCTCCTGGATGCGCTCGGGCGGAATGCCCACACCATCATCATAGACCTGCAGGCAGAGGGCATCGCCTTGCCGGTTCGCGGTGATGCGGATGACGCCTCGTTCGTCCTCCTTCTCCAGTATGCCGTGGAGGATGGCGTTCTCCACAATGGGCTGCAGCACCAGCTTGACAATGCGGCAGTCCATCAGTTCATCGGGCACGTCCACCTCCAGGGTGATATTGTCGTTGAAGCGCATGTTTTGGATCTGCACATAGGACTTCACGTGTTCCATCTCGTTGCGTAGCGTCACGATGTCCTCCCCGTGGCTCAGGCTCAGTTTGTAAAACTTCCCCAGCGCCGCCACCAGCTGACCAATGCCCGGCGCGCCGCTGCGCAGGGCCATCCAGTTGATGAGGTCCAGCGTGTTGTAGAGGAAGTGCGGGTTGATCTGCGCCTGCAGCGCCTTGATCTCAAGGTTCTTCATCTCGCGGTTGGTCTGTATCCTCTCGTTCATGAGCCCCTCGATGCGCTGCAGCATGAACTGGAAGCTCTGCGTCATCTGCCCGATCTCGTCGTGGTTGGCGGCTGGCAGGCTGACAGCAAAGCTGCCTTGCTCCACTTTTTTCATCTGCTGGATCAGCCGTCGGATGCGTTTGGTCGCGGAGTTGGAGACCAGCAGCGACAGCGGCAGCGTCAGCGGTGCGATGATGAGGTAGATGAGCAGGATTTGGTTGCGAAAGGTGATGTTGTAGGCCTGAATGTCCCGATACGGCACCACGATGAGCAGCGTCCAGTCTGTAAAGGCGATGTGCCTGGCCTGCGACAGATACGCGCTGCCACTGATGTGGATGTCTTGACCATCTGCCGTGCCGACGGCGGGGAGGTTGGCGCACAGCTCTGTGAGCTCCGCGCCTGACAGGTTGCCCGTGGAGCACAGCAACTGGCCATCGGCATTGACCAGCAGCGCCGCGGCGTTTTGGGTGAACAGCGATTGCTCCAGTGTCTTGCGGAGGATCTCGGTGTCCAGGTCGATGCGCACGATGCCGATGATGTCGTTGATGCTGAGGCTCCCTGGCATGCCCCGCACGGCGCTGAGAAAGTCGCCGCCATCGGGGGAAAGGTCCGTAGCGGCAAACCAACAGGTGTCATAGCCCTTTTGCTGCAGGCGGGTGTACCACAGGGCGCTTTGGGCGTCGCTGAGCTTGAGGTATTCCTCAGTTGTCACCGCGGAAGCAAGGCCTTCCTTCATGTAGAAGTGCAGCGAGGAGATGTTGGGGTTCTCAAAGGTGAAGTACAGCGCCGACGTCAGGTTCTGGTTGTCCACCATCCACGCGCCGATGTTGTTTTCGTAGTACCGGCTGTCTTTCAGGGACATTTCCTGTAGTGTGGCGTTGAGCGCCAGGATGTTCAGCAGGTTGTTGATCGCCTCGGTCTTGAACTCCAGATTGGACTGGGTCTGGCTGAGCACCTGGCCCATGGTGTAGCGGGCTTGCTGCTCGCTGGATTTTGACGTGAAATAGAGGTTCGCGGCCAGCAGCATCAGGATGGGAACGGTCACCAGCGCCAGAAAGGTGATGAATAGCTTGGTGCGGATGCTGAGACGGAGCAGCCGCTCGGGCACCAGGCGCATCATGCCCGGTTCCTCTCCCGGTACTCCGACGGTGTGCAGCCGGTGTGCCGACGGAACAGTGTCGAGAAGTAGTTAGAATCGGCAAAACCGACCTTGGCAGCCACGTCGTTGACGCGGTATCGGGCGTCCTGCAACAGCTCTTGGGATCGTTCGATTCGCACCTCGGAGATGGCGTCGTTGAGGGTCTTCCCCGTGGCCTTTTTGTACAGCGAGCAAATGTACTGGTGGTTCAGGAAGAAGTGCCGCGCGATGGCCTGCACTGACAGATTGCTGTTCGCGTAGTTTTCCTGAATGTAGCGGTTGATCTCGACGATTTTTCGGTTTTGCACGGGATCCTTCCGCACCGGCGGCAGCAACGTCTGCAGGTTGTTTGCCAGATACCCGTCCAGCTCTGCAAGGAAGGGGATGCGGTCCATCTCCTGCCAGGCATAGCGGCGCTCGTCCTCCTCGGCATTGACGATCTGTCCCCGTTCCCGGGCGACTTCCAGAATGAGCAGTAACAACTCAAAATAAGTGTTGCGCACCGAGCGGATGTCGCCGGTACGCAGGGCGCGCACTGCGGCGGTGTGGTTCTGCAGCAGTGCATTTGCTGTGCAGTGGTCACCGGCGCGCAGGGCCTGACGAAAGGCAGCGTATAACTGCCGCCCCGGTACGGCCTTGGCCTTGGATTGGGGCGGATGGGGGAACGCCTGGCCGGGGCCGTCATAGAACTGCAACCCTGCGGCGGCGTCGGCGGTGCGGTATGCCTCCGGAACCTTGGCCAGCCCATCGGCAACCGCCACGCCAACGGAGACGGTGAACCCCTCATTGGACTGGGCAAGCAGCACGGCCAACAGTGCGTGAGCGCAGGACGCCGATTCCCCGGCATCAGCCAGCAGGGCCAGCCGGTCGTCCTCAATGAAACCGGCCACGAATGGCAGGGTCAGCGGCCCGTCGGGTTCACCGGCGGTAAACACGGCATCCAGCAGCCGGGCACGGGCGGCGCTGCGCTGGCCGCCGGCAAGCTCGGGCGGCCAATTGAGAACGGCACAGCACACCGCCACGGGGGCCAAAGGATTCTGGTACAGCACGTTGAGAGCGCCAAGGGGAAAAAGATCCTCCGGGGCAGTGCCATCACGCACCAGTTGCTGGGTCAGCCGCTGGCAGGCGTCAGGCCGTCCTCGGCTGGCACGGTTGCGGATGTCGCGTTCCTCGTCGCGGCGCTGTTCCTCCTGGCGGATCAGTGCCACAGAGGCGCGGATGGATGACTGGATCTCCTCGATGTTCAGCGGTTTCTCAATGTAATCCAGCGCCTGCACCGAGATGGCGGACTTCAGGTACTCCTTGTCGGTGTAGCCGCTGATGAACAGGATTTTGCAGTCAGGCCAGCGCTCGCGCAGGCGGCGGGAGAGTTCGATCCCGTCCATCTTGGGCATGCGCACGTCGGTCAGCACGATGTGCGGCCGATTCTCCTGCGCCCAGTCCAGCGCGGCCAGCCCGTTCACCGCTGTCGCCACCCGGCCCACGCCGAGTTCCTCCCAGGGGAGGAAGTCCCGCAGGCTCTCGCGGGTTGTTTGCTCATCGTCCACAATCAACAAGGTGATCATCACACGCACCCCAATGGCCCGTCGTCTGGCTGCTAATCGGTTACATTGTATTATATCATCCAACCCATATAAATTATATAATATTAATATATCGGGGGTAAAAAGGTGAATCCAACAAAGGGAATCTCACTTTTGTCCGGTGTAAAATCTTCCAAATGCATTGTATGATCTGCATATATAAGACTTTGAATGCTTGTGCACAGGAGGCAACTATGGATGTCTCAAGCGTCACTCCACAGCCCAAGCCCGCTTCTGCCAAAGTGCCACAGCGCCGCGGCCCCGGCTTTTTCAAGGAACTGAAACGCAACCGAACGCTGTACCTGATGTTCCTGCCAGTGGCGGTGTTCTTCCTGGCCTTTGCCTATTTCCCCATGACGGGCATCGTCATGGCCTTCAAGGATTTCAACTACACCGACGGCGTGTGGATGAGCCCATGGAATGGCCTGCAGAATTTCAGCTACTTCTTCGTGTCGGGCAAGGCGTGGCTGGTGACGCGAAATACGCTCCTTTATAACGTCGTTTTCCTGACGTGCTACACCGTCAGCTCCATCATTGCGGCCATCCTCATCTCGGAGATGACCGGCAAATACTTCAAGAAGGTTGCCCAGAGCTTCATGTTCCTGCCATACTTCATCTCCTGGGTCGTGGTGGCGGCCTTTGCCTACAATTTCTTCAACTACGACTACGGCATCATCAATACGGTGCTGCGCTCCTTTGGCATGGCTCCCATCGATGTATACAGCAACGGGAGCTACTGGTACGGCATTCTGCCGGTGTTGTATGTGTGGAAGTGGATCGGTTTTGGCAGTGTGCTCTATCTGGCGGCCATCAGCGGCATGGATCAGGAGTGTTTTGAAGCCGCCACCATCGACGGCGCCAACATCTTCCAGAAGATCTGGTACATGACACTGCCGATGCTGCGGCCAACGGTCATCATCCTGGTGCTGCTGGGCGTGGGGCGCATCATGCGTGGGGAGTTCGACATGTTCTACAACTTGGTGGGCACCAATGGGCTACTCATGGACAAAACGGACATCATCGACACCTTCGTGTTCCGTTGCCTCGTGGGGGTGCAGGACTTCGGCATGGCCTCCTCAGCGGGCCTGTATCAGTCGGTGCTGTGCTTTGTCATCATCATGGTCTTCAACGGCCTGGCCCGCAAGCTGGACTCGGACGCGGCGCTGTTCTAAAACGGGCAGAGGAGGTGGCAGCCATGAAAAAGACCTCGGATTTCATTGCCCTCAGGGTTTTTTCCTACATTGTCATCGGGACGTTGGCGCTGTTCACGGTGTTCCCCTTTGTCATCCTCATCGTCGGTTCCTTCACTGCGGAGAACGATATCATCAAATATGGCTACACGCTGCTGCCGCGGCACCTGTCTCTGGATGCCTATGGGCTCATTTTCCACTACCCGCAGACCATCCTCAACGCCTATGGCGTGTCCATCCTCGTCACCGGCCTGGGCACGGCTGTGTCGCTGTTCCTGTCCTCCATGGCCGCCTATGTCATGTACCGCAAGGATGTGCGCTACCGCAACGCACTGGCCTTCTTCCTGTTCTTCACCACGCTTTTCAATGGTGGGCTGGCACCCTATTACATCATTGTTTCCTCCATTTACCACCTGAAGAACTCACTGTGGGTGCTACTGCTGGTGCCAATGTTCAATGTCATGAACATCCTCATCCTCCGCAACTTCATCCGCGGTTCCATTCCGGATTCCCTCAACGAATCCGCCAAGATTGACGGCGCGGGGGACTTCCGCATCTTCCTGCAGATCATCCTGCCGCTGTCCAAGCCGGCGCTGGCCTCCATCGGCCTGTTTACGGCGCTGGCCTACTGGAACGACTGGTGGACGCCGATGATGTTTGTGGAAAGGGAAGCGCTGTTCCCGCTGCAATACAGGCTGTATCTCATCCTCTCCAGCGTGAACATGGCGGCCAACGCCGTGCATGGCTCCCCGGCGGATATGAAGCTGCCCCAGGAGTCGCTGAAACTGGCGCTGACCGTGGTGTCCACCGGCCCCATCGTGCTGGCCTATCCCGCCGTGCAAAAGTACTTCATCAAGGGCATCACACTGGGTTCCGTCAAGGGTTGAAGCCGGAATTGCCGGTTTATGGAATACGGGAATGAATGAAAAGGAGGGACCACCATGAGGAAGCTGCTTCGAACCATGAGTCTGGTGGCGGTGGCGCTGCTGGTCGTGTCTATGGCGCTGACCGGTTGCTCCACCACCACACCGTCGGCCGCCTCAGCCACGACTGCCGAATCCACCCCCACGCCGGCGGAGACCACCACGGAGTCGGTCGCCCCCACGGCCACAGCCACGGCCACCCCGGCCATTGATACCTCTGCCGAGGTGCACCTGTATGGGTATCTGCTGGGTGCCGCGCTGCCCGGCATGCCGGATGTCATGACCGCCCTCAATGCCAAGCTCAAGGCGGACATCAACGCCACGATGGAGATCAACTACATCGGTTGGTCAGACCTCACAAGCAAGTATCCGCTCATTCTGGCCGCCGGCGAGAATGTGGACTGGATTTACACCGCCGCCTGGTGCCAGATGGCCACCCAATCGGCCAAGGGCGCCTTCATGGAGATGACGCCCGAGCTCTACGCCACCTACATGCCCCTGCATTGGGCCAAGATCAAGGACACCACAGCCATCAAGGAGTGCAGCATCAACGGCAAGGACTACATGATCCCGACCTCCACGCCGGATAAGAAGGTTCCCGTGGTGCTCTATCGCAAGGACCTGGCCACCAAGTACGGCATTGGCGACCTCACCAAGTTCTCAGACATTGAGCCCTTCCTGGCCGCTGTAAAGAAGAACGACCCCGACATGGTGCCCATCAACATGGACAGCACCTACGACCTGGGCACGCCGCTCTTCAACCTCTTCACCGAGGCCAACGACGTGATGACCGACATCACAATGGTCACCGGCAGCGGCTGTGGTCTGTACTACAAGATCTTCGACAAGGACGGCGCGCTCTACCAGATTTCCTCCGACACGGCCATGTTGCCCGGCTTGACCACCGCCGCGCAGACGATGAAGAAATGGTACGACGCCGGCTACATCAACCACGACGCCTTCGCCAACAAGGTGCGTTCCAAGGAATCCCTGGTGGCGGGCAAGTCCGCCGTGGCCTTCGGCAACTCCATCGACGTGCAGGGCAACCTGACCTCTGCCAAGGAAGCAGGCATGGAGATCGGCATTATCCCGATTTTGGGTGGTGCCTCGGGCAAGAATGCCGCCAACGCCTACACCAACAACGGCGTAGCCATCGCTGCAAAGTCCAAAAACTGGGAGCGGGCATTGATGGCGATGGACCTTATCATGGAGGAGGAGTCCTACGTCGACCTGGTTTACTACGGCGAGCAGGACAAGAACTACAAACTGACCGCCGATGGCAAGCTGGACTACACCGGCATCGACGCCACGCTCTACCCGGTGGATCAGGCTGGCTTCTGGTTTGTGGATAAGGACTACTTCAAGCCCTCCACCAGCTGGACCGAGGGGTACACCGCCCTGCAGAGCAAGGTACCCGGCTACATTGCGACGGACACTCTGGCAGCCTTCTCGCCGGATCTGACGAATGTCAAGTCTCAGATCGCCAACCTGAACCAGGTGCTCACCCAGTACCTCAATCCCATTGATCTGGGCGCGGTGTCCAATGTGGACGAGGCGTTCAAGACCCTGGACAAGAACCTGAACAGCGCCGGCATCGCCGATGTGAACACCGAACTCTCCAAGCAGATTGAGGCTTACCTGGCCACCATGAAGTAACCCGACAACTGCCCCGGAAGAAGCCGGCGAAGCGTTAGGCTTCGCCGGCTTGCGTGTGAAGGCCGGTGGCTGCGCACAGCACCAACGGCAAGATTACCAGGCGATGCATAAAGGGGAATGGCACCGCAATTTGTCAGCACAGTGTGGCACGACGAAACGCAAGGGAGGTTAATGAGATGATACAACCCTTTGTGATGGCCAAGGACAGGGTGTTCCAAGGGGCGCTGGATTTCAGCTTTCTGCTGGACGCGCCTGCCGGCCGGCACGGCTTTGTGCGCGCGCAGGATGGTCACTTCTATGCCGGGGAGCAGCGCATTCGGTTCTACGGCTTCAACCTGCCGTTCACAGCACTGTACCCGGGCAAGGCCGACGCCGAGCTCATTGCCGAGCGTCTGGCCCGCGCGGGCATGAACTTTGTGCGCATCCATGCCGAGGACGCGCCGGCCTTTGATGGGGAGGATCGGCTGATTCCGTATTCCGCCGGGGACTCCCGCCACTTTGACCCGCAGTGCTGGGATCGGCTGGATTATCTGCTGCATTGCCTAAAGCAGCGAGGCATCTACCTGCAGTTGGATTTGTTCTGCTACCGGCGTTTCCTGCCCGGCGACGGCCTCGATTACCCCGACGACATGAATAAGTACTTCAAGCAAGCCAATGTGTTCAATCGCCGGCTCATCGATCTGCAGCAGGAGTTTGCTCGGGCCTACCTGACCCACGTGAACCCCTACACCGGCCTGCGCTACCTGGACGACCCGGCGGTGGCCATCGTGCAGGTGATGAACGAGGACGGTATCTTTTGGTACGAGGGCCGGGACGAGGTAGGCCTGCCGTCCTACCGCGTGGAGCTTGATCGGCGTTTCAACGCTTGGCTGCTGGCCAAGTACGGTTCCCGTGCGGCGCTCGACCGGGCGTGGACAAACGCCGAGGGAGTGTGTGCGCTGCTGGCTGATGAGGACCCCGAATGCGGCACCGTACGGCGGCTTGCCCACCTGGAGGGCACCCAGATGTACGTGGACTGGAAGGCTGACTATCGAGGGTTGTCCTCACCGGCGCGCTACGCGGATTACACCCGGTTCCTGGCGGGGGTGCAGCTTGCTTTTGCCCAGGAGATGCGGGAGTTTCTGCTGGACTTGGGCGTCCGTTGCCCCATCAACATCTCAAACCACGCGCAGGGTGCGGCGGATATCATGAGCCTCGACCGCTACGCTGACGTGAACCAGGACAACGCCTATTGGAACCACCCCGATACCGTCCGGCGGGAGGAACCCCGCTACCATGCGTGGAACATGGTGGAGAGCGACCCGCGGCGCACCGTGGTGGACAGCCCTTTCCGGCTCAATCTTGTGACCCGCCTGAACCACGACCGTGTGGCGGGCAAGCCCTTTGTCGCCGCCGAGTGGAACACGCTCATTGGTACGGACTTTCGCAGCGACGGCCTGCCTATGGTGGCGGCCTATGCCTGCCTGCAGGATTGGGACGGCATGGTGCTCTACGCCTACCACCACGCCGACGACCTGGCAGGGCAGGTTGACGACCGGCTGACCGGGCCATTCGACCTGTTCAATGACCCGGCGGTGTGGGGGCAGGCGGGCTTGTGCTCCTACCTCTTTCAGCGGGGGCTGGTGCGCCCCGGTCGCAACCGGCTGGAGGTGTGCTACACGGCGCGGGACTGCTATGCCGTGCCGCGCAACTGGATTGCACCCTATGGCTACGCCAGCTTTGTCTCCCAGGTGGCGGCGCGGTTCATTGGCGCGCGCTACGAGGGCGACGCCGACGCGGCACTGGCCAGCGGTAACACACCCACCGGCGACTACACCGCCGCACGCCACGCCTTCGTATTCGCCCGCAGCCCGTGGGCCGACGGCGCTCAGCGGTTCCGGGCGGGGGAGCGGTTTCTACAACTCCACAGGCAGGCGGGCGAGCACTGTGCCGTGGTGGAGGATGGCGACGCGCTGGACGCCGATTACCGCAACTACTCCCAGGCGATGGACGCGGCGCTCAAGGGTTGGGGGCTGCTGCGGGGCGACCAGGGGTTGCAGGGCGACGGCGCGCTGGTCAGCGACACCGGCGAACTGCGCTTCGACTTTGCCCGGGGCGTGTTCTGTGTGGACGCGCCGGACCTCAAGATTGCCTCCGGCAACATCCACGGCGAGGTGCGCCTGGGGCAGTACGCATTCCGGGTGGAGAACGACCGCATGACCCTGTCGTTGCTGGCGCTGGATGGCCGGGATACCAACGAGTCGGAGCACCTGCTGCTGGTGGCCCTCGGCTGGGGCGGCAACCAGGGCATGGTCCTGGAACCACAGAGCGACGGCACCCGCATCCTGCGGGATTTGGGGCCTGGCCCGGTATCCATCGATCCGCTGCTGGGAGAGTTGATCGATACCCACGGACGGCAGGTGTGGGCGTTGGATGCCGAGGGAAACCCCAACCAGCGGCTGGACGACGGAGCGGAATGCCGCTTCCCCGGCGCGGCCACGATGTTTTATGAACTGAAAGGGCGGTAAGGTGGATGCAACAGGAACTGCGGACACGGGAGGGTTTCCAAGAAGGCTGGCGGTTTTACTTGGGGGAAGTGACTGGTGGGGAGACGGTGGGGTTTGACGATACTGGCTGGACGGCGGTGACGCTGCCCCATGACTGGGGTGTGGCGTACGACCTCAATGAGGGCAACCCCACCGGCCCTGGCGGCGGCTATGCCCGCGCCGGCGTGGGGTGGTATCGCAAGCATTTTACCCCGTCGCAGCAATCCGCCAGCCGGCACACGTCGCTGCTCTTTGACGGCGTTTACATGGATTCCACTGTGTACCTCAACGGCCAACTGGTGGGCGGTTGCGCTTCGGGATATAGTTCCTTCGATATGGACCTGACCGCGACGCTGCAGCCTGGGGAGAATGTGCTGGCCGTGCGGGTGGACAACGCCCACCAACCCAACTCCCGTTGGTACACCGGTTCGGGCATCTACCGCCGCGTGTGGTTGGAGACATTTGGGGGCGTGCACCTGAACCGTTGGGGCGTGTTTGCCCACACCACAGCGCTGGGGCAGGGCGAGGCGACGCTGGAAGTCCGCGCGGAGGTCGCAAACGACGTGGCGGAACCGGTACTGGCCAGTGTACTGCACCGGCTTCTGGGCTGCGATGGCAACCAGGCGGCCAGCGTCGGCGCGGCGGTGTGGGTGCCCGCCGGTGGAACTGGCCTGGCCCTGGCCCGCCCCGCCGTGGCCTCGCCTCGGCTGTGGCAGCTGGATGATCCCTATCTCTACACGTTGGAAACCACCGTCACCGTGGATGGCGTGGCCGTGGATCGCGTCGTGACGCCCGTTGGCATCCGCACGGCCACCTTCGACGCAGATCGTGGGTTCCTGCTCAATGGGCGGCAGGTCAAAATACAGGGCATGTGCGTGCACCACGACGGCGGCCTTCTGGGTGCGGCCGCCCGGCCGGAGACTTGGCGGCGGCGCTTGGCGCTGCTGGCGGAGATGGGCTGCAACGCCATTCGCTGTGCCCACAACCCGCCCATGCCCGATTTGCTGGATCTCTGCGACCAAATGGGCTTTCTCGTCATGGACGAGGCCTTTGACGAATGGCTGCTGGCCAAGGATAAGAGCCGCAACTATTACAGTGAAGAACCCGCCTGGGGTGCCAGCGCGTTCTTCTCCCGCTGCGGGGAGGACGACTTGCTGCGCATGCTGCACCGGGATCGCAACCACCCGTCGGTGATGCTGTGGAGCGTGGGCAACGAGATTCCCGAGCAGTCCTCCCCCCAGGGTGTAGCTATCCTGCGGCGGCTGGTGGAGCTGTGCCATCGGGAGGATCCTTCGCGTATGGTGACCTCAGCCTGTGACAACATTGCCGCGCCGCCACCCGCCACCACGCGGGAGGATTTCCTCAGCGCGCTGGATGTGGTGGGCTACAACTACGCCGACCGCTGGCGGGAGCATGCCGAGACGCTCTATGACGCCGACCGGCAACGGTTCCCCCAGCGGCGCGTCTGCGGGTCAGAGAATGCCTCTGCCGGTGGTTTGCGGGGCGTCTATACACCGCTGGAGGGTCTGCCTGCTTTCGTTCAGCCGCAGAATTACCCCGCCATCACGCTCAAGCACGAATGGCTGTGGCGCTACACCGCCAGCCGCGATTTCGTGGCCGGCGACTTCCTGTGGACTGGCGTGGACTACCTGGGTGAGGCCCCGTGGCCCCTTCGCGGCGCGCTGTGTGGCCCCATCGACACCGCTGGCTTTGCCAAGGATACCTGGCATTACTTCCGCAGCATCTGGAACCGTGAGGCGGTGACGCTGCACCTGCTGCCACATTGGAACTGGCCGGGGCGGGAGGGGGAGTTCCTGCCCGTGGTGGCCTACACCAACTGCGACGAGGTGCGCCTGTATGTCAATGGCCGCTTCGTGGGCGCGCGGGGGTACGCGCTGCCGAACTTCGGTTGCACGCGGGCGTGGACCGATCGCCCGGCCTTTGCCCCCACAACCCACGACCTGCACCTCGTGTGGGACGTACCCTATGAGCCGGGAGAGTTGCGGGCGGTAGGCTACCGCCAAGGCCGATCGGTGGCCGAAACCGTGGTGGCTACCACTGGAGCACCTGTGGCACTGCGGGCGGTGGCCGATGGCAGCGCACTGGCCCCCGGTGGCATTGCCCACATTGAGATTGACGCGCTGGACGCTGCGGGCCGGCCGGTGCCAGACGCCGCGGCCGTGGTGCGTGCGGTGGTGGAGGGGCCGGGCAGGCTGCTGGGCATGGATGCCGGCGACCCGCGGGATCACACGCACTACTACCAGCCGGAGCGCCGAATGCTCTCGGGCAGGCTGCTGGCCGTCGTGCTGGCTGAAGGCCCGGGCACCGTCACGGCGCGGTTTTCCGCCGCAGGCTTGGCGGACGCGATGATCGAGCTGACCGTTGGCTGACGGGGCACAATAAACTGAGGATTTCACACGGAAGGAGATCGCACATGGCAACCCTTACGGTACACGCCGACCGGGCGGCAGAGGTCATTGACCGAAACATCTACGGGCACTTCTCCGAGCATTTGGGGCGGTGCGTCTACGAGGGTCTGTGGGTGGGGGAGGATTCAACCATCCCCAATGTGCGTGGCATCCGGCAGGACGTCGTGGAGGCGTTGAAGCGCATGGGAATCCCCAACCTGCGCTGGCCGGGCGGCTGCTTTGCCGATGAATACCACTGGATGGATGGCATCGGCCCGAAGGAAGAACGCAAGCGCATGGTCAACACCCATTGGGGCGGCGTGGTGGAGGACAACAGCTTCGGCACCCACGAGTTCCTTGATCTGTGCGAGCAGCTGGGATGCGAACCCTACATCTGCGGGAACATGGGCAGCGGCACCGTGCGGGAGATGCAGGAGTGGGTGGAGTACATGACCTTTGATGGGGAGTCCCCCATGACGCAGCTGCGCCGCGCCAACGGCAGGCAGACCCCATGGAAGCTGAAGTTCTTCGGGGTTGGCAACGAAAACTGGGGCTGCGGGGGCAACATGCTCCCGGAGTACTACGCCAGCGAGTTCCGTCGCTACAACACCTACGTCCGCAATTTTGGCGGCAACCGCATCTTCCGCATCGCCTGCGGGCCAAACTCGGCGGATTACAAGTGGACGGAAGTGCTGATGCGCGACGCCGGCGGCTGCATGGATGGCCTGAGCCTGCACTACTACACCGTGCCCAACAACTGGGAACAAAAGGGACCGGCGGTCGGCTTTGACGAGGGGGACTGGCGCGCCACCATGGTGAACGCGTGGCGGATGGAGGAACTCATCACCAAGCACACGGCCATTATGGACCAGTACGACCCCGAAAGGCGCGTTGCCCTGGTCGTGGATGAGTGGGGCGCGTGGTATGACGTGGAACCCGGCACGAACCCTGGGTTCCTCTACCAGCAGAACACCATGCGGGATGCCCTAGTGGCGGGCCTGACGCTGAACATCTTCAACAACCACAGCTCCCGGGTGCGCATGGCGAACCTCGCACAGCTTGCCAACGTGCTGCAGGCAGTCATCCTGACCGAGGGGGAGCGCATGCTGCTTACCCCCACGTACCATGTGTTCCGCATGTACCGTGCGCACCAGGACGCCAGGCTGCTGCCCATTGACTTGGAGTGTGAACGTTATGGGGAGGGGGAAGGCAGTGTGCCCGCGCTCAGTGCGTCGGCATCGGTGGATGGCAACGGGGTCATCCATGTGTCGCTCTCCAATCTGGACCCACACAACGCCTCAACGCTAACCGTGGGCATACCGGGCGTTGCCGTTGCAACTGGGGAAGCCTCGGTGCTGTGTGCCCCGCAGATGGACGCCCACAACACGTTTTCCTCCCCCGATGAGGTGAAGGAGCAGCCGTTTGGGGACTGGACGCGGAATGCCGAAGGATTCACCGCCGCGCTCCCGCCCATGTCCGTCACCATGTTTGCACTGCGGCCCTGACAAATGCATGCTGTGGCCTGCCGGGCGGCAAAGCGTAACGCCGGCACAGACAAAAGCGCCTGCAATGTTTGCAGGCGCTTTGCGTTGTTTGGGTCATTGCAGGGTGCGCACCTCAAAGGGTCGCAGGGTATCGGGTGCCACGGTCATGGGTTGGTTCAGCAGATCCACCGTCTGCCCGGTGAAGCCTGATAAGGCACAGTCCAAGGCCAGCGGCTCAGCCTGGTTGCTGTGGTTGAAGAGCCGCACCTGCGTGGCATCCCCCTCCCGCAGTACGGTCACCAGCTCCACCGCCGGGTTGCCGGTGGTGAGGGTTGCGGCGGACTTGCGAGCCGGTTCGCTGGCCAGCTCCTGGGCCCGCAGGGGCTCGCGCAGGTGGGCGTCCTCCTGGGGCACGCCTCCTTCCCGCCAGTTGCTGCGGTGGGGGAGGAGCGAATAGGACAGGGTACACAAGCCTTCCAACAGTTGGTACCCCCACCAGAAGTTGGCATGGTAGCCAAATGCCACCGTCAGGGTCGCCGTGTTCTCCACCAGGGAGTAACCGGTGACCTGGTCGCAGAAGACTGCAAAACCAGTGTTGCTGACCGCCTCGTGGAAGTCAAGGTACCCATTGACGACCGTGTGCTTGATGGTGTCCCAGGAGTCAAAGCGCGTGTCCTGCTCGGGGCTGTCGCACACGTCGAAGGCGGCACTCTTGCTCACCTGCACAGGCAGGCTGCCCATGGGCAGGCAGACGCCCAGCTTGTATTCCTCCCGGCAGGAGGAACGCCGGGTGCCCAGGTATCGCTCTTCTTCGGTGGGTTCGTAGGGGAAGCCGATGTCGGTTTTCTCGGCGAAGCGAACCCGGGTGTTGAAGTCCACCCGGCGGCTGTGGCGGCGCACGGTCACGGTGTTCTGGAACTCGATGCCCGCGAAGGTGCCGCTGATGCGCAAGGTGGCCTGTAAGGGCCCGTTCTCCAGAATCTCACCCTTTGCGTCGCACTCCGCACTGGAGACGAAGCGCCCGAGCTTGACCGAATACCCCCGCAGGGCGCCGAACCCGCTGCCGCCGAAGTCCCGCCCGGTCTCCCGGTCCACCCATTTCACGATGGTACCGCCCTTGGCAAGGTCAAAGACGATGTGAGCGTAATCGGTGTAGGCCTCCACCAGGAAGAGTTGGTTGGTCTTCAGTAGCAGGGGTTGCACCGGGGCGGGGGCGGCGGCCTTCGGCACCACGCGGTAGCAGGCGTAACCCAGTCCACCAACCCGGGCCTGGAACGTCAACCGCGCCGTGCCCACACACCCATCGCGGTAGGTGCGCGTCGCCAGGAACTGCGACTCCACCCGTTGCCCGTCCTGGTCGCAGACCTCCACATCGTTGCAGCCATGGTCCAGTCCCAGGGAAAGGCTCACGCTGTCGGTGCGCTCGCTCCCGGTGGTGTTGTATACCCGCAGCCAGCGCTCTGAGGGGTGGGCGGGTTCACCCTGCCCGGTGCCAAGCGTCTCCCACACTGCGGCATCCGCCTCGTCAAGGATCTGCTCGCAGCCCTGGGTCAATGCGCTTGACTGGAACGCCCACTGCTGGGTGCCCTCCCGCGTGGTGGCGCAGATGTAGCCGTCGTGGTGCTGGGCCTGGGCGAGCATCTGCCAGGCAGGCAGCAGCTGTTCCCTCGCCCGGCGCAGGGCGGGGGCGTCTGGGTGTTCGGCCTCGGCGATGGCGAGGAGCTTCTCGGTCTGCAGAATGCGGTTTTCGGCATGGCGCACAGTGCGCAGCATCTGCTGGAACAGCCGGTTGCCCCAGGGCAGGCTCACCCGGATGTCGTCCTGGGTGAAGGGCACATCGCCGTCGATGCGGTCGCCAAAGCGCTCGAAGTATTCCCGCCAGGTCACGTATTCCACGTCGATGTCGCGCACGTGGGGCTTGGCGGACCAACCCAGGTCCTGCAAGCACATGCCCACCGGCGCTTCGATGCCATGGGCGATGCAGCGGTCGGCAAAGGTCTGGATGCCCTCAAAATCATACCCCGAGGCCACCGTGGCACTGCAGGAGAAGAGCTCCTCGCACTCGTAGCGCGGTACGGTTGGGATGACGCTGCCATCGCTGCCCTTGAGGCGCACCACCGCGCCCGGCATCTTCGCCATGTAGCCGCCCCAGGCGGTGGGGTTCTTCAGGCTCATGCGCTGGTAGCCCAGCAGGTTTAGCAGCTGCGGCAGGGAGGAGGTGAAGCACGGCTCCTGCACGGCGTAGGTGTCAATGACGGCTTTCGGGAAGTGCTTGGCGTGGGCCGCGCGGCCCAGCAGCAGCTGGCGGATGTTGCTCTCGCCATTGATGGCCCAGCAGAAGGGCTGGGCGTAGCTGCCGCTGATGATCTCCACCCGGCGGCCGTCCTCCCGCGCCACAAAGGCCTGCAGCCGCCGGTAGATGTCCGGCTGGTGAATGCGCAGGTGCTCAAAGGACTCGGGTTCAATCTCCAGGCTGATCTTCCAGTTCGGCCACTCCTCCAGGGCATGCAGGATGTCCTGCCACGCGCCCACCGGCATGTGGCCGCGGATGCCGCCGTGGTACCCATCCACGAAATAGAGTTTGCCCATGGTTTGCCTCCATTCTGCGCGGCAGGTTGCCGCGCCCCTTGTTTATCGCACGCGCACGGTCAGGATTTCATAAGGGCCAAAGGAGAGGGCGACGCCGCTATCGGCAATGGGCAACGAACCAAGCTCCCGTTCCATCAGGTCGCAGAGCGTTGCCTGCGACGCGTCGGCTGGCAGGGCCAGCGTGCAGCTCGTGGCCACGCCGTCGGTCTCAAAGAGCCGCACGACAAAGCCGTCGCCGTCCTCGGCGGGTTTGACGGTGGAAATCTCCACGTTGTGCCGGTCCATCCCTAGCAGCGAGGGAGCGGCAGTCGCCGCGTTGCCCACGGCCACCACCGCGGGGTGGTTGAAGGCCAGTGCGTGCTGCTCCACCCGGGCTGCACGTTCGTCTCCCTGGTGGGGGTAGAGGGCGTAGGTGAACCGCTGCATGCCGCGGTCGGCGCTGGTGCCGGGGTAGTTGGTGCTGCGCAGCAGCGCCAGCTCCATCATGTTACCCAGGGCCTTGTGGCCGTATTTGCAGTCGTTCAGCAGTGCCACGCCGTAGTCCGCACGGGAGAGGTCAACCCACTTGTGCGCGCAAATCTCAAAGCGCGTCATGTCCCAGGTCGTGTTGCGGTGGGTGGGGCGCTTCAGGTTGCCAAACTGGATGTCGCAGGTCACCGCGTCGGTGTGCACATCCACCGGGAAGGCGGTGCGCAGCATCTTCTGGCTCTCCTGCCAGTCCACCTCGGTCTCGAAGGTGACATGTGGGCAACCAGCTTGCAGCACCACACGCTGCCGCAGGGTGGAGGAACCGAACGCAAACACCTGGGTGCGCACGGCATTGGGGCCGTCCACCTGCCAGGCGGCCTCCCGCAGCACAAACTGTCGTGGCACCTGCTCGTCGTAGTAGATGCGGATGTCCCAGGCGTCGCCGTCGCTGTCGTCGTAGACGCAGAACCGGTTGGCAACTTCGCCGGGGGCCAGGGCTTCCCGTCCGACGGCTTTGTCCCACACCGAGGTGATCGCCCCGTCGGGGCCGAAGCGCACCCGCACTAGGTCGTTCTCCAGTCCGTTCTCATCGGCAACGTGCCCTTCGATGGCAGGCAGGGGCTCCAGGGGGGCGCTGCCCATCGGCGGCAGTTCCGCCCGGTACCAGCGGCCCTCGTGCTGGAGGAATGCATCGCGGGCAAAACCCAGGGAGTTGAAGGCAACTGGCCCCGCGGCCACCGTCTCATAGGCCTCGGCGGTCAGCTCCTGCACACGGCGCAGCAGTGTCTCGTAGCGGGCCACGCTCTCGTCATACACCCGGCCGATGGACGACCCGGGCAGGATGTCATGGAACTGGTAGAGCAGCATCTCCCGCCAGATGGCGTCCACTTCGGCCTTGGGGAAAGGCTTACCGGCACGGGCCGCCAAGACGCCGGCAAACTCCAGCTCCCGCAGGCCCTGCTCCATGCGCCGGTTGTAGAGCTTGTTGCGGGCCTGGCTGGTGTAGGTGCCGCGGTGGAACTCGAAGTACAACTCACCCACCCACTCGTGGTAGCGCTGGGGGTCGTGGTCGATGAGGGCGAAGAACTCCCGGGCAAACCGCTGCGTCACCGGCGAGAAGTCCGCCATGTCCTTGATGCGCATCAACTTCTCCAGGTGGTGGGTGCCGGGACCGCCGCCGCCATCACCCACGCCAAAGAGCATCAGCGCTTGGTCTGACACGCCCTTGTCGTGGTAGTTGTTCTCAATGAGCCGGATGGACGTGGGGGAGGCCGGGCTGTTGTAGGTCTCCTCCGGCGGCATGTGGGCCAGCACGGTGGAACCGTCAATGCCGGTCCAGCGGAAGGTCTGGTGGGGGAAGGGGTTGTGCTCATTCCAGGAGAGTTTCTGCGTCATAAAGTACTTGAGCCCGCTTTTTCGCATGATCTGCGGCAGGGCCCCGGTGTAGCCAAACACATCCGGCAGCCACACGTTGTCGACGGTCTGACCAAACTCCTCCTGCCAGAAGCGCTGGCCGTAGAGGATCTGCCGCACCAGCGCCTCGCCCCCGGCGAGGTTGGTGTCAGCCTCCACCCACATGGCGCCCTGGCATTCCATCCGCCCCTCGGCAATGCGCGCCTTGATGCGTTCAAAAAGGGTGGGATAGTACTCCTTCATCCAAGCCAGCAGCTGGGGCTGGCTCACGCCGAATTTATAGTCGGGGTAGCGCTCCATCAGCCGGTCCATCGTGGCGAAGGTGCGCGCACCTTTGCGCACCGTCTCGCGTATGGGCCACAGCCAAGCCAGGTCGATGTGGGCGTGGCCGATGGCTGAGATGGAAAGGGAGGGCGTCGCACCCTTCTTGGCAAGCTCCGGGGCCAGGATGGCCCGTGCCCGTGCGGCTTCTTCCTCGGTATAGTCGAGCATTTCGTTGGCGGCGGCGTTCAGGGCGTTGAGGATGGCGAACCGGTGCGGGGATTGTTCGGGGCACTGTTCCATGGCTTCCTTGAGCACATAGACGTCGTAATAGAGCGCCCGTAGCACTGGGTGCAGGCGGGCGACATAGGCTTCCTTCAGGCTGCCGCTGCCCACGTACCGGCCAAAGAGGTCGTTGCATCCGCCGTCCACCCACACGTCGATGTGCCCGTCACGCACCATCCGGTCGGTCAGGGGCAGCACCCGTTTGCAGGAGGTGCCGTACTCGTAGGCCAACGCGCCGGTCGTCAGGCCCTTCACCGGCCCTAATTCCGGGTCGTAGTACAATCCTTCGCCGCTGATGTCAATGAGCAGCACCAGGTTCTCCAACTCTTGGCCCTTAAGTATCTGGCCGGTGAAGTGGAACCAGGCACAATCGAACAGGTCGCCCCAATGGTCGCCAATGGCTAGCGTTTTGCGTTCGCCCGTCTCCCGGTCGTGAAACGCAACGGGCTCCGGGGTGACAAACGCCATACACTCTAGGGTGGAGAGGGCCTCGTAGTACTTCCCGGCCAGCCGGTCAAAGAAAGTGTCAATCCGGCGAAGCGTGTTTTTGGTGTAGTACGGCATGATGTACTCCTTTGTGCGTCATTTGTGGCGGGGTGACGGACGGGCCGTCGGGCGATACGAAACATAATATATACGTGAATAGGAACATAAAGTATGTGATACGCTGTGAGGCTAACAAGGGCATTGGTGGCTGTCAAGCGATACCTAGACACCGACGGATGGTGCGCAAAGGGTGGAGCATGGCGTAAGAAGGGTCGCTCAAGGGGTGCCAGACGTAGCTCTGCTTATTGACGGCTTCACTCGTCTTCGCTGGGGGCCACGGGCGGAGGGGCCACCGAGCCCCGCTGCACCAGTGATACGCTCGTCAGCACCTTGATATTGTTGCTTTGCACGGTGTTGTTGATGACGCTGACGAGGAGGTGCGCAGCCATCTGGCCGATCTCGTGGAAGTTCTGACGCACGGTGGTGAGGGGAACGGGGCTGCTCGCGTTGCTGGCCCAGTCGTCAAAGCCCACGATGGACACATCCTGAGGCACCCGCACGCCGCGCCGCAGAAGCTCTTCGATCACCTCCATGGCAAGCCGGTCGTTGCAGCAGAATAGTGCCGTGATTTCCCCTGCCCGAATGCGGTCAGCCAGCAGGTCATAGTCCACCACGCTGAGCAGGTGCCCCGCGTTCAGCTGCACACCGGCCTGCCGCATGGCGCTGCAGTAGCCGTCGTACCGCTCCAACTCCGAGCTTAAGAAAAAACGGTAGGCTACAAAGTGGATGGCGCGATGCCCCAGTTCCAGCAGGTTCCGTGTGGCCATCACCCCGCCTTCGAAGTTGTTGCACCCCACAAAGTGGCCCGGCGCTTCGATGTCATACCGGTCAATCTGCACGTAAGGAATGCTCGTCTCGCGCAGCAGGCGGTAGTTCTCCTGGCTCAACGTGGGGTTGAAGGGATAGAGGAGCAGGCCATCCACCTTACGATCGATCATCCGCAGGATGGCGGCACGTTCGCTGTCCAGCCGCTTGTCGCCCCATTCCACAATGAGGGAGTAGTCGTTGTCGGCCATGATCTTCTGCGCACCCTTGATGATTTGCATATAGGAGACGTCGTGGCCATCCTCCGGCGCCAGCAGCAGGGCCACGAGTTTGCTGGAGGGCGGCTCCTCGCCGGCGCCTCGCACAAAGGTTCCCTTGCTCTTCGTCCGGGTGATGCGTCCCTCGGCCACCAGGTCGGCCAGTGCCCGCCGAATGGTGATGGTACTGACACCGTAGAGCTTGGCGTACTCCTCTTCGCTGGGCAGCTTGTCGTTGGGCTGCAGCCTGCCATCAGAAATCTGTTCCCGTATGTTTTCTCGCACCTTTTCATATTTGGGGATTGCCCTCATGCGTCGCTTCGCCCCTGGAAGGAGCTCGTCCTTTCTGGTAGATAGTCGTGGTTTAGATTAAAGTATATTTTAATCAGTGATGATTTGCAACGTTTGTTTTCGCTATGGGGGGTGGCGAGGCGAAAAAGGGGCAGATATGAGCTGTGCTGCGTGCCTCACTTGGTACACGGCACAAAAAGTGGCAGGCAACGTTTGCTAGTCGCCTGCCAAGGTGGGAAGCCAATGGGTTTATGTGCTTTGCTCCAACTTGGGGATGCTGCGAAACACCAGCACATTCCCGTCAGGGTCGCGCAAACGGAAGGACTTCGCGCCCCAGGGCCACAGCACAGGGTCGGTGGTGGGGCAGAGGTTCATCGCGCGGATGCGCGCGCAAGCTCCGTCGGCATCGTCCACGCCAAAGCCAATCGTCATCAGGCCTGTACCAGCGCCGCCGAGGTCAAAGCCCATGTCGTGGATGGCCGCGTCCTTGTTGTAGATGGCCAGATGAAGACCGCTCACGCACAGCGCGGAGTGGATGTCGTCGCCCTCGGCCTTGGTATCAAAGAGCGTCTCGTAGAAGCGAACGAGTGCCGGCACATCGTCGGTGATGAAACAGATGTCTTGAAATTCCATATGCACATCCTCCTGCAGCCAGAATACCAAAAAACGCGCCCCGATGGAATCCCTCGGCTGCGTGTCGGTTTGGGTGTGAAGGTGGGCCGCTCAGCCTAGCGCCATGGTGTCAAAGTTGAGATCGTCGCAGGGCTCCAGTTCCTTGATGAAGAGTCCCCGCCGGTAGCCGCCGGGCATGACCTCCACACTGTGGACGTAAAACCCACAGCCGTGGTAGAAACGGGCCAGCGGGATCATCTTCACCGCCGTGTGCAGGGCAATGGCACGAAATCCCTGTTCCCGGCAGTGGGCGATTGCCTCGGTCATCAGGGCCGATCCTGCACCGCTCGATTGCCAGTTGGGCAGCACGGCGAAGCGGCTGATGTAGGCCACATCGTTATTTATACGCCGCACACGGATGGAGCCAACAGACTTCAGCCTGTTGTAGACGGCCAGCAGCACGGTCTGCTCCTCCATGGCCCGGAGGATGTCGTCCTCCGTCTCCCGCAGGGCGGCGGGGGGCTCGCTGAGCTTCAGGAGCGACTGATACTCCCCAAAGGAACCCTGCAGAATCTGGTGGAGGGCGGGGGCATCCTCGGGCCGGGCGGGGCGGACGACGACGTTCACGCAGGCACCCCGCCCATCAGCTGGGCCATTGCCGCTTTTTGGGCGTGCAGGCGGTTCTCGGCCTCGTCAAAGATCACTGAGTTCGGCCCGTCGATGACCTCGGCGGTCACTTCCTCCCCCCGGTGGGCGGGCAGGCAGTGCAGGAACAGGGCATCGGGCTTGGCCTGGGCAAAGAGCGCACCGTTGACCTGGAAGCCGCGGAAGGCCTGAATGCGCCCCTGGGCCTCGCCTTCCTGGCCCATGCTGGCCCACACGTCGGTGTACACTACGTCGGCCCCAGCGATGGCCTTCTGGCAGTCGGCGGTCACCACGACCTCGGAGCCGTTGGCCTTGGCCGTCTCGGCGCAGGCGTTCACGATGGCCGGGTTGGGCTGGTACCCCTCGGGCGAGGCGATGAACACGTCCATGCCAACCTTGCTGCAAATCTCTAGCAGGGAGTGGGCCATGTTGTTACCGTCGCCGATGAAGGCGAGCTTCAGGCCTTCCAGTTCGTGCTTGTGCTCGTACACCGTCATGAGATCCGCCAGCACCTGGCAGGGGTGGTGGTCGTCGGTCAGGCCGTTGATGATCGGGATGGTGCCGTAGCGGGCCAAGTCCTCCACGTCGCTCTGGGCGAAGGTGCGAATCATGATGCCATCCAGGAACCGGGACAGCACCTGCGCCGTGTCGGCGATGCTCTCCCCCCGGTGGAGCTGGATGTCGTTGCCGCTGAGGAAGAGCGCCTGCCCGCCCAGCTGGTACATGCCCACCTCAAAGGACACCCGTGTGCGGGTGGAGGCTTTGGTGAAGATCATGCCCAGCGATTTGCCTTTGAGCATCAGGTGGGGGATGCCGGCCTTCTGCTCGGCCTTCAGCTTCAGCGCCAGCGAGAGCAGCTGGTAGATCTCATCCCGCGTGTAGTCCTGGTAGTGCAGCATGTGTTTGGGGGCGAAAGGCGCCTTGGCCTTGTAATTGAGCAAATCCATGGTCACACCTCCGAAAGAAGCTGATTGAGCGTGTCACACAGGGCGTCGATCTGCGCGGGGGAGACGATGAGCGGCGGCAGGAAACGCAGGGTGTTGGCACCGGCATAGACGGTGGCAAAGCCCCGGTGAAGCAGTTCGTGCATCACGTCCTTGGCATGCAGGCGCTCCGCAAACTCCATGCCGAGCATCAAGCCCATGCCGCGTACATCTGCCACCACGGCGTGCCGGGCGGCGATGGCTTGCAGCTTGCCCTTGAAATAGGTGCCCAGGTCGGCGGCACGCTGGGTCAGCCCCTCCTGCTCCAGGGCATCCAGCACGGCCAGCCCGGCGGCGCAGGCCAGTGGGTTCCCGCCAAAAGTCGTGCCATGGTCGCCGGGGGTGAAGGCACAGACGGCTTCCTTGGCCAGCACCGCGCCGATCGGGATGCCGCCGCCTAGCCCCTTGGCCAGGGTGAAGATATCCGGCTCGATGCCGAAGTGCTCAAAGGAGAAGAGCTTGCCCGTACGGCCCATGCCGGTCTGTACCTCATCCACGATGAGCAGCAGCCCATGGGCTCGGCAGAGGGCCTCGACATCCCGCAGGTACTCGCCGCCCAGCTCCAGTATGCCGCCCTCGCCCTGGATCGTCTCCAGCAGCACGGCGGCGGTGTGGTCGTTGATGGCGGCCTCCACCAGGGCGATGTCCCCGGCGGGCACGTTGACGAACCCAGCCGGCAGCGGGCTGTAGGGAAGGTGGAAACGCTCCTGCCCGGTGGCGGCAGTCATTGCCAGCGTCCGGCCGTGGAAGGAGTTCTTGAGGGAGATGACCTCGTAGCGGCCCTCGCCCCGGGCGCTGAAGTACTTGCGGGCCAGCTTGACAGCCCCTTCGTTGGCCTCGCCACCGCTGTTGGCGAAGAACACCCGATCGGCGCAGGAGGCCTGCACCAGCTTGGCGGCCAGCGTCGCCTGCGGCTCATTGTAGAAGTAGTTGGAGCAGTGGGGGAGCTTGGTCAGCTGCCCGCTCACGGCCTTGACGAAGCCTGGGTGGTTGTAGCCAAGCAGATTGACGGCGATGCCCGCCATGAAGTCGGTGTAGGCGCGGCCATCGGCGTCATAGAGGGTGCAGCCCTCGCCATGGGTGAAGAGCACCTCCATCCGGGGGCCGTAGGTATTCATATAGTACTGATCGTCCAGCGCTTTGACTTCTTCGTACGTCATTCCCATCACCTCGTCACCATGGTGCCAATGCCCTTGTCGGTGAAAATCTCCAAGAGTACCGGGTGGGGGATGGTGCCGTTGACGATGTGGGTGCGGTTGACACCCTGCTCGATGCCCTTGATGCAACCCATGACCTTGGGGATCATGCCGCCGTTGATGACGCGCTGCTCGATGAGCCGGTAGATGTGATCGACCGAGATGACCGAGATGAGCGTGGAGGGATCCTGGGGGTTCATGCGCACACCGTCGATGTCTGTGAGGAACATCAGTTTTTCGGCTTTCAGCGCCGCGGCGATCTCACCAGCCACGGTGTCGGCGTTGATGTTGTAGCTCTGCCCGTCTGCCCCCACGCCGATGGGCGCGATGACCGGGATGTATTCCTCCTTGGCCAGCATCTCCAGCAGCTTCACGTTGACCTTGGAGATCTGCCCGACAAAGCCGTAGTCCACGCCGTCCCGCGGGGGCTTTTTCACCACCTCAATGAGGTTGGCGTCCTTGCCGCAAAGGCCGATGGACTTGGCTCCCAGGCCATTCAGTCTGGAGACGACGTCCTTGTTGATCTTGCCGGTCAGCACCATCTGCACCACGTCCATCGTGGCAGCGTCGGTGATGCGCAGGCCGTTGTGGAACTTCGATTCGATGCTGAGTTTCTCCAACATGGAGTTGATGGCAGGCCCACCGCCATGCACGACGACCGGGTTGGCGCCCACGTACTTCAAAAGGGTGATGTCCTGGAGGATCGTCTCTTCCTGCTCCTCGCTGATCATCGCGCTGCCGCCATATTTGATGACGACCGTTTTGCCGGAGAGCTGTTGGATGTAGGGCAGGGCCTCGATGAGGATGTTTGCCTTTTCAATGAGATTCATCATAACGCTGGTTCCTCCGTTATAAATAGTTGGCCACGGTGCGCAACCCTTCGGTTTCGTCCATGCCGGTCATCAGGTTCATGTTCTGGATGGCCTGGCCGCCGGCTCCTTTGATGAGGTTATCGAGGGCTGATATCAGGATGAGCCGGTTCGTTCGTTTGTCAATCTCCCACCCGATGTGCAGGCGGTTGGAGCCGACGACGTGCTTCAACTCGGGCAGGCTGCCCTTGGGGTGCAGCACCACGAAGGGATGCCCCTCAAAGAAGGCCTGGTAATGTTCCAGGATTTGCTTATGGGTCATGGCCTTGGCCAGCGGCGCGTAGATCGTCTCCAGGATGCCGCGCTTGACCGGCAGCAGGTGGGGGGTGAACGTCAACGTGACCGGGCTGTGATGCAGCAGCGACAGCTCTTGCTCAATCTCCGACGTGTGGCGGTGGCCGGTCACCTTGTATGCCTTAAAGTTGTCGTGTGCCTCGCAGAAGTGGAGATCCTGGGTGGCCTTGCGCCCCGCACCGGATATGCCCGACTTCGCGTCGATGATGGCACCGTTGGGGTGGATGAGGCCATCCTTTACCGCCGGGGCCAGCGTGAGGATGGAGCAGGTGGTGTAGCAGCCTGGGTTGCCCACGATCGTCGCCGTGCGAATCTGCTCCCGATAGAGCTCGGGCATGCCGTATACCGCGGTTTTTAAGAGTTCCGGGTGGGGGTGGGCATGGCCGTACCACTGCTCGTAGACGGCGGCGTCGTTGTAGCGGAAGTCGCCGGACAGGTCAATGACCCTGGCCCCGGCGGCGGCGATCTTGGGCACGGTGCTGGCGCTGACCACATGGGGCAGGGCGGTGAACACAATGTCGCAGTCCCCGCCCAGTGTTTTGGGGTTGAGCTCCTCCATGGTGGGCAGGCCCAAGCCTCGGAAATTGCCATAGAGCGTGGGCAGCTCCGCCCCCGCGTTGCTCTCAGACACCAGGTGGGCGATCTCCACCTGTGGGTGCCCCAGCAGCAACCGTAAGAGCTCCGTCCCGGCATACCCGGTGACGCCGACAATTCCAACCCGTACCATCGATCTTCCCCCTCCTTGCGGATGATGCTTAATTATACATAGTCACGAATAAAAATGCAAGCCACAAATTGGGGAAATCCGGTTGCTTTGTGGTATACTGTGGAAAACGCTAGAGGTGGCCCATGGACGGCATGGAATGGAAAAAGAGAGTTTGGCAAGCCAATTTGGATTTGGTGAAGCATGGGTTGGTGCTGTTCACCTGGGGTAATGTCAGCGCCATTGACCGGGAGCGCAACCTTGTGTACATCAAGCCCAGCGGGGTGGAGTACGACACCATGACCCCCGACGACATCGTGGTGCTGACTTTGGATGGCAAACAGGTGGAGGGGGTGCTGCGCCCCTCGTCAGACACCCCGACCCACCTGGCGCTATACCGCGCCTTTGCGGGCGTGGGTGGCATTGCCCACACCCACTCCACCTGGGCCACCACCTGGGCGCAGGCTGGGCGGGGTATTCCCTGCTATGGCACCACCCACGCCGATCATTTCTATGGCGAGATCCCCTGCACCCGCCCCATGGAGGATGAAGAGATCGCCACGGAGTACGAGGCAAACACCGGCGCGGTCATTGTGGAGCGCTTTGCAGAGGTGGATCCGCAGACCATCCCTGCGGTGCTGGTGCACCAGCATGGGCCATTCACCTGGGGCCCCGATGCCGCCGGCGCGGTGGAGAGCGCCGTGGTGCTGGAGCAGGTCGCCCGCATGGCCTGGCAGGCCGAGGCCTGCTATGGCGGCGTGCAACCCATCCCCCAGGCGCTGCTGGATAAGCACTTTCTGCGCAAGCATGGCAAGAATGCCTATTATGGGCAATCCAAACCGAATGAGGTGCAACAATGAGCGAAACCAAAGCGTTGGTGTTCCACAACCCCGATGAGGCCCCCTTCCTGCTGACGGGCTTCCCCTGGCGGGCGGAGAATGGCAATTTCAACCGCATCCTTGAGCGGCTGATGCCAGGGCTGCCCCAACAGTTGAGCTGGGTCGCGCCCCAGCCCTCGGGCGGGACGATCCGCTTCCGCACCAACAGCCACCGGCTGGCGCTGCGGGTGGAGCTCACGCGTACTGAGACCCACCGCTTCAACACGCAGAACCTCATGTCGGGCTTCGATGTCTACGTGGACGACGGCGAGGGGTTGCGCTATGTAACGAACCTGCTGGAGGATGGCAACCCCGCCGCCTACACGGCGGAACTCCCAGCCTTTGCTGATGACCGCATGCGGCACTTCGTGCTGTATACTCCGCTGCAGAACCCCATCGCCTCCGTGGCCGTGGGGCTGGAGGAGGGGGCAGAGGTGCTGCCGCCGCCAGCCTTCGCGCTGGAGCATCCCATTCTCTTCTATGGCTCGTCCATCACCTGCGGGTTCAGCGCTTCCCGCCCGGGGCTCACATATCCAGCGCAGGTGGCTCGGCGGCTGAACGCCGGCTTCATCAACTTGGGCTTTGGCGGCGGTGCCAGGGGGGAGCTCGAAATTGCCCGTGCCATTGCCTCGCTGGAGCTTTCCTGCTTTGTGATGGATTACGACTTCAACTCGCCGGATGCCGCCCACCTCGGGCGCACCCACAAGCCGTTCTTCGATGTGGTGCGGGCGGCACAGCCGGAGTTGCCCATCGTGCTCATTTCCGCGCCCTACCACTGGAAGAACCCCGATGAGTTCGCCGAGCGTCGTGCCGTGGTGGAGGACACCTGGCGGCAGGCGGTGGCGGCGGGGGATCGGCACGTCTGGTTCCTCGATGGCAGCCAGTTCTTCGGTCGGGAGCCGGACTGGGCAGACTACACCGTGGACGCCCTGCACCCCAACGACCGCGGCTTCCAGCGCATGGCCGGGGACATTCTGGCGGCTGTCCAGCAAGCACTGGAATAACGCGAATAGGCCCGAGCATTAGGGCTCCCGCCGTGGGGGGGAGGCTATGCGTCAGGACATTGCAACTTTTTGGAAAGCTAGATAAAAAACACCGCGGAGAGTGCTCTCCGCGGTGTTTGCGTGTACTGAGTTTACTTGCTGGTGGCGGTCGCTTCGGCGCTGGCCGCAGCCGTCGCGGCAGCAGGTGTGGCAGTGGCAGCGGCAGCTGAGGCCCTGGCCGATTCCAAGTCCGAGAGATCCATCTTCTTCTCCAGCACGTAGCTGGTGGGTTCCGTATCCATGAAGATCGTCAGCGTCGGCGTTTCGGCTGAATAATCCAACAGGAATTGGCCGGAATACTCCATCGTGCCGTCGTCACTTTTGAAGGTAAAGGTGTCCCGGTCCATGGTGTAGGTGCCCAGGGGCGACTCCAGCATGTCAACATGGCCGTCGGGGTAGATGTCGATGGCCACGGGAAGCGGATAATCGTTTTGGTTCTGCCCGTTTTCATCGCCATAGGTGGCCAACTGCCACCGGCCCATCAGCATGTTCGTGCGGCCGCTGCAACCGGCCAGCGCGGAGAACAGCACCAGCATCACCGCCAGCGATACAAAAAGAACGGTTTTGCGCTTCATCCTTGGTATCCTCCCAGTTCGTTGTTAAGCAAAGTCCTGCATGGTCGCCGCAAAGCGGGCAAAGGCGATGCCGGGTTCCTCCAGCGTCATGTCCCACCGGCGCACCCACTCCAACGTGTACCAGCCGTCATAACCCAGGGTTTTGAGGCCGGCGAACATCTCCCGCAGGGGAAGATCGCCATCGCCCAGCATCCGGTATTGCACGCGGCCGCCGGCCAGCACGGAGTCCTTCAGGTGGATGTATTTGACCCATTTGCCGATGTGGGCCAGGGTATCCTGGGGTGCCTCCCCGGCAAAGCGGTAGGGGTGGTGCACATCCCACAAGATGCCCAGATTGGTGGTATCCAGCCCGCCAAAGAGCGCGGCCAGCCGCCTGGTGTTGGCGTAGTGGCCGCTCGTTTCCAAGAGCACCGTCACACCGGTGCCCTGGGCATGGTCGGCCAGGGCGCGCAGGCCCTTCGCCACCAGGGCATCGTCCACGGCGGCCTCGGGCGCGGCGGTTGTCTCGCCCAGCACCCGCACGTAGGGAACGCCCAGCGCAGCGGCCAGGTCGATGTAGGCCCGGCCCTCCGCCAGTGCGGCGTCAAAGCCATCGGCCTGCCCCAGCGTGCACGTGGAGGTCAGGCACGTCAGCGTCAGGTTCAGCCGCTTCAGGCTCTCCAGGCTATGGCCACACTGGGCCGGCGCAAAGGCAGCAATGGCCGGCGCGTAGGTCTCTTTGCCCACGCCGCGGATCTCAATGCCTCGGTACCCCAGGTCGGACGCGGTGGACAGCAACTCGTCCCACTCCCATTCCGGACAGCCGATGGTCGAATAAGCCAGCTTCATCGTACCCCTCCCGTCACCGTGCAACAGCACCATTATACTAAAGAAGCGCTTCCATTTCGTCAATGACTTTGGCGAATCTTAAGAGACAGGACTCCACCGCGTCGGGCTGCTCCAGGTCCACGCCGGCCTCCCGCAGCAGGTTGAGCGGGTAGTCCTTCCCACCGGAGGACAGCAGCTTCAGGTACCGCTGGCGCTCGGCCTCGCCGCCATGCAGCACCATCTCCGCCAGGCAGATGGCGCTGGCAAAGCCGGTTGCGTACTTGTAGACGTAGTAAGCCCCGTAGAAATGAGGGATGCGGGCCCATTCCATGTCGATCTCGTGGTCGACCACCATGTCCGGGCCGTAGTAATCGACGTTCAACTGCCGGTAGACCGCGCACAGCGATTCGCTGGTCAGGGCCTCTCCCTGCTCCTGCATGGTGTGCACAATCTTCTCAAACTCCGCGAACATCACCTGGCGGATGACGGTGGTACGGATCTGCTCCAGGAAATGATTGAGGAGATAGAGGCGCTCGCGCTTATCGGTGGTGCGCCCCAGCATGTAGTCCATAAAGAGGTATTCGTTGCAGGTGGAGGCGATCTCCGCCAGCAGGATGGGGTACTGCGCCTGCTCATAGGGCAGGTGGGTGTCCGAGAGATAGCTGTGCATGGCATGGCCCATCTCGTGGGCCAGGGTGAAGGCGTTGTCCACCGTGTCATTCCAATTGAGCAGCACGAAGGGATGGGTGCCCCACACGCCCCAGGAATAGGCCCCGGAGGTTTTGCCCTGGTTTTCGTACACATCCACCCAACCGGTGGCAAGCCCCTGCGTCAGGGTATTGATGTACTCCTGCCCCAGGGGCTTGAGGCCTTCCTGCAGCAGGGAGCGGGCTTCCCCGTAGGTCACCGGCATCTCCACGTCGGCCACCATGGGCACGTAGAGGTCGTACATGTGCAGTTCATCAAGCCCCAGCACCTTCTTGCGCAGGGCCATGTAGCGGTGCAGGGTGGGCAGGTGGGCCCGCACCGCGCCGATGAGGCTCTCGTACACCGCCACCGGCACTGCGTCGGCGTGCAGAGAGGCGTCCAGAGCCGTGTTGAAATTGCGCGCCCGAGCCAGGAACACCTCTGCCTTGATGTTGGAGGAGAGGGTAGCCGTCAGCGTGTTCTTGTAGCTGGCGTAGGTGCCATACAGGCCCTCAAAGGCCGCCTGGCGCACCCGGCGGTCGCGGCTCTCCAGCAGGGGGATGAACCGGCCGTGGGTGATCTGCACGTCATCGCCGTTCTCGTCCTGTATGGTCGGGAACTTCATGTCGGCGTTGTTGAGCATGGTGAAGATGGTCTGGGCGCCCTCCAGCGGCTCACCGGCCATCGCCAGCAGCTTTTCCTCGGCGGCGCTCAGGGTGTGGGCCCGCCGTCGGGTGATCTGGTCAATGTTGTGGCGGTAAAGCCCCAGCGCCAGCTCCTGGGTGAAGAACCCATCAAGCCGCTCCGGGTCGATGGCCAGAATTTCGGGGTCGAAATAAGCCAACGCGCTGCCAAGGCGCACGCTGATGGCCCCGGCGCGGTCGGTCATGCCCTGGTACAGGGTGTTGGCGTTGTCCTCGTCCCGCCGCATGCGGGCGTAGACGTAGAGCCGCTCCACCAGAAGCGACACCTTGGAGATGCTCAGCAGCGCCGCCAGCAGCGTACTGGCTGACTCGCCTAGGCGACCGGCCCAGCCGCCAGCCTCTGCAATGGCCTCATCGGCTTTTTTGTACTCGGCTTCCCAGGCTTCGTTGCTGGGGTAGATGTCCTCCAGATGCCACTGGGTGGCGCGGTCGGCCTCGTTGCGTGTGGGCAAGGTGTGGATTGCCATAGTGCTCACTCCTTTTGCTTGATGGGTTCGGCTGCGCCGCCCTGTACGTTTGTCAGCAGCGGCAGCAGGAATAGTATGATCAGAAACCGCAGCAGGCCCACGCCGATGAACAGCAGCTTGTAGCGGTCAAAGTCGAAGCCCGCAAAGCGAAATTGCAGCTCCCCCATGAGGTTCAGTAGCTTCCCGCCGGCCAGGTTGCCCAGCGACGCACCGACGACCTGGGTTACCACCATGTAGGTGGCCAGGTAGACCGAGCGGTTGCGGGTGGGGGTGGCGGTCATCAGCATCTGGGCGGCGGTGACGTCCACCCCGCAGACAAAGATGCCGTTGCCCAAGGCGAAGAGCAGATAGGGCCAGAAATTGCCGGGGCCGGCAAAGAGCCAGAACAGGGGCATGGCGCTGGCGGCCATGCCGCAGCGCAGCAGCACCCAGCGCACGCCGTGGCTATCGAGGTGCCGTCCCCACCATTGGATGAAATAGGCCGTCATGATGCTGGAGGCGATCTGCCCCACCAGCGTCGTCACCGTCATGCTGAGGTTCAGCTTGCCAAGCGCATACATGTTGAAGAACGGGCCCGAGAGGTTCCAGCAGAAGATCCACGCCGTCCAGAACACCAGATACCCCAAAAAGCTGCGGTCGCGGAAGGTCTGCACGATGAGCTTCCAGTGAGATTCGTTGTGAGGTTCCACCTGCATTTGGGGTTCGCGCACCCAAAAGAACGTGACGATGTCGCCAATGCCAAAGAGCGACCCAACGGCAAAGACCCACATGTACCCATTGAGCGTGGGGTTGCGGTCCAGGATGTAGCTGGCCGTCAGCGCCGACGCCAGGCCCAACACCGTGGCGATGCTGGAGCGCAGCCCCATGTAGTGCCCCTGGATCTTGAGCGGCAGGATATCGCCGAGCCACGAGTAGAACGTCACGTTCATAAAGGACGCGGCGGCCGACGACAGGGAGATGAGCCCCACGACCATCCACATGCGCAGCGACGGGTGATCCGCCGGGATGAACAGCGGCACCAGTGCCACCGGTAGCCACAGCGTTCGCTGGATGAGGCCGGCGATGATGAACAGCTTGCGCCGGTTGCGCAGCCGCTCCAGAAGCCAGGAGTTGATAAACTGCAGCAGGCTTAACGCCACCGGCACCGCCAGTAGCACGCTGTACATGAAGTCGTCCAGTCCCAATGCCTTGGCAAAGCCGGTGAAGGGCGTGCCCGTGGAGATGGCAAAAAACACCGTGCCGATGGTGACGGCTACGATAAAGAGGTTCAGATCCTTGCGCAGGGCCGGATCCTGTATGTTGTTCTGGTTGTAGAGGTTGGTCAGCGGGTTCTGAAACCGGAACTTCACGGCGTCACCTCGGCCGTTGTCGACCGCCTTTTTCTCAATGGAACAATGGTATGCGATACCCCGGCCAAAGTCAACAGAGCGGCGGGCGATTTCGCATCGTGGAACCGCTTGGCAGAGACGTCACACGGGGTATATAGTATACCTATGAAGCAAAAGACGGAGGATACTCATGCAAGAGCTGTATCATGTGCCGGCCAAGCTGGAACCGGTGTATTTTTCCTACATCTGGGGTGGCACCCTGCTGAGGGAGAGCCTCGGCAAGCCCATTCCGTCCGATGATATTGGCGAGAGCTGGGAGGTGTCGGCCCACCCCAAGGGGCAGTCGGTGCTAGCCACAGGGCCTGCCGCCGGCATGCCGCTGGGGCAGTACGCCGCCCACCCGAATTTCCAGGGCAAAGCGCCCTTTGAGCGGTTCCCACTGCTTATCAAGCTATTGGGTGCCCAAAGCAACCTGTCGGTGCAGGTGCATCCCTCCGATGCCAACTGCCGGCCGGGGGAGGCGGGCAAAGCCGAGGCCTGGTATGTCATTGACTGCCAGCCGGGCGCCGAGCTCATCTACGACATTGAGGGCACCAAGGAGGAGTTCGCCGCCGCCGTGGCCGGGGGCCGTATGGCCGAGCGTCTGCGCCGGTTGGCCGTTCGCCCCGGCGACGTGCTGGACATCCCTGCCGGCATGGTGCACGCGCTGATCGCCGGCATTGTCATCTATGAGGTGCAGCAGAACTCCGACACGACCTATCGCCTCTACGACTGGGACCGCGTGGATGCCGTGACCGGCAAACCGCGGGAGCTGCATGTGGAAGCGGCGCTGCGGGTCATTGAACCCAAGGGCGGCAAAGGTCCGGTGGCTGGCCGCGTCAGCCGGGAGGACGGTGGCGTGCGCACCGTCTATATCAGCAACCCCTATTATACGCTGGAGAAGATCGAGCTCACCGGTGCGTTCACCGACGCGTGGTTTGACAGCTTTGCCACCTATACCGTCCTTGATGGCGAGGGTGTGGTACGCAAGGCTGGGCAAGAGTGCTTTGCCTTCGGGCGCGGCGATTCGTTCGTGAGCCCCGCTGCCGCCGGCCCCGTGGAGCTTTTGGGCCGTGCCACAATCCTTAAGTCTCACGTGCCGCCGAGGGAGGATTACGACCGGTGGCTGGCCGCCCTTCCGGCGGGGGAGTGACGGGTGGCAGAGACGTTTGTCGTGTGAACCGTACGTATTGGGGTGAACAGGAACGTTCCTTTTCCCATAATGCATGCAAAAAGGGCGATAAACGGCCAAAACAGCAGCAAAACCGTGTGGTTTTCCTTGACAACCCCGTTGACAACTGGTATTATGTTGGGCTGTAGCCGCTCAGAAAAGGCTTTGAAATGACGCACTGCGTCTGCCTTGTACTGGCGAGACTGGCAAGAGGAGGTAACACCAATGTACGCAGTCATCAAAACCGGTGGCAAGCAGTATCGTGTGCAGGTCGGCGACAGCATCTATGTCGAGAAGCTGGCGCTGGAGGACGGCGCGACCGTCGAGTTTGACACGGTTCTCTTGGCCAACGACGACGAAATCCGCATCGGCACCCCGGTGGTGGAGGGCGTGAAGGTCGTGGGCAAGGTCACCCGGCAGGCCAAGGGCAAGAAGATCTACGTCTTCAAGTTCAAGTCCAAGAAGAATTTCCGCAAGAAGCAGGGCCACAGACAGCCCTACACCCAGGTGGAAATCACCGCGATCAACGCTTAACACACAGTTGCAAGTCACGAACCGGAGGTGAATTGAATGGCACATAAAAAGGGCGTAGGCTCGACCAAAAACGGCCGCGACAGTAACTCCCAGCGTCTGGGCGTCAAGCGCAGCGACGGGCAGGCGGTTCTGGCCGGCAATATCCTGGTTCGCCAGCGCGGCACCAAGATGCATCCTGGCAACAACGTCGGCATCGGCAGCGACGACACCCTCTTCGCGCTGGTGGACGGCTTGGTGAAGTTCGAGCGCAAGGACAAGACCCGCAAGCAGGTCAGCGTTTATCCGCAGGCCAACTAAAGGGGATCCAAAAAGCCGCAGCCCAGTGCTGCGGCTTTTTCTTTTTACCACTGACAACCAGTTGTCACCTTTTGTTTGTTATGGTACCTATATAGATGAATGGATATTGGGGCATCTGTTGGCTCAACTTTGAGAAGGAAAGTGTCATGCAGGCCATTCCTATATTCATTAACAGCAACATTTGTGACGAACGGCATCGGCAACCGACGTTTGGCGCTCTTGCAAGGGATTCGGTCTGAGGGTGCGAAAACCCGATTGTGATATCTACCGTGTGTACCTGTGATGGAGAAGGAGAAAATGAGCCAATTCGCAACAACTAGGGACAGCCATGTGACGCGAGAAGCGGGTACTTCCCCGTGCGACAAGGGGAAGACAAACCCTTTGCTCGTGGCTTATCGGGGGGACACGGCCCATGTAGCGCTGCCCGGCGGCATGAATCTGGAACGCACGTTCCAGTGCGGGCAGGCTTTCCGCTGGGCCTTGACCGATGACGGCGGTTGCGTAGGCGTCGCTGGCCGGTATCGCGTGACCGTGCGGGTGACAGCGGACGGGTTGACCATCACGCCCTGCGACGAGGCTGCCTTTGAAGGCTTTTGGCGACGTTACCTGGACTTGGAGCGGGACTACAACACACTTGAGGAACGACTGGCAGCTGACCCGGTGCTGACGCCGGTGGTGGCCGGTTGCCGGGGCATGCGACTCCTCAATCAGCCGGTGTGGGAGTGTCTGACCTCCTTCCTGCTCTCCAGCAACAACAATGTCCGGCGCATCAGCGGCATTGTGGAACGTCTCTGCGCCAGCCTTGGCGAGGACTGCGACGGTTGGTACGCCTTCCCCACGCCGCGGGCCATGCTGGAGGCTGGCGAGGAGGCCCTGCGTGCCTGCGGGGCCGGGTACCGCGCGGCCTATCTGTGGCGGGCGGCGCGGGAGGTCTGCGCCGGGTTCCCGGTGGAGGAACTGCCCCGCATGGGCTATGGGCGCGCCAAAGAGCAGCTGATGACACTCCATGGCGTGGGGGAGAAGGTTGCCGACTGTGTACTGCTGTTCTCCTGCGGGTATGGGCAGGCCTTCCCGGTGGATGTGTGGGTGGCCCGGGCCATGGCCAAGCACTATCCACAATCGGGCGGCACGGCGGCTGCCCAGCGTGCCTTCGCGTTGGAGCACTTTGGTGACCTGGCAGGCCTGGCTCAGCAGCTGCTCTTTCACTACGAACGGATTTATATCAGAACATAACCATATTGCAATGGAAAAGAATTCCATTCTCATGATATAATAAGGAAAACAACATTTGGAGGGTCTATGCAGTACGAGATTAAGGGAGAGGGCTTGCCTGTTGTGGTGGTGACGCTGGAGCAGGGGGAGCAGATCGTGACCGAGTCCGGCGGGATGAGCTGGATGAGCGGCAACCTGCTGATGGAGACGAACATGAAGGGCGGCCTGCTGGGTGGCCTGAGCCGTGCGCTTGCCGGTGACACCGTGTTCCTCAACACCTATACCGCTCAAGGCGGCCCGGGCTTCCTTGCCTGTGCCAGCTCCTTCCCCGGGCAGATTTTGACCTTCGACCTGGGGCCGGGGCAGAGCGTCATCGCCCAGCGCGGCGCGTTCCTCTGTGGGTCTCCCACGCTGAAGCTGTCGGTGCACATGCGCCGGAGCCTTGGCATGATGATGTTCGGCGGCGAGGGTTTCGTGTTGGAGCGTATTGAAGGCCCGGGCCGTGTATTCCTGGAGGTGGATGGCAGTGTGGAGAAGATGACGCTGCAGCCGGGGCAAACGATGATTGTGGACCCGGGCAACATCGCTGCCTATTCGCCCAACCTCACCGTTTCGCTGGAGACGGTCAAAGGCTTCAAGAACATCTTCCTGGGTGGTGAGGGGCTCTTCATCTGCCGCGTCACCGGCCCGGGCGAGCTCTTCCTGCAGACGCTGACGGCCTCGAAGATGGCCGCAGCCATCCTGCCGTTCATCCCGAAGAGCAGCAGCTGATCTTCTGTTCAAACAAAGGAGAACCAACATGCCCGAATACCCGGAGATCCGCAACCTTGCCCAGCAGATGGATGGTGCCCTACGCGGCAAGTCCATCGCCGCGGTGGAGGTTGCCAACGAAAAGTGCCTGAACCTGGGTGCGGAGGACTTCCGCGCCCGGGTGGTGGGCCGCACCATTGAGGGCGCCCACTGGCAGGGCAAGTGGTGCTTCCTGCGGTTGGGGCAGGGGGACCGCCTGGCCCTCAATCTCAACATGGGAGGTAACGTGGTGTTGTACCCGCCGGGGCAAGGCCCGCGAGAGAAATGGCGTATCGTGCTGCGCTTTGCCGATGGTGACAGCCTGTCCATCGGGTTCTGGTTCCTGGGCTATCTGCACTTGGTCGGTGAGGGGGAGCCCCACCCCATGACCGACAAGCTGGGGGCCGACCCGCTGGCGGATGACTTCACCTTTGAGCGCTTCCAGAGTTTGCTGGCCGGGCGCAAGCTGCCCATCAAGGGGCTGCTGCTCAAGCAGGAGTACATCGCCGGCATCGGCAATTACTACATTCAGGACATTCTGTTTCAGGCGAGGCTCCACCCGATGCGGGCCACACTGTCCTTGGCGCAGGAGGAACAGAGGCACCTCTATGACGCCATTCGCGACCGTCTCGCCTTGGCGCTGAGTCAGGGCGGCGCGTGGTACGAGAATGACCTGTATGACCAGCCCGGCCGCTTCCGGGAGATGGTGATTGGCTACAAGGAAGGGCAGCCCTGCCCCCAGTGCCAAACGCCTATCCAGAAGATCAAAACCGGCAGCACCAGCGGGTTTGTCTGCCCGGTGTGCCAACCCGCGCAGCCGTGAGCGCGGAGGACTTTCGCGCGGCGGTGCTGCGGGCGGTAGTTGCCATTCCGCCCGGGAGGGCGGCAACCTTTGGCATGCTGGCAGCGCTGGCGGGCAACCCACGCGCGGCGCGGCTGGCAGCACGGGCGGTGGGCAATGCGCCAGATGGTCTGCCCTGCCACCGGGTGGTGCGCGCCGGCGGTGTGCTGGTGCCGGAGCATGTCTTTGGCCCCGGCGTGCAGCACGCACTGCTGTTGGCTGCGGGCGTCTCCTTCGACACCCACGGCCATGTGAGCCGCGAGTGCCTCTGGCGTTTGGAGGACGCTCCCTTCAAGCGCTAGACCTGGTAACCCTGGCAGAATCTGTCGCGCATGGGCGCTGTGCCATCCACCATGCTATGGGCAAGGGGGATGAACCATGGATATACGGCGGGAGTTTGCCAGCCGAACCGGCGAGAGCGACGGGGCGCGCATTGAACGAATTGTGGAGTTGGCGCTTGATGACCAAATTAAGAACCAGCACATTGGCGAGGCAGAGGCTGAGTGGGCTCTGGCTGGAGACGCGACGGGTGAGAATGAGGCCGCTGCCCGGCGTATTCTGGATGCCATGTTGACCATCTATCACATCATAAAGCGGCTTCACATCGATTTTTAACCATTTTGGCCACAGGATAACGATTTGTATAGTATAATGGTGCCAGCATTTGCGCGACGCCAATAGGAGCCGCGCCGGAGAGGACGCTTGCACAAGAACGCCATGCTCATGAAAACGCTGCCCTTTGCGCTGCTGTATGTGGTCGGCTCGGTGGCGGGTCTGCTGCTCATCAAGGCGGCCGGCAATACCGGCCTGTCCCTGTTTGGGTTGCGGCTCAATTGCAAGGTGCTCTTTGGCCTTCTGGTCTATTTTCTGGGCTTTTGCAATTACCTCTTTTTGGTGCAACACTACAATCTCAGTTTCGTCTTCCCCATGGTCATTGGGCTCAACTACGTCGTGGTCGTGGCCGTATCGGCCCTTTTCCTCGGCGAGGCAATCAACCTGACCCAATGGATGGGGATCGTGGCGATCCTGGGCGGTATCGTGCTGATGAATCTCAAACAGGGTGGAACATGATCGAATGAAAAAAAAGCTGAAGATGGCGTGGATGGCTCTGCTGCCGCTGTTATGGTTGTTGGGGGCGTGTACTGCGGTGGAACCGCAGGCTAGCGCCGACCCCGATCAGGCAGTGCTGCCGGGCCGTTGGCAGCAGTTTATTCCCATTGACAGCATGCCAGGTGAGCTGGAATTCAGTGAAAACGGCAGCATGACGGTGGACGACGAGGAGGGGCGCTGGCAGCTTTCCAATGGGCAGATGCGCGTGCGCACTGCCAGCGGCCAGCACAACTATGGCTACACCCTCAGTGGGTATCTGCTGACGCTGGTGGACGTGGATGCCGACACCAGCGCCTATTACATCAACCCTGAGGTCTTCGCCCAAGGGGCCGATGCCAATGATGAGCTAAATGGCGACTGGGGTTCCTTCGATAGCTACGCCCGCCTGCAGTTTGACGGCGCGGGCAAGGTCAATGACGTGGTGTACACCAGCGCGGGGGAGACGGCGCTGGAGCGCACCTATGCCGCGCGGGACGGCATTGTGCAGTCGGAGGACAGCGACGGCGGCTATACCTACAACCTCTTCTCTTTCAGCGATGAGGGGG
This sequence comes from Bacillota bacterium, assembly GCA_023398815.1. Lineage (GTDB taxonomy): Bacteria > Bacillota > Clostridia > Christensenellales > UMGS416 > JAEYRA01. The sequence goes on from JAEWRW010000015.1 coordinate 47,502, forward strand.
CACTGTTGCTGGCCGAATCGTCGGAGTTTGATAACGACGACAAGCAATGGACGGCCTACTGGCAGGTGACGGATGCGCCGGCCGGCTTGGTGGACGTGTGGAAGGCCACACTGCCGGTGACCGACGGGGAGGAGAGCGGCCTGCCAGCTACCCTGTCGCTGGCTTCTGGTGGCGTGGGCAGCGTGTCGGATGACGCGGGTACGGCCACGGCCATCACTTGGCGGTATTATGCCGGCGGGTTTGTGGAGTGGACCAACGAAAACCACGACGTTTCCTATGCCCATTGCTCCCTGAGTGGCACGGCGCTCTACCTAAACGACGCCGATGAGAGCCAGTGTTGGTACGCCAACGGCAGCTATGCCCCCATCATTCAAGGGTTGGCGTCCTTTGCGGGCCAGTGGAAGGCGGAGGACGGCGTGACGCAGTTGACGGTGGCCGAGGGCGGGAAGCTGACATTCCGCAATGCCCAGGGCAAGGACGTGGCGGCGGACGCCACTGCCGCTGACGGGCTGATTCGCGTGCGGTACGACGAAGAAGACTACTACCTCTATGGCGAGGTGCAGGACGGCGTCTTGTCACTGGTCTTCGCTGATCTGCCTTTTTGGGATGGGGTGGAGGGCAACCCGCTTGCGCTGACCAAGGGCGGCTGAGAGCCTAACCAGAGTAAAAAGCAGAGACGAAATCAGTGCCATGAAGCAGGCTATAAATCAGGAGGAATGCATGATGAAGATGCTGACCGCGCCGGCCATGGAAGAAATCCGCCGATGGATGCACCGCAATGCCCGTCCGCTGGAGCTGGCGCTTTGGAGCCAACGGAAGGAGGGCGGCAGCCGGGACGCCGTTTTGGGTGAGCTGGCACTGTACCAGAATGAGGATGGCGGCTTTGGCAACGCCCTGGAACCGGACAGCTGGAACCCCGACTCCACACCCTACACCACGCGGTATGCGCTGACGGTGCTACAAGACTTGGGCTGCGCCCAAGTCGACCGCCCCATGGTGCAGCGGGCGCTTGGTTTCCTAACGCAGACGGAGCACGCGTCAGATTTGGGCTGGTATTTTAACATCCCCACCAACAACGACCACCCCCACGCGCCGTGGTGGAGCTGGCAGGGCCAGTCCGACGAGGTGGAGAGCGTGGGCCTGACGGCCGAGCTGGCGGCCCATGTGTTGCGCATCGCGCCGCCGTCCTCCCCGGCGTATGGGATGGCACTTGGCTTTGCCGACCGGCTGTTTGATCGGTTTCTGACGGCGGAGAAGTTTGGAGACATGGGGTTGGGTGGTTATTGCGCCCTGCTGGAGGTGGTGTTGGAGCTGGGGCTTGCCACCCGGTGGGACTGCCCGACGCTGGAAACCCACCTGCGGGCACTGGTGAACGCTTCCATCGTACGCGACCACGCGCAATGGCTTCACTATGGCGTGCGGCCCTCCAACTACATCAAGAACCCCAATAGCCTATGGCTCGCCGGCAACGAGGACATTCTGCAGACCGAGCTCGATTACCTCATCGACACCCGTCCGGTCGGCGCGGTTTGGGGCATCCCCTGGAGCTGGTTTGACCTCAACGAGCGGTACGCCAAGGCCTTTGCCATCAGCGAGAATTGGTGGAGGGGCATCAAGGCGTTGGAGGCGGTGGAACTGCTGAGCAAGTTTGGCCGGGTGGAAGGATGACGACACCCTGTTTTGTGGACCTGGAGACACCTCGACTGTTACTGCGCAGCATTGCCCCGGAAGACCGGGACTTTATCTTCCGTCAATTTTCCAATGAAAGCGTCAACCGGTATCTGTTTGACGCGGAACCCATGGAAAGTGTTGCCGAGGCTGATGACCTCATCGCGTTCTATCGGCAGCCGGAGCCACGGGCACAGCACCGCTGGATCCTGTTGCGCAAGGCGGACGGCGTTCCCATTGGCACCTGTGGCTTTCACTGTTGGAGCCGGGAGCATGCCCAGTGTGAAGTGGGGTATGACCTGTTGGAGGCCTACCGGGCACAGGGCTACATGACTGAAGCCATGCAGGCCGTGCTTGCCTTTGCGCGCCAAGCCATGGGGGTGCGCCGCGTAGTAGCGTGCATCTACCCCCAAAATGAATCATCTGTCAACTTAGCCCGTCGTTTGGGCTTTGCGCCCTCTGGTGAGGTTCGCATGGAGCACTTCCGCGGGCTGGAGATCCCACACGATTTGTATGAGCTAAAGCTTTAAGACGCAGCACAAGAAAAACACAAAAAGAGCGCGGACTTTTGTCCGCGCTCTTTTGTTTGCGAGAGTCGCTCAGGAGCCGTAATCCCCCTGGAAACTGACGAGTGTTGCGTCGAACACGCCGTTGATGCGCAGGAAGTCATTGACGAGGGTGGTATTCTCGCCCGGCAGGCGCAGTTCCATGGTGATCTCCACGCCGTTCTGGGTCACGGTCTTGCTCTTCAGGCGCGCGTTGCGGGGCAGCTTGTGCAGGGCGTAGTTGACCTCACTGGCGCAGTTGAAGTCATGCCGCACGATGAGCAGGTAGGGGAAGAGACCCTTGCCGCGCACCATGTTCATCACGATGAGCACGAGGCCGATGATGAGCGTGCCTACCAATGCCACGATGTAGAAGTTCTGCCCGGCGCCCAGCGTGATGCCCACGCCCACGGCCCAGAACATGAAGACCGTATCCATTGCTTCCTTCACCGCCGTGCGGAAGCGAACGATGGAGAGCGCACCCACCATGCCCAGCGACAGCGTCAGGTTGCTCGTGACGGTGGTGATGATGAGCGTCGTCACCAGTGTCAGTAGCACCAGCGACACGTTGAAGTTACGGCTATAGAGCACCCCGTTGAAGGTGCGCTTGTAGATGAAGAAAATGAAAAGACCGGCCAGCAATGCCAGTGTCATGGCAATGCCCAGATCCAGCACGCTCAACTTCCCCGTGGACGTGGAGGAAGCCCCCAACTGCTTGAGGATGTCCGCAATAGTCGTCATAAAACCCTGCCTCCTGAATTGTAATGCGTCTCAATGAAACCGTCTGCAAAGTACGTATTTGGAAACCGCCATGCGCTGGCAGAGCAGCCCCTGCAGCAGCTGGCGGATGTGCGGTGGGAAAAATTCGTCGTACTTGACCTCCAATACCAGGGTGCCCGGCTCCAACACCGCCACGGTGGACGGCCGGCCCGAGAACAGATTGGTGTCCAGGTGGCCCGAGCGCAGGTCCCGGTCAAAGGTGATGCGCACGTTGCCCGTGGGCAGCACATATGCCTCGCGGAAGTAATCCACGAGGACTTTGGGGCGGTAGCTGTAGGCGCGCAGCTTGGCGTAAAACGCCATGAGCAACGGGTTGCTCTCTTGCCGGACAACCTCAAAGTCGCCCCCAAGCAGGCGATCGCACTGCTCCCGGGTCAGCAGGGCCGAGTCCTTAGCCGTCAGGTTGATGACCTTGGACTTGCGCTCCAGCAGGATGCGTCGGTCGCTGAGGTTGTAGATGCGCAGACGGTACTTCTCCCGCAGGGGGTTGCCGTCTGCCTTTTCAAACAGCGCCGAATCCAATGGGTCGTCGTAATAGAGGCTGCGAATGGCATAGCCCCGGGTCACCGGGTCGGCGTTGCTGTCCATCGGCATGAATGCCGACAGCCGGTCTCGCAGCCAGGCATGCTCCTGGTCGCTGATGATGTATTTCAATTCGTGGCGCAATACCCTTGCTTCCTGTGCCACCGTCGTCCTCCTTACTTGCCCAAAAGCTTGTCCATCTCCGCGTCGGAGAGGTCAAAATACTTCTGCATGGAATTCAGGTTCATCTCCGGCCGTACCTTGGCGAAGGTCTTGAGTAGCTCAATCTGCACGCTCTTCCACCTCTCCACGGTGCCGTTGTCCCACTTTTCCTTGTCCCGCGCCATGTATGGCTCGATGTTGTTGGTCAGTTCATCAATTTTCGCCAGCACTCGTTCGGTCTCAAAGGTGACTGTGCAGTGGTAGACGAAGCGTTTGATGAACTTCTCTTTGAACTTCTCGTTCTTCAAGAGCCCGCGGATGAGTGTGTTGCTGAACATGTTGCCCACACCGTTGCCCTTGGGGTTCAAGAACTTACTGAATGTATCCTGATAGGAGGTGTACTTCTCTTGGGTGGAGAAGAAGAACCCCCAGTCCAGGTCATAGAGGATCCATCGCCATTTGCCGCCCTCGGTTCGCGGCTTCCAGAATCGTACGTTGCCCAAATCCGAGTTTACAGTATAAATTTCCAGACAGGCCCAGTCAATGTAGTTGTCGATGTCGACCCGGTCCGCCACGTAGTCGTAGTACTCCTGCTTGGAGAGGTCGTGGTTCTTGACGTACTCGATGAGCTCATTGTACTCCTCGTTGGAGCCAAACTTAGCCTTTCCGTTGCCCTCCAACAGGTCAACCTGGTCGGGGTCAACGTTGTGGTGCTGGGCCAGGAAGTGCTCATTGATCTTCTCCATGATGTCATAGCAACCCCAGAACTCGCCATTGACGAATACGATACCCTGGCGGGTGGACTGCATGTCCGCTTCGGAGGTCTCCCGCGCCAAGTCAAGTTGCAGAGCCGTGCGGATGCGCGACATGTTGGCGTCCTGGGCGGAGTTGCGCACGATGAAACTTTCATACTCGGTGTAGGGCAGGTCTGGGAACAGCTTATAGTCAAACGAGCCATTGCCATACTCACCGCGCGCGATGAGGGCGAAGGACTTTTGGTCGTTCCCGCGGGAGAATTGCCCGTAGATCTTGATGCCCGCATCTTGGGAGATGCCGACCGTCCCGTCTGGCTCAATGACCTCCACATGGGCCGGGCGCTCCCAGTCCTGCCAGAAGTTGGCACCGAAGTGGGGGAAGGCCTCTGTCCAGCCCGAACCCTTGGCATAGATGCCGGTTTCCTCGTCAAAGAGGTTGTCCGGGTCGGTCACGATGCTCACGATGGGCAGCTTGATGTCCTCACCAATGAGGTAGGTGGCGCTGACGGTGTTGCTGGGCAGGTATCCCTCGCGGTAGGCCGTGGCCCGCACCACCGTGTCACCTGTCAATTCCAGCCCGTCGGTATAGGTCTTGTCCTGGCTGTTGGGCACCGTGGCGTCCAGTGTGTAATGGATTGTGCTCTGCCCGTCGGCGCTCGACAACTCCAGCGTTTGGTTGCTGGTGTAGATGCCAGCCTTGAGCGAGAAGATCGGGTTCGGCGTGATACCAGGGTAACCGCTCTTGTTGGCCGCGCCGGGCGTGGGCTTGGTCACATATTCAAAGGTAGCGTTGTTCGCCTGCCGGGCGTAGGTGAGGTCGGCCCGCAGGGCCGGCAGCAGGCAATGGTCAACAATCTGCCCATCTGGGTTTGTCAGCACCAAAACGCCGCCCGTCGCCTTCAGAGTGAAGTCTGTGTGTAATTTTTTTTTTGACACCGCGTCATCGTCGGTCAGGTTCCGTCCTGAGGCGTATAGGGTCATGTATTCGCCGGCGTCCAGTGTGATATCGGGGAATTCCCACCGGCCCAGTTCGTCGGATTTGTCGGTCAACCCATATCCCTTGAGGTCAATGGTCTTGTCGGATCGGTTTTGCAGCTCTATCCAACCGGGGTACTCGTCAAAATCATCCTGCAGGGTATCGCTGTTGCTGCTCATCACCTCGCTGATGACCAGGCCCTTGAGTGATGTGCTGTACAGCTCGGATTGCAGGTCGTTGTACCCGTCTTCGGTGTTGGGTTTGCCTGGGGTGGGGTGGGTGAACGCCTGCCACTTCTCAGTGTCTGGGATGAGGCCGTAGGAGGTGTCATCGTCCAGCTTCTTGATGGCGACCTCGCTGACGATCTGCCCCAACTTGTTTGAGAGCAAAATCGTGTCCGAATAGGAGTTCAACCGGAAATCGGCATGCAGGGGCTTATCAGCCACCCGGCGGTTTTTGCCGGAGAGGTACACCAACACATAGTCATGGGCCTTGATGGTGACTTTGGGGAACTCCCAACGCTTGGGTTCCTCCTCTTTGTTGGAAAGGCCGTAACCTTCCAGCGACACCGTCTCGTCGGAGCTGTTGTAGATCTCCACCCAGTCGCAGTATTCGCCGTCCTCGTCCTGGTAGACGATGCTGTTGCTGGGCATCACTTCATTGACGATGACCGTGGAATCCTTGACTCGGCGGGATTTTTCGTAGAGCTCCCGTCCCTTTTCGTCATTGGAGTAGCCGGGTGTGGGTTTGTCGGTCTGGGCCCAGGTGGTCAGGGCATCCATGGCGCAAGCATAGCTGTCGTTGGGCGTCAGGGCGCCGAACTTCAAGCGCTGCACCTCGTTTCCATCTGCGTCGGTCAGTATGATTTCCTCACCCTCGGACCCAAGCTTGAACGACGCATGGTACTCGCCGCTTTTGGTGCTGTCCTCCCCGGTGCAGAAGACCAGCACAAATTCCCCCGGCCCCAAAGTGGTGGCCGGGAACACGAACTTGGTGGGTTTCTTGATGTTGTCAGAAAGCGAGTAGCCCGTCAGGCTCATCGTCTTGTCCGTGGGGTTGTAAAGCTCAATCCAATCTGTGTATTCGCCGTCGGCGGTCGTCACCGTGCCGCGGTTGGCAGACATGACCTCGGTGATGACCGGTTGGCTGCCGCTTGCCGCTTTGCCGGTGGCAGAAGCCGTGGATGTCTTGGCGGGCTTGGTCGTGGCCGCGTCCGCACCGGTGGTGGTCGTGTCAGCAAAGTACTTCACCAAAAAGATGGCCAGCACCACCAGCACGACCACAATTAGAACATCCAGAATACCCCGGCCGGTGCGGCGGGGGGGCTGGGTCTTGCGCGGGGGCTCCGGTGCTCTTCTTTGCGGTTGCTGGGGCGTCCTCCGGGACGATGATCTCATGGACATGGCATTTCCTCACTTCAGACGCTTCCTAGGGAAGCGGGTCGATCGTTACAAAAACGAAGATAATAACACAGACATAACACAATGATTATAGATGTCGGAGTGCCGCTATGCAAAGCCAAGTTTTTGTATGGCATCCAACATCATGAGGGCATGATCGGACGCGATGGTGCTGCGCACGATGGTGTGCTGGCCGTTTTTTTCCTCAATATCCGCCCAGGCATGCATCGCTCGCTCGGTATTGGTGGCTTCCATATGATATTGCAGTATACCATTGTTTTCCTGTTTTGAAACGACCAGATTGCAAAACGCGGCGTCGTCGGCGTCGTCGCCGGCCTGGAAGGACGGTTCCTCATTGAGTACCACGGTATAGGCCACTGAGATAATACGAAGCCGTGGATCTCGCCCCAGCGTGCCATAGGCACCTAACTGCTGGAGCGGTACGCCGGTCACGCCGGTCTCTTCCATCAGCTCCCGCGCAGCACCCTGCCCGAGCGTCTCCGTCATCTCCAGGAACCCGCCAGGAAGCGCTAGCATGCCGTAGTAGGGGTGGCGACCCCGCCGCACCAACAGCAGGCGCGGGTTCGGCTTTTGCCGCACAAAGACCAGAATGTCGGTGGTGACGGCGGGGAGCTCGTATTTTCTGGGGTCATAGCCGGCCAGAAACTCTTCCAGCGTCTGCCCCTTATCGTCCTTCCATTTTAGGTCTTCTTCCTTCGGGTACCAGAACATTCCGTGCCTCCGCATGTGTGTATTTTGTATAGTATAACCCGCAAACACCCCAAGACATAGGCATATGACGAAGAAGGAAAGCGAAAAGTTTCCGGCAGGAAGAAACCCGCGGCAATTGGCCACCATTGCCAGAAGTGCGGTGCGATGGTACAATAATGCGGTTGAAGGGAAGGATTTTGTTCATGCAAAATATGATAAAAGCCATTTTCAAGTCTGCAAACGATCGTGAGGTTGCCCGCCTTTTGCGGCAGGCGCAGCAGATCAGTGCATTGGAGCCGGCGATGCAGGCACTCTCCGACAAGGAGCTGGCCGCCAAGACTGAGGAGTTCCGCCGCCGCTTGGCCGGTGGGCAGACCCTCGATGACTTGATGGTGGAGGCCTATGCCGTGGTGCGCGAGGCCGCCGTACGTATCATTGGCCAGCGGGCGTTTGACACCCAGATGCTGGGTGGTATCGTGCTGCACCAGGGCCGCATCGCGGAGATGAAAACCGGCGAAGGAAAAACGCTGACCGCCGCGCTGCCCAGCTATCTCAACGCATTGACCGGCGAGGGTGTTCACATCGTCACCGTCAACGACTACCTGGCTCGTTACCACAGCGAGTGGATGGGCAAAATCTACCGGTTTCTGGGCATGTCCGTGGGGCTCATCGTCCACGGGCTGGACACCACTGAGCGCCGTGCGGCCTACGCGGCCGACATCACCTACGGCACCAACAACGAGTTCGGGTTTGATTACCTGCGTGATAACATGGTGGCCCACCGCCAGGACATGGTGCAGCGCGGCCTCCATTTTGCCATCGTGGACGAGGTGGACAGCATCCTCATCGACGAGGCACGCACCCCGCTCATCATCTCCGGCGAGGGGGACAAATCCACCGACATGTACAACCGGGCAGACCGCTTTGTGGCCCGGCTGAAGGCGGAAGACTACGTGCTGGATGAAAAGGCCCACGCCGTCAACCTCAGCGAGGAGGGCGTGGACAAGGCCGAGAAGCACTTCACGGTCGATAACCTGGCCGACGCCGAGAACAGCGAGCTGCAGCACTACATCAACCAGGCGCTGAAGGCCCGTGTCCTCATGCGCCGTGACAAGGACTACGTGGTGCAAGATGGTCAGGTTCTCATCGTCGACGAGTTCACCGGCCGCCTGATGATTGGCCGCCGGTTCTCTGAGGGTTTGCACCAGGCCATCGAGGCCAAGGAGAACGTTAAGGTTGAGCGGGAGAGCAAGACCCTCGCCACCATCACGTTCCAGAATTACTTCCGCATGTACAAGAAGCTCTCGGGCATGACCGGTACGGCCAAGACCGAGGAAGAGGAATTCAAGGGCATCTACAACCTGGACGTTGTGGTGCTGCCCACCAACCGCCCCATGATCCGCAAGGATCACAACGACGTCGTCTACCGCTCCGAGCGCGGCAAGTTCAACGCCGTGGTGGAGGAGGTCTGCGCCCTGCACACCACCGGCCAGCCTGTGCTTGTGGGCACCGTATCGGTGGAGAAGTCGGAGATCCTCTCCGACATGCTGGGCAAGCGCGGCGTTCCCCACCAGGTGTTGAACGCCAAGTTCCACGAGAAGGAAGCTGAGATCGTGGCCCAGGCCGGTAAGGAGGGGGCGGTCACCATCGCCACCAACATGGCCGGTCGCGGTACCGACATCCTCCTGGGCGGTAACCCGGATTTCATGGCCCGCGCCGTGCTCCGCCGCGAAGGGATCGAGGAGCACATCGTGATGGAGGCCACCGGCCACGGGGAGACCGACGACGAGCTCATTGTGACGACCCGCGCCCGCTACAACGAACTCTATCGGGAGTTTTCCAAGGAAACCGAGCGTGAGCACGAGCGGGTGGTGGAGCTGGGGGGCCTCTTCATCATTGGCACCGAGCGGCATGAGAGCCGACGCATCGACAACCAGCTGCGCGGCCGCGCCGGCCGCCAGGGCGACCCGGGTGCCAGCCGTTTCTATGTATCGCTGGAAGACGAACTCATGCGGCTCTTCGGGTCGGAGAAGATCCAGAGCCTCATAGAGAACATTGGCATGACCGATGACATGCAGCTGGAGTACGGGTTGCTCTCCCGCCAGATTGAAAACGCCCAGAAGAAGGTGGAAAGCCGCAACTACCAGGTGCGTAAGCACGTGCTGGAGTACGACGACGTGATGAACACCCAGCGTGGCATCATCTACGGCCAGCGCCGCAAGGTGCTGGAGGGCGAGAACATGCACGCTATGATCGAGGAGATGTCCAACGCATACATCGACCGGCTCCTGTCTACCTACACTGACAACAGCGGCCAGACCGAGAACTGGGACGTGGACGGCCTGCTGGCGGCAGCCGAACGGGTGTTCCTGCCGGCCGACTCCATCGCCTACACCCCCGAGCAGCGTGTCGATCTTGACAAGCAAGAGATGGTCGAACAGCTCAAGGGTGCCTTCCAGACGGCCTGGCAGGCCAAGTCAGCCGAGCTCGTGGAAGCGGGTTTTGACATGCACGAGGTGGAGCGCACGGTTGTGCTGCGCACCGTGGACCGCCACTGGATGGATCACATCGACGCCATGGACCAGCTGCGCCAGGGCGTGGGCCTGCGGGCCTACGGCCAGCGTGACCCGGTCGTGGAATACAAGTTTGAGGGCTTCGACATGTTCGAGGAGATGGTGCACGGCATCCAGGAGGATACGCTGTTCACCCTTCTTCACCTCAACGTGCGCAAAGCCCCGCCGGAGCGCCAGCAGGTTGCCGCCCGGATGACTGAGAGCCGCGGCGGCGAGGAAGAGCCCCAGCGCAAGGCGCCCGCCAAGAGCGACAAAGTCGTTGGGCGCAACGACCCCTGCCCCTGCGGCAGCGGCAAGAAATACAAGAACTGCTGCGGCAAGAACGCCTAGCGTGCCGCGGCCAACCGACCAGGTTTCCACATTTCATTTGAGAGGGTGAGTTTCGTGATACAGCAATTCCAGGCCGAACAGCGAGTGAAGGAAATCGCTGCCATCATCAAAGAGGCAGGTGATTCACTTTGACTTCGCCATGCTTGAGAAACAATTGGAAGAACTGCACCAGGACATGTCTTCGCCGGATTTCTGGCAGGATGTAGACCGTGCCAACGAGGTCAACCGGAAGATTCGCAACCTTGAGGGCAAGATAGAGAAGTACAACCGCCTGAAGGGCCGGCTGGAGGATGTGGAAGTCCTGATGGAGCTGGCCTTCGACCACGCCGATGAGGATAGCCAGAATGAGCTGGAGCGGGAGCTCCTCGATCTGCGCGACAGCGCCGATACTTTCTGGCTCACGTCAATTCTGCGTGGGCGGTACGACGCCAACAACGCCATTCTGACCCTGCACGCCGGCGCCGGCGGCACCGAGAGCCAGGACTGGGTGCAGATGCTCTACCGCATGTACACCCGCTGGTGCGAGCGGCGCGGGTTTGGGCTCAAACTGTTGGACTTCCTGCCCGGCGACGAGGCGGGCATCAAAAGCGTGTCCTTCCTGGTGGAAGGGGAGAATGCCTACGGGTTCCTGAAGGCGGAGAAGGGCGTGCACCGGCTGGTGCGCATTTCGCCCTTCGACGCGGCAGCCCGCCGGCACACGTCCTTCGCCTCGGTGGACGTCATGCCCGAGGTGGACAACTCCATTGACATCGACATTCGACCGGAAGACCTGCGGGTGGATACCTATCGGTCCTCCGGCGCGGGCGGCCAGCACATCAACAAGACCGAATCGGCCATCCGCATCACGCACTTGCCGACGGGTTTTGTCGTGTCCTGCCAGACCGAGCGTAGCCAGATTCAAAACCGTGAGACTGCCATGCGGATGCTGATGAGCAAACTCGTGGCGAAGCAGGAGCAGGAGCACCGGGACGAAATGGCCCGTGTGCAGGGCGAACAGAAGAAGATTGAATGGGGCAGCCAGATCCGAAGCTACGTCTTCTGCCCCTACACCATGGTGAAGGACCACCGCACCGGCGTGGAGACGGGCAACGTCGAGGCCGTCATGGATGGCGAACTGGACGCGTTCATCAACGAGTACCTGCGGCAGTTTGCAGAATAGCAGAGGGAACGAACGATGAAAAAGGCGACGATCTGGGTGTTGTCGGTGCTGGCGAGCGTGGCGCTCTTTCTGGTCATTGTGTTCACTTGCTTCCAGTTGGTGGCCTTTGACGAGGGCCGTTATACCAAAGCCCAACAGCAGTATAACCTCATGGAAGTCACCGGCATGGACCAAACCACGCTGCAAAAGGTGACCCATGAGTTGCTGCTCTATTGCCAGGGCCGGCGTGACACGCTAGATATGCAAGCACCCATCAATGGCCAGGTGCGCGAGGTGTTTGACGAGCGGGAGAAGTCACACATGGTGGATGTGCAGCTCCTTTTCCTGGCGGGGTACAAACTGCGGGCCATGGCCATCGCGGCGTTCTTCCTCGTCGTGCTGCTGCTGACTGCCGTCCACCGCGGGCAGACCGCCCGAGCGCTGGCGCGCGGTTGGCTGGCGACGATTGCCGTGCTGGGGGTGCTGATGGCCGCCCTGGGCATTGCCATGGCCATCGATTTTACCGGGGTGTTCACCCGGTTCCATCTGTTGTTCTTCTCCAACGACCTGTGGCTGCTGGACCCGACCTATGAGGTACTCATTCAGATGCTGCCGGAGGCGTTCTTCCTCAGCATTGCCAAGGCCATCGTGCTGTGGTCGGCTGGGGGGCTGGCGGTCGTCACCGCCGGGGCGGCGGCGCTGCTCATTCGTGCGCGTCGCAAGGATAGGCGGGCGGCGGCCCATGGTTGAACTCCGCCCCGGCTACACCATCCTCGCCATCGAAAGCTCCTGCGACGAGACCGCCGCCGCCGTGGTGCGGGACGGTCGTGTTGTGCTCTCTGATGTGGTGGCCACCCAGATTGACACCCATCGGCTCTACGGCGGTGTCGTGCCGGAGATTGCCTCACGCCAGCATGTGGAGTCCGTCACTCCCGTTGTGCGCCAGGCACTGGCAGACTCTGGCCTTGCTCTTGACGCCCTTGACGCCATCGCCGTAACCCGTGGGCCGGGTTTGGCCGGGGCGTTGCTGGTGGGTCTTTCCTACGCCAAGGGGCTGGCCTGGGCCGCTGGCAAGCCGCTCATTGGCGTCAACCACATGGAGGCCCACATCTGCGCCAACTACCTGGGCACTGAGGTGGAACCGCCCTTTTTGTGTCTGGTCGTCTCCGGCGGGCACACCGAGCTGCTGGACGTGCCAGCATACGGTGAATACCGCTACCTGGGCGGCACGCTGGACGACGCCGCCGGTGAGGCGTTCGACAAGACCGCCCGGGTGCTGGGTCTGGGTTACCCCGGCGGCAAACTCATTGACGAACTGGCCGCCCGTGGCAACGGTGATGCCTATGCCTTCCCGCGGGCGCTCCTGAAGGACGACGGCCATGACTTCAGCTTCAGCGGCATGAAGACCGCCGTCATCCAGCTGATGCAGAGGGAGAAGCCCGAGAACATCGCCGATGCCGCTGCGGCCATTCAGAGTGCCATTGTGGAGGTGCTGGCCGCCAAAACGGTGCGCGCCGCGCAGGCTCTTGGCCACACCCGCATTGCGCTGGCCGGTGGCGTGGCCGCCAACCGCGGGCTCCGCCGGGCGATGGAGGAAGCCTGCGCATCCAACGGCTGGTCGCTGTTCATCCCGCCCATCCGTTACTGTACCGACAACGCCGCCATGGTGGCTGCCGCCGCCTATCGCAACGCCTGTGCCGGCCACTTTGCAGACTATGCACTCAATGCCGACCCCTCGTTGGATTTTTAGCCGCCGGGCTACCAGCATTTCCCCGACATAAATGCCATCTCCACCGCTTACAGTATCCTGTATGGCGGTTTTTCTTTTGGAAAGGGGAGGTGGCCGGTGCATCGACGGCGCAATCCATTTCTGGCCCTGCTGATGGCGGGGCTCTTGCTGTTGGGCGGCTGTCAGCCCCCGGTAGCCAACGCGGCCGAGGACGACCGCTTCACCAATGTGTCCAACGCGGTGGCGAACGGCCGAGCAACCGGCGTTGCCGGCGAGGGCAACGGGCTTACTGGCTTCCGCGTGGCCATCGACCCGGGGCATGGTGGCATCGACCACGGCGCGGTGGGGGTGAACGGCACCACGGAGGAAGCCATCAACCTGCAGATTGCCACCCAGCTGGCCAAGCAGTTCACGCTGGCCGGGGCGGATGTGCTGCTGACCCGGGAGGGCAGCGAGGTGGACTACACCGGCACCGCCGACACAAAAAAGCGGCGGGACATGCAGAATCGCGCCCGGCTCATCACCGCCCAGGACCCGCAGATCGTCATCAGCATCCACCTCAACAGCTACCCCGACGGGCGGTATCGCGGGGCGCAGACCTTCTACCAGAAGGGCAGCGACGAGGGGAAGAAGCTGGCAGAGGCCGTGCAGCAGGCACTGGTGGAAGGCCTGCCCGGCGACAACAACCGCGGCTGCAAGTCTGGCGATTACTTCATGCTCAAGGTGACGGAAAATCCGTCTATCCTGGTGGAGGCCGGCTTCCTCTCCAACGCGGAGGAGGAGAAGCTGCTGGGCCAGGCCGATTACCAAACCAAGATTGCCGCGTGCATCTTCCATGGGGTGTGCGACTATCTGGGTGTTCAGTAACCCCAACCTGTTGTATAATAGTGCCATCGTGTAAACCAATGGGGGAGATGGCATGATTACCATTTTGTGGGCCAGTCCCAATGATGACGGATTGACCGCTGCCTGTGTGGAGGCCGCTCAACGCGGCGTTGCATCAACTGGGATCGCCTGTGATACCATCGCGCTCAACAGTGCGTCCATCGGCATGTGCCGGGCTTGCGGCAATGGCTGGGGCACCTGCCGGGAGCAGCACGAGTGCTGCGTGCAAGATGGCTGCCAGGCTGTGCACCACCGGGTGCGCCAGGCCGAGGCCATCATTGCCATCACACCCGTCTACTGGGGTGAGATGGCCGAGTCGGCCAAGTGCTTCTTTGACCGCCTGCGCCGGTGCGAGGCATTGCTGCGGGAGGCTGGGCCCCTCTATGGGCGGGATTTCCTGGCTGTGGCGGCGGCCGGTGGCAGTGGCAACGGCACCATCAGTACGCTGACGCAGTTTGAACGGCTGGCCAGCCACTTGGGTATGCGGCTCTTCGATGGCATCCCGGTCAAGCGCTTCACCCGGCAATACCAGCTGGACACGGTGGAGCGGGCCGCCGCCGCGCTGGCCGCCGCCGTGCGGACGGGAGCTGCCAAATGAACCGCAATTACTTGGCATTCGACCTGGGCGCCAGCTCGGGCCGCGCCATTCTGGGGCAGTTTGATGGCAAGCGCCTGATGCTCACAGAAAAACATCGTTTTCCCAACGGCCCCACCGCCATTCACAACCACATCTACTGGGATGTGCTGAGCCTGCAGCGGGAGCTTCGTCAGGGGCTTTTGGCCGCCGGGGTCGAGCTTGCGTCCATCGGCATCGACACTTGGGGGGTGGACTACGGCATCGTGGGGGCGGACAATACGCTGCTCACCCTGCCCATGCACTACCGCGACGACCGCACCGACGGCATGCCGGAGCTGGCCGACCGTCTGGTGGGCAACGACGCCATCTACCGCGCTACCGGCATCGCTTTCATGAAGTTCAACACCCTCTACCAGCTGTTGGCCAGCCAGCGCGGGCGCGAACCCCATGGCGGCAAACTGCTCTTCATGCCGGATTTGCTGGCATGGATGATGACCGGCACCCTGGGGTGCGAGTACACCATCGCCTCCACCAGCCAGATGCTCAACGCCGCCAGCGGCAGTTGGGACACGGCGCTGCTCACCGGCTTGGGCCTGTCGCCCGAGCTTTTGCTGCCGGTGGAGCCGGCTGGCACCCTGCGGGGCAAGCTCGCTGCCGACTGGGCCACGGGGACGGGGCTCTCTGCCACGCAGGTGGTGGCGGTGGCCGGGCACGACACGGCGTCGGCCGTAGCGGCGGTGCCCGCCCGGGGGGAGGAGTACGCCTACCTCAGCAGCGGCACATGGTCGCTCATGGGCTTCCTTTCTAAGACGCCGGTCATCAGCGCTGACAGCCTGCGCTGGAACTTCACAAACGAAGGCGGGGCCGACGGCAGCTACCGGATATTGAAGAACATCATGGGCCTGTGGATTGTGCAAGAGTGCCTGCGTGCATGGAAGAGCCAGCAGCCCGACCTGACATTCGCAGGCCTGGTGGAGCTGGCCGAGCGGGAGACGCCTTTCCTGGCCTTTGTGGACCCGGACGCCGACGACTTTTTCGCGCCGGGTGACATGCCTCAGCGCGTGCGTGACTATTGCCGCCGTACCGGCCAGCCCGTGCCGGAGTCCGTGGGTGCCGTGGTGCGCTGCGTGTTGGAGTCACTGGCTTTGAAGTACCGCTGGGCCATGGGTTGCATGGAGCGCTTGCGCGGCAGTCGTCCTGACGCGCTGCACATCGTGGGTGGCGGTTGCCAGAACCGCATGCTCAACCGCTTCACCGCCAACGCACTGGGTATGCCCGTGGTGTGCGGCCCGGTGGAGGCCACCGCCATCGGCAACCTGTTGGTGCAAGCTTTGGCCCTGGGCGACGTGGGCAGCTACGAGGAGATCCGCGCGGTCGTGCGTGCTTCCTTCCCGCTGGAGGAAGTCGAGCCCCAGGACGGCGACCAGTGGGACGACGCCTATGGCCGGTTCCTGCAGGTCTCTGGGCTGGAGGACCCCACCGCCCGATGACCGAAGCATTTTTCATGCAGTTTCACAGCACCGGCGTGCCCGACGATGTCCGTTCACTGGCCTATGTGGGCGATGCGGTCTGCCATCTGTTCATCCGCCAGTGGCTGGTGGGTGGGGGTGGTAACGTGCGCGGCCTCACGGCAAAGGCGGCAGCCTGCGCCTGTGCCCGGGGGCAAGCGGCGGCCTACGAGGCCATCGCGCCCTTGCTCACCGAGGAGGAGGACGCGGTGTTTCACCGGGGCCGCAACGCCAAGTGCGGCGTGGTACCCCGCAACGCCGACCCAGTGGACTACCGCAAAGCCACCGGTTTCGAAACCCTGATGGGCTGGCTCTACCTCCACGGTCAACAGGACCGGTTGGAGACGCTGCTGCGCCTGTCCTACCACATTGATGGAGGTACCAATGAGTCAGGTCACACTGAAGGTTGAACTCATATCCTGCACACCCAACGCCGAACAGGTGGTGGCGGCGGCGTCCCGCCTGTGCTACTCCGACGCCGACCTCGACGCCCTGCGGCAGGGTGTCGCGGCCAAGGATCAAACCCGCTTTCTGCAGAAGCTGGTGGACATGGGCCATCTCTCACCCATCGAGCACGCCAGCTTCACTTTTGGGGCCGAGGGTGTCTCCCGGAGCCTTTTAGCGCAGATCACCCGTCACCGCATTGCGAGCTTTTCGGTAAAAAGCCAGCGCTACGTTGGCCTGCAGTCCACCGATACCCGCCAGACCTTCGGATATGTGGTGCCGCAGGGTGTGCGTGCCCTGGGGCCGGAGGCCGTCGCCGAGTTTGAGGCCCAGATGGCCCAGATTCAGGGTTGGTACGATGGATGGGTGGAGAAACTGGGAACGCGGGGCGAAAACGGCTTTGAGGACGCACGGTTTGTGCTGCCCAACGCCACCGAGACTAAGATGATCTTCACCATGAACGCGCGGGAACTGCATCATTTCTTTACTATCCGCTGCTGCTACCGCGCCCAGTGGGAGATTCGCGAGCTGGCCTGGCAGATGCTGGCGCTGGTGAAGAAGGAGGCCCCGGGGCTCTTTGCCAAGGCCGGCCCCAGCTGCATCGACGGCCCCTGCCCGGAAGGTAAGATGTCCTGCGGACGCATTTTTGAGGTCCGCAACGAGTACGAAGAGCGATACGGAGTGTAACATGCAGAAGGAAACACAGCAGCCCGAAGGATTGCTGGAAGGCAAGAACGCCGTGTGGGAAGCCCTGAAGGCCGAGAAACCCATCGAGAAAATCCTGTTGGCCAAGACCATCCAGCAGGAGTCGGTGCGCGGCATCACGGGTCTGGCTCGTGCGCGCAAAATTAAGGTCGAGTTTGTACCCAAGGAGCGGCTCGATAGTCTCTCATCCACTGGCAAGCACCAGGGGGTCATCGCTCTGAGCGCGGCACAGGAGTACGCCGTCTTTGAGGACACTCTGGCCGCCATCGCCGCCTCGGGCAAGGCACCCCTTGTGGTGCTGCTTGATGAGGTGCAGGACCCCCACAACCTTGGGGCCATCGTCCGCACGGCGGAGTGTGCCGGCGCGCAGGCGGTCGTCATTCCCCAGCACAACAGCGCCGGGCTCACCCCGGCGGCGGGCCGTGCCTCGGCGGGGGCGGTCGCCCATGTGCCGGTGTGCCGGGTCGTGAATCTTGTTGCCGCCATCGAACGGCTGAAGGAACTTGGCTATTGGGTCGTCGGGGCGGATATGGAAGGCACACTGGCCTACGAGGTGGACTTCACCGGTCCCATTGCTCTGGTCGTCGGCGGGGAGGACAAGGGTTTGCGCCGTCTGACCCGCGAGAACTGCGACCACATTGCCCGGCTGCCTATGCTGGGGCAGCTCAATTCCCTCAACGCCTCGGTGGCGGCGGGGGTGTTGCTCTACGAGGTGGTGCGCCAACGGACGGCGGGCGGCCGATGACCCGAATCCTCCTGGTGGATGGCTACAACGTCATCCACGCCTGGCCCGACCTCAACGGCTGGAAGAACGAGGCCGGCTTCGGCGCGGCGCGGGATGCCCTGATTGCCCGCCTGCAGGATTATGGCGGCTATGTCTCCATGCATGTGGTTGTGGTGTTTGACGCCTACCGCAGCGGCAAGCGGAAGCAGACCGTAGAGAACCGCCCGGGCATCGACGTCGTCTACACCGCCAACGGCGAGACCGCCGACCACTACATCGAGCGGGTGGCCGATGAACTCAAGGGCAAGGACTGTGAGCTCTATGTGGCCACCAGTGACGCGCTGGAGCAGACGATTGTGCTGGGTCGCGGCGCGGTGCGCCTTTCCCCGCGGGAGTTGGCCGAAGACATCGATCGCGAACGCCTCAGCCACCGGAAGAAGCGGGACCCGGGTATCCCTACCAATGCCCTGATGAACCGGCTGGATACCCGAATGCTGGAACGGCTGGAGCGCCTGCGTCGTGGTGGCGGCGGGGACGAGTGACCGACTGCGCATGGCGGATATGGCAAAGACCATAGGAAAAGCGGAAGAAACCCTCATCGTTTGATGAGGGTTTTGTGTCTGCGGTGGGTATCAGGCCGGCGGGCGAGGGCGGGCTGTATTCGCAGCGGCGGGTGTTTCCACAGCTTCGCTTTCTGTTTCCTCAGTTGTATATACAATTGTTAATCAATTGTGCTGACAGAACACGGGAAATTAAGTTACACTTAAAGTGTGTTATCTGTGCGATTGTATCGCAAAGGGACGACAGGAAGAGGGGAGTACGGTGGAGCAGAACGGGAAGGTCACCATGCAGATGATTGCCGATCAACTCGGCGTCACCAAGGTATCGGTGTCCAAAGCAATCAACAACCAGCCGGGTGTTGGGCCGGATCTTAAGCGCCGCATACTGGAGAAGGCGCGGGAGCTGGGATACGGCGGTACGTCGCGTCGAACGACGACGGCACCCCACCGGTTAGAGTTTGTCATCAGCAAGCGATTTTTCCTGGAGGATGAGAAGTTCTACTCCATCATCTATTATACGCTGACGAAGCTCTGCGCCGAGCGGGGCATCCGCCTGTCGCTGAGCGTGGTGGGCACCACCGACGTGGCGCGGCTGGTGCTGCCGCCCAGCCTTCTGCTGGAGCGGCCTGACGGCTTGTTCCTGGGGGGCGACTTGGGCCTTGCCTACAGCGAGGCGCTGGTGCAAACGGGCATTCCCGCCGTGTCCATCGACTATTGCCACCCCGAGCTGTCAATCGATTCGGTGGTCAACGACAACTTTTACGCAGCCTACTGCGGCACGTCGCACCTCATTGCCCGGGGGCATCGCCAGATCGGCTTTGTGGGGGACATTGAGCACAGTGCCAGCGTGATGGATCGTTTCTTTGGCTACCGCAAGGCCATGCGGGCCATGAACCTGCCAACGCAGGATGACTGGGTCATCGTCAACGATGACGCGGCGGGTGGGTACATCGTGTCCTGCGAGCTTCCCGATCCATTGCCCACGGCCTTCCTGTGCCACTGCGACATGGCGGCATACTACCTACTGCTTAGGCTGCAGGCGGCTGGCATTGCGGTGCCCTCAAGGGTGTCGCTGCTGAGCTTTGACAACACCGAGGTTGCGAGGAACTGCGTCCCCATGCTCACGACCATCGACATTGACAAGCAGCGGATGGCGCAGGTCGCCTTCGAGCGGATGTTAAACCGCTTGGAGCACCCCGATGACCCGGCGTCCCGCATCACGCTGGACACAAAGCTTGTGGTGCGTGACTCAGTCGCGCCGCCATTTGAGCCGAAGGAGGCGGAGTAACCAATGCAATGCGGATGCCCGGTTTGCGGGCAGTTGATGGCCAAGGTGGAGCGGGGGCTGGAGAGCGTGTGCCTCTGCCCGGATTGTGGAACCCAGTGCCACGCCTGCCTGGGCGGGCAGCGGGGGGCCGACCGTCTGGTGCGGCGTGGTCTCACGCCGGAGGATTGGGAGCGCCTTCTGCGCCAGCGGGACGACCAGGAATAGCCCTTCTGCCATTTTTTGCCGCTGGGAGGTTGTCTATTTCCGGCGGATGCGCTACACTTTTCTGTGTTTCCCAATATGAGCACACCGAAACGGAGGGCACCCCATGAAAATAACCTTTATGGGCGCTGGCAGCACGGTCTTTGCCAAGAACGTGCTGGGCGACACCATCCTGACCCCGGCGCTGGAACGAGCCCACATCGCGCTCTTTGACATTGACCCGGTGCGGTTGGACGATTCGTACCGGATGCTGCAAAACATCAATCGCAACCATGGCGGCAAGGCCGAGATCGTGGCTTACCACGACCGGAAGGCTGCGCTGCGGGGCGCGAGCTTCGTCATCAACGCCATTCAGGTGGGTGGCTATGACCCCTGCACCATCACGGATTTTGAAGTTGCCAAAAAGTACGGCCTGCGGCAGACCATCGCCGACACGCTGGGCATCGGTGGCATCTTTCGGGCGCTGCGCACCATTCCGGTCATGCTCGATTTCGCCCGGGACATGGAAGAAGGTTGCCCCGACGCCTGGTTCCTCAACTACACCAACCCCATGGCCATGCTGACGGGGGCAATGCTGCGTGGTACGCCCATCAAGACCGTTGGGCTCTGCCACAGTGTGCAGTCCTGCGTGCCTGGCCTTCTGCAGGCCCTGGGCATGGAATATGACGACACCATCCAGTGGAAGATTGCGGGCATCAACCACATGGCCTGGCTGCTGCAGGTCAGCCGCAATGGGGAAGATCTGTACCCCGAGATCAAGCGCCGCGCCGCCCAACGCCACGAGAAGCATGGTGACATGGTGCGCTATGAGATCATGCGTCAGTTCGGCCACTATGTGACCGAGTCCAGCGAGCACAACGCCGAGTACATGCCTTACTTTATTAAGAGCAAGTATCCCGAGCTCATTGAGCGCTTCAACATCCCGCTGGATGAGTACCCGCGCCGCTGCATCAACCAGATTGAGAGCTGGAAGAAGATGCGGGAGGAACTTGTCAACGACACTGCCCTGCAGCACACCCGTACCCATGAGTACGCCAGTTACATCATGGAGGCGATGGTGACCAACAAACCCTACAAGATCGGCGGCAACGTCATCAACAATGGCTTCATACCCAACCTGCCGGCCAACGCCTGTGTGGAGGTGCCGTGCCTGGTGGATGCCAGCGGTGTGACACCCACCTATGTGGGCGCCCTGCCCGAGCAGCTCGCCGCCCTCAACCGCACCAACATCAACGTGCAGCTCATGACGATCGAAGCGGCGTTGACCGGCCGCAAGGAAGCCATCTACCAGGCCGCCATGTTGGACCCGCACACCGCGGCGGAGCTGTCGCTTGACGACATCCGCGCCCTCTGCGATGACCTCATTGAGGCCCATGGCAGCTGGCTGCCCGCCTACCGCTGATGCATCGGAGACGCACATGAAGAGAAGAATACTTGCCGCAGGACTGTGCGCCGCGTTGCTGCTGGCAATGGCATCCTGCAAAGCCGCAAGCCCAAACACAACTGCAACGGGAGGAACCGACACCGTGAAGAAGAATCCGATTGTCACCATTACCATGGCCGATGACAGCCAGATCCAGATTGAGCTGTACCCGGACAAGGCCCCCAACACCGTCAACAACTTCATCTCCCTCGTCAACAGCGGTTTCTATGATGGGTTGACGTTTCACCGCATCATTGACGGGTTCATGGTTCAGGGCGGTGACCCCGATGGCACCGGTTCCGGCGGCCCCGGCTACCAGATCAAGGGTGAGTTCACCGCCAACGGCTTCAAGGGCAACGACATCAAGCACGTGGCGGGTGTCCTCTCCATGGCACGCTCCCGCAGCAACGATTCGGCCGGTTCCCAGTTCTTCCTCATGGTTGGCACGGCGGATTGGCTGGACGGCCAGTATGCCGCCTTTGGCAAGGTCGTGGATGACAAGAGCTTGGATGTGTGCATGAAGCTGGGCAAGGTAAAGACCAGCGGTGACCCCACCAACGCGCCCATTGACCCGCCGGTGATGAAGTCCGTCACGGTGGACACCTTCGGCGTGGAATACCCGGACCCGGAGAAGGTTAGCTGACAGCAACAAAGGAATCATAGGAAAATGAGAAGCCGCCCAGAATGATGGGCGGCTTCTCTCATACGGGCATAGCGGAGGCCCTTTGCGGGTTGGTTTATCACCCGTTTGGATTCGTACATTGCTCCTGCCAACGGTAGAGCCAGTCCAGTTGTTCGTCAAAAACCGAATGATCCACTGAGTCCACCCCAAACAGTTCCACAATCGCGCATCCAGTTGGAAGTGATACACGGCGATCAGGTCGCCGAACGCATCAATTCCCGCTTGGCGCAACGGGCTGTGTTTCAAATATTCGGGCAGAAGCTATGGAGCACCGCCAATAATTCTGAGTATCTCTGTCATCACCATATTTTTATGTTATAGTTTTAACCACAGAGCGGGACGAACTCCACCTGTACATTTACCATCTGCGATGTTGCCCTTCAATATATTGTTGCCTTGAATGCCAATATTACCATCACCGTGGATGTACACTGCTTTTACATTAACACGGCCTGGGGTTCGAACCCACCACCACCATATTTGCTCTTTATTAGCCTCAAGTCTTGCAATACGTCTACGGTTGTTTTCATCTTTTCTCTCAAACCAGTATCTTTGATTTCTTCCTGGATTGTATAATTTTAAACTGCTATCACCAAAATACAGGCACACTACTTCCTCCATGCTTAATAAAAATATTCTGTCCCTTGTATCTTCACCACCATTCGTGCCATACCATTGATTGTCAGAATTTATATTAATAACTGGAACTATTCTAGATTTATCCTCCGTACAAAATCTGTCATAGAATTCACCGTTCAGGTAACTTCTTAATGAACAGTCAGCCCATGTTATTCCTACATAAGCATTATGATAAGGACGTTGTTCTATAATATGCTCGGTTATCATCAAAGCCCTATCATTTTGTATGTCTACAACTTGCCAAGTGTAATTTCCAAATGATATCTTATCGCCTACTTGCATTTTTTCTCCTATGTTCCGTATTTAATCATTTTACTAGATTAGTTTTTTGCCTGTAACAATTATACTACCATACTTTTCATTCATTAAAAATGCAAATTAACTAACTCACTCACCCAAAAACGTCAAGTCTTTTGCATCACATTTCACTTCTTGACTTTCACATCTGGGTTTGTATCAGTTTGCACATCGCCAATGGCATTGTCCATGCAGGGTTTTGCTTGGCTTGGCTATCGTTCTGCGAACGTGGGTGCCAGGTGTTCCCTCCTGTGGTAAGCGGGGCTCGATCTGTGCTATACTAAAGAAGCTACATTGCGTTTGGAGGATACCGGGCAGAACATGCTTGAACGGATACAGGGGCCGGGCGACCTGGCCTCACTCACCCCCCGGGAGTTGGAGACGCTGGCGGAGGACATCCGCCGCCGCATCACCGGGGTGGTGGAGAAAAACGGGGGGCACCTTGCCTCCAACCTGGGCATTGTGGAGACAACCATTGCCCTGCACCGGGTGTTCCACAGCCCGCAGGATCGCATCCTGTGGGATGTCGGCCACCAGAGCTACGCCCATAAGCTGCTGACGGGCCGCAACGACCGGTTTGACACCCTGCGTACCCACGGCGGCATCAGCGGCTTCCCCAAGCGGGGGGAGAGTGAGCACGACATCTTCGAGACCGGCCACAGCACCACGTCGCTTTCCGCGGCGGTGGGCATTGCCCGCGCCCTGCAACGCAAAGGCGAGCGACACGAGGTTGTAGCCGTCATCGGTGATGGCTCCATGACCGGCGGCATGGCCTTTGAGGCGATGAACGACGCCGGCCACAGCCGCACAAAGATCATCGTCGTCCTCAATGACAACGAGATGTCCATCGGCCGCAACGTGGGGGCCCTCTCCCAGGTACTGTCGCGCATCCGCTACAAGCGCCACTACACCCGCACCAAATCCGTGGTGCAGCGGTCACTCAATCGCATCCCATTTGTGGGCGCGCGGGTGGCGCGTACGCTGGAGCGGCTGAAGAACTCCTTCAAGTACCTCTTCGTCACCGGTGTGTTTTTTGAGGAGTTGGGCTTTGCTTACATTGGCCCGGTGGATGGCCATGACATCGCCGCCGTGACCACCGCGCTGGAGCATGCCAAGCTCTTCGACCGTCCGGTGGTGGTGCATGTCGCCACCCAAAAGGGCCGGGGTCACCAGCGGGCCGAGCAAAGCCCCGAGCGGTACCATAGTGTCAGCTGCAGCGCGTCCAAAGCCTCGGGGGAGAGTTTCGCCCACATCGTGGCAGGGGAACTCTGCCGCCAGGCTGAGGGGGACGAGCGCGTCGTGGCCATCACCGCCTCCATGACCGAGGGCTGCGGGTTGGAGGACTTCCGTCGCCTGTACCCCGAGCGTTTCTACGACGTGGGCATTGCCGAGCAGCATGCCGTCACCATGGCGGCTGGCATGGCGGTGGAGGGGCTGCGGCCGGTGTTTGCGGTGTATTCCACCTTTCTGCAGCGGGCCTACGACCAGATTTTGCATGACGTGTGCCTGCAGCGGCTGCCGGTGCTCTTCGCCGTTTCCCATTGCGGCTTGGTGGGGGAGGATGGTGAGACCCACCAGGGTATCTACACCCTGTCCCATTTGGCGAATATCCCGGGGTTGCGGGTGCTGTGCCCGGCCACTGCTCGGGAGGCCCGCGCCATGGCGGCGCTGGCGTTGACGCTCGAAGGTCCGACGGCTCTGTGCTACCCCAAGGGCGCGCCAGCTTGTGAGGAAGCTGCCCTTGACCGCTCCGACCTGCTGCGTTGGGGGGTTGTCCGCCAGCAGGCGGGCGCGAAGCATGCCATTTTAGCCGTGGGGTCGCGCATGGTGGCGCTGGCACTGCGGGTGGCGGAGCACAGCGGCCAAGCTGGCACTGCGGTTGATGTGGTTAACTGCAGCACCGTGCGTCCGCTGGACGAGGGTTTCCTGCGGGAGGCTCTGCCGGCCTATGACCGCGCGGTCACGCTGGAGGAAAACATTGCCCCCGGTGGCTTTGGGTCGCTGGTACTGCGGTGCCTGGCGGCGCAGGAGTGTGACACTTCGCCTGTCCTTGTGCCCGTCGCCATTGAGCAAGACTTTGTGCAGCAGGGCACGGTGGCCCAGCAGATGGAAGACGTGGGCCTGACCGAGGAACGGGTGGCCGCGCAATTGATGGGAGGAACACGATGAAGCGGCTGGATGTGCTGATGGCCGAACGGAACCTGGTGGAGAGCCGGGAGCAGGCGCGGCGGCTCATCATGGCCGGCGCGGTGCTGGTGGGTGGCATGGTGGCCGCCAAACCCTCGCAGGAGGCGGCGGAGGACGCCGTCATTGAGCTCATTCGTGAGTCGCCCTACGTCAGCCGCGGCGGTTTCAAGCTGGAGAAGGCACTGGCGGAGTTTGGGCTGAACCTGGAAGGCCTGACCTGCGCGGACATTGGCGCCAGCACCGGCGGCTTTACTGACTGCATGCTTCAGCGCGGCGCAGCCCAAGTGTACGCCGTCGATGTAGGCTACGGGCAGCTCCACTACAAGCTGCGCAACGACGAGCGTGTCGTGGTGATGGAGCGCACCAACGCCCGGTACCTCACGCCCGAAACCTTTGCCGGGCCGCCGGCTTTTGCCAGCATCGATGTGGCTTTTATCTCCTTGAAGCTCATTCTGCCCGCACTGTTCCCGTGCCTGGCACCGGGTGCGCCCATCGTGGCGCTGGTCAAGCCCCAGTTTGAGACAGAGCCCAAACACGTGCGTAAGGGCGTCGTGCGGGATGAGGCCATTCACCGCCAGGTGCTGGATCGCATCCTCCTCTGGCTCACCGACCAGCCCGTGGCCGTGTGTGGCCTGTCCTTTTCGCCCATCACCGGCCCCAAGGGCAACATTGAGTTCCTGTTGTACATGAAAAATGGCGTGGGGCCGTCCCTGCCGGTGGACACGGCGGCGGTGGTGGCCGCGGCGCACGAGAGCGTGCGGCACAATCCCCTGAGCGAAGCCTGACATAAACCCCTTCTGCGGCGAATAGGCTGTATCCTGAAAGGATGGGTACACCAATGTTCCGTTACCGGATGAACGCACAAGGGAGCCGCCGCGGACTCGTGGTGGTGTTGGTTCTGGTGGGCTTGCTGCTCATCTGGGTTGCCAGCACCATGGGCGACGGGCAGACGGCACAGGGCACGGACAACGCCGCCGTGACCCAGACAGACGCGACGACCACCGAGGCCGACAACCTGCTGCTGCGCATCTTCCGGGGGTTACGAGCCGCCGGCGCTGCCTTTTGGGGCCAGTGGAGCGGTGGGGGAGACGAGGACGCTGTGCCGGTCAGCATCGATCTGACCGCCACCCAGACCAACGGCTCCGGCGAGGAGGACCCCGAAGAGGAGCCTGCCGAGGGTGTGGAGGTTGAGGTCGTGGACCCCAAGGAACCCGATAGTTTCGCCACGGGCAATGCCGCGCCGCAGGTGCTCATTTACCACACCCACACCCACGAGGCATACACCAAGACCGCCGGGCAGAACTACGTGGAGTCCGCCCAGTGGCGCACCACCAACAACGATTACAATATTGTGAAGGTAGGCGAGGAGCTCGCCAAAGTGCTGTGGGAGAAGTACGGCATCGCCGTGCTGCATGACACCACTGATACCGAGGCTCCCAAGCTGGGCACGGCCTACGCCCGCTCGCTCAAGGTGGCGCAGAAGGACCTGGACGCCAACCCCAGCCTCAAATTGCTCATCGACCTGCATCGGGATGCCTACAACACTGGCATCGACCCCAGCGCCGCCACCATCGATGGGGTCAAGGTCGCGCGGGTCATGACAGTCATCGGCACCGGCGAGGGCAAGACGGGCACCGGGTTCGCCATACGGCCAGACTGGCAGAAAAACAAGAAGGTCGCCGATGACATTATCAGCCGTCTGAAGCAATTCAGCGCCGATCTCACGCGCGGCACCGACATGAAAACACAGCGTTACAACCAGCACCTATCCACCGGCTCCGTGCTCATCGAGGTGGGCCACAACAAGAATACACTCGACGAGGCCCTGGCCGCCGTGCCCTACCTGGCGGAAGCCATCGCCGGCACCCTGGCAGACCTGCCGACGCTTATCGGCACGGCCACCGCCAGCCCCAAAGCCGACGCCACAGCCACCCCGACGCCCACGCCCACCCCCAGCCCCTCGGCGGCATCCACCGCCGCCCAGGCGGCAGTAGCCACCCCCACACCCACTGGCATTGCGGTGGTGGTGGACTTGGAGCCGCTGGTTCCCATGCAGTCAAATCCGCCATAAGCCGCCCGGTCCCCTTGTATATTTTGACGGGGGAGACTATAATAACCCTTGATATCCAATAAGGGGACCAACACATGACGGAGGACAACCATCGGCGCTCCTTGCCGATTGGATTCATGGATTCCGGCGTCGGCGGCATCGCCGTGCTGCGCAAGGCCATGCAAAACCTGCCGGACGAGGACTTTTTGTTTTTCGGTGACATCGGAAACGCACCTTACGGCAGCCGGCCGGAGGGGGAAATCCGTGCTCTCACGCTGTCCGTTGTGGGCAAACTCATGGAGCGCGGCATCAAAGCGCTGGTCGTTGCCTGCAACACCGCCACCAGTGCGGCCATTGACGAGGTTCGCACGCGATACCCGGACATGCCGGTGCTCGGCATGGAGCCTGCGGTCAAGCCCGCCTGCGAGGCGCTGCCCGGTGGCACGGTCGCCGTGCTGGCCACCCCTGCGTCGCTGCGGATGCCGCGTTTCCGCCAGCGTCTGGCCCCCTATGGCTCCCAGTGTCAGCTCATTTCTGTTCCCTGCCCCGGGTTGTCCCGCCTCATTGAGAGTGCCGGCCCCACTGGTGTGCAAGTCAGCGACTACCTCAACGAGTTGTTCCAATCCCTTCCGGTTGAGCGTGTGGACGGCGTTGTTGTCGGCTGCACCCACTATATTTTTGCTGAACCCCTGATCCGGTGCTTTGCCGGTACCGACCGGATGTTTGATGGCGTGGAGGGTACGATCCGCCACCTACGCCACCGGCTGGAGGAGGGGGCCTTGCTTCGCACCGATGGCCGTGGCGGCGCAGTGACGCTGCTGGCCACCGAAGGCAGCGAGGATCAGCTACCCCTGTTCCATCGCTTCCTGGCGTGGGAAGGCTGAGGGCTGCCTGTGCAAAAGTTATTGCTCCATCCCGATTTTCCTGAGGTCGTTGCGTTTCTGCTGGCGGAGGAAACGTCCAACACCTTTCTGTTGGGCAACCTTCTGTACTTCGGCATAGAGGACGACAGCCGAAAGCTGCGCTGCGGGGATTATTGGGGGTACTACCTCGAAGATCGCTTGGTTGGCGTAGTGGCATTCTTCAACAACTCCCAGTGCATGGTGCACTACACCGACCCGCGTGTGGTCGTCCCCATGAGCCGCTGGATTGCGGAGAACCCCATCCGGCTGGTGCTGGGCAGCGAGGCCTGCGTGCGCCCCATGGTGCCGCTGCTGACGGGCATCCCCGGGCGAATGGTGGTGCGGCGGCAGTCCTTTATGGAATACCAGGGCCCGCCCGTCGCCCCGCCCGCGGGGCTGGAGTTTGAGGACATCCGCAGCAAGAACAACAACCGCGGCGTGCAGGACTTTGTGATGCGCTGCATGAACGAGGGGTTTGGGTACCCCATCAGCCGCAACACCGCCAAGCGCCTGCTGCAGGAGAAAACGGTCAACGAACCCTATGTGGTGCTGCTGAGCAATCGGCGCCCGGTGGCTCAGGCCCACATTCAAACCCGGACGCCGCACTACTGCCAGATTGGCGGGGTCTGCACCCTGCCGGAGGAACGCCGCCGCGGCTACAGCCGGGCCATGGTGCAGTACATGCTGGGCCTCATCGCCCGGGACGGTGGCCGCAAGGCCTGCCTGGTCGTCAACGAAGACAATCTTCCCGCCCGCCGCCTCTACGACGGGCTGGGGTTTATCAAGACGAACGAACTGATGCTCATCGACTACCTGTGAGCACCCAAGGAGGAACGATGGAAGGCGCAATGCGACCGGAGGAGAGGGCCGTGCAGCTCTTCACCCAGGAGAAGTGGAGCTGCAGCGAGTCGGTGTTGCTGGCCATGGCTGAGCATTGGGGGATGGAGAGCGAGTGCATTCCGCGCATCGCCACGCCGTTCCGCGGGGGCCTGTGCGGCACCCAGCACCTGTGCGGCGCGGTCAGTGGCAGCCTCATGGCCATTGGACTCCAGCTGGGCCGCAATGCCGCCGGCGACGATGCCACTGCCTGTGTGGAGACGGGCAAGGCCTTCCTGCACTTTATCGAGGAGGAGTGCGGCGCACTTGACTGCCGGACCCTCACGGGGCTCGATTTCTCCGACGAGGAGCAGCACAACCGGTTCCTCGCCACCACACGGGGGGATGTGTGCGTTGGGCTCATCACCCGGTGCTGCCGGTGGCTTGCGGAGCACCTGCCGCCCCAACCTTGACCCTCGGCGTTCCTTCGCTTCGTTCGTCCTCAACTTCGGGTTTGTTATGCTTAACATACCGTGCCAAAATTCGGGATTTGTCAAGGAGGAGACAGCATGAAGGAGTACATCGCAAAGGATATCCGCAATGTGGCCGTACTGGGCCATGGCGGAGAAGGCAAGACCACGCTCGTGGAAGCCATGCTCTATACGGCCGGTCTCATCGACCGTATGGGGAAGACTGACGATGGCAGCACCGCCATGGACTTTGACCCCGAGGAAACCCGCCGGCACATCTCCATCTCTACCGCTATGGCCCCGATAGAGTGGAAGGGTGCTAAAATTAACATTTTGGACATTCCCGGTTACTTTGACATGGCAGGGGAGATGGTTGGGGCCCTGCGCGCGGTGGAAGGGGCGATCATCCTCGCCAACCCCGTAGGCGGTTTGTCCGTCGGCGCGGAGAAGGCCTGGGCCGCCTGTGAAAAGCGCGGTGTAGCACGGATTATCGTCGTGACCCAGATGGATCGTGAGAATGCCAACTTCGGCAAGCTCATGGACAAGCTCAAGGAAGCCTATGGCACCAAAGTTGTGCCCATTCAGATTCCAATCGTCGAGGGCGGCTTCAAGGGTTATGTCGACGTCATCGCCGGCAAGGCCTACCGCTTTGACGGCAAGGGCCTGAAGGAAGCCGATGTGCCCGCCGCCCTGGCCGGCGAGGTTGCCACATTGCGCGAGGGCATCGTGGAGGCCGCTGCCAGCACCGATGAGGAGCTGATGGAGAAGTTCTTCAACGACGGTGAGCTCTCGGCGGAGGAAATTGCCGTCGGCATGAAGCGGGGCGTGCAGTCTGGCGACTTGGTGCCGGTGCTGTGCTGCTCGTCGCTTATGAACCTCAACGTCAAGGCCATTCTGGATGCGGCGGTGGAGCTGCTGCCCGCGCCCGGTGGCAAAGTGAAGCTTAAGAGCCTCAAGAACGGCAATGAAATCGAACGGTCGTTTGATGACAAAGAGCCCTTTGCGGCCCAGGTGTTCAAGACCGTGGCTGATAACTTTGTGGGCAAGATCTCGTTCATCAAGGTGTTCTCCGGCACGCTGAACGCTGCGATGACGCCCTACAACTCCAAGACGTCCAAGACTGAGAAGCTCAACCGCATCAATGCCCTGCTCGGCAAGAAGCAGATCGACATCGATACGGTGCACGCCGGCGACATCGTGGCACTCATCAAGCTCCAGGCCACCAACACTGGTGATACCCTCTCTGACCCCGCCAATCCTGTGGAGGCCCCGGCCATCGCTTTCCCTGCGCCGGTCATTTCCTTCGCTGTGGCGGCGGAGAAGCAGGGCGAGGAAGACAAGGTCTTCAGCGGCCTGCATCGCCTGCAGGAGGAGGACCCGACCTTCACCGTGGGCAAGAACGTTGACACCGGTGAATCGCTGCTCTCCGGACAAGGTGAGCTGCACCTGGATATCATCGTGAACAAGCTGCGCAGCAAGTTCAACGCCAGCGCCGTGCTCACCGAGCCGCGCATCCCGTACCGTGAAACGATCCGCAAGTCGGTGGAGGCCGAAGGCCGCCACAAGAAGCAGTCCGGTGGCCATGGCCAGTTTGGTCACTGCTGGATTCGCTTTGAGCCCATCATGGATGGCCACGCCAACTTTGAGTTCGTTGACGCCATCGTGGGTGGCGTTATCCCGCGCCAGTTCATCCCCGCGGTGGAAAAGGGCCTGCGTGAGAGCATCGTCCGCGGTGCGCTGGCCGGCTACCCGGTGGTGAACCTCAAGGCCACCGTGTACGACGGCTCCTACCACGCGGTGGACTCGTCTGAAATGGCCTTTAAGACCGCGGCGCGCCTGGCCTTCAAGAAGGGCTGCTCCATGGCCAACCCCGCCCTGTTGGAGCCCATCTATCGGGTCACCATCACCATCCCTGATGAGTACATGGGCGACATCATCGGCGACCTCAACCGCCGGCGTGGCCGCATCATGGGCATGAACCCGGTGGACGGCGGCCTGCAGGAGGTCACCGCAGAGGTGCCGCTGGCCGAGATGGGCAAATACGCCACCGACCTGCGCTCCATGACCCAGGCCAAGGGCGAGTTCCATATGACCTTTGAGCGCTACGAGGACGTGCCGGCCAACATCGCCCAGAAGGTCATCGAGGCCGCCAAGGTGGAGGAGGAAGAGGAGGAGTAAGTCGCTCCATCCCTTTGCAACCACACAACGCACATCCAGGCCACGGAGCGCTGTTTCGGCGTTCCGTGGCCTTCTGTTTGCGCCAATGCAGGGCGTTTGCGTCCGAGGGGAAAAGCCGATATACTGAGTGCGGCTCACTTGGGGAAATCACTCCCAAGGCCGTACCCTATATGAGAGGAGTGGTGCGGGCGATGCGCATCCTGCTGTGCGACGACGACCCGGCGCAGATGGCGCTGCTGGAACACCATTCCCGCCTGTGGGCCCGGCAACGCGGGGTTTCCCTCACCACGGCTTGTTACCACAGCGCCGAGGCGTTCCTCTTTGCCTGGCAGGGGGACAAGGCGGCGGACGCGCTGCTGCTGGACATCGAGATGCCCGGTCTCAACGGCATGGAGCTGGCCCGCCACCTGCGGCAGGCGGGCGAGGATGTGCCCATCGTGTTCGTCACCGGCTATGCGGACTACATGGCCGAGGGGTATGAGGTGGCTGCCCTGCAGTACCTCCTCAAACCCGTGCGGCAGGAGAAGCTTTTTGCCTGCCTGGACCGCGCCTTGCGCACCGCCCAGGAGCGCCCGCCGCTGCTGGTTCTCTGTGGGGAGGAACTTGTCCGCCTGCGACAGGAAGACATCCTTTCCCTCGAAGCCTTCGCCCACACCGTGCAGATTGTGGCCACCGGTGGCGTTTGGGTAACCGCCGGCGGCATCGGCCAGTGGGAGAGCCAGTTGGACACCGATGCCTTTGTGCGGCCCCACCGCAGCTATCTTGTGGGGTTGCGGCATGTCCGGCGCATCGGTCGGGAGGATCTGACGCTGGACGACGGGCACACGATTCCGGTCAGCCGACGGCGGTGGGACGCCATCAACCGGGCATTCATCCGGTACCATGGGGGGAGCGAGCAATGAGGGGATGGATGGTGGCGCTGATCGCCCTGGGCGGTGCGGCGTTGGCCGGCGGCGCGGTGTTGTTGCTGCGGCACCTGTTGGGCCGGCTGGCCGAACGCCGGGCAGCACGCTACCAGAACGACCTGCTGGCCCGTCACGTGGAAGAGGTGCAGAACATCTACCACCAGATGCGTGGCTGGCGGCACGACTACCACAACCACATCCAAACCATGAAAGCCTTTTTGGAAATGAACCGTCTGGATGAACTAGGCGGCTATCTCGACCGCCTGAATGATGACCTGGATCGGGTGGACACCACGTTGAAGACCGGCAACTTGCACCTCGATGCCATCCTCAACAGCAAGCTGTCGCTCATCGCCGCGCGTGGCATCCGCGTCAACGCCAAGGCCCAGGTGCCCGCGACACTGACGGTCAGCGATGTCGATCTATGCGTCATCCTGGGTAACCTGATGGACAACGCCATGGAGAGCTGCGAGCGCCTGTCCACGGGGGACGACCGCTTCATTCGCGTCTATGTGGGCGTCATGAAGGAACAGCTCTACCTCAGTGTCACCAACTCCGCTGCTGGCGGCGTACGGAAGCTCACACGCATGCAGTACCAGTCGGAGAAGGGCGGCAGCCATGGCTTCGGGCTCTCCCGGGTGGATGCTCTCGTCGCCCGTTATGGTGGGTATCTCAACCGCCAGAGCGAGCCGGGCGTCTTTGCCACGGAGATTCTGTTGCCGTTGTGAAGGTCACCAGGCTTTGTGCCAGCAGATTTTCTCATTGTACTGTATAGCCATCGCCACACAATATTTTGTTGTGAAACAGAAAACGGGGCACAATATGTGGTTTGTTTTGTGTGCAATGCACTTGACAGGAACGGCCATAGTTGGTAAACTGTGTCCACACTACGACGAGGAGGCAGGCCAGGGTTTCCTGGCCGACGCACTATGTTGACTGCCATCATCAAACGGGACGGGCGCACCGTCCCCTTCAGTTTGGAGAAAATCAGCACCGCCATCGATAAGGCCCTGCAGGTTTCGGGGGAGGGGGACGCGAACCGCGCGCTGGAATTGGCTGCCGAGGTCGCCGGCCGCATGGAGGAACGCAGCGCCAACCGTGGCACCCAGCCCACGGTGGAGGAGATTCAGGACATGGTGGAGGCCGTCCTCATGGAGGCCGACCTTGTCAACACAGCCAAGGCCTACATCCTGTACCGCGCTGAGCGTACCCGCGCGCGGGAGATGAACACCCGCCTCATGAAGACCTATGAGGAGATCACCCATACCGCGTCCATCGACAGTGACATCAAGCGGGACAACGCCAACATCGATGGCGACACCGCCATGGGCGTTATGTTGAAGTACGGTTCCGAGGGCGCGAAGATCTTCAATGAGATGTACATGCTCAAGCCCGAGCACTCTGTAGCCCACAAGAGCGGCGACATCCACATCCATGACTTTGACTTCTACACGCTGACGACGACCTGCTGTCAAATTGACATACAGAAACTGTTCCGCGACGGCTTTTCCACCGGTCATGGCTTCCTGCGGGAGCCCAGCGACATCGCCAGCTATTCGGCGCTGACCTGCATCGCCATTCAGAGCAACCAGAATGACCAGCACGGCGGTCAGTCCATTCCGAACTTCGACTACGCCCTGGCCGACGGTGTGCGCAAGACCTACGCCCGCCGCTACCGGGAGAATCTGGCGCGGCTGTTGTCCTTCTCCCTTGGGGCGGAGGGCGACATCGTGGCGTTGGTGGAGCGCACGGTGAAGGTCATTGAGGCCGAAACCGGACTGCGCCCCACCCTCGATGGCGACAACGGCTACGCCGCCGAGGAGCAGCGCCGGCTGGCGGGGGTGGTAGACGCCGATCTCTTGGCCCGCAGCCAGGCTTTTGCCCGTGGCCAGGCCGCCGAGGAGACCGACCGCGCCACCTACCAGTCGATGGAGGCGCTCATTCACAACCTGAACACCATGCACAGCCGTGCCGGTGCTCAGGTGCCGTTCAGCTCCATCAACTATGGCACCGACACTTCGGCCGAGGGACGTATGGTGGTGCGCAACATCCTGCTGGCCACCGAGGCGGGCCTGGGATACGGTGAGACGCCCATTTTTCCCATCCAGATCTTCAAGGTCAAGGAAGGCATCAACTACAACCCCGGTGACCCGAACTACGACCTTTTCAAGCTGTCCTGCCGGGTCAGCGCCAAGCGGCTGTTCCCGAATTTCGCGTTCATCGATGCGCCATTCAACTTGCAATACTACAAGCCGGGTGATCCTTCCAGTGAAATCGCCTACATGGGCTGCCGCACCCGCGTCATTGCCAATGTGGCGGACCCTCACCGGCAAATTGTGACGGGCCGCGGTAACCTGAGCTTCACTTCCATCAATCTGCCGCGTCTGGCCATCCTGAGTGCCGGCGACGTGGATGCCTTCTACCACCGGCTGGACGGGATGATTGACTTGGTCATCGACCAGCTGCTGGAGCGTTTTGAGATTCAGTGCCGCAAGAAGATGCGCAACTTCCCGTTCCTCATGGGTAACGGCATCTGGATGGATTCGGATAAGCTGGGCCCCGATGACGAGGTGCGCGAGGTGCTGCGCCACGGCACGCTGACGCTGGGGTTCATCGGCCTGGCGGAGACACTCAAGTCCCTCATTGGCCAGCACCATGGCGAAAGCGCCGAGGCCCAGAAGCTTGGGCTGGAGATTGTGGGCCACATGCGCCGCCGCATGGATGACGCTGCCCAGAAGTATCAGCTCAATTTCTCCCTCATCGCCACGCCGGCCGAGGGGTTGTCGGGCCGCTTTGTCAAGATTGACCGCAAACGTTTCGGGGCCATTGAGGGCGTCACCGACCGGGAGTACTACACCAACTCCTTCCATGTGCCGGTGTACTATCCCATCAGCGCTTATGAGAAGATCCGGCTGGAGGCACAGTACCATCCGTTGACCAACGGCGGCCACATCACCTATGTGGAGCTGGACGGCGACCCGACCCAGAACCTCGAAGCCTTTGAGGCCGTCATCCGTGCGATGAAGGACTGCGGCGTGGGGTATGGCTCCATCAACCACCCGGTGGACCGCGACCCGGCTTGCCGCTACAACGGCCTCATCGGCGATACCTGCCCCAAGTGCGGGCGGCACGAGGAGGATGGCCCGGCTTTTGAGCGTATCCGTCGCATCACCGGCTATCTCGTTGGCACGTTGGATCGCTTCAACAACGCCAAGAGGGCCGAGGAGCATGACCGCGTCAAGCACCTCTCCATGGACCCGGCCCGCCCGATGGAGCGGCTGTGAGCGTCCTGCGCCTTGCTGGCATCATCCGGGAGTCCATCGTCGATGGCCCGGGGTTGCGCTTTGTGGTGTTCGCCCAGGGCTGTCCGCACCATTGCACCGGTTGCCACAACCCCGAGACATGGGCCTTTGAGGGCGGCTTTGAGACCACCCCCCAGAAGGTGCTAGAGGAGATGACCAAAAATCCGCTGCTGCGCGGCCTGACACTGAGCGGCGGCGAGCCCTTTTGCCAGGCCGGTGCCCTGGCGGAGCTGGCCGAAGGCGTGCGCGCCCGCGGACAGGATGTGCTGACCTACACAGGCTACCTTTATGAGGAACTCGCCCGGAAGGCACAGGAGGACAACGGCGTGGCCCGTCTGCTGCGTGCCACCGATGTGCTCATCGACGGGCCCTTCCGGCTGGCGGAACGGTCATTGGAGTTGCGATTCCGCGGCTCTCGCAACCAGCGTGCCATTGATGTGGCTGCTTCGCTGGCGCGGGGTGCGGCGGTCGAGGCCGAACTGTGACGGTTGGCAAGGCGAAGAAGATGCACTGAAATGAAAAGCAGCCTGCGGAACCATCCGCAGGCTGTTTGTATTGCGTACAGTTACTTGCGCTGCGGCTTGCTCTGGCAGCCGGCACAGCCGCCGCCGCAGTCCTCACAGCCTGGGCATAGGCCCATGGCCTTGGCGCGGCGGTTCTTGCGCACGCGGGTAACAACGATGGCGACCAGCGCGCCGACACACAGCACAGCAATGACAACATCAACAGGTTGCATCGGAAACCTCCTTCCGGTGGGGAGACATGGTGGCTCCCGAGGGGGGAGCCAGTGAGAGGGGTACTGTCTGCTAGAAGCCCAGCAGGCGGCCGATGTTGTAGACGAGGAAGCAGATGACCCAGGCCAACACGAACCAATACGCGATGGTCAGGCCAAACCACTTTCGGCTGTTCATCTCGCTGTGAAGGGTGGAGATGGCCGCCATGCACGGGAAGCTCAGCAGATTAAAGAGCATGAACGAGATGGCTGCCAGCGGGGAGAAGGTTGTGGCGATCACACCCAGCAGGGCGGTTTGGGCCCCCTGGTCCTCCAGCGCGTCGCCAGAGATACCAGGGTTGTACAGCACACCCATGGTGGAGACAACCGCTTCCTTGGCAATGATGCCGGTGAGGATGGCGACTACGGCCTTCCAGCCGTCGGGGCCGGAGCCAAAGCCCAGCGGGATGAAGAGGTAATGCAGGGCGTTGCCAATCATGCCCAGCATGCTGCCGATGCTGTTGGCTTCCACCATTTGCAGGCGGAAGTTGAAGTTGCTGAGAAACCAGATGACGATCGTTGCGCCCAAGATGACCGTGCCCGCCCGAATGAGGAAGCCCTTCAGTTTCTCCCACAGGCGCAGGGCGATATTCTTCAGGCGTGGCACATGGTAAGCGGGTAACTCCATCAGGAAGGGCGATGCGTCGCCCTTGAGCACCGTGTTCTTGAGCAGGATGCCAGAGAAGATCGCCACCAAAATACCGGCAAGGTACATAACGAAGACCATGAGGTCGGCGCTTTTCTGGAAGAGCGCCGCGCCAATGACGGCGTAGATGGGCAGCTTTGCCCCGCAGGACATGAACGGCACCAGAATCATCGTGAGTCGGCGGTCTTTCTCACTCTTCAGGGTGCGGGAGGCCATCAGCGCCGGCACGCTGCAGCCAAACCCCATGAGCATCGGCAGGAACGAGCTGCCGGTGAGCCCGATGCGCCGCAGCAACTGATCCATGATGAAGGCGGCGCGCGCCATGTAACCGCTGTCCTCCATAATCGTGAGGAACGCGAAGAGCAACAGGATCTGCGGCACAAAGGAGAGCATGGAGCCCACGCCGGCTACGATGCCATCCACGATGAGCCCATGAGCCCAGTCCGACGCGCCCAACGCCGTCAACAGGGCGGAGACGCCGTTGCTCACAAGGCCGACCAACCCCTCCATCAGGCTCTGCAGCCATACGCCGGGGCTGGGCACACCCAGAATGCCGAAGAGGTTTTGCCCGAACGTCAGGTGGAAGAGCAGGAACATGAACACCAGGAAGATGGGGATGGCGGCAAAGCGGTTGGTGAGTACACGGTCAACCTTGTCAGAGGGACTCAACGCCAACTCGTCACCGGTGCCCCCTCGCTTCAAGAGAGGGGAGAAGTGTGCGGTGATGTACTTGTAGCGTTGGTCGGCAACCCAAGCTTCCAGGTCGTCGATGTTCGCGGCGGCACAGGCCTTGCTGCGTAGGGTATCCAATTCCTGCAACCGCTCGGCGGGAAGCGCCTCGATGGCTGGCAGGGGGTCACCCTCCAAAAATTTGGCGCTCTGAAACAGGGGATGGGTCAACCCTGCGTCACCCAGCAGCTGGCAGATGCGCGCAAGATGCCCGCCTGCGGCGCTGGTGGCGAGGATGGAAGACCCTTTGCGCCCGGCGGCGGCAGCTTCCTCGGCCCGGCGCATCAGCTCCTTGACGCCAGTGGCCCGCAGGGCCGAGATGGGCACGACCGGCACGCCCAAAGCCTGCTCCAACGCCTCCGCGCCAATGGAACCGCCGCTGCGCTCAATGAGGTCGTACATATTCAATGCCACGACCACCGGCATATCCGTCTCCATGAGCTGGCTTGTCAGATACAGGTTGCGCTCCAGGTTGGTAGCGTCCACGATATTGATGATGAGATTGGGTGAATGATCGATGAGATAATTGCGGGCGATAACCTCCTCCTGTGTATAGGGGGAGAGAGAGTAGATACCGGGCAGGTCGATGATGTCAATGGCTTGGTCGGTTCCCTTGTACCGGCCTTCCTTGCGGTCCACCGTGACGCCGGGCCAATTGCCGACGTGGGCGGTGCTGCCGGTCAGCTCGTTGAAGAGCGTGGTCTTGCCGCTGTTGGGGTTGCCCGCCAGTGCGAACGTCAGCGCCATGCGTTCCGCTCCTTTGGCACCGCTGCGTCTACCAGCACGGCTTGGGCCTCGGCTCTGCGCAGGCTCAGCTCGTATCCACGCAGGGTAATCTCCACCGGGTCGCCCAGGGGAGCAAACTTGCGCACCCGTACCTCGGCCCCCGGTGTGATGCCCATATCAAAGAGCCGGCGGCGCAGTGCGCCCTCGCCGTTCACCTTCACGACCACGGCCCGGTCGCCCGGCCGCATGTCCCGCAGGGTCTCGGGGTTCTTGGGGGTGGGGTGGGTTCGTTTCTGCGCCAAAAGCGTTGCCATAGGGGAATCTCCTCCTGTTGCGCTCTCTGTTAGCTTCAGCTAACAGTATAAATCCGTTGAGTCTTGCTGTCAATATGGATAATGAGAATTATTATCAAATTCGGTCTATTTGGATGTGTGATATACAATAGAATGAGACCGGTTCTTTCTGTGGACACAAGTGGTTGCAGATGTACAAACCACCGCAACATGTGGTAACATACTACCATTGAGAAAGATAAGAGGGATGCAGATGGAGAAGCTCTCCTTTTCCATGGAAAACTATTTGGAGGCGGTCTATGAGCTGTCACAGGATGGCAGCGGCGCGCGGGTGACCGACATTGCCCAGCGCATGGGTGTTACCAAGGCCAGCACCAACAACGCCATGTCGGTCTTGGCGGAGAAGGGTCTCATCGTCAACGAGAAGTACCAGGACATCCACCTGACGGAGCTGGGCCTTCGTCGGGCAAGGATTACCTCCAGCAAACACACGATCATCCGGCGACTGCTGGTGGAGGTGCTGGGCGTTGCCCCGGCCATTGCCGAGGTCGATGCCTGCGAGATGGAACATGTCATCAGTGTGGAATCGGTCTGCGCGATGGACGCTTACGCCAGCCGGGTGCTGCAAAAGCCCCCGGCGTGCGAGTCTTGCATTGTGGAGTTGACACAGGAGCTCAACGAGCGCAGCGCCGAAGCATAAGCGACAAATGAGAAGCAGGGCGGATCTAACGATCCGCCCTGCTTTTGTGTCTGCCTTCTAGAGCTCGCGCACCCGCAGCACACCGTCGATGGCCCGGATGCCCGCGCAGCAAGCTGCGGTGGGCTGGTCATCCAGGTCAATGAGGGTGTAGGCGAACGCGCCCCGGCTTTTGTTGATCATGTTGGTGATGTTGTGCCCGCCGGCGGCCAACTGGCTCGTAATCTGGCCAACCATGTTAGTGACATTGCGGTGCAGCACCGCCAGCCGGAACGCGCCGGACCGGGGCAGGTTGCACTCCGGGAAGTTGACGGAGTTGACGATGTTACCATTCTCCAGGTAATCACGCAGTTGCTTGGCCGCCATGATGGCACAGTTGCGCTCCGACTCGGGCGTGGAAGCGCCCAGGTGGGGGATGCAGATGACCTTTTCCCGCCCCAGAAGATAGTCGAAGGGGAAGTCGGTCACGTACTTGCGCAGGATGTCACCCTCCATGGCCTTCAGCAGGGCGTCCTTGTCGACGAGCTCGCCCCGGGCAAAGTTCAGCAGCACCACGCCGGGCTTCATTTCGGCGAACTGTTTCTCTCCGATCATGCCGCGGGTCTGGTCGATGAGCGGCACATGGAGTGTCAGGAAGTCGGAAGTGCTGATGAGCTCGTTGATGTCCGTTGACCGCTTGACCGAGCGGGAGAGGCCCCAGGCCGAGTCGACCGAGATGAACGGATCGTAGCCGGTCACCTGCAAGCCCATAGCCACGCCGGCGTTGGCCACCATCGCGCCGATGGCACCCAGGCCGATGATACCCAGCTTCCGCCCGGCAATCTCGGGGCCGACGAAATCATTCTTGCCCTTCTCCACCAAACCAGGCACCTCGGTGCCCCGGCCCTTCAGGGTGGAGGCCCACTGGATGCCCTCCACGACGCGGCGGCCAGAGAGCAGCATCCCCGCGATGACCAGTTCCTTCACGGCGTTGGCGTTGGCACCGGGGGTGTTGAACACCACAATGCCGGCGTTGGAGCAGCGGTCAATGGGGATGTTGTTGGTGCCCGCGCCGGCCCGGGCCACGGCCGCCAGCGATGGGGCCAGCTCGGCTTCGTGCATGTTGGCGGAGCGCACCAGAATGCCATCGGGGGCGGTCTCCTTGTCAGCCAGGGCATACCCCTCGGCGGGCAGCAGGTCATTGACAACAGGGTCAATGGAATTGAGCTTTTGAATTTTCCACATGGTCATTCCCTCCTCAGTGCGTCGCCTCGAAGTCCTTCATGCAGTCCACCAGCGCCTGAACACCCTCGATGGGCATGGCGTTGTAGATGCTGGCACGGATGCCGCCCACCAGCCGGTGGCCCTTGATGTTGGTAAGTCCGCGCCCGGCGGCGAACTTCACAAACTCGCTCGTCAGCTCGTCATTGGGCAGCACGTAGGTCACGTTCATCAGCGACCGCCAGGGCTTCTCCGCTGTGGCGCGGAAGAGTTTGGAGCCTTCCAAGTATTCATAGAGAAGGTCGGCCTTCTCACGGTTGCGGCGCTCCATCTCGGCCACGCCGCCCAGCTCCTCCAGCCACTGGAACACCAGACCGGCCATGTAGACCGCCCAGCCGGGAGGGGTGTTGTGCAGCGACGCGCTCTTGGCGTGGGTCTGCCAATCAAGCATGGTGGGCGTCTGGGGCAGCGCGTGGCCTAGCAGGTCCTCCCGCACGATGACGACGGTGAGACCCGCCACGCCCATGTTCTTCTGTGCGCCGGCGTAGATGACACCGAACTTGCTGACGTCGTACACCTCACCCAGGATGTTGCTGGACATATCGGCCACCAGCGGCACGGTGCCCGTCTCGGGCAGGGTGTTGTAGTGGGTGCCAAAGATGGTGTTGTTGGTGGTGATGTGGAAGTAGTCGGCGGCAGGGTCAAACTTCGCCGGGTCAAGTTCGGGCACGCGGACATAGTTGATCGCCTTGGACGAAGCAACGACGTTGACTGTGCCATAGCGTTGCGCTTCCTTGATGGCGCTGCTGGCAAAGTTGCCCGAATCGACGTAGTCAGCCTTACCGGTGACCATGAGGTTCAGCGGCACGGCGGAGAACTGGGTCGTCGCGCCGCCCTGCACAAAGAGCACTTTGTAGTTGGCCGGAATGGCCATCAGCCGCCGCAGGCTCTGTTCGGCTTCGTTCTGAAGCTTCTCGTAGGGGGCAGATCGATGGCTCATCTCCATCACGCTCATGCCGGACGCGCCTTGGTTGAGCAGATCCTGCTGGGCACGCTCCAACACGGGGAGGGGAAGGGTGGAGGGACCTGGCGAGAAATTGTAGACTCTGTTCATGGTGTAACCTCCTTCTATCTCGTGGAAATTGGGACCAACACTGTGCCGCGCTGTTCCGGTGAATCGCGGGAGATAACAAAAATCCGCCCCTGCATACAGGGACGGATCAAAAACCCGCGGTACCACCCGGTGTTAGCCAGAACGGCTCACTCGACGACGCATAACCGGCGTCTGCGGCCCGACTCATCGCCAGGCTCTCCGGGGCGGAAGAATCGCCAACACCCAACAGGCTTGCACCGGCCGCCTGCTCTCTTCGTCGGGTGGAAGGCGTGCTCCCCATCATTGAGGAATATTTGAATTAATTATATGGGGTAGCCCGGGATTGTCAAGGGAAATTTCTACATTTTTGTGGACAGGGTGCCTGTGGGTGGCAACGCCATGGCGTATGGTGTGTATGACCAAATGCATACCAAGAAGACGGGCGAAAAGTGCTTGACAACCCCGCGGACTTTCGGTTATGATATCCGAGCAAGGTCGCCCTGCGGCAACGCCGGTGACAAATGCGGGGGTATAGCTCAGTTGGCTAGAGCGCTTGAATGGCATTCAAGAGGCCGTCGGTTCGAATCCGACTATCTCCACCAGAAAACCCTAGGAATCATGCGGTTCCTAGGGTTTTCTTATTGCTATTGGTTGTCGTTTACGTTCTTGCGTCGGAGCGTCGTCGGAGTGCGACCAGATTTGGGAACACGGGTTCCGACCAGCACCGCATTGATTTTGTTGGCGGCGTCCTGCTTTTCCGCAGAAAAAACGTGGTCGGCGTAATGCTCAAACACTTTTTTGTCTGCGTGGCCGGTCAGCATCATCATCGTTGCGCTGTCTATACAAGCGTCGCGGGCACCCAGCCGCGCGAACGTGTGTCGCAGTTCGTGGGTTGTCACGTTGCGCACACCCTCAATGCTCTTGACCGCAGAGGAAATGCCGCGTGAGTACGTGGACGGGTGGCAGAACGCTTTCGTCGATTCGCTGTAGAACACATACTCGTTCCTTGCGTGTTCGCGCAGCCACCTTGCGTGTGGCCACGCTACCTTTGGCAGATACACAAGGCGCGTGGAGTTCTCTGTTTTTGGGTCGCCCAGGTACAGATTGCCGCCTTTCTTGATTTTGACGGCCTTGTTCACGCTAATGGCGGAGCCGTCCGGCTCAACGTCGCTTCGTAAAAGCGGGATCATTTCCTGCCGCCGCAGGCCGGTTAGCATTTCCACAACCAGCGCGTGGCCCCATATCGTGTCAGGGTAGTTGTTGATAACCATTTGCACTTCATCCAGCTTCAGCGCCGTTTTCTCTCGCCTGCGCTTCGCGGTGTCGCGCAAGTCTTTGACAGACAGCATGGGGTTGTCGCCGTACTTTATCAGCCCCTTTGCCACCGCTCGGTTGAACACTTGGCCGAGCATCACCTTTGTTTTCGTCTGCTGTGACATGGAGTAAGGCGTTCCGTCCTGCTTCACAGCTTCGTCTAGTTTGGTTTCGATCTTCTCCACCGTCGCGTCGCTCAACGCCATGCCTGCGAACAGCCTCACGATGATATCCTTTGTGTATTTGTATCCATCGTAAGTAGAGCGCTCCAACTTCCCCTTACTCACATCGTCTTCCAGTTCTTCGTACCAGATCATTGCCAACCGGTCGACGGTGGTGCTGTCTGGCGACAGCAACGCACCCGCCCGCCAGTCTTCCCTCCTTTTGTGCACGGTCGCCAACGCAATCTGCTTGTCTTCGTGTGTGAAGCAGAAACGCTTGCGACCGCCGTCTTTGTCAACCGCAGCAATTTCAGCCTTATACTT
This sequence comes from Bacillota bacterium, assembly GCA_023398815.1. Classification (GTDB taxonomy): domain Bacteria; phylum Bacillota; class Clostridia; order Christensenellales; family UMGS416; genus JAEYRA01. The sequence continues at coordinate 91,489 of JAEWRW010000015.1, forward strand.
GCCGTTCGGCATGAGTCGCACAGAGCCTTCGCCGTTTCCGTTTTGGCGGTGTTCTCTTTTCTTTTTTGGCATTAGTGCCTCCTTGTTACAATTATTAATCGATTTTTTTCAAAGTATCTGGGTTCATAAACGCAACGCTTACGAGAGAGCCGGTCACCGTGAAGTCGAGATCGCTTCTGTATATCTCTATTTCGGCTTCATCTTCTGACGTTGGATAGCCCTCTGCTGTAAACTTTAATGGTTCTACCTGTTGAACGTTGATAATTGCTATTCCAGTACAGTCCAAATAGCTTTCGGTTTGAATGCTTTTTACTGGCAGCATTTTTTCATACTGCTGTTCGCTTATTAGCAAATCATAAACGGCATCGAATGAATCCATTGTTAAGTGCAGCTTTTTGTCTTCTTCTGCTACATCCCAATCATAAAACGTAACGAGAATCGTTTTCCCAATCAAGCTGCGCTGCATCTCTAGTGTCGTTGAGTAATTTGACTCGGCAAGGCCGTCTCTTACATCAACAACGTCCGCATGGTTCTCGTTTATCAACGTGTTGGCAATTTTATCTTCGGCTTCTTTCTTTGCATCTTCGCTTATCGGGGTTGCTGTTGGCTCTATTGATTCTGTATCAATCGGAACAGCAGCTTGGCTTTCACACGCCGAAACAAGCAGAGCAGCGACAATTAACAACAAAATTGTTTTTTTCACGTTTTCTCACCTCACGGCTTGCACACAGAGCAAGCTTCATAACCGTCTTCGATCGCCTTGTTCTCTGTCGTCTCGATACAGGACTGGCTAAGGTACTGTCATCCTTCTCGGTGGTACTTTGTGCCGTACTCGGTAACATACACCACCGCAGAGTTGTCGGCAGTTGCTTTCGCTGCAACTGGTGCTGGCGCGACGCTTGCCTTTTCGTATGCTCCACCTCCGCAGGCCACCAACAAAATCGCCGCTGCACAAAGAGCCATTACCGTTGCCGCCACGTGTAACTGCTTGCCTTTCATTGCGTACCCTCCTTGCACCAATTTATGTATACACAATACCACTAAACCGCGCAACAAGTTAAATAAAGCAATTATTTACATTTTAATACACTTTTCGACAAACTATAATTCGTTGCGACCAACAATGGCACAATGCGGTGTTGCGCTCGGAAAATGTTCGCGCTATAATCTCTACAACAAGAACATGCGTTCCCATAACGGAGGTTGTACATGACGAAGGACGAGTTTGTTGAACACACAACACGAGCCACCAAAGAGACCCGCGCTATCATTCGCTTTTTCTTTGGAGTATCAGGTCGACCAACTGTCTATCTGCTTCGGAAAGCCTACTGTACCGCTCATAAATAGAGACCGCCTCTGAATAATCAACCGGCACATCGATGATTTGATCTGACGAAACGCCATAGGCCTTGCACAGAACGCGCAGCGTGTCCGCATCGATCTTGGTCGCGCCAGTTTCGTAGTTGCTTAGCTTCTTATAGCTAATTCCGGTTATTTTTTCAACATCCTTTTGGAGCAGTCCGGCTGCAAGCCTCGCCGCTTGCAGCTTCTTTCCGATGTTCATTTTTTACCTCCATGCCTTTTGCACAATTATATGCCCGGTTTTCGGGATAGTAAACCTATTTGTCCTTAATATTTTGGAAAAAGCATATTGACAATCCGTAAAAACGGGAATACACTTAAACTAATCCCAGAAAACGAGGAATGGAGGGGTTGACACGGAAGCAAAAAGTGTGGCCGGTGATCGCGTGGTGGGTGATCGAATCAACAAATTTTGCGATGACACCTGCCGGAACAAGTCAGAAGTGGCGCGGAGGGCAGGCATTACGCCCAAGTCGTTTCACGAAATGCTCAACGGTAAGCGCAAGATCGACATGGACGTGTTGCGAAACATCGGAAACGTCCTCGGAGTCCCAGCATCAAAGTTCATCGACGACTAAAAAGCCCCCGCTCTGAACCAGCGGAGGCAACCCACGGAGGGCCTTACTCCCCTCCATCTTACACCAGAAGGAGGAAGAACGCAAGTGAATGATCTGATTGCCATCAAAACCAACGACCAGCAGCAGCCCGTCGTGTCTGGGCGGGATCTGCATGAGTTTTTGGGGGTTGGCACCGAGTACGCCAAGTGGTTCGAGCGAATGACTGACTACGGCTTTTCGAGCGGGACTGACTTTTCGTCAGTTTTGACCGAAAGTACCGGAGGCCGCCCGGCGACCGACCACGCCATCACGCTCGACATGGCGAAAGAGCTCTGCATGATCCAACGCACCGAGCGCGGCAAGATTGCGCGGCAGCACTTCATCGCCGTGGAAAAGGAATGGAACTCGCCGGAGAAGGTGATGGCGCGTGCGTTGCTGATGGCGAACGCCGAACTGCAACGAATCACCCACACGCTTGAAATCTCCGCTCCGAAGATCGAGGGGTTTGACCGTTTCATGAGCGCCGCCGGGTTCATGGATATGAACGAGACTGCAAAGGCGCTGGGCGTTGGTCGGAACCGGCTGTTTGCGTTCCTGCGCCGCAAGCACGTTCTGATGGTAGACAACATGCCTTACCAGGAGCACATGAACGCAGGCCGGTTCAAGGTGATTGAGCAGACCTGTACGGACTCTTCCAAGTCGGTTCACATCAGCCGCAAGACGCTAGTTTCTGCCAAGGGCCTTGACTACATCCGGCGTCTGCTGGACAAGGATGGTGCGAACTGATGGCCGTTTACTCCGTAAAACAAGCCAACGACCTTGTGGTCGACCAGATCAACGCCGCGCGGAAGAAGCTCGGCATGAAGGTCGGCGGGCTGGCTGGCATGTGCGACATGAACAAACCGACGATGGCAAACAAACTGTACAAGACTTCTCCACTTCGGGTTGGTGAGGCGATCGTCCTGTGCAAGTTCTTCGGCATCAGCCTGGACTCCATCGACCCGACCGTTGACGTGGACGCACTCATTGAGGCGAGAACGGCGGCGCAGGGATGAAATTCAACGAAAACGACCGCGTGGTGGCGAAGATACCGTGCCTGGACGAGAGCGAGGAAGTGTTCATCGTCGACGTGCGCGGGAAGGTCAGCTGGTACGACGAGAACGCCTGGATCGTGGGTCTGGACACGGGACGCACCATCATCAACGTTCTGGACGAGTTCGTGGAGCTGGAAGTGCCGGCAGAGGCCACGGAGAGCCCAGAAAACGGCGCTGGCGCAACGATTCTGCGCCTGTTGGAAGAACAGGCCGAGGCGGCTGTGAAACGCCGTGACTGGCCTGAATTCAAGCGCTGCACCGACCTGTTCGTGCGGCTGAAGGAGGCGGGCTGATGGACGCCGATCGGATTACAGAACTTCGCCGTACATGGGACGCGCTCTTTTGGTGCAGGCCGGTTGGCGGCGGAAGCGGCACGTGGGGCAGAGCAACCTTCGCCGATGCGCACTTTGAAGAACTACTGAAAGAAGTTGAGCGGCAAGACGCGGCACTACGCGTCATTGCAGAACAGGAGGCTTCTCATGACCGACATTGAGCTTGCCCTGGCGCACTACGACGGCAACGGCGACATGCCGTACTGCGACCTGGTGTGGAAGGCGCTGCGGCTGTTGCGTGAGGTTGAGAAGGCCGAATTGGCCAAGGAGGCCCGCCATGACTGACCGCTGCCGCCACTGCGTGACCCGTGGGCTGATGTGCTACGGCTGTCGGGACAACCCGGAGCGTGCCACCAACCCGAAGCTGTTTGAGAAGGGCGAGAAGGAAGCTGACGGCATGATGGTTGGGCATGCGCACCGCGTGGCGTGGCACAACGATCAACGTAAAAAGACGAAAGAGAGGATGCGCTGATGATGGCTCTGTGGATTGTTCTGGCTGTGATCTTCGGCGGCATGCTGGGCGCGTTCATCGTGTGCGTGGTGATTGGAGGCAGAAGATGAGCGACGCTAATCGGCTGTGGTGGCTCTGGTGGGTGGTGTGCTTTGGGTTATTCGGCGTGCTGTACGTGATTGCAAAATGGGCTTATGGAGGGTGAAACATGAAGACCGATTGTGTGAAGAAGGGCGACGATGTGCGCGTGCTGTCCGTGCCGTCGGTGACCGGCGTCGTGACCAGCGTCGAGCGCGACCTGGTGAAGTTCGTAAACCGCAACGGGTCGACGTGCTACGCGCACATCACCAACGTGGTGCGCGTCAACAAGGAGGTTGCCAATGAAGATTGAGGACGTTCGCGTCGGCATGAAGGTCGTGCCGCACAGCCATAGCGGCTCGTTTTCCGACGATTGGAATCGTTTTTTTGTCACAACTGTCGGTGAACACTTCAAGAAAGACGGTTTTTTGACCGTTCGCGAGGTGTACGGCAATGAAGTTGACCTAGCAAAAGAAGGCGAGATCACGCACTGCAGCGGCTTTCGCGCCTCTGACTTCGAACCCGAGGTCATCGAGGTCGGCGACGAGGTAGTTGATCGCGATTCGCCCCAGCGCGGCATCGTCAATGCTGTGCGCGGAGATCTGGTTTGCATCACGTGGAGACGCAACAACTTAGTCGGAAAATTAGAATTTCCGATCAGCGGATTCGACCTCGTCCGCAAGGCGCACTGCATCAAGCCGGAGGCGGTGGAGGAGGCGGAGCCCAAGGCCCCGGAGACCGTCCGGCTGGCGTGGGTGCGACGCTGCGATTCCGACGACCTGCACCTGTACAAAGTTCCCGATGGTGCCAACGTTGACGCTGGCGACACGGTTCTCGCCCCGCCAAAAGGCGTGAAGCTGCGCGGTGTGGTGGACGAGGTTCGGACGGTAAGCAAGGCTGACGCTACCTTCGTGTTGCGCGGCCAGCAACCCATGGTAGTTCCGTTCATCGTCGGCAAGGTCGTAACCGAGACCAAGGAGGTGCTGTTCGATGATTGACACCGCCGAGCTGCGGAGAAAGTACGAGCTCTCCATGCGGCGCTCGTACCCACAGCAGTCAGTACCCGCCGTGAAGATTTGGAACGCCCTGCCCGCCCTGCTGGACGAGGTGGAGAGGCTGCGCGGCGGGTGCGAAGATTGCGATATCGCCCGACGGGACTTCGCTCACAGCCAAGACCTGGATTACGTGAAATGGGCGGCTGAACGT
>JAEWRW010000023.1 GCA_023398815.1 Bacillota bacterium
CTTCAGATGTAGTTAATTTTCCAGAACCAGAAACTTTATTTACTCCAACTTTAACTCCTTTAAAGTATTCTACTTCTATTTTTGTCTTTTCATCAAGTAAGCTTCTTGCTAAAGTATCAGCTTGAGAAAGTGCAGTTGATTCAGTTAAAAAATCCTTTTTTTCTGTTTCTTCAAAACCTAATACATAATTTATTCCATTAGATAGGCATCTTAATCTTTCTTGATTTGTGCCGTTTAAGAAATCTGAATAATCAAATCCATAAAACATATCTCTCATTATTTCTAACTTTTCCATTAATATGTCATATGCTTTTGATAAATCAGGAATTTTGTCTTTATCTCTATTTGTATACTGATTAAGTGCTTCTTTTAGTTCAGAACCAATTCCTATATAATCTACAATTAGTCCTGCTTCTTTATCAAGATAAACTCTATTTACACGAGCAATTGCTTGCATTAAGGTATGACCTTTCATAGGCTTATCTATATACATTGTATTAAGAGATGGTACATCAAATCCTGTTAGCCACATATCAACTACAATTGCTATTTTAAAAGGACTATCTTTTTTCTTAAATTCAATGGCCATTTCTTCGCGATATTGTTTATTTTTTACAATGTCATGCCATTCATCTGGATCATTATTATTATCTGTTAAAATAACATTAACTTTATCTTTCCAATCAGGTCTTTTGCTTAATATTTCTTGATATAAACTTATAGCCGTTTTTCTGCTTATTGAAACTATCATTGCTTTGCCATTTAAAATATCGCTTCTTTGTTCATAGTGATTAATAATATCAATAGCAAGCATTTCTAATCTTTGTTTTGAACCAATAATTGTTTCTAACCTTGATAATTCTTTTTTTGATTGTTCTACTGTTTCATATGTAGCTTCCTCTTCTGATATTTTGAAATACTCATCATCAACTTTTTTTAGTATTTCTCCATCTAAACTAAGTTTAGCAACTCTATTTTCATAATAAATCGGTACTGTTGCCCCATCTTCTACTGCTTGGGTCATATCATAAATATCTACATAATCTCCAAACATTTCTCTTGTACTTCTGTCTGTTAAATCAACAGGTGTTCCTGTAAATCCAATAAATGTAGCATTAGGTAATGCATCTCTCATATTTTTTGCATATCCATATTTGAAATCACCAGTTTTTGTATTAAATTTTGCAGTAAGTCCATATTGACTTCTATGTGCTTCATCCGCAATAAATATTATATTTTCTCTATCACTTAATACATCTATTCCTTCTTCAAACTTTTGAATAGTAGTAAATATAATACCACCAGCATTTACTTTTAATAATTCTTTTAAGTGCCCTCTATTTTTCGCATTAACACTTTCTTGAGGTAAAATCTCTCTATTACAAGTTGAAAAAGTTGTAAATAATTGTTCATCTAAATCATTTCTATCTGTTAAAACAACAACAGTTGGATTATCTAGTTCTCTATCTTTAAGAATTAAGCCAGTATAAAATACCATGGCAAAACTTTTTCCAGATCCTTGTGTATGCCACACTACACCTGCTTTTTTTGTTTTTTGTTTAAGTGCTATTTTAGTACTATCGATTGCTTTTTTCACAGCAAAATATTGATGATAACCAGCGAATATTTTAACTGTTTTAGTTTCTGTATCTTGAAAAACAATAAAATTTGTAATTAAATCTATGAGTCTATCTTTTGTAAAAACACCTATTATTAAAGTATCTAATTGATCAAATAATTCTTCTGGCTTTTCTCCTTCTTTAGATTTCCAAGTCATATATCTTGTAAAATCAGCTGTTATTGTTCCAACTCTTGCATTTATACCATCTGAAATAACATTAAAAGCATTATAATTAAATAAACTTTTAATATCTTTTTGATAATTCTTTATTTGACTATATGCATTTTCAATTGTTGTATTTTCTTTAATGGCATTCTTTAGTTCAAAAACAACTAAAGGAATCCCATTAACAAATACAATAACATCAGGTCTTTTTGTTTTATATTCCTCAATAGTATATTGATTTACAACCATAAAAGTATTATTATCTATATTGTTTCTATCTAATAAATTAACAGTAAATGTTCTATCTCCTTGAAGAGGAACTTCTACTCCACCATAAAGCAATTTATTAAATTCCCTATTTGCTTGCGTTAATTCAATATTAGAGAAATTACGAATTCTTCTATATACTTCTTGTGCTATATCATTAGTCATACCGCTGTTTATTTTAAATAGACTCTCAAAAAAAACTTCTTTTAATATAACTTCTGTATAATCTCTTTCTATATCAGGTCCATATAGATGTATATATCCTAAATCTTCTAGTTGTTCAATTAACGCATTTTCTACTTGTTCTTCATTAAACATAATACTTTCTCCTTTAATTGCTTATATTATAATATTTTTGTACAGCAAATCACAATTTGTATGATTAAATTTCTATATTTTCTAGGTCTATCTCACCATTCATTAGTTTTGATAGTAAGGTGTCACGAAGTTGAGTTAGTGTTTCTATTTCATTATTTATTGATTCTATTTTTATAAGTGTTTTTTGAAAAACATTAATAAGTTCTTCTTTTAAACAAAATGCAATTTTAAAATCTTCTATATTTCCTTTAGTAATAAATTTTATAACTGATCCTCTATGTCCTGATGTAATATCATTTAGATTATACTTCACACAATGATACAAGAATCCTAATTCTTCTTTATTATATGGTATTAATACATAAGTTCTTTGATAAGCATCAAACTTTCCTCTATAAACTTTCACATTAAAATCTCCATTGCCCGCCAATAAAACAGCACTATTATCAAACGAAAAAGAATCAATTTTACTAACTTTTTGTGAACAAGTAAAAAATGGATAATTACCACTGTCACTACTTGCATTAGCATCTTTTTTTCCTGTAACTACAGGAAAAAATTCTTTAAGATTTTTAACTATCCATCCTTCAGGAATTTCTCCAAGTTCAGAATTAACCATTTTTCCACCAGAAGATTTATAGGGATTACCTTCTTCATTTGGAAATTCAAAATCTATAAACCATCTTTTATATAATTGCTTGCTTATCTCCTGCAAATTATCATTTATCTGATTATTTAATTCTATTTTTTCATCTATATTAGACAATATTTTCGCTATTTTTTTTTGAATATCTAAAGTAGGCAAATTTATTTCTAAATTTTTCATAGATGTTCCTGATATTTCCATAAATGTAGAACCATTGGCGTTTTCCTTTATTATATCTATATTATTTTTTAGCCAATAATACAGATATAAATAATGACATTTTTTAGAATCACATACTATACTTTTAAATCCTTGATTGGTGCAAAGGTCTTTTTCTGCAATTGCAATATATCCAATAGGAGCTCTTGATGTAAATAAAATCGTATTTTTAGGTAACATTTTTGTACTACTACTATTAAAACCTTCTTCTGTTATAGTTCTTATTCCTTTTGATATATATCTCTTTGGATAATTTGATAAATCTTTTGGTGTTATCCATGAAATATCTCCATCCCAATATTCAGGATTAGTTGTAGATGGTGTTCCTCCACCTATTATTTGTCCAACATCACTTAATTTCATCTATTTCACCACCCTTTAATTTGAAAATAATTTCGCCTAATTTGAAATCTATACTGAAAGATTTATCAATATTTATATCGATCTCAAATTCAGCATTTTGTTTCTTTTCAATAATCTTATCTTCTTCTTGCATATTTTTTATTAAAAATAAAATACTAACTTTTACCAAGTACACCCATTTATTTTGTTCTAATTCTTCAAATTGCTTATCTAAAATTTGAATATTTACTATATCCTCTATAAAATATTCTTCTTTAAATAAATTTGTATCAATAAGCTTGTCTACAATTTCACTTTTTATTTCTTTACTACCTATCAATCTATCTATTTGTTCATCAGTTGCGTTACTACTTACTTCATTAATAACTATTCCATTAATTTTTTTGGATATTTCATTCAATTTTTTATCTATTTTTGCTTCATCACTTAAAATATCAATAGAATCACTCAAAAAGATATTTTCAAATTCTTCTTTTAATTCAGCATTGAAGATTTTATCTTTTGTATACAAAATCATCCCTATATTATTCGATTCTCTATATTGAATTATACTTTCCCATAATAAGGCATCCTTAAATCCTTTATCAGACTTTCCTCCTTTGCCTTCAAATGGTGGCCTTTTATTATAAGCCCTTTTTATAATACTTTCAAATTTTTCACTTTTTGGTAAATTTAATTCTTTTATATTAATATCTTTGTTAAAAATTTCATTTCTATATTCTTCTACTTTTTTTAATAAAAATTCTTTATAATTTATTTCAGTTTCATTAAAAGTTATGTTCGGAACTTTTATTTTACTTATTTTATTTTTTAATTCTTCATTTTTTTCTTCATACGACACTAAATTCTGTTCTATAATTTCATTCCATACTACATTTGGTATTAAAATATCAACATATTTTTCTAATTCATAACTTTCTATTTTTCTTAATATGTTTTCAAATGTTGTATTAAATTTAAACCTGTTAAAGTCAGCATAAGTTGTATATGTAACAAACAATATATTAGTATCAAATATTATACAATATCTGTCATATTCCATATCCTATTGCCCCCAAAACTTTTTTAATTTCTTCATCAAGTTCTTGAGACTTTTTCATATGTTCTGATAGTTCACTAGTTAATTTATCCATTTTTTCTTCAAATGGTATTCCATCATCTTCTACTTCTTCTGTTCCAACATATCTTCCTGGAGTTAAGACATAGTTATTTTCTTTTAATTCTTCTAAATTTGCTGATTTACAAAATCCTAATATATCTTCGTAATTTTCATTGTTTCTCCAATTATGATAAGTATCTGCTATTTTTAAAATGTCTTCTTTTGATAATTCTCTTACTTTTCTATCTACCATGAATCCTAAATTTCTAGCATCGATAAATAATACTTTATTTCTATTATCTTCATTTTTATTTCTTCTCATAATCCATAAACAACATGGTATCCCTGTTGCATAGAAAAGTTGAGATGGCATTGCTACTATTGCTTCTACTACATCTGCTTCTATCATGTTTTTTCTAATAACACCTTCGTTTGATGTATCGCTAGATAATGATCCATTAGCAAGTACTGTTCCTGCAACTCCCTTTTCTGGTGATAGATGATGTAGCATATGTTGTAACCATGCATAGTTTGCATTTCCTGTTGGTGGCACTCCATATTTCCATCTCATATCTTCTTTTAGTTTTTCTCCACCCCAATCAGATATATTAAATGGTGGATTAGCTAATATGTAATCTGCTTTTAAATTTTTGTGCAAATCATTATGAAAAGTATCTGCATTATGTGTTCCTAAATTACCATCTATTTGTCTTATCGCTAAATTCATTTTTGCAAGTTTCCAAGTTGTTGGATTTAATTCTTGACCATATATTGCAATATTATTTATATTACCTTGATGTTCTTTTATAAATTTTGTTGATTGAACAAACATACCACCTGAGCCACAAGCTGGATCATAAACTCTTCCGTTATATGGTTCTATCATTTCTACTAATGTTTTAACTATACAAGCTGGAGTATAGAACTCTCCTCCGCCTTTTCCTTCTGCTGAGGCAAATTTACTAATAAAGTATTCATATACTCTACCTAGCATATCCATTTCTTTTGCTTTATCAGATCCTATTTCTAAATTGGTGAATAATGTAACTAATTCACCTAATCTTGTTTTATCTAATTCTGGTCTTGAATAGTTTTTATTTAAAACTCCTTTTAATTGTGGATTTTCTTTTTCTATTTGTTCCATTGCATTATCAATGATCTTTCCTATTTCAGGACTGTTAGCGTATTGCTTTATATAGTTCCATCTTGACTCTTTTGGAACCCAAAATATATTTTCAGAAGTATATTCATCAGTATCTTCTTCATCTGCATACTTATCATTTTTTAATTCTTCATATTTTGTTTCAAAAGCATCAGATACATATTTTAAAAATATTAATCCAAGTGCAACATGTTTATATTCGCCTGAATCCATACTTCCTCTTAATTTATCAGCTGCTAGCCATAATTTATCTTCATATCCTAAAGTTGTAGTTCCATCTTTTGCCATAATTTAACACCTCTTCTAAAAAAATCACTCTTCATAATTCTAAAAATTAATTAGTCATTATTTACCAAATTATATCATATTTATTATATATATTAAAGTTTTGCAAGAAATTTGTCGTTATTTTTAGAAAATAATATTCTCATATTGCATTTTGTCATAAATCTATGATATATTATTTATGTCAGGGATTTCTCTGATGAAGTAGATAGTCGCTTGTATAGGACTATTTTTTATTTTATAAATATGTATGGACTATTTCATTTGCGAAATAGTCCTTTTTTAATATGCAGGTGTACCATACCCAAATATAACTTTACTATTAATACTATATTCTTTTTGCCTTGCAGTATCATTTGTAGAATTCCCCTCTATTGTATAAACTTTGTTGTTATCTACCTTTTCTACAATTCCCACATGATCTGGACTACCATCTGCTTCCCAATCAAAAAATATAATATCTCCTGGATTAGGTATATAACTTGGACTTTGCCATTCTCCTACTGCTTTAAACCAATTTATACCATTTGAAACACCTGAAAATTTTGGAATAACTCCTCTTTCTAAATAACCTGCTTGATCTGCAACCCAACTAACAAAAATGGCACACCAATCAACGCGAGTTTTAAAACCATACCAACTCCAATATGGTTGTCCACCTAAATTTCCAAGTTGACTAAATGCAATTTGTACAATTAATGGACTTCCTATTGAAGTTCCAAATATAACAGATGACCACAACTGGGCATATTCTTCACTTAATAAATCATTTAATTGTAATGTTTCTAATACTCCAAAATTATATAATTTTATCATATCAGCTATACTTTTCTTTTTAATCCTAATATATAGGATTTTCTTTTTTTCGATTGAACCAGTTTCTTCGTTCCTTATATTTTCTTCTTTTACTTCTGATGTTATTTCATTCATATCCCAAAATACTTGCGTTAAGGTATTTATCTTTTTATCATCTAAAGTAATGACTTCAGTAGCATTATTTCCATTAGATACTTTAACTGTATAAACAGCGAGTATTTCTTTCCACTCTGCTCTATCAGATTCAATTACATAATCATCGTAGGTATTATCTTTTTGTATTTGTGAAATTTTTTTTGCTACATCTTGATTTAACTCTGAAACAACACTACTCATAGGTTTACTATTACCATTTTTTTGACTACTAAAGAATATACCAAAAATAGAACCACATAGTAGTCCTATTAAACAAATAACTATTATAATCATTATTGCAACCCAACCTCCTGCAATTAGTAAAGAAACCAAAGCTTTACTGCCTGCTATAACGCCTTTAATTGCTGAAAATGTTGTTTTTGCTATTCCTTTCACTCCACGAATGGTGTTTTTAGCAGTTTTTATTGCTAATTGTTTTGCTCGTTCAGTAGATTTTACTTTTTTACTAACTTGTTTAATACCCTTGTTCAAAGTTTTATTTGAATTTTTTATATTCCTTATATTCTTATTAACACCAGATTTGATTTTTATATTAGAACTTTTCAATTTACTTTTTACATACTTTTTTTCAGCTCGTTTAATTTTAAAATCTTTAATTTTATTTTTAGTCTTGATAATATTTTCTTTTGTATTATCAAATGACTTTTTACCTGCTTTATTTATAACATTAACACTTTCATCAACTGAACGATTAACAACATATTTTATTTTGTCACTTGCATAATCATTAGTATTATTATCAGTGCTATTTATATTTGCTTCTTTTTCTTTTATATTTACTATTGTATCTTTTATTCTTTCAGTAGCAATTGCACCTTTATTAAGTGTTTTAATTGTTCCTTTAACCGTATCTTTTAACTTTATTTTCAAAATAAAAACCTCCTTTCGATTTTTATTCTCCTGGTCTTGTTGTCATAAGTTTGTATAACTTAATATCTCTAGGAAATTTATTGACAAATGGCACTAATGAACTACCAACTTTAATAAGTCCCTGTCCAACTCCTACATTCGTTATATAGTTCATTTGTAAATCAGATATATTTAATAATTTTGCAAGTTCTAATCTATCTGTACTGGCTTGATTAAGCATTACAATAAACTCTGAATTTGCTAACATTGTTCTTGCAGTATGACTTTGTAATAAATCATCTACATTTTGAGTTATACCTGTACAATATGCTCCGTACTTTCTAACTCTTTTCCATAAAGTAAATAAAAAGTTAGAAGAGTACTCGTGTTGAAATAATAAATATATTTCATCAATAAAAATAAAGGTAGAAATACCCTTAGCTCTATTCATTGTAATCCTATTTAAAATACTGTCTAAAACTACTAACATACCAATCGGTAATAGTTGCTTACCCAAGTCTAAAATGTCATAGCATACTAATCTATTGTTAGTATCAACATTAGTTTGTTTTGCAAAAGTATTTAAACTACCATTTGTAAATAATTCAATAGCAAGTGCTATTTCTTTTGCTTCGTCCTCACTTTGCTTTAATAATTCTTCTCTAAAATCTTGTAATGTTGGTGGTGTACCTTGATAATTACCTTGTTGAAAATGTCTATAAACTTGTGCTGTACATCTATCAATTATAGATTTTTGTTTAGGTCCTAAATTGCTTCTTCCTATAAGTTGTTCACAAAGAGATAAAATAAACTCAGATTTCAGAATAATAGGATTTGCTCCATCTCCATATTCACTATTTAAGTCCATTGCATTTATATGATTTTCACTTGTCGAAGATATATGGATTACTTCACCACCCAATGCTTTTATAAGTGAACCATATTCGCGTTCTGGATCTATTACAATTATATCTGCATTAGGTTCTCTTAACATTACAGATACAACTTCATTTTTAGCAGTAAAACTTTTTCCAGAACCACTTACTCCTAAAATAAAAGAATTACCATTTAAAAGTTGCCTTCTATCTGCTATTATCATATTTTTGCTGATTACATTTTGTCCATAATAAATCCCATTGTTATGATTTATCTCTTGCACTCTAAAAGGCATAAATACGGCTAAACTTTCTGTTGTTAAAGTTCGTAATGTGTTTATTTTTCTAACACCAAATGGCATTACTGTTTTTAACCCATCTAATTGCTGATATTTTAATATTCCAAACTGACATAAATGTTTTCTTGCCGTAGTAAGTAATGCTTCAGTATCATTATCTAATTGTTCTTTCGTATCTGCTGTGTGAACCATAGTAAGTACTGATACAAACATTCTTTGATCTCTTGTTGTTAAATCATCCAAAAATTCTTTACTTTCTATCCTTTGTTGTTCCATATCATAAGGAATAACTGCACTAAAATTATTACTAGAATTTTGTCTTCTTTGCCAATTTGTAATATTTGTTTCTACACCTAATCTTCTGTTTTCAACCTCTCGTACTGCTTCATCCATAGGTATAGGAACTACATCAATGCTTAACATTAAATTTCTATTCATATCAGTTAATTCAGTAACCATATCATCTTTAATATATGAAGCGTATTCTTTAAGGAAGATTACTCTACCAAATCTATTACCAATTTTAAAATAATCTTTTTCTATTTCAAAAATATCTGGGCATATTAAATCTTTAAAGCTGTGTCCTTTTTTCATAGACTTTATCATATCAAAGTTAAAACTATTCTCTTCTCCTGCTCTATAAAAATCGTGAAATATTCTTAATCTATCAACCGATTCTAATTCTATACATTTAGATCCTAACATAGAAAAATGACTTATTAAATCTGCTCCTACCCTTGAAAAATAACTTCTAGCTTCTTCAATATTCTTTTTATTGATAGATATTGTAATATATTTTTCTTGTGTTATAGAATTTGTTCCAGTTGCTTTATCTAATAGCATTTTATTATATTCATTCCTATACTCATCAACTCCATCATTGGCTTCTTGTAATAATATAGTTTTTTCAAAGTCTGTTTTGTTTAATCTTCTATTTAATATGGTGATTTTAGTTGTTGCACCAGTATCAAAACTATTTAATAGCTCGCTATATTCTAAAAACATTCCCTCTTTATCCGTTTTACTAGCAACTGCATAGTTTATATCAGTAAATTTATATGTTTTTGAATACTTGTTTTTTCCAATAAGAAATATACCATCTTTCCATATTCTAGTGACAGGAATTATATCCTGTACACTTTTTGGAACTTCAAATTTTTCCTTATCTTGTTTAAATAAATTTTTCAATGTTTTCATTACTTTCCTCCATCTAATTCAAAATGTTTTATTTTATCTTTTACTAGTTCATAATAATAATTTTTAGGTAAAAATTTTAATTGCTTTGGAACTATAAACTCACTCCTAAACCAAGCAACAATAAATTCTTCTGCTGTCATTCCGTTATATTTTAGAAAACCTAATATTGCAAATGGTGAAGCACCTAATATACATACCCATGATAATGTTTCTATTCCAAAGTATGGCTTTAATAAAAAGTATAAAATTACAGCCACTATACAAGCACATATAGAAAAAATGAACTGTCTTAACGACAGTCCAAAAAAAATAGATTCAGTATAATTACGAATTTCTCTATTTATTTTAACTTCCATTATCTTGCCTCCCTATTCTTATTTTTTTGTTTATTCAATCTAATTAACAAATCTTTTGTTTCTTGTAAATCTAATTTTAACTCTTCTTTTATTCTCTCTTCTACACTCGATGTTATAGTCGATTCTCTAACTTTGAAAGGTCTTGAGGCATACATTATATGTTCTTGATTCCAGTATTCATTATTCATTTTAGCAGTACCTTTCATATAATTTGTAAAAGTGTTTACTGCTTTTTCTTTACTAGAATGACAAACACCCCATTCTACATAATCACTTCTATTTTTATCCCAAACTAAAATCATATATAAGTTTTTAATAGTTTTAATTTTATTTTCAGTTTTGGTTTTATATCTTTCTATCGAGTCATCTTCTACAAATACTAAACTATCAAAGTCTAAATGTTCTAATTCATTTTCAATTAAACTTTCTAATGAATCGTATTTTATTTCTTCTACTAACATTTCATTAATTGATTGCTTTAATGAATGATTTACTAAATTAACACTACTTTGAACAGATAACCTTGAAAGTCCGTTTTCTTTGGCTAAATCTTCGTAATCTGTATATGCAATTTCCACATTTTTTAAATCAGTAAAATCAGCAGAACCATCATACTCTTTAAAACAAAAATCACTTATTAATTTTTTAGCATATTCAATATTATTTTTTTTCATTACCTATCACTCCTAACATCAAAATTTCTTGATAAATTACCACCACTTATAACTTTTTCAAAATCAGTATTTGCTTTTTCTTTATCTTTTCCATAATAATATCCATATCCCCAGTCTAACTTTTTATCATCAATTTTATAGTAAAAGGCAATGACATATTCTTTGTCATTGCCCATAGTCTTTTCAATTAATGCAATTGCTTGATCTTTTCTAAAACCATTTTTTAATATAACTTTATTTTCTATTTCCATAAAGGATAAATATTCACTTTTAATAATATCTTTGTTATTGTTAATCCAAGAGTCTAACATTTCATAAGTTGAATATTTTTCATTTTTATAATAATCAGTATCTATAAATTTATTCGCTAAATAATTACAAAAATCATATACTCTATCACATTCATTTGCAGTTGATTTAGTTAGCATATCATTTAATAAGTCATATCCCATAACAAATGCAACATATTGAATCTCACTATCTCGATTTATTATATTATCTTGCGATTCTTTAAAAAGAAATTCAAGAGTAGGTGTATCTAAACCTACTATATTATCTATTGTACTTTTGTTTATATTATTATCTTTACAATATTTCAAATACATATTTAATCCTTCTTTATTTTCTATGTCACTTGGATAATACATTTCTATTTCATTCCAAATATTATAATGTGTTGACATAGACATATATTTTATATTCTTTCCATTTTGTAATTCAGAAAATACATCTGTATCAAAAGAATATGCCCAATCTGCTAACTCTCTTATTTCTAATGTTGCTGGATCTATTTCTATAAGACTATCATCATTAGAGGCACATACACTCATTTCTTTAGTATTATTATCTAACAATATATATTCTACTTTATAATCACTATATTCATCAGTTTCTTTAAAAAACTGATGAATTTTTTCTATGATTTCGTTTGTTTCCATTTTTTTATTTCACCTTCCTTATACTATCGTAATTGCATACTATATCCATTTTCAAACTGAACAGCAAGCCATCTTAAGTATGGCCAAGAAGTTTTTGAAGTGTTATTTAACAAATGATTAGCAGCTTCCATAATATGCGAATAATTACTTGTATTACTTATGAATTCCATTCCTAATCCTCCCCATCTAACTGTTCCTCCTAATCCTTTTTGTAAAACTAGTTCAGCAAATCGATATGCACGAGAATCATCTCCATCCGTTGCTTGCCCGGTAATTATATATCCATTGACTTCTCTTATACTAGCAGTAACATTTATATTACTTTCAGGCATTCTAGTATTACTTATATTTTGACCATTATAAAACCATCCATTGAAAATGTGAACTTGATCCACTCCATAGTCAATTGATGGTATTGTTGAATTATATTCAATACTTTTAGAACTGTAATATGAACCATCAGCATTTAAATATGTGACAGTATATATCTTTAATTTCCAGTTAGCAGTATACGATAAATTGCCTGTTGTTCCTTTTTGTATTGTTGTATTACTTCCAGTCCATCCTGTAAATTCATATCCATCTCTAGTGGGTGTTCCTATTGAAAAAGTTGATGTTTCTATATTATAACTATTTATTTTATTATTTAGTGTTCCACCATTTAAATTATATGAAATGTTATAATTTATAGGTTTCCAGTTAGCATTATAATTCAAATTACCTGTTGTTCCTTTTTGTATAACTACATTCTTAATTGGAGTTGAACCATTAGATCCAGACCACCCTATAAATTCATAACCATTTCTAGTAGGTTCTGGTAATGTTATAGTATAATTAATTGTATACTTTGAACTTTCTCCACTAATACTTCCACCATTTAAATTATAATTTATACTATACAAAGTTGCTGTTTCCAAACTTACTGCACTTACCGTTTTATCTAAAATATATTTTGCATAAGCATTATTAATTATTGCACTTACCAATATCCCAAGAGATAATATTAGTATCAAAAAAAACCTTTTCACTACTTATCACCTCACTTGCTCTGCTGATATAGTAATATCTAAATTATTTAGCTTATTAATTATATTGATACCATTACCTTTATTAGCATACCTAATTATTAGTTTATACTTATGAGATGTTTTTATATCTTTATCTAAAAAGATTAAATTTGTTGTATTATTATTTAAAATAATTTTTTTATTATCACTATCATATAATTGGTATTCTATTGGGAAATCTAAATTATCATTTTTTATTTGAATTATATATTCCAATTTTACTTGATTTATATTACCTATGCTATCAAAATTGTTTACTGAAAAGTTATACTCTATTTCTTTAGCTGTATCATCATAATCTATACCAACTATTTTATTACTTCCAACTAAATCAATAATTGGTGTTGCAATCTCTGCATTTCCCTTACCAGATATTTCACTAGCAAACTTTGAAAATGTAAAATTATATATCAAAAATACTGTAAATAATGATAATAATACTATTAAAATAATACTTTTACGATTTTTCATTATTTTTTATCTTCCTTTCCTTACTGTTTGCTACTACATATATTAGTAATAACAGTAAACATATAATAGTTGGCTTTAATAAATATAAGATACAAAAGCCAAAAAAAGCAGAGTTGAAAATCACTTTCCCCTCTACTTGTGACTTATTTATGCTTGTATCATTTACATTGTTAATATCTCCTTTTGTGATATACTCATTATTTTTAATATCTATTATTCGATGTGTCACTAAATATTTGTTTTGTACATTATAAGCAACAATATCATTTAGATTATAGTTGTTTTGTTTCTTTACGATTATCATATCATTAACTTTAATTGCCGGTTCCATACTACCAGTTCTAACGATTAAACAACTATAACCAAATATATCGACCAAATTCTTTTTAATTATGAATTTCTGATATAACACATTACAAATAAGTAGTAAAATAATAAATATTAAAACACTTTTTAATATTTTCATAAACTTATTCTCCTATTCTTTATTACATCGCTTGTGTTCCAATTATATTAATATCAAAAGTATAATTAAGATTTGAACTTGTAGCATATTTAGTATCAATTATATCGTTTTCTATACTTGTTGAGTAATCCCAAGACCACTTAATAGTAAATGTTCTTATTTTTTCATCATTTACTTTTATTGTTCCATTAACATTTTCATTTAAAAGTTCTTGTAAACTTGCGTATCTTTTATTATTCCCATCAATGTTATATAGTAAATTAACAGGTTTATTTGTTTCATTACTAATTAATACTTGATAATCTACTTCTGTTTCACAACCTGTTGTATCAATTACAATATCAAAACTTCCACTTGATCCTGGTGCGATTTTATTTACAGTTACTGTTTTTCTTGTAATAGTATCATTTAAATTAATTGGTGTTTTTGAAAATTCACTACTAGACTTAAATATCCACTTTGCTGTTGTACTAATACTTGAACCTGTTATATCAGTTGTATATTTACTCATCGCAAATTCTACTATAATTCCTATAATTAAAAATAGTAATATTGCTATTCCTAATATTATTTTTTTATTTTTATCTTTTTTATTATCTTTCATTTTTCTCTCTCCTCTTTCTTATTATTTTTTATAATCCCATCATTTCTTTAACGACACGATCTGCCATTTTTATAGTTCCAACTAGAACTAGCATATTAAATATTAACTCTCCTAGATACTTCCATACTTGAGTCACTGCTGATACATTAGTATCAACTACTGGTGGTGATGAAGCAAATAGTGAGAATATAATACAAGCCAGTACAATTATTGCTCCCTCTAAACATACTGCCGAAAACGACTTTATAAAACTCTTACCAACCTGTTGTGTTGGTTCTCCTGCAAATGTCGATAGTGGAATTGGTGCTATTGCTGTATAAAGATATAATTTAAAAAATCTTCCATACACGGTCATAATCATTATGAAACTTAATACCGTTATAAATAATCCACCAATTAAAGTGACTGCCCATAACGGGATACTTTCAAAAAATCCAACCTTTTCAATAGCTTTAATTATTTCTTGTGGTAGAACTGTTGTTGTCGAACTTCCAAACCCAGATATCTTAATTATTGATGATATAACAC
>JAEWRW010000012.1 GCA_023398815.1 Bacillota bacterium
CATCACGGCCGTTTCGGTGGCCCTCATGCCGGCGATGACTTCCGCGGCCTTGTCGGTGGTGCCGGTGAGCTTGCCCACGGTCTCAATGCTGGTGTAGGCATCGGCGTAGGACGTGCCCTCGGTGCAGGCAACGGTCAGTCCCAGTGCCTTCAGCTGGTCAATGGTCTCCTGCTGCAGGGTATTACCGGCCAAAATGAGGTCGGGTTTCAAAGCGGCAATCTTCTCCAAGTTCGGCCCATTGAAGTCGCCGACCTCGGCCACAGCCTTGGCCTCCGCCGGGTAGTCGGAGAAAGCGTCCCTGCCCACCAGCTTGTCGCCCAAGCCCAGGGCATAGACGATTTCGGTGTTGGAGGGTGCCAGTGACACGATGCTGTCGGGGGTCTTGGCCATCGTCACCTCGTTGCCCAAAAGGTCGGTCGCGGTGACCGGCTGGGCTGCGGCGGTGGTAGCAGCGGCGGACGTTTGTGCCGCGGTCGTCGCAGCGGCGGTGGTGGCAGCCGCTGTGGTGGCCTCAGCGGTGGCGGCGGCAGTGGTGGCGGCTGGCGCAGCCGTGCAGCCGGCCAGCAGGGCCAGGGCCAGCAGGGCCGTCAATAACAGTGCGGATGTTCTCTTCATTGGTTTTCCTCCTCAAAAAAGAAAATGCGCCATTCCTTCTGGAAGAGCGCAGCAGAACAGGCCGAAAAGGCCTGAAAGGCGTCTGGCTTCCCACCGAAGCTTGCCAAACCACAGCAGGCAGGTCTCCTGGCTTGGGTCTCCTCCTCCCCCGGCCCTTCCCGTTTTCACAGTGGCTTACCGGGTTTGTCCTCCCTCACAGTAGCGGGGGCTGCGGCGGTGTTGCACCGCCTTCCCTTTTGAACCCGGCACAAACCGGGTACCTGCGTGGCACTCTATTTCATTTGATCCATTGTAGCACAGCGCAACCGGCGTTGTACAGCCCTCAGCCGGCCGGCTCCTCGGTGGTGGGGGTGGGGGTTGGGGATTCGGTTTCCGGGGTTGGGGTGGCGGTGGCAGGCGGCGGGGTGGTCGGCGTGGGGGTGGGCCGCGGGTCCTTGCCCGTCACCGTGAGCCCCACGATGGCCCTGAAGTTGTCGGTGTACAGCTTCTTGCGGTCAATCTCCTTGCCATCCTTGTCCTTATAGACGAGGTAGGCTTCCACCGTGCGGGCGGGGTAGGAGTCGCGGATCTTGTAGGTCTCGTCGTCGTACTTCACAAAGTCGGAATAGTCGCCGGTCTCGTCCACCATGGTTTCCGGTTCGGGCATCTCGCCCTCGTTCACCAGCACACTCTCCCGCTCGATGGTCATGCCGTCCGCCAGCGGCGCACCCAGGAAGATGACATAGGCGCGGGAACCGCTGACGAAGGCCTTGATGTACACCGGGGTATCGGCGGTGTTCTTGAACTTGAGGTCGCTGGTGGGGTAGTTGACCATGGCATCAAACCCGAAGCGCACATAGGTGGACGGGAACGAGTGGTGGGCGCGGTCGGTGATGTCCATATTGGCCATGAGCGCCGCGTTGTAGAGCGTGGTGGAAGCCTGGCAAACGCCGCCGCCCCAGTCGTCCACCAGCGTCTTGTCTGGGCCGATGACATGGGCCTGCAGGTAGCCGTTCTTCTTGCTGCGGGCACCGGTGGTGTCGTTGAAGGAAAATTCCTCCCCCGGCGAAAGCACGGTGCCGTTGACCTTGGACAGGGCCAGTGAGATATTGTGCTTGCGTTCGGAAGCCCCGCCGATCTTGGTGTCAAACTCGGTGATCTGCTTGATGTTGGAGAGCGTCTCCTTGGTGTACTTGGGCACGTATTCGTGCACGATCAGCTGCTGTTCGGAGGTAAAGTCCGCCTGCAGCTCCTCGGTGATCTTCTCCATCATCGCGTCCACATCCACCGTCAAGCCCTTGGATCCTTCTGTGATGGTGAACATCGACTTGATATCCGATTTGCTCAGTTCCTTCTTGTAGAGTTGCTTGTCATTAGGTTCGGGGTTGAATTTTACGGTAGCGTCCTTGCCAGTCAGGTTCACTTCCTCAGCGATGGCCTGAAGCTGCGCTTCAATCTTGTCCGGGTCGAGTTTCAGACTTACGGTGGCGTCGTAGCCCTCGCTGCGGATCTTGGCGGCTTCGGCTCGCCGGTCGCTGAACTCCCCCGTTCGGGCCAGCTTGGCGATCTCGTCCACCACGTCGTCCACGTTGTCCTCGGCCCCCAGTTGCTGGCCGTTGAACTCCCAGGTCTTGCCATCGTAGTCGATCTTCACTGAGATTTTGGCAATCTTCTCGTCGTACTCGGCGCGCAGGTCGCTGCGCAGCTCTTCGGGTGCGATGCCATCCGCGCTCTTACCGTTGACGGTGACGCCAGCGGTGATGCGGTCAGCATAGTAGGTGCGCGACCAAAGGTAGGCCGAAATGCCAGCCACCAGGGCCAGCACCAACACCACCAGCACCGCCAGACCGGCGGCGCGGTTGCCGTGCTTCTTGCGGTAGACCGGCCGCTTGACCGGGTAACGTTTGTTGCCAATTCTCGTGCTCATTGCAAATCCCCCCCTCGCTCCAGGAGCGAGGCAATCCATTGATAGGTGCGCTCCGGCAGGGCAAAATCCCCAAACCGGGCAGCCAGCCCGGCCCCCTGGCCGTGCCAGTCGCTGCCGTAGGTGCACACCAGTTTCCTCTCTTGGGCCAGTGCGGCGAAGTAGTGCACCTCGTCGGCACTGTGGCTGGGGTAGTACACCTCCAGCCCCGCCAGGCCCAGGGCCGCAAGCTCCCCCACGAGGGTGCGCAGCTCCCACTGCCCCAGGCCGATGCGGCCCGGGTGGGCCAACACGGCCTGTCCGCCGCAGGCGGCGATGGCCGCCAGCAGCTCCTGTGCGGTGAACTTCCGCCGGGGCACGTAGGCCGCGGCCCCGTGCATCAGGTACCGCTCAAAGGCCTCCTTGGGCGTAGCCACCGCGCCCAGTGCCAGGAGCCCCCGGGCCATGTGCATGCGTCCATAGGTGCCGGGCACGGCATCGGGCAGGTGCCCCGCCGGCAGTGCCAGCCCCAGTTCTGTGAGGCGCCCCAGCATTCCCTCGTTGCGCTCCACCCGGCGCTGCTGCTGCTCAGCGATGAACGCCGCCCACCCCGTACTGTGGGTATCGAGCCCGTAGCCCAGGATGTGCAGCTCGCCCTCAAACTGGGCCGAAAACTCCGCCCCGGGGATGACCGGCAGCCCCAGCCGCCGCCCCGCATCCATCGCGCGCTCCACACCCCCGGCCGTGTCGTGGTCAGTGATGGCCAAGCACCACAGCCCGGCGTCAGCTGCCCGGGCCACGACCTCCTCCGGCTCCAACGTACCGTCGGAGGCGGCGGTGTGCACGTGCAGGTCAAAGCGACGTTTCATGACCGCAGAATCCCACAGGCCGCTACCCGGCGCACCGCCTCCACCAACCGGTTCTCGGGCTGCACCAGCGCCATGCGCACAAAGCCCGCGCCGCCGGGGCCGAAGCTGTCACCGGGGGTGACGAGCACGCCCGAGCGCTCCACCAGGTCGCGCACGAAGTCCATCGTGGTGTCATACCGCCCGGGCACAGGGGCCCACACAAACATGGTAGCAGCGGGTTTGTCCATCGTCCAGCCAGCGGCCTTGAGGCCATCACACAGCAGGTCGCGCCGGTGCTGATATGCCTGCCGCACCCGGTCCACACCGTCCTGCGGGCCGGTGAGCGCCGCGATGGCGCCCCGCTGCACCGGCAGGAACGCGCCGTAGTCGAGGTGGCTCTTGAGGGTGGCAATGCGGTCAACAAGCTCCCGATTGCCCAGCGCAAAGCCCATGCGCGCCCCGGCGAAGCCGTAGGTCTTGGAGAGAGAGTTGAACTCCACCCCCACCTCCCGCGCGCCAGGTGCCTGCAGGAAGCTGCCCGCGCGGCGGCCATCGAAGACGAGCTCGCAATAGGCGTTGTCGTGCAGCACCGCCACATCATACTGGCGGGCAAAGGACACGAGGTCGCGATAGAAGCTCTCTGGCGCCAGGGCCGTCGTGGGGTTGTTGGGGTAGCTTGCAATGAGCAGCTTCGCCTTGCGCGCCACGTCCTCGGGGATGTCCCTGAGGTCCATGACATAGCCGTTCTCCCGCCGTTGGGGCACCAGGTGCAGCGCGCCGTCAGCTACCTCGGAGCCGGTGTGGAACACCGGATACCCCGGGTCGGGCGCCAGCACGACATCGCCGGGGTCGACCAGGCAGAGGCTGATGTGGCCCAGGCCCTCCTGCGAGCCCAGCAGCGACGTGATCTCCTCAGGTGCCAGCGTGACGCCAAAGCGGCGTTCATACCACTGTGCGGCGGCCGTCTTCAACTCCGGCAGGTCGCTGATGGTATAGCGAAAGGCCCCCGGTTCCTGGAGGGCCCGCGTCATTTCTTCCACCACATGGGGGGCGGGGCCGTTGTCTGGCGAACCAACCGACAGGTCAATGACATCGGCACCGCGGGCGGCAAGGTCGCGCTTGATCTGCAGCAGCATGGCAAACAAACCAGGAGCGGACAGCCTCTCCATGCGTTTTGAGCAATGCATGTTCAACACCTCATCCATTCAGGGTAGCATTATACCATAGATGGATGGGTTTTTACACGTACCGGGGGAACTTGTTACACAAAATGGGGGAACGATTACTCATATCCGGTTTCGTCAAAAATCTCCAGCCGGTCGTCGGCACGCAGCAGGGCGAGGGCCATTTCCACCTCTGCCTGGGCGCGGGCGGCGCTGTTTGAGACCGCCGACACCGCCAGCACCGCGCGGTTGACCGCAGGCTCGCCGCCGTCAAGGTCGCTGGCTGACACATTGCACCGCTGGCGCATGCGCGTGAGGACGCTGCGCACCACCGCCCGCCGTTCTTTGAGCGTCGTCACACCGGGGAGGCGTGCCTCCACCCGCACGGCCCAGAAGTACGGTTCAGCGTCCATCGCCGGTGCGCAGGGCCGTCAGCAGGGCATCCCCCATCTCCTGGCGGTCGCAGACGCGGTCGTGGCGCTCGGGCAGCGTCCACAGCTCCCCAATGGGGCGCGGCGCGGCGATGCCGGTCAGCGCTTCCAGCCGCTCGCAATCCTCCCGGCCTCCGGCGCGCTCCGTGGTCTCCCCCTCCAGGGCGTTGAGCACGTCGCCGGCAAACTTGTAGGGGTTGGCGGTGGAGACGACAACCGTGGGCCGTTCGCCTCCCAGCCGTTCCATCACGCTCCATGCCACGGCGGTGTGTGGGTCCAGCAGCACGCGGTGCTGCTGCCAGACGCGCGCGATGGCCTGGGCGGTCTCCTCATCGTCGGCACAGTCAGCGCAGAACAACCCCTCCATGGCGGCGCGCAGGCCTTCGTCCACGATGTAGACACCGTCCTGACGCAGGGTCTCCATAAGCGTGGCCACCGCCGCCCCCTCCCGGCCCGAAAGCTCGTAGAGCAGCCGCTCCAGGTTGCTGGAGACGAGGATATCCATCGACGGGCTGATCGTTTTGTAGAACGGGCGGCGCATGTCATACACGCCGCTGCCAAAGAAGTCTGTCAGCACCCGGTTGCGGTTGCTGGCACACACCAAGCGGCCAATGGGCACGCCCATCTGCCGGGCGTACCAGCCGGCCAGGATGTTGCCAAAGTTGCCGGTGGGCACCACGAAATCCACCGCCCCACCTGCTCCCACCTGCCCGGCGTTGTAAAGTTCGCACCAGGCTGAGACGTAGTACACGATCTGCGGGGCCAACCGGCCCCAGTTGATGGAGTTGGCCGACGAGAGCGCCCAGCCTTCCTCCGCCAGCGTGCGGTTGTAGGCTTCATCGCCAAAAATGGCCTTGACGCCGGTCTGGGCGTCGTCAAAATTGCCCCGCACGGCGATGACCGACACGTTGCCGCCCCGCTGGGTGGCCATCTGCAGGCGCTGCACGCCGCTGACGCCCCCGTCGGGGTAGAACACTGCGCAGTGGGTGTCCGGCACATCGGCGAAACCCTCCAGCGCGGCCTTGCCCGTGTCGCCGGAGGTCGCCGCCAGAATGAGCGTGCGGCCGCTGACGCCGAGCTTGCGCCGGGCAGTCACCATGGCACGAGGCAGGAACTGCAACGCCATGTCCTTGAAGGCGCAGGTGGGCCCATGCCACAGCTCCAGCATGTGGATGGGGCCTACCTGTCGCACCGGCGCGGGGTTGGGGCCGTCAAAGCGGCTGCCCGCCCCCCAGGCGCCCTGGATGCAAGTCTCCAGCTCCTCGGCGGTGAAGTCGTCAAAGTACCGCGCCAGCACGGCCCGGGCCCGCCCCACATAGGGCAACCCGGCAAGCTCAATGAGCTCGCCGGGTGCAAAGACCGGGATCGTCCCGGGCACATACAGGCCGCCGTCCGGCGCCAAGCCCCGCACCACGGCCTCACTGGCCGACACGGCAGGGGCTTGACCCCGCGTACTGCGATAGATCATGAAAACTGTGTCCTCCTAAAGACTAAGCGAGCAGATAGGGCCGCAGGAAATCGGGCGTCTGCTCGGGCTCCCCGCTGACGCACAAAGTCAGTGTGATGTTGTGGCGGCCGCTGATGTCCTCCATGGCGGCAAACAGGCCCTGGAGCTCCTTGGCGTCCTTGAGCCCCACAAGATCGGGCAGGCCGTCCATATAGATCTGTTCCACGTCGTAGTTGGTGGCAAGGATACCACTCAAGAACCCCACGAACTGATCGGGGTTGATCACCTTGAATTCGCCTGAATTGATGTAACGGATGCTGTGATTCAAATCCAAAAGGCAGCGGCTGTCGTCGTCGATGAACACAATGTCACCTTTGACCTGAGAAAGTGCGGAATTTGCCAGTTCGATCATGCGCTTCGTCTTGCCAAGTCCCCGTCGTCCATACATGACCTGTATCATTGGCACCACCCCTTTGCCGTTTTGTTCATTATAGCGCAATGGGGCAAGGAAGGAAAGAGGGCACCTTACGCATGTGATGGTTGCCCTTGCACCGACACACGTACCAAAAAACCGCCCGGCGATATGCTGGCGGTTCAGAGTATTTATCAACCCCTAGAACGAGCAAAGAAGAAGAACCTCCCGATTCATTCGGCGGGAGAAAAGACAGGGTGAGTGCGAGCAGAAGAGAAACCCCGCCCGAAGGCGCAACGTCTCCTTAGAAACCCGCATGAGAGCTGCAATGGGTTATCGGTCGGCGACATGTGCGGCGACCGATCTGGCCATAATGAGAACAAGCTGTTTATATCGCGTCTGCCGCTATGGCGACAGACGCGATAGGCTGCCGACTATGGCGACAGCCTAAACCGCCCGGCTGCGTGCCGGGCGGTTTTCTGCCTGGGAAGAGGGCGGAACGCAAGGCTCCGTTCAAACGGCCAAATCACTCTGGAAGAGGATGGCCTTGTCATGGTCAAGAATGTGAGCTTCCAGCCACTGGGCCAGCACCCGCTGGTTCTGCACGCTGGGGGCGCGGTAGCCGTGGCTCTCCACCTCGGTCTTTACCACGATCAGCTGCTCGACATACACGCGGTGGTGCTTGCGGTGCTCAAAGTAGCGGGGATGTTTTGTCTTGCGCAGCAGTTCTTCCTCATAGGTAAAGCAGTCGATGACATGCTGTTGCACCAGGCTCAGGTGCCGCAGTAAGTACTCCCGCTCCTCCCGCATGCGCAGGGCCACAGCGAACATCTCCAGCATTTCGAACAGCTCCAGGTGCTTGGTATCCAGCTTGTCATTGCCCACCAGCAAGTTGGAGTTGACCGACATGCGCACTTCTCCTTCCGGTTAAAAACCACAAAATAAGCATCTCCTATGAACACTACATGCCCTTATTCTCTTGATAATAAACAACGAAAAAAGTGCAAAAGTGAGGAAAACGTCCGACGCTTCCGCTGGATTCCGCCGTACCCACAACCGGTGGCGGTATGCACCATCTTCACACGCAAGGGCTGGCTGAGGGGGTTATGGAATAATATTCCCTGGTTACGTACTTAGGGGCGGACTATCAGCCTCTTCACCACAAGCGCAGCCCAAAGAAGCAACAACGCGACACGGATGGTACCAACAAAAAGGCCCGGCGCAAAGCACCGGGCAGGGCCACAGGGTGGTGGGATCACACCTGGGTCTTGAGATAATTCCCCAACGCCTTATCATGGACGTTGATGTGGTTGACCAGCCAGTTGGAGAGCGTCAGACCCACCAGCGAGCCGGAAGCAACGGTCACGCCGTTCTTCTCAATGTCGATCTTCAGGTCGTTGACCTCCCGCACAAAGTTGTCATGCAACTTCTTGTGGTCCGGGTACTTGGGGTAGCTGTACTTGCGCTGCAACCCCTCCTCCGCGGTGAAGTGGGTGACCACGTAGTTCTGCATGTACACGAGGATATCGATGACCTTCTTCGCGTCACTGCCTTGGCGCAGCGAGTCGTAGAACGCGTCGATGCGGTTGAAGAGTTCTTTGTGCTGGTTGTCGATGAGATCCACGCCCACCGCCAGATTGTCGTTCCAAGTCATACGATAATCTCCTTTCGTCAGCCTTGCAGGCTCTTGATGTACTTACCGATGAGCCGATCCTGCATGGTGATGTGGGTCACCAACCAGTTGGAGAGCGTCATGGCCACCATGGAGGAACTGGCGATGGTCACGCCGTTTTTCTCCAGGTCGGCCCGCAGGCGTTTCACGTCCTCCACAAAGTCCTGGTGCATTTTCTTGTGTGCCTCATGGCCGGGGTACTTGTAGCGAATCTGAATCATTTCCTCATCGTGGAAATGCTTGACCACATAGCCACTGAGGAAATCGAGCACCGGAAGCACCTGCTCATTGCCACCACCGGCCTTCATCACGTCGAAAAACGCATTGGCGCGTTTGATCAGTTCCTTATGCTGGTTATCCACCGCCTCCACCCCAATGGAAAGCGACTCACTCCATTCCATGGCGCACCTCCTGATTGCTAACCAATAGGTACCCTCACCGGGGGAGAAACTAACAAAAAACGGAACAATATCGCCATGAGACTGACAGCATCATCACCGCTGCGGCAATGCCTATCTGCCGCTGTGGCGACAGCCGCGATTCATACAGCTTGTTCTCGTTATGGCCAGATCGGTCGCCGCGCATGTCGCCGACCGATCATAAACTGCAGCTCTCATGCGAATTTCTCAGGATACGTTGCGCCTTTGGGCGGGATTTTCTCTTCTGCTCGCGCTGGCTTTGACTTTCCTCCCGCCGAATGAATCGGCGGGAGGTTCACCTCCCCTTACCCGTTCGAGGGATTCGCAGACACACTGAAGCGCCGGAGCAAAGGCCCCGGCGCTGGATATGTGTACCTATTTGCGGTGCCAGTGGTGGGTCAGGGCCAGGTAGAGCTCGGGGTCAAACTCCTTGACCATGTTCTCCAACTCCTCGTCCCCCATGGAGGTTGTGCGGCCCTCGGCATACTGGCGGTCAATCTCGGCCTTGATCTGCCCGACGATCGGATGGCGCTTGTCCACGGTCAGGCCGGTCTCGGGCTTAAAGTAGCCCATGATCCAGAACGCGATGCCCGCCGCACCGGAGTGGGGCCCGACGACGACGACCGGCGCGCGGTTCAATATCTTCTGGGTGTCGAAGATGTTGTAGATCTCCTCGTCCTTCAGAAGGCCATCGGCGTGGATGCCGGCGCGGGTGGCGTTGAAGCTGCGGCCCACAAACGGCGTACGGGGCGGTATGTCCATCCCCAACTCCCGCTCAAAGTAGTCGGCAATGTCGGTGATGGCCGTCAGATCCATGCCGTCATCGGTGCCGCGCAGCGATGTGTACTCGATGGCCATGGCCTCCAGCGGGCAGTTGCCGGTGCGCTCGCCGATGCCCAGCAGCGCGCAGTTGACCGACGAGCAGCCGTAGAGCCATGCGGTGGCGGCATTGGGCACGACCTTGTAGAAGTCGTTGTGGCCGTGCCACTCCAGCAGCTCGCTGGGCACGCCGGCGTAGTGATTAAGGCCATAGATGATGCCCTGCACACTCCTGGGCAGCGCCACGCCCGGGTAGGTCACGCCCAACCCCAGCGTGTCACAGGCGCGAATCTTGACGGGAATGCCGCTCTCGGCCATGAGCTTCATGAGCTCGCTGGCAAAGGGCACGACGAAGCCGTAGAAATCGGCCCGGGTGATGTCCTCAAAGTGGCAGCGGGGGCGGATGCCCTTGTCGAGCGCACTCTTAACCACACCCAGATACTGATCCATGGCCTGGGCGCGTGTCATGTTCATCTTCTTGAAGATGTGGTAGTCGGAGGCGCTGACGAGAATGCCGGTCTCCTGGATGCCCAGGGACTTGACGAGGTCAAAGTCGCTCTTTGTTGCGCGGATCCAGGTGGTGACCTCCGGGAACTCATAGCCCAGGTCCATGCACTCGTGCAGGGCTTCCTTGTCCTTCTCGGTGTACACGAAGAATTCACTCTGGCGGATGATGCCCTTGGGCCCGCCCAGCCGGTGCATGTACTTGTAGAGCTGGACAATCTGCTCCACCGTGAAGGGGGATTGGCTCTGCTGCCCATCGCGGAAGGTGGTATCGGTGATCCAGATCTGCGAGGGAGTGACCATGGGCACCATGCGGTGGTTGAAAGGCACCTTGGGCACGGTGGTGTACTCGTAGAGGTGCCGGTAGAGATTGGGCTCGTCCACGTCCTGCAGTGGGTATTTGTGGGCGCTCTGCTCCAGCAGGTTGGTGTTGTCACTGAATTCCAGTACGGGCATGTGCATCCTTCCTCTCCAAAAAGGTCCACGCGGGCAGCCCGCGGTGGGATCGGTTCAGCGCAGCGCCGCTGCGAACTCAGCCATGCGGGCGACGCCCTTTTCCAGGCTGTCCATATCCAAGGCGTAGGACAGGCGAACATAGCCCTCGGCGTCGAAGGCAGAGCCGGGCACCACCGCCACCTTTTGGTTTTCCAGCAGTTGGGTGGCGTAGTCCATGGAGTCTCGGATGACGAAACCGCCAAAGCTCTTCCCAATGAGGCCCTGAATGTTGACAAACAGATAGAACGCGCCACGGGGCAGCGGGGCAGACATGCCGTCGATGGCATTGACAAGGCCATGGATGCGCAGCCGCCGGCGGTCAAACTCCGCCACCATCTCGTCCACCACCGCCTGGGGGCCATTGAGGGCCGCGGTGGCCGCGAACTGGGCGATGGAGTTGGGGTTGGAGGTTGCCTGGCTCTGCACGTTGGCCATCACCTGGGCCACCTCGGTGGGGGCGGCGGCGTAGCCGATGCGCCAGCCCGTCATGGCGTAGGTCTTGGACACACCATTGATGAGGATGGTGCGCTCCTTGACTTCCTCGCCAAAGCTGGCAATGCTGACCGGCTGGTAGCCGTCGTAGCTCAGCGCTTCATAAATCTCATCGGCAATGATGAAGAGATCGTGCCGCACGGCCAGGGTAGCAATGCCCTGCAGCGTCTCGTGGTCAAAGGCCGCGCCGGTGGGGTTGACGGGGTTGTTCAATACGATCGCCTTGGTGCGGGGGGTACAGGCGGCCTCCAACTGGGCCACGGTGGGCACAAAGCCCTGCGCCTCCCCCGCGTGCACCAGCACCGGCACGCCGTCGGCCATCTTTACCATCTCGGGGTAGGACACCCAGCAGGGTGAGGGGATCAGCACCTCGTCGCCGGGGTCGAGCACAGCCAGGAAGGCGTTGTACAGCGAGTGTTTCGCACCGTTGGAAACGACGATTTGACGTGGGGTGTATTTCAGGCCGTTGTCACGCATCAGTTTGTCGCACACGGCCGTGCGCAGCTCCATCGTGCCGGCTGCCGGGGTGTAACGGGTCATGCCACGGTTCATGGCCTCCACCGCCGCCTGGCAGATGTGCTCGGGCGTGCGGAAATCAGGCTCACCCACGCCGAAATCGACCACGTCGTGGCCCTCGGCCTTGAGCGCCTTCGCCTTTGCCGAAATGGCAAGGGTGGCAGATTCCTCCACCGCCAGTCCTCTCGTCGAAAGCTTCATATTGCTACCTCCTTGTAACAACAAGTTATGCAATTTTGGTTTGTGTCATCTTTCAAATTTTAGTGAAAATGCCCGCAGTCAAACCTATCTTATGCTCAAAAAGCCGGTGTTGTGCAGCATGGAATTTGAAAAGATGCATGGTCTTCATCATAGCACCCACTCTATGGATTTGCAAGAGCAAATGTGGGGCAAAATGAAACTTTCCCACAGCGATCCTGCAAAGCGTCTGCTCTGGGCGGCGTGGCAGTGCAATTCTACCCCCTCCCCCCTCCACAAAACACGCCCCTGCCGGTTCCTCGCCGGCAGAGGCGCTGGGTTGGTCGCGGTTGGGGTTCGTCAGTCCTTCTCCGCCCGCTGGAGGCGGCGGCCCTTGCGGTCAAAGGTGCGGCGCATGGCGACCTCCGTGGGAACGATGGAGAGGAGAAGGGCCACCACCTGGCCACAGAGCAACAGCATTTCCGTCAGTGTCAGCTCGGTGCCACCCCGGGCCAAGGCCCACACCGCCACCGCCGCCGAGAGCAGCAACAACCCCAGGCCCACAAACGTCCAGAGCCTGCCGCAGTGCCGGTGGGCAAAGGCCCAGGTGTCCTCGTTCTTCATGGAGAGCTTGGTGCGGTAGCCATAAATGGGATTGATGCGCGCGGGCGGACGCAGCCACATCAATAGCCCCGCCACCAGCTGCACCAGCGGCACCAGAACCATCAAAAACACCTGTGTCAGTGCGTAAGCCACTCCCGTCGCCTCCCATGGGCAGCACTTCGCCGCCGCTCACTCTCCTCTATTA
Organism: Bacillota bacterium; assembly: GCA_023398815.1. GTDB lineage: Bacteria > Bacillota > Clostridia > Christensenellales > UMGS416 > JAEYRA01. The sequence continues at coordinate 12,701 of JAEWRW010000012.1, forward strand.
TTGCCCCATTACCATGGAAAGCAAATCCTTCCACAGCGGATGGTTGCGGTCCAGCACGATGGTGGCGTCGTGGGTCAGCGATGTCTCTAACGCCTGGAGGCTGCGCCAATACCCATAGAAGTCGCTGTCTTTGCTGTATGCCTTGGCGTAGATGTCCAGTGCCTTGGCGTCGGCGCGGCCCTTGATCTCCTTGGACTGGCGGGTGGCGTCGGCAATGAGCTTGCTGGCTTCCAGGTCGGCCTCCGACACCGCCTTCTGGTAGGTCTCCGCCCCCTCACTGCGCAGCTGCTGGGCCACCTTCTGGCGGTTGGCCACCATGCGGTCGTAGGTGCTCTGGAGGTTCGCTTCCGGCAGCAGGGTGCGGTACACCTCAATGTCTGCCAGCACGATGCCGCCCTCGGCCACCGATTGGTTGAGGGTATCGAGCGCCTGGTCCAGCGACTCGTTCAGCAAGCCCTTGTTGCTCAGGAAGTCCACCGCCTGCATGCGGTTGACCTGCTGCACCAGCGCGGGGTAAACCATGTTATCGAGGTACTGGCTGGCAGCGTCGGTCGTCTGGAACCGCAGGCTGAAGAGCGCGGGGTTAGCCACCCGCCACTGGGCGTACATTGTCACGGTGTACTGCTTCTTGTCGGCGGTGTTCAGGGTGGAGGGCTGGGACACGTAGGTGTAGAGCCAACTCTTGTAGGTCTTCACCCGGTCCACGAAGGGGATCTTGAAGAAGAGGCCCTTGCCGGTCACCACCCGCACCTGCTGCACGTTGCCCTGGCTGTCGGTGATGGAACCCAGCGGCGCTTCGCCCTGCAGGCTCTCCTCCAGTATGATGGTGTGGATCTTACCCATGCGGAACACGGCGGCCTGCTCGGACTCGCCCACGGTGAAGGTGCACAGGCGGAAGAGGCCCACCAGCAGCAGCAACGCCGCCACCGCGATGACGATACGACGGGTCATCCGCAGCGCGTCGCGCACGGCATTGTCCTCGGGCACATGAATGGTTGTCATTGTGCGTCACCTCCCTGGCTGCCGGCTGACGGGGTGGCCGTCGGCGCGGCGGTGGCGGTTACGTCGCCGTCGTTCAAGCCCAGCACCTGCAGCAGGTTGCCATCGCCGTTGACGATGTAGAGCTGCTTGGCCTGGGAGAGGATGCTCTCCAGCGTCTCAATGAGCAGACGCTTGCGGGTGATCTCCTTGCTGTCCACATAGCGGGCATAGACTTCGTTGAACTGGGCGACCTCACCCTGGGCGGAGGCCACGGTCTCGGCCTCGTAAGCCTGGGCTTCCTGCACCATCTCGTAGGCCTTGGCGCGGGCGTTTGGCACGACTTCGTTTTTGTATTTCTCGGCCTCATCGAGCTTTCGGGTCTTCTCGTTCATGGCGTTGTTCACGTCTTCATAGGCGGCGGAGACCTCGCTGGGGACGGTGATGTTCTGGATGAGCACATCGTTGACGGTGACGCCGATGTTGTACTCCGCCAGCATGTTGCGGAAGTCGGGCAGCACTTCGGACTGGATGTCCTGCTTGTTGAGCAGGGCGTCGTCCAGCGTGCGGTTCTGCAGGTTGCGGCGCAGCACCGTCTCAAAAGCGCCCTGCATGGTGCCGAAGGGATCAGCCACGTTATACAGGAACGCCGCCACATCGCCCACCGAGACGGTGTAGACCGCCTCAACCTTGACGATGTTCTGGTCGCCCGTCAGCATGATCGACTCGTCGTCCACGTCGGAGTACTCCGCCCCGCTGGTCTCATTGCCAGTTCTTTCGGTGCGGAAACCGTATTCCAGCGTGTAAATTTTGGACTTGCTCTGGGTGCGGACGGTCTGCACCCCCGGCACATGCCAATACAGACCGGGGCCGCGCACATCGGTGATCTCCCCAAAGGTCAGCACCAGGCCCTGTTCGCCCTCGTCAATGCGGTAGAGGCCGGACAGGCCCACCACCGCGACCGTTACCACCACGAGAAGCGGCACCAGCCATCGAATCCAGCGTCGTTTCATTTCTCATCCTCCTCGGTAATGCCATGGGTCAAGTGTATCGGTTTTTTGCCACAACGCAAGGAATTTGTGCCACAAACCCCATCCGGCCACCCAAAGGCAACCATTTGCCCGCCCAAAGCGCAGGCGGCACAGCAGGAAGGGTGGCTGACGCAGCCAAACCCACATGGCAGCCGGCGTTGCCCGACCGGGAACAAACAGTGCGCCGATCCGTCATAGTGCCATGGGGTGATCGGCTATGAAGAAAGGGCTTGCGCTTCCCCTTGTTTCCGTTTTCGTCTTTGCTCTGGGTATGACGGGCTGCACACAAAGCCCGGCGGCCCCCGCAGGCGAGGCCACAAAAACACCCGCTATCATCAGCCACGCACAGGCGCTGGCAACCAGTGAATCATCCACGGTGAACGTCGCCATTGGCAACGTGTGGCTTGTTTCGGCCAGGCGGGAACACACTCCTTACAGCGAGTGGATCTTTGCCCTGACTCGTGACGGTGCACACGCCGATGGCATACAAAGTGCCCTTGAAGATGTTGCGGCCAAGGTGCATGGATCCCAGTGGGCGACGACGCAGAGCTTTGCGTCGACGACCTTCCCTGCCGGTACCAAACCTATGCCCTGTACAACGACCGGTACCAGTTGCTCTACTCCGGGCCGTTTGCGACGTTCACCCTGCCAGCGGTGGTGGGAACGTACTACCTGTGTGTGGAGGTGTGCTGGGGCAGCGAGGAAGCCTACGAGGGGTATCGGTACTTCTTCGGTTTGGAAAAGGAGTAGCCCCCTTCCACAATCGCAGATAAGGTAAGCTATTTTTCGCACAATTGAAAAAGCGGCCCCAAAAGGAGGGACATGGCCGAACTCGCTTGGTAGAATGTAAGTTACCACACACACATTTCACTGAGCAGAGGAGAAAGCCATGTCCGAGAAGATTATACAACTGAACGAGGCGGTCATAAAGCAGGAATTGGGCGAGCTTGTCCGGGAAAGCGTGGAGAAGACGCTCAACGAACTGCTGGATCAGGAAGCAGACCGGCTGACGAACGCCAGGAGGTATGAACGCAACGAGGAGCGTGTGGACACCCGTGCGGGCAGCTACAGCCGGAAGCTGCTGACCAAGGCAGGCGAGGTGACGTTGAAAGTACCGAAGCTGCGAACCCTGACGTTTGAGACGGCAATCATCCAGCGATACCAGAAACGCGAGATCAGCGTGGAAGAAGCGCTGGTAGAGATGTACCTTGCTGGAGTTTCAGTACGCCGGGTAGAGGATATCACCGAGGCGCTGTGGGGTTCCCGGGTATCTGCAGGAACAGTCAGCGAGCTGAACAAGAAGGTATATGTCCGCATTGAGGAATGGCGGCAACGGCCGCTGCAGGGGAAATACCCCTACGTCTACTTGGATGGTATCTACCTGAAGCGCAACTGGGGCGGCGAATATGAGAACGTAGCAATTCTGGTCGCCATGGCCGTCAATCAGGACGGATTCCGCGAGGTAATTGGCTCAGCAGAAGGCATGAAGGAAGACCGGGATAGCTGGCAGAACTTTCTCAAGAACCTCAAGGAGCGAGGGCTGGATGGCACACAGCTTTTCGTTGGGGATAGGTGTCTGGGGCTGCTGGAAGCAGTTCATGAGGTCTTTCCCGCGGCCAAGTTCCAGCGCTGCACGGTGCACTTCTACCGGAATGTCTTCTCGGTTACACCACGCTCCAAGGTCAAACTGGTGGCCGCCATGCTCAAGGCAATCCATGCTCAAGAGGACAAGTCCAGTGCTTTGGAGAAGGCCCGTGCAGTAGTGGAGAAGTTGCGAGAGATGAAGCTCAAAGAAGCCGCTGAGAAGGTTGACAACGGCATTCTGGAGACATTGGCTTACATGGACTTCCCACGGGAGCA
>JAEWRW010000027.1 GCA_023398815.1 Bacillota bacterium
GAAAGGTCAGATAGTGGCGGCGAAGCTGACGCCTCCGATAGCCCTGGGCGTAAAATGTCCCGATGACGACAGATTCGCTTTTGATCGTGCGCCACATCAGCATCCCGAGCAAAGCGCAGGCAAGCGCAAGCATGGCGAGCGGTACGGCGGCGCTCATCGTGGATAATACGTTGATCTCCATGGGAATATAGGATACGTTGACTTTCCTTGCCGTACTCTGCCAGTTAGTTATTTGGATGCCCTGAGAACGCAGCGCGTTCTTTACCGAGGCTTCCTGGGATTTTATGTTTTCCCTGCCGTCAAAGCGAATGGCGTAAACCCTGTTTCCACCCGGCAGGGTCTCAAAATCCTCTTTGCTCACCACGGCAATGCCGAAGGCGGTGGAGTCATTCATCATTTCTTCTTTTGATTTGATCACATAAATAAAATTGGGCAGAAGGGCATAGCCCGAAACGGTAAATTCCCTGCCCGCAACGGTGATTTTGTCGCCGATCCGATATCCGTTTGTCTGGGCGAACGGGCGGTCAATCATGATTTCCGAGCTGCCCGGAAGTTTTCCCTCCTGAACGGCGGGAACGTTCACCTCATCCATGGCGGAAAATACACGCAGCGTCTGGCCGGGCTTTACTTTGCAGTCCGCCGTCCCGCCGCCCTCCACCTTTGCGGAAAATTGCCGGCCGAAAGCCGCCGCGTCGATGTCGGCATCGGTCGAGAATTCCGCGTCGGACAATGCGTTCCGCTCGGAAAATTTTCTGAACATATTATCCAGGTTCATAGACGTCAGATTCATCGTAATAAACATCATGCTGCTGATCATGAGCAGCAGCATGGAACCAATATAACGCGCCTTATGCTCCAGCATGGTCCGTATTACTTTTTTGAAAAGTACCATTACCATTCGATCCTTTCCGCCGCGGCCGTTTCCTCGTGCCGGATCGCTTCCACGATCTCTCCGCCGCGCAGTTTGTAAACTACGTTCGCCATATCGCCGATTGCGGTGTTATGGGTAATCATCAGGACAGTTGTGCCAAAGTCGCGGTTTACCTTCTGCAAAAGGGAAAGCACGCCGTGGGACGTTTCATAATCCAGCGCGCCGGTCGGCTCGTCACACAGCAGGAGCTTCGGATTTTTTACAATCGCTCGAGCAATCGCCACGCGCTGCTGCTCTCCTCCGGACAGTTCCCTGGGGAAGCTCCTTTTTTTCATTTCAAGGCCAACTGCGTTCAGCACGGTATCCATATCGAGCGGCGCCTTTGATATGTTGGAAACCAACTCGATATTTTCCGTGACCGTCAAATTGGGAACGAGGTTATAGAACTGAAAGATGAAGCCGACCGAATCCCTGCGGTAATCCGTCAGCCTGTCATCGCTAAGCGCGGGCAGTTCCATGCCGTCAACAGAAACACTTCCGCTGTCCGCGCGGTCAACGCCTCCGATGATATTCATCAGCGTCGACTTTCCTGAACCGGACGGGCCGAGTATCACGCCTGTCTGCCCCTTTTCAAGCGTAAGGCTGATCCCTTTGAGCACCTCGTTTTTGCTTTCGCCCGCATGATAGCTCTTTTTCAGGTTTTCAACTGTAATAAACATTCTCAGTTCCTCCCCATTCCCTGCTTTAATAAGGAAATCATGTTTTTTAATAAGTTCTCCATTTCATAGTACTGTTCTTCCGTAGGGTCGTAATCAAAGCCTTTGACCTTCTCCATGATCTCCATGTCGAATTTTTCCGTTACTCCCTGAAAAAACAGCAAAAGGGTTTTGTCATCCAAATCGTCGCGGACCGTACCCTTTCTTTTGCCGTTGGCAATCAGTTTCAGCTCATATTCCTCACCGATCCGGGATAATTCGCGGCTTGCTTCCAGGGCCAAACCGCCGAATTTACCCGCGTAGATATCCATCGAAAATGCAACGAGCAGCGGCTCCTGTTTCAACAGTTCAAAACGTTCGCGGCTTCCGGAGAGAAAATACTCATACACATCCATATCCTGAAGCGGAGTCTGCCTGTCGATTATTTTCATAAAATAGTTCAGCGCCCATGTGACGGAATACAGAAACATCTCCTTTTTATCATCGAAATATTTATAGATGCTGCCCTTGGCGACTTCCGCTTTTCGGGCAATCGTTTCTATTTTCGCATTTTCAAAGCCGCGGGTATGGAACTCTTCAATTGCTGCCCGCATGATTCTTTCTTTTTTGTCGTCATCAAGACGATCGAAAGTCCTTTTTGGCAATCCAATTACCTCCTAATAATACTACATAATGACTTTTCGGTCATATTATATGACTCATAAGTCATCATGTCAATAGCTTTCAGCGAAAAGGAATAAATTGCTTAGCGAGTAGCTGATTTACCCCATGCAGGACGATTTATAATCCCTTATTTTGCGCTTTATTTTGATAGGAAACTGCCCCATTGCCGTGAAGGTTAAAAAAATGATTTACTTTCAAAAGAAGGAAGGCCTCCTGAAATTATAATGCCATGATTGGATTTTGATATTACGATAAAAATCGACTTGGTATATGTATATATATGGCTAAAATAGCATTATTTTGTCGGTTGATCATTGATATATTTACATTTCGGAAGTATACTGAGAAAAACAATTCTATTAGGCATTAAAATTCAGAGGTAGACAAATGGAAGATCGCCGCTTGAGCATTTTAGCACATATCGATCAAAAAACGGGCCGCGAACAGCCGCTTGCGGAGCACAGCCGGAACGTATCCCTATCCTGCGGGAAGTCCTGTGAAAAAATCGGGCTTTCCTCCCTTGGGCTGCTGGCCGGCCTCCTGCACGACAGCGGCAAGGGAACGATGCA
>JAEWRW010000011.1 GCA_023398815.1 Bacillota bacterium
CTGTGGCTGGCGTCGGCAGCGGCAAAGTCGTCTACTACGCCATGAGCTATGGCAGCGACAACTGGACCGCCGGCCCCGGCACCTTCCCCTATGAGTTCATCGAGATGTGCGGCGCCAAATCACTGACCGAGGGGATGGACGTGGCCTGGGTCAACTATAACCTGGAGGATCTCATCAAGAAGAACCCCGACGTCATCCTTCTTTCCAGCGACCTGGGCGACGCGTCCACCTTTGAGAAGGCCGAGCCCTACAACACCCTGACGGCTGTGAAGGAAGGCCACGTGGTGGTGGTGGATGCCAACCTGTGCTCCCGCCCCGGCCCCCGCATTGTGGAGGGCCTCAAGCAGTTTGCCGAGGCCATCACCGGCACGACGATTCAGTAGGACGAGATGAGAACGGCCAGCCGCACAGCCCTGGGATTGACATGGACGGCGACGATCGTGCTGCTTGTGACAGGCGCGGTCGCCGCGGTCCTTTTTGGCGCGGGCATGGGCGCGGGGGAGAGCCTGCGCACCATGCTGGGCGGCGACGCCACGGCGGCCCTCATCGTGCTGCGCATCCGCCTGCCACGCATCGCGCTGGCGCTGCTGGTGGGCGGGGCGCTGTCCATCTCCGGCGGCACGATGCAGGGCATGTTCCGCAACCCCCTGGCGGACCCGCACATTCTGGGTGTGGCGTCCGGCGCGTCCTTTGGCGCGACGCTCGCCATGGCATTGTCGCTCAATCAGACGCCCTTTGGCCTGGGGCCGGTTACACTCTTTGCCTTTGTTGGCGCGGTCGCCACCATCTTCGTGGTGTATGGCCTGTCGCGCGTCACCGGGCTCATGGCATCCTCCGGTCTGCTGCTGGCCGGCGTGGCGCTGGGCTCCATCCTCACGGCGGCCACAACGTTCCTGATGAGCGTGAACCGCGACAAGATGGAGGCCATGCTCTCTTGGACGATGGGGAGCCTGAGCACCGCCGGGTGGGGCGAGGTGCAGTGGTGCCTGCCGCTGGTGCTCATCGGCAGCGTGGGCATGGCCCTGTACAGCCGGCCCCTCAATCTCATCGCCCTGGGGGAGGAAGAAGCCCAGCACCTTGGCGTAGACGTCAACGGCCTGCGGCTGCGGCTCATGGTCTTCTCGGCCATCGCCACGGCCGGCGCGGTGTCGGCGGCGGGTGTCATCGGCTTTGTGGGCCTGGTCATCCCGCACATCCTGCGCATGCTCGTGGGGCCCGACCACCGGCGTTTGCTGCCGCTCTCTCTGGTGGCGGGCGGCGCGTTCCTGCTGGTGATGGACACCCTGGCACGCAACCTGCTGGCGCCGCTGGAGCTGCCGGTGGGCATCCTCACCTCGCTCATCGGTGCGCCGTTTTTCATTTGGCTGCTGATGCGCAAGGGGGTGCGCTGACATGTTGGAAGTGCGTGGCGTTCGCTACCATTACGACGCCAAGGAAGTGCTCACCGGGGTGGACGCGGCCTTCGCCCCGGGGCAGATGACCGCCGTGATCGGCCCCAATGGCTCAGGCAAGACGACGCTGCTGCGGCTGCTGTCGGGCATTGCCCAGCCCACGGCGGGCACGGTGCTGCTGGGTGGACAGGCTGTAGGGCGGCTTTCACCCCGGGCTCGCGCCCGGCAGATTGCTGTGGTGTCCCAGCAGGCGCAGGTGACATTCCCCTTCACGGCCTGGGAGGTTGTGCTCATGGGTCGCAACCCCTACGTGTCGGCCTTGGGCACCGAGGGGCCGGAGGACTACGCCGCCGCCCACCGGGCCATGGAGGAAGCCGGCGTGGCCGACTTTGCCAGCCGACCCATCACCGAGCTTTCGGGCGGCGAAGCCCAGCGGGTCATCGCCGCGCGGGCGCTGGCACAGGCCGCGCCGGTGCTGCTGCTCGATGAACCGGTGGCCAACCTGGACATCCGCCACCAGGCGGGGCTGCTGTCCCTCTTCCGCCGCAAGGCCGAGGCGGGGGCGACGGTCGTCTGCGTGCTGCACGATCTCAACATGGCCCTGCGCTACGCCCACCGGGCGTTGGTGCTGTGGAATGGCCAGGTGGCCTGCTTTGGCACGCCGGAGGAGGCCCTGACCCCTGAAATTCTCGAGCCCATCTACCAGCAGAAGCTGGTTGCATTGACAAGTCCCAACGGACGCTTCCTTGCGCCCGTTGATGAGCGGTAAGAACGGACCATGGGAGTAGCGCAGAGGCCATCGCGGAAGCGGTGGCCTTTTGCGTGGGGGTAAAGTCAAAGCCGCTGTGTGTACGCGGGAGGCTAAGACCATTGCGACAGATTCCACCTTTTGATATGCTGGGGGAAATGGTAGCAATTCCCCAACAATTGTGAATTGCGAACCGTTGTGCGTGGGGAAGGGGCGAATTGCAACATGGAAAGCCAGCTGGAATTGGTTGCGAAATCTTACGACAAAGCCATTGACTTGGGGCGGCAAGGGATCGACTTGTACAAAGAGTTGCCGGAGCACATCAAAAATAACCCCGGCTATCCAATCTTTGAGAAGATGATCCTGGAAGGGGGCACTTCTGACAGCGGACGCAAAGAGATCCGGGAGTTCCTATCGCCCCAGGCCGAAATGAAATTCATCGATCTGGGGTGTTGTCTCAATCTTATGTTCAATGGGTACGATCAATGGCCCTCCACCTACCATGGGGTGGACATCAGCAGCAAGACCATTGGGTTGCTTCGCGAGGTGGTGGCAAAGAGGAATCTGCCCGTCGGGGCGCTCTACTGCGGAAGCATCCACGAAACCCCTTTTGCCGCTGACACTTTTGACATTGGAGCATGCATCGGCGTGTTGGAGTACTTTGAGAAGGATTTTATAGAAAAAGCAATCGTAGAAGCGCATCGAATCCTGAAGCCATGTGGGAAGTTTGTTCTCGATGTTCCCGACATGGGAAGCCCGGAGCAGCGGATTACGATGCTGATTGAGGCGCATTTGGGCAGACCTGACCGATACGATCTGTCGCCTGCGGAGTTTGAGAAACTGCTGAACCATCGCTTTGAAATCCAAAGAGTTGAAAAGGTAGGGCCGATGATTCAGTATTTCTTGAACTGCAAGAAGTGACGGGCAGAGTTGTTGCCCGGGTTCTTCTATGGGTACTTTTGGAATCTACGGATATGGCGCAGGGTGAAAATGGATCGTTTCTGATTGGAGGATTTTTGGAATGAAACGCTTGATTCTATTAGGATTAATCGCCATATTGCTTTTTTCAGGATACACCCATAATGAGAGCGAAGAAGGCGGTGCAGTGCCAAATACAAAAAGTACAAGCGATAGCATTGATGATGATGGGGTTTCTTGCGCCAATGAGCGCCGAGGAACTGATACAAAAGCTATCGAAGTTAGATGAAAACTCGACAATGTCAGATGTAGTCAATGTTTTTGGCAAAGAACCCCATATGATTGTGGAAGCGAACAGCGATCTTTGGGAGTATTTCAGCGGGGACATAAGAATCGGTTTGTCAGGAATCAATCCGCTCGATGGTTTATTAAGCCGTGCAACAGTGTCACATGGTGACTCATTCATTGCAATTGATCTGCTAACAATCGCAGCAGATGAACAGAATTAGATAAACACAATGCCTGTTGCAGCACTTGCCGTGTTGCCAAGTCATTTATTGCCATGTCCTTGGAAACAATGCTGCCCACTGGCGCTGCCGGCACGGTTTACCTGCCGCGCAACTGGAAAGGATAGGAAGAAAGGGGGTGGCGACATGCGGGTGCTGAAGGGCATGGTGACCGCCGTGGTGGCGGCGGCGTTGCTGGCAGTGTGCCTGGTGGCGGAAGCGGGTGTGCTGGCACGCCAGACGGTGTTGCAGCCGTCCTTCTACGACGGTCGGCAGCAGGCGGCCTACCTCATCGTGTCGCGGGCGCTGCTGCGGCAGTGGACCGGCTGGGCGTTAGCGGCGGCACCGGCCGACGCCCTGCGCACCACCGACCCGGAGGATGCCACCGCGCTGGCTGCCCAGGCTCTGCCGCCTGAGCGGATTGCCGCGGTGCTGGCGGGCAGTTCTCCTGCTGTTGTGCGTTATGTCCTTGAGGGTGGGGAGGTGCCGGTGCTGCTGGGGGCGCGGAGCTTCCCAGCCATGGAGGACGACCTGGCAGAAGCCCTGCTGAAGCCCGGCCTGTGGCAGTCATTGGGTGAAAAACCTGCGCTGCCCCTTATTATCCCCTTCACCGGGGATTGGAACGCCGCCAACGAGGATGCGCTGGAGCGGGCACTGCGGCCGGTGCGGCTGGCCTGGGCGGTTTGGGACAATGGTCTCATCGTGCTGGCCATGGCAATTGCGGGGCTCGTCGCGCTGCTGCGGTTGCTGTGGCGGCGCTCGGTGGCGTTTGGGGCGACACTCGGGGTGGTGCTGCTGGCCAATGGGCTGTTGGCCGCGGCACCGGCGCTGCTGCTGTCCTTCGCCAGCGGTTGGACGGCAGAGCAGCTGACGGCCCTGCCCGCTCTCGCGCCTGTTGCGGCTTTCCTGGGGCCGGAGTTCGGCACTTTGGGCCTGGCCGCATTGGAACCACTGCGCGGGCCGCTGGCCGTGGGTGCCATGGCTCTCCTGAGCCTCAGCATGGCCGCCTTCACCACCGGGGTGGGCCAGCCTGTGGCCGGCGTTGCCCACCCGCACAAGCACGGGATGAAGGAGCTGGCGCGGGATTGACGACAGGCCAACACACCCCCTATGCAAGCCGTGCATGTTCGCATCTCAAACAACAACCCCGCCGAAGTAGATCGACGGGGTTTTGCTTGTTGATAGAATCGGCCGAATGCCGCTCAGCGCACCTTCGTCTCGTAGATGAAGCGGGCGCGGTCGCCGCGGTAGTGGCTGATGACGTACTCCACCAACCGGCCATCCTCGCCGTAGTTGTACCCGGTGATGCGCACCACCGGCGAGTCAAGCTCGACCTGCAGCATTTTGGCCAGCCGATCGTCGGCAACCACGGCCTCCACAATCTCCCGCCGGCGGGTGATGCGGGTCTGAAACTGTTCCTCCAGAATGCGATAGAGCGACCGGTCGGTCAGGTTGGTGTGCATGAGCGCGCCAAAACGGTCGGCGTCCAGCCAGGAGCTTTCCACCACCACGGGCACATCGTCCACCAAACGCATGCGCACCAGTGAAAGGGCAGTGCCGCTGGCGGCCAGGCCCAGCTCGGCGGCCACCTCCGGCGGGGCGGGGTCCAGCAGCTTTTTCTTCAGGGTGCGCGCGCCGGGGGCCAGGCCCTGGCCGTGCAACGCCTCGGAGAAGCTCAGTACATCCATGGGTTGCAGGCCCACCTTGGGGTTGCCCACAAAGGTGCCGCGGCCTTGCTGCTGCACCAGTAACCCCTTTTGCTTGAGCGTCGTCAGCGCCTGGCGGTAGGTCATACGACTGATGGGAAAGGCCTCGCAGAAGTCACGCTCCGAAGGCAGCTTGTCGCCGCTCTTCAGCTGCTTTTCAGCGATGAGCCGCTCAATGTAATCCTTGATCTGGAAGTATGCAGGTACCGGGCTATCCTTGTCGAGTGACAGGCCGGCGAACAGGCTGGTGATCTGATCCACGTGCAACACCTCATGCATTCCCTAAAGCGAGAGTATATCATAATCTTTGCATTTTTATAAGGGTTTGCTCTTGTAATCCACATCCAAATCCATTATTATTGGTATAGACCACTATACCATGGATGGAAGGATCTTCGGCATGAAGTTAATTGTATGTGAAACGTTCCAAGGCTGGGCAACCCAGACCGCGCAGTTGCTGCGGCAGGAGCTGACGGCCCACGCCCACCCGGTGTTCATTCTGCCCACCGGCGGCACGCCGGAGCCGGTGTACGCGGCGCTCGTCGCCATGCATCGGGAGGAGGGCTTGTCCTTTCGGTCGCTGACGACGTACAACCTGGACGAGTATGTGGGCCTGACGCCCGAGCATCCCCAGAGTTATCGCCGCTACATGCAGCAGAATCTCTTCTCCCACGTGGACATCCTGCCGGAGAACACCCATGTGCCCCTGGGGTGCGAGGCCGACCTGGAGGCCCAGTGCCGCCAGTATGAGCAAGCCTACCGCGCCGCCGGCTGCGCCGACCTGGCCCTGCTGGGCGTGGGCGGCAATGGTCACATCGGCTTCAATGAGCCGGGCACGCCCTTTGACTCGCTGACCCACGTGGTGCGGCTGAGTGAGCGCACCCGCAGTGACAATGCCCGCTTCTTCATGAGCATCGACGATGTGCCGCGCCAAGCGCTCACCATGGGCCTGGGGTCCATCCAAACCGCGCGCAAGATCGTCCTCATCGCCACCGGCGAGGAGAAGGCCGACATCGTGTACAACGCCTTCCACGGCCCGGTGAGTGACCAGCTGCCCGCCAGCCTGCTGCAGCGGCACCCCGACGTAACCGTGGTGCTGGATACCGCTGCCGCCACACGCTTCCAGAAGAAGTGCTGTGCTGGCTGACCCACGAAACGCACGACTCCATCTCTCCTTTTTCCCGGTCGCGGCGATGCGGCCGGGTTTTTTCATGCCGGCGCGCCCGGCGCATACCATAGAAGGGAAGCCTTGCGGAGAACTTTTTTGCTGGGTTCACATGCCCGTGGGGTGTTGGCATGGAGGTGGGGGAGATGAAACGATTTTGGGCGGCGGTGCTGGCCGTGGCGCTGCTCCTCTGGGGTGTGCCGGCACAGGCGCACCGGGCATCGGTGGCGGTCAATACCACCCCGGGCAGGATGGTGTGCCTGACGGTGGACGATGGCTACGGTGCGATGGCCATTGAGCGAGTGCTGAAGGCCCTGCGTCGGGAAGGGGTTCACGCCACCTTCTTCTTGGTGGGGGACGCGCTCCGGGCCAACCAGAAACTGTGGCGGCAGGCCGTGCGGGACGGCAATGAGATCTGCTACCACACCATGCACCACCAGGATGTGAGCCGCATGAGCGACAGCGCCATCCGGCGGGACGTGAGGCGGTGGAACAAACTGGCGAAGAAGGTGCTGGGCAAGGACTACAAGATCCCCAAGCTGGTGCGGCTGCCCGGCGGCAGCGGCAACACCAGCCGCCGCCTGGGCAAGCTCTTCCACGCCATGGGGTATGCGGTCATCGGCTGGAGTGTGGACACCTACACCGGGGCCATCCGCAAAGGCGCGTCCATCACCCGCTACATCAAGCGCAACACCCACAAGGGGTCCATCGTATTGACCCACTTCAACACCAAGGACAGCAAAGCGCTGAAGGAATACATCCACTGGCTCAACCGGCACTACACACTGATGACCGTGTCACAAGCCCTGGAGGAGGGGGAGAAGGATAAGATTACGGCGGCCACGGTGCCAAAATCGCCGGACACGGCGGACAAACCCCGCCTTTCACACAATCTTCTTCTTCCACTTCGGCCGATTCTGGTATAATACCATAGAGCTGATGTGCCGCCATGGCTCCCTGCCGTGGCGGTTTCGATTTAAACCCGAAGGAGAACTGCATATGAGCATGGACACGGTAGCGCGCACAGCCGAGCGCCTGCGGGAGAACGTTGGCCGGGTGATTGTGGGACGGGACGACACGGTGAAGCTGTTGTTGACGGCAATGCTGGCCCGGGGCCATGTACTGCTGGAGGATGTGCCCGGCACCGGCAAGACCATGCTGGCCAAGGCGATGGCGCGCTCCCTGGCGCTGGATTTCAAGCGCATCCAGTTCACGCCCGACCTGCTGCCCTCGGACATCACGGGCATGAGTATCTTCGACCAGCGGGAGGCGGCGTTCCGCTTCCAGCGCGGGCCGGTGTTCGCCAACATCGTGCTGGCCGACGAGATCAACCGCGCCACGCCGCGCAGCCAATCCGCCCTGCTGGAGGCCATGGAGGAGCGCCAGGTCACTGTGGACGGCACGAGCTACGCGCTGGGGCAGCCGTTCCTCGTCATTGCCACCCAGAACCCCATTGAGACCCAGGGCACCTTCCCCCTGCCGGAGGCGCAGCTCGACCGGTTCTTCCTGAAGACCCGCATGGGGTACCCTGGTACCGACGACGGTGTGGCCATCCTCAAACGCTTCCAGATGGCCAGCCCCCTCGACGCGCTGGAGGCCGTGGCCACGGCCGAGGACATCGCTGCCGCCCAACAGGCCGTGACCGAGGTGCGCGTGAGCGACGACTTGCACCGCTACATCGTGCAGCTGGCCGAGCAGACCCGCGTGGCCGACTCGGTGCTGCTGGGCGTCAGCCCCCGCGGCACGCTGGCGCTGCTGCACGGGGCCCAGGCTTGGGCGGCGCTCTCGGGGCGCGACTATGTGTTGCCCGACGACATCCAGGCCGTTGCGGTGCCGGTTTTGGCTCATCGCATTGTCTGCCGCAACCAGTTTGGCGGCGGCGGCCGCGCAGCGGAGGAAGTGGTGGAGCGGGCGCTGAAGGTGGTGCCCGTGCCCACCGAGAAGGCGGAGGACGAGGAATGAACGTCTTCCTGCTGATGGGCATCGCGGCGGCGCTTGTCCTGGGGCAGGGGCTGGTGTTCCGGCATTTTGGCATGCGCGGCATCCGCTACCGGCGGTACTTCTCGGCCGGTTCGGTCTACGCGGGGCAGAAGGTTGAGATGATCGAGGAGATCTCCAACCGCAAGTTCCTGCCGGTGCCCTGGCTGCGGGTGGAGGCCCACATGTCCCGGTACCTCGTCTTTGGCCAGCAGGAGAACCTGAACATCGCCGACGACCTCTACCACCGCAGCCTCTTTGCGCTGGCTCCCTGGCGCAAGATCACCCGCACCCACCACATCACCTGCCTGCGGCGGGGCTGCTACCGCATTGAGAGCGTGGCGCTGACCTGCGGGGACCTTTTGGGTCTGGGGCAGCGCTCCGCCGTGCGGGAGAACCCGATGGAGTTGATCGTCTACCCCCAGCCCATGGACTTCCGCACCCTGGACGTGCCCAGCCGGCGCTGGCAGGGCGACGTGGTGGTGCGCCGGTTCATCGAGCCAGATCCGTTCCTCATCAACGGCATTCGACCCTGGCGCAACGGCGACTCCTTCAAGGACGTGCACTGGGGTGCCACCGCCCGCACCGGCGACCTGCAGGTGAAAACCCGTGACTACACCGCAAGCCCGCGATTGCTCATCCTCCTCAATGTGCAGCAGACTGAGGATCAGTGGGGTGACCTCAACGAGACCCAGCAGAACGAGATGGAGACCGGTGTGACGCTGGCGGCCACCTACGCCGCCTGGGCCCAGGCCAACGGGGTGGAGACGGCTTTCAGCTGCAACGGGGCCTTCGACGCCGGTGACGACCGGCCGGTGGAGGTACCCCTGGGTGCCGGGCCGGTGCACCTGGATGCGACGTTGGAGACGCTGGCGCGCCTGCGCATCCTGCGGCGGAGGACCTTCCCCACCTACCTTGACGACGAGGTCATCGCCCGGGGCGTCACCGGCTACGACATTGTCATGCTCTCGTGGTATTGGAGCCAGCTGCTGGAGGAGCGGGCCGGTCGCCTGCGCCGCATGGGCAACTCGGTCACCTGGATCAACCCGACGGGAGGGAACGGCCATGCGTGAGGAACGAATCGGCCGGGCGCTGGCCAATGGATTGGTGTTCCTGCCGCTGGCCTATGTGGTGGCCTTCCTGCTCTTTGGCGTTGCCGATGCGCAGTTGGTGTTTGCCTACGGCCTGTGGTGCGTGGTGGCGGCGCTGGTGGCGGGGCGGCTGTTAGGCCGCCTACCCGTGGCTGTGCAGATGGTGGCGTGCGTCGCCGTGGCCGCGCCGGCCCTGCTGCTGCCCCTGCCCTGGCTGGCCCAGGCCATTTTTGGGGCCCTGGGCCTGCTGCTCACCCTGGTGGTGGAGCGCACCTCCCTCAAGGAGGTTGACACCTCCCTGGGCAACATGCTGCTGGTGCCGCTGGGCTCTGTTCTGGTGTCGGCGGCGTTCCTGTGGATCTATACCCACACGGTGACGGGGGTGGAGCTGGGTGCCTCCTACCCCATGCTGACGGCGCTGGCCGCGGTGTGGATGGTGGCGGCACTGCTGCTGACACACCGCTCCAGCTACCGCGATGCCGCCATCGCCATGACCCACCACCAGATCCCCCCGGGGGCGCGGCGCAGCGGCCTGGCGGGCACGATGGCGCTGCTGCTGGTGGTGTTTGCCCTGGCGCTGTCGGGGCCCATTGGGCGGGCCATCGGCTGGCTCTTCGGCGGCCTGGGCACTGCCCTCAAGACCTTTCTGCTGTGGCTCTCCCGCTTTTTCACCGGCGACGCACAGGTCAGCCCCGAGCCCGAGCCCACCGGCGAGGCCGACATGAACCAACTCGGCCCGGTGCAGGAGGGCGGGCTTCTGGCGTTCCTGTTCCACATCCTGCTCTACATCGTGTCGGCGGCGGTGCTGCTTGCCATGTTCGCCCTGCTCTGTTACGGCCTGTCGCGGCTCCTCCCCAAGGTCTGGCGCGACATCACCGGCTGGGCACGGCGCACCTTCGGCACCTGGCAGGAGGATGCGGTAGCCTACAGCGACCGCAACGAGAACCTGCTGACGCTGCGCCAGGCGCTCAATGACGCCGGGGCCAGCCTTCGGCGCTTTGCCAAGCGCTTCCAGCCCAAACCAAGGCTGGAGGACTGCGCCACCAACGGGGAGCGCGTGCGCTTCCTCTTCCGCGAGTACCTGCAGCGCCGCCGGCAGGCGGGCAACCCGCCCCGGCCCGGCGACACACCGGCCAAGCTAGTGGGTGAGGCGGGCCGCGACCTGTGGGAGCCATACAACCATACCCGCTATGGCGGGCTGGAACCCACCGACCACGAGGTGCAGGATGCCCTGCGTGTGGTGCGGGACAAAGGACAGTGACCAACGGACAATAAACAAAGGAGAATGGGCTTGAACGACGCCATCGCCGCCACGCTCGAAAACCTGCCGGACAGCCCCGGCGTCTACATCATGCGCAACGCCGTGGGTCGCATCATCTACGTCGGCAAGGCCATCTCGCTCAAAAACCGGGTGCGGCAGTACTTCCACCCCAGCACCCAGCGGGAACAGCCCAAGACCCGCCGCCTGGTGCAGGACATCGTCTCCATCGATTACCTGGTGGTGAAGACCGAGGCCGAGGCGCTGATGCTGGAGTGCAACCTCATCAAGCAGCACCACCCGCGCTATAACATCCTGCTGAAGGACAGCAAGCACTTTCCCTACCTGCGGCTCGACCTGCGGGAGGACTTCCCGCGGCTGGAGATCGTGCGCCGGGTGACCAAGAACGACCGGGCGCGGTACTTCGGGCCATACTTGGGGGCGAACACCCTGCGCCGCACGCTGGAGATTGTGCGCAAGGTCTTCCCCATCCGCTCCTGCACGGCGGACATCCACCGCATGATTGAGCGCCACGAGCGGCCCTGCCTCAACTACCAGCTCGGCCTGTGCGTGGCCCCCTGCCGCGGCACCGTGAGCCGGGAGGAGTACCACGCCGTTGTGGGCGAGGTCATGCGGTTCCTCTCCGGCCGCCATGCAGAGATCGCCGCCGACCTGCGGGAGCAGATGAAGGAGGCCGCCGCGAACCTGGAGTTTGAGCGCGCCGCAGCCCTGCGCGATAAATTGCGTGCCGTGGAGAGCGTGGTGGGCCTCAACAGCGAGCAGAACGCCATCTCCACCGTGCAGGAGGACCTGGACGTGGTGGGCGTGCACATTGAGGCCAACGAGGCCGCTGTGCAGCTCATGATGGTGCGCGGGGGCAAGGTCGTTGGCTCCGAAGGGTTCCTGTTGGAAGGTTCTGAGGACGAGACACGGGCCGAGGTGCTGCGCAGTTTCCTGGAGCAGTTCTACCTCAATGCCGTGCTGCTGCCCCGCGCCATCGTGCTGGGGGAGCTGCCGCCCAACCACGAGGCGCTGGCCGATTACCTACGGGAGCGGGCCGGCCGCAAGGTGGAGGTTATGGTACCCCAGCGCGGGGAACGGGTGCGCCTGCTGGAGCTGGCCGAGGCCAACGCCAAAGAGCGGATGGAGCGGGAGCACGCCAACCGCCTGCGGGAGTGGGAGCGCACCGGCGGCGCGGTCAAGGCTTTGGGCGACATTCTGGGCCTGCCCCTGCCTCCCAGCCGCATTGAGTGCTACGACATCTCCAACATTCAGGGCACCGACTCGGTGGCCTCTATGGTCGTGTTTGAGGGTGGACGGAGTGCCCGCAACCAATACCGGCGTTTTCGCATCAAGACGGTGGAGGGCGCCAACGACTTTGAGAGCATGCGGGAGGTGCTGACCCGCCGCTTCCGCCATGGGCTGGAGGAACAGGAGGAACTCAAGGCCAACGGCGGCGACGTCGATGGCAGCAAGTTCGCCAAGTTCCCCGACCTTGTGCTCATCGACGGCGGCCGCATCCAGTTGGAATTCGGGCGGGATGCCATGGTGTCCCTGGGTGTGGGGCACATCCCGGCCATTGGCCTGGCCAAGCGCAATGAGGAGATCATACTGGAAAACCAGGAGGAACCGCTGGTGCTGCCAAGGAATTCGGCGGCGCTGCACCTTTTGGAGCGAGTGCGTGACGAGGCTCACCGCTTCGCCATCACTTACCACCGCAGCCTTCGCTCGGCGCGCACCCTGCGCTCCCGGCTGGAGGCCGTGCCAGGCATCGGCCCCAAGCGCGTGCGGGAACTGCTGAAGGCCTACCCCGTGCCCGCCATGCTGGAGGAACTCTCGGTGGAGGAGCTGCTGCAGGTGCCCGGCATGAACCGCCCGGCGGCCGAGGCGGTGTGGAACTTCCTGCACCTGCCCAAGGACGATCCGGGGCAGGGCGGGGCGGTGACCGATGACGCCGCGCAAGACCTGGAGGAAGGGTCGGACGAAGACGAGCGAGCCGGCGAGAGGGAGCCGGATGATGGAGCGGAGCCGGACGAGGTGATGGAGAGCACCGAAGGGATGGAGGAGCTGTAGCGTGCGGCGAACGATTCGTCAACCGTTGGAACAAGCTGGCCCAACTCGCCAAGGCGCGAACGCGCCGCGGGCGAAGGCAGAGCCATGATCGTCAGCGCCAGCCGTCGCACCGACATCCCGGCCTGCTTTGCGCCGTGGCTCGCCCGCCGGGTGGCAGAGGGCTGGGCCTTGGCCCCCAACCCACGCAACCCCCACCTGCTGCGGTGGGTGGACTTGAGCCCGGCAACGCTGGATGGCATCGTGCTGTGGAGCAAGAACCCCGCGCCGCTCCTCGACCATTGGGACACGCTGGGCCGCCTGCGCAGCGTCATCCAGTTCACGCTGACGGGCTACGGCAACGACATCGAGCCCAACCTGCCACCCCAGGGCGAGCGCATTGCCACGTTCCGACGGCTGGCGGCGCTCATCGGCCCGGAGCGCATGGTGTGGCGCTACGACCCCATCCTGCTGAGCAACCGTTGCGATGAGGCGTTCCACCAGCGGGCCTTCGCCGGCTTGGCCGAGGCGCTGTCCGGCTGCACCGGGCGGTGCACGGTGAGCTTCCTGGCACCGTACCGCAGCACGGCGCGGCACGCCGCAGCCCTGGGGCACCGAGAGCCTGACGAAGCCACACGCCTGCGCCTGCTGGAGGGGCTGGTGAAAACCGCAGCCGCCCATGGCATGGCCGTGGTGGCCTGTGCCCAGGCGCAGGACTACGTCGCGGTGGGCGTGGGGCGGGCCGCCTGTGTGGATGGTGCGCTCTTCCACCGCCTGTGGGGTGTGACGCCCCCGCCGCCCGACCGGGGGCAGCGCCCCGGCTGCGGCTGCGCGCAGAGCGTTGACATCGGCGTCTACAACACCTGCTCCCATGGGTGCCTGTATTGCTACGCCAACTACAACCCGGCGGTCATCGCAGCCAACCGGGCGCGGCACGATGAGGGTTCGCCGCTGCTTTTGGGCTGTCCCGGCCCGGAGGACCGCATCTCCGGCGCGCCGGCAGGGCAGCTGACATTCCTGTGAGAGTCAGCGGCCCGAATTTTGGCATTTTCCCTTTGCAGATGCGGGCCAATCGGCTATAATTTTCGGTAGAATATTGTTATGGGCAGGAGAAGCGTTGAAGTACGACCTGATTGTGACCGACCTGGACGACACGCTGCTGCGTGACGACCGAACCATCTCGCTGCGCAGCAAGCAGACCATCGCCCGGGCGGCCGAACGGGGCATCACCGTGGCCGTCGCTACCGGGCGCATGTACGCCTCCGCCATCCCCTACGCGCGGGAGCTGGGGCTGACCGGGCCTATCCTCTGCTGCCAGGGGGCCTACATCGCCGACATTGAGACCGGCGCGCCCATCGCCAAGATCGGCGTACCGCTGGCCCTGGCGCGGGAGGTGCTGGCCTTCGCCGCTGATGAGGGTGTGTACGCCCAGTATTACGATACCGAGGGGTATTTCTTCGAGCGGGAGTGCTGGCAGAGCGACTTCTATGCCGCGCACACCGGCGTGACGGGGCAGGCGCTGGGCCGCCCGGTGGCTGACACCTTGGATTATGACCCCATCAAGGTGCTGCTGCTCGATGAGCCCGAGCGCATCCGTGCGCTCTACGAGGTGGCGCGGCAGCGCTTTGCCGGGCGGCTGGAGGTGGCGATCTCCAAGCCCCATTATCTGGAGTTCACCCACCCCGAGGCTCACAAGGGCGCGGCGGTGAAGGCATTGGCTGAGCGCATGGGCATCCCGCAGGGGCGGGTGATGGCCGCGGGCGACGCCCTCAACGACCTTTCGATGATCGAATGGGCGGGGCTTGGTGTGGCTATGGGCAACGGCGACGAACGGGTGCGCCGGCGGGCCGATGTGGTGACCGGCACCAATGAGGAAGACGGCGTAGCGCAGGCAATTGAGCATTACGCGCTGGAGGAATAAACATGGCCAAGGTCAACATCGACAAATTCATCAAAGACCTCGACCTGGAGGTGCTTTACCGCGGGAAGGAGGATCTCCTGACGATTGAGACCTCCAACCTCAACCGGCCCGGCCTGCAGCTGACCGGTTACTTCGATTACTTCGCCACCGACCGCATCCAGGTGCTGGGCCGGCAGGAGATCGTCTACCTTGGCTCGGCTATGAACGACGTGCAGCGCTACATGGCGCTTGACCGTCTGCTGGCCTATGAGTTCCCCTGCATCATCATCAGCCGGGGGATGGAGCCACCGGGAGACCTCATCGAGCTGGCCGAAAAGTACGGCCACCCGGTGTTCCGCTCCCGCCAGGTCACCAACAAGCTCATGGCCACGGTCATTGCCTACCTCGATGTGGCACTGGCCCCGCGGGTCACCATGCACGGCGTGCTGGTCGATGTCTACGGCATCGGCGTGCTCATCTCCGGCAAGTCCGGCATCGGCAAGAGCGAGACGGCGCTGGAACTGCTGCGCCGCGGGCACCGGCTGGTGGCGGACGACCTTGTGGACATCGTACGCATCGGCCAGAACCAGCTTATGGGTTCCTCGCCGGCCAACATCCGCCACTTCATGGAGATCCGTGGCATCGGCATCATCGATGTGCGGCAGATGTACGGCATCGGCTCGGTCATGAACAAGAAGAACATCGAGATGGTGGCCGAGCTGGAGATTTGGGACGAGAAGAAGCAATACGACCGGCTGGGCATGGACGAGAACCTGACGGAGATTCTGGGTGTGCCGCTGCCCAATCTTTTGGTGCCGGTGATGCCCGGCCGCAACATGGCCATCATACTGGAGGTGGCGGCCCGCAACCAGCGGCTGAAGAACATTGGTTACAACTCGGCGGTGGAACTGCACAAGCGCATCAACGAAGTCTCAGAGTGGGACGGGGACGCGTGACCGCCGCCGGGCAGGAATAAGGAGGAAGAGTGATGTATTATCTTGGCGTGGATTTGGGCGGCACCAACATTGCCGTCGGCGTGGTGGACGAGAATGGCCGCATCCTGCACAAGGACAGCGTGCCCACCGGCGCAGGCCGTCCCCCGCAAGAGACCCTGGACGACATGGCGGCCATCAGCCGCAAGGTGGTGGCTGACGCCGGCCTGAAGCTGGACGACATCGCCGCCGTGGGCATCGGTTCTCCCGGCCTCATCGATATTGGGACCGGCGCGGTCGTGTTTGCCAACAACCTCTACTGGCACAATGTGCCGCTGGCTGGCTCCATGGCCAAGGCACTGGGTAAGCCCGCTTTTGCCGACAACGACGCCAACGTGGCGGCCCTGGCCGAGGTCGAAGCCGGCAGCATGAAGGGCGCGAAGAACGCGGTGCTGCTGACGCTGGGCACCGGCGTGGGCGGCGGCATCATCATCAATGGCCGCATCTACGCCGGCACCCACAACGGCGGGGCCGAGCTGGGGCACATGTGCCTCGTTCTCAATGGCGAGCAGTGCACCTGCGGCAACAAGGGCTGCGTCGAGCGCTACACCTCGGCCACCGCTCTCATCCGCGAGGGTCGCAAGTCCGCCGAGGCCCACACTGATGGCGCCATCGCCCGGAAAGTCGGTGGCGACTTCGACAAGATCTCCGCCAAGACGGTCATCGACTGCGCCCGCGAGGGGGACGCCGAGGCCGTGCGCATCTTCGATGAGTACATCTACGCCCTCACCATGACGATCATCACCGTCATCAACATCTTTGAGCCACAGGCCATTGCCATTGGCGGTGGCGTCAGCGCGGCGGGCGACTTCCTGATGAAGCCGCTGGAGAAGTCGGTGACCGACCACCTCTTCTACCCAGACATCCCGCACCCGGCCATCGTGCAGGCGGTGCTGGGCAACGACGCGGGCATCATCGGCGCGGCCATGAATGGCAAGGCCCGCCTGGCCGACCAGGGCTGAGGCACAATAAGGAGCACGAAACAAGCAGCCGCCGGAGGTTCCGGCGGCTGCTGTGTTGTCGGCTTTATATGGGGGATCGGATGAGTCGTTTGATGTCCTGCCAGTGGTGGCTGTTCATCTCCAGCATTCGGCCAATACGCTCGATGGTTTCATAATCATTCACTGATATGCTGAGATTATCCTGTCCGATGGCGCTGCATAGTTCTTCGTAGGCCAACCCATATTCCCTGTGTTCACAGAACTCCCGGATGGTATTGTTATCCCGTGCTGGCAATTCGACGTTCGCGCATAGCAACAGAAGCGCTTCTTCAATCTCGAGATGCAGATCCATGATTCACTTCCGCCTTCCTTTTGCTTGCTCCCATGGGGCTACACGATCGCAACGAAGCCACTCGGTGCTCTGAGTTTTGTCAGGAGTGCTAGAAAAGTAGACAACATTAGCATATCACAATAGCATAAACCTGGTAATTCTACTCACACTGGTGAGACTTTGGAGAGGAAATAGATGGCGGGGATATGCTGGCAGAAACTCATGGTTCTTGAATGCAACAGCCCGGAGAAAACGCTCCGGGCTGTTGTAGCAAAGTAGTCGGTATGCCCCCTTATTCCACCGTCACGCTCTTGGCCAAGTTCCGCGGCTTGTCCACATCGAAACCACGCTCCACTGAGCAGTGGTAGGCGAAGAGCTGGGTGGGGATGACCGCCAGCACCGGCAGCAGCACTTCCTCGGTGGCGGGCAGCAGGATGACCTCATCCGCGAGGTCGCGAATGATCCCGGCGTCCTCGGGGCAGATGGCCAGCACCCGCGCCCCACGGGCCTTGACTTCCTTAAGGTTGCTAGCCAGCTTCTCATAGAGGGCGCTCTGGGTGGCGATGGCGATGACCAGCGTCTCCGGCTCGATGAGGGCGATGGGCCCGTGCTTGAGTTCCCCGGCGGCGAAGGCCTCGGAGTGGATGTAGGAGATCTCCTTGAGTTTCAGCGACCCTTCCAGCGCGATGGCGTAATCGAGATTGCGGCCCAGGAAGTAGGCGTCCTCCATGGCATAGTGGCGGTGAGCGCTGCGGGCGATGGCCTCCTCCGCACCGAGCAGTGCGGCGGCCTGGTCGGGCAGGTGCCCCAGGGCAGCCACCAGCCGGTCATGGGCGGCGTCGTCCAGCGTGCCGCGCACCCGGCCCAGCGTCAGCAGGATGAGGTCGATGGACAGCAGCTGGGTCGTGAACGCCTTGGTGGAGGCCACGGCGATCTCCGGCCCGGCCCAGGTGTAGAAGACAGCGTCGGCCTCGCGGCTCACTGTGCTGCCCACGACGTTCGTGATGGCCAGCACCTTGGCCCCCTGGGCTTTGGCGAGGCGCAGGGCCGCCAGCGTGTCGGCCGTCTCGCCCGATTGGCTCACCACAATGAGCAGATCGTCGGGGCCGAGGATGGGGTCACGGTAGCGGAACTCGGAGGCCATGTCGACCTCCACCGGCACCCGCGCCACCCGCTCAAAGGCGTACTTGGCCACCAGGCACGCGTGGTAGGCCGTGCCGCAGGCCACAAAGAGCACCCGCCGCAGCCCAGCCAGGAACGCCGCGTCCAGCCCCAGCTCGCCCAAGTCCACCTGCCCTTCGGCGGTGAGACGGGGGGAGAGGGTGTCCCGCAGGGCCTTGGGCTCCTCATGGATCTCCTTGAGCATGAAGTGGGCATAGCCGCCCTTCTCGGCGGCGGCCACGTCCCAGTGCACGTGGAAGATCTCCCGCGTCACGGGCATGCCGTAGGCGTCGAAGATCTCGATGCCGTCGGCGGTCACCCGCGCGACCTCGTTGTCCTCCAGCAGGTAGACGTCGCGGGTGTGAGCCAGCAGCGCCGGGATGTCGCTGGCGATGTAGTTCTCACCCTCGCCCAGGCCCAGCACCAGGGGGCTGTCCTTGCGCGCGGCGATGAGCTCGCCGGGGTGGCGGGCGCTGACCACGGCGATGGCGTAGGAGCCCTGCACGTGCCGCAGCGCCTCCTGCACGGCCTCCAGCAGGTTGCCGTGGTCGTAGTGGTCGACCAGGTGTACCAACACCTCGGTGTCGGTTTGGGAGGCGAAGACGTAGCCACGAGCCGTCAGCCAGTCCTTCAGGCGGGCGTAGTTCTCAATGATGCCGTTGTGCACGAGAGCGATGTCGCCCTTGGCGTTGGCGTGGGGGTGGGCGTTGGCGTCGCTGGGCTCGCCGTGGGTGGCCCAGCGGGTGTGGCCGATGCCGGTGTGGCCCGCCACCGGGTAGGCGGCGATATTGGCCTCCAATTCCTTGAGACGGCCTTTTTTCTTGCGCAGCGCCAACGCGCCATCCTCCAGTACGGCGACGCCCGCACTGTCATAGCCGCGGTATTCCAGCCGGCTCAGGCCTTCCAACAGGATGGGGGTGGCCACCTTGGGCCCAATGTAACCCATGATTCCGCACATGGTTGAATCCTACCTTTCTGTTTTTGGGTACAAAAAAAGCGCCTCTCGCGCTCTCCGGTTGCCGCGGGAACCAAGCCCTGCGGCGCTGCGCACCCTAAGTATGGGCAAGACACCGCGCAATAAAACGCAGGCCGCCCATGGCGCAGCCATGGCGTGCTCTTCGCCCGATCCTTGTTGTGCCGCCCGTTGCCGAGCGGTTTTGAAGGTCTTTGACGGTTGGCGATCCTCCGCGGGGCATCCGCCGAATGTTTCGATACTCCCCGACCTCGTCGGAACGAGCCACCCAGTGGGCAGTCGTTCCCTGGCGCTCTATTTGGTTGTGGCCTGCCGAAGTTGCCTCACCTCCTTGCCTGTCGCTTGTGTTCCGTCCGTCAGCAGTCTATGTCACCGGGGGGCGGCGGGTGCCGCTACCCCAGCCGGTCGGCAATGAGAGCCGCCAACGCCTCGGCGTCGGCACGCACGCGGGCTTCGTCCTCGCCCTCGATCATCACGCGGATCAGCGGCTCGGTGCCGGATGGGCGCACCAGCACCCGGCCTCGGCTACCGTAACTCATTTCGATGCGGGTGATCGCCTCGTTGATGATCGCGTCACTGGCGAGCCGTGCCTTGGCTTCGTTGTCGGTCAGGCGCACGTTCACCAGCTCCTGGGGGAAGACGCTCATGGCGTTCTTCAGCTCCCGTAGGGGCTGGCCGCTGCGCCGGATGGCCGAGAGCAGCTTCACCGCGCTCACCAGGCCGTCGCCGGTCGTATTCTCCCGCAAAAAGATCACATGGCCGGACTGCTCGCCGCCGATGGCGAACCCATCCTGTTGCATGCGCTCCAGCACATACCGGTCGCCCACCGCGGTGATGGAGACGTCGATGCCAGCCTCCTGCATGGCCACGCGCAGCCCAAGGTTGCTCATCACCGTCACCACCAGCGTGTTGCGGTCCAGCAACCCCTGCTCCTTCATATCGAGGGCGCAGATGGCCATGATTCGGTCGCCATCCACGATTTCGCCGTCGCCGTCCACCGCCAGCATCCGGTCGGCGTCGCCGTCGAAGGCAAAGCCGATGTCGGCGTTGGTGTCGCGTACGATGCTCTGCAGGTGCTCCATGTGGGTGGAGCCGCAGTTGTCGTTGATGTTGATGCCGTTGGGGTAGTCGTAGACCGAGATGATCTGCGCCCCCAACTCAGAAAAGAGGCGCGGCGCAATGTGGAAGGCCGCACCGTTGGCGCAATCCAGCACGATGCGCATGCCCCGCAGCTTCACGTCCACCAGCGACTTCAGGAACGCCAGGTAGTCGTCCTCGGCCCGGTCGAGCATCTCAATGGTGCCCACGTCCGCGCCGGTGGCCCGGGGCAGGCTGTCGCAGCCCAGCAGCGACTCAATGCGATCCTCGGTGGCGTCGGGCAGCTTGAAACCGTTGCCGTCGAAGAACTTGATGCCGTTGTATTCCATCGGGTTGTGGGAGGCTGAGATGACCACGCCGGCGTCGCAGCCGTAGCGGCGGGTGAGCCAGGCGACGGCGGGGGTGGGCATGACGCCGGCCAGCAGCACATCGGCCCCCACCGAGCAGAGCCCGGCCGCCAGCGCCGACTCCAGCATGTTGCCGGAGATGCGGGTGTCCCGCCCCACAAGGATTTTGGGGCGCTTGGTTCCCTCGCTCAATACAAAGGCTCCAGCCCGACCCAGGTCATAGGCCAGCAGCGCGTCCAGTTCCTGCCCGGCCACGCCGCGCACGCCATCGGTTCCAAACAGTCTTCCCAAGTTCAGCCATCCTTCCAAGCACAAATCGCAGTTATTTTAACACACTCCACCCAATCCGGCAATTTGGTATAGCCCAGAACCGCGGAGAACCCTTCCTCCATGTGCGGCGAACGGTTCGATGAAACTGAACCAAGCCTTCTAAATCGCGTACGACGCCGCAACGTCGTACGCGAAGGGCTGCCGTCATCCTTGGCGAATCAAGTAGTCGCTGGCGGCGGTGGCGGCGATGGCTCCGTCGGCGGCGGCGGTCACCATCTGGCGCAGCACGGTGTCCCGCGCGTCGCCGGCGGCAAATACACCGGGGATGTTGGTGGCCATGCGGTCGTCGGTCACAATGTAGCCGTCGCGGTTGAGCTCCACCTGCCCGCGCAGCAGGTCGGTGCGGGGGAGGATGCCGATGGCCACGAACACGCCGTCCACGGTCAGTTCCCGGGTTTCGTTGGTTTTCACGTTCCGCACGCGGATGGCCTTCAGGTTGTCGTCGGCCACCAGTTCTTCCACCACGGTGTCCCACAGCGTCTCCACCCGCTCGTCCGATGTCACGCGGTTGGCCACGATGGCCGCCGCCCGCAATGTGTCGCGCCGGTGGATGAGGTAGACCTTCTTGGCCATGCGGGTGAGGTAGGCTGTGTCCTCGCAGGCGGTGTCGCCGCCGCCCACCACCGCCACCGTGCGGTCGCGGAAGAACGCGCCGTCGCAGGTGGCGCAGTAGCTGACGCCACGACCCCGCAGTTCGTCCTCCCGCGGGAGGCCAAGCAGGCGCGGCTCAGCCCCCACGCACAGGATGACCGTACGGGCCTCGTGCACGCCGGACGCGGTGTGCACGCGCTTGACGGGGCCTTCGAGCTCCAGTTTTTCGCCCTGCTCGTAGAGTACCTCCACCCCGAAGCGGGTGGCCTGCTGCTCCAGCAGCACGCCAAAGTCGGCACCGTTGACGCCCTCGGGGAAGCCGGGGTAATTCTCCAGCAGGGGGGTGGTGGTGATTTGCCCGCCGGGGAACATCCCCTCAAGTACCGCAGTTTTAAGGCCCGCGCGGCTGGCATACATGCCGGCGGTCAGGCCCGCCGGGCCGCCGCCAACGACAATGCAATCGTATGTAGACATCGTGTACCTCCAGATGATTTGACACAATTTAGTATACACCGAAATGGGGGAATTTGCATCCTCTTCCTGACGCTCGCGGTATTGTGCCACACCGTTTGCACATCCTATTGTTGTTCGCGGTCATTTGTGTTAATTTTGTGTTAATAAGGCGGTTTTCATTGCCAAAGTTCGGCACAGTCCGGTATACTGTTAACCGTTTGTTAACGATATGAGGAGATTCGCGTGCTCCGCCAATGGCGGTGGGGTCCACCCGCACGCAGGGCGTCGGGCAGGGGCGAAAAGAAAGAGGAAACATGACTATTGCCGTCATCGTCGTCGTTGTGCTGGTCAGCGCATCGGTGTTTGTCAACGGCTGGACGGACGCACCGAATGCCATTGCAACGGTCGTCTCCACCCGTGTGCTGCGCCCCCGCGTTGCCGTCATGATGGCCGCCGCCTTCAACTTGCTGGGGGTCATGATCTCTGGCACAGCAGTGGCCGCCACCGTGCAGGGCATCGTGTCGCTGGACACCCCGGGCAAGGAGGGGCTGATCACCCTGGCCGCCGCTCAGTTTTCCATCGTGTTGTGGTCCACCGTTGCGTGGAAGTTCGGTCTGCCCACCAGTGAAAGCCATGGGCTCATCGCAGGGCTGACGGGCGCGGGGCTGGCCCAGGTCGGCTGGTCCACATTCACCAGTACCTCCTGGGGTAAGGTTCTCATTGGCCTGGCCATCTCCTCCGTTGCGGGGTTTATTGTGGCAGTGGGCACCACCTGGCTTATCATCTTCATCTTCCGCCGTGTCAAGCGCGGCGACGCCAACCGCTTCTTTTCCATTGGCCAGATCGTATCAGCCGCTTTGATGAGTTATAACCATGGCGCCCAGGATGGACAGAAGTTCCTGGGTATTTTTGCGCTGGCGCTGGGGCTGGGCGGAATCATCTCCGTCGGCACGCCCATCCCGTGGTGGGCCAAACTGTGCGTGTCGGGCGTGATGTGCCTGGGCACGTCGCTGGGTGGCTACCGCATCATCAGCAAGATGGGCATGGAGATGGTGAAGCTCGAAAAGTATCAGGGTTTCTCGGCGGAGCTGGGCGCGTCGGTGCTGATGCTCTTCGCCACCCATTTTGGCATTCCGCTCTCCACCACCCAGACCAAGGCCACCGCCATCATGGGTGCGGGCGCGGCGCGGCGTCTTTCCAACGTCAACTGGGGCGTCGTCAGGGAGATGTTCACCGCCTGGATATTAACGTTCCCCATCTGCATCGCCATCGGCTATGTGATGACCAAGCTCTTCACTTTCCTGTTTTGATAAGGAGGATTTGACATGTCTCGTGTGTTTAAGAAAGAAGTGGACTATTTCGAGGAATTCACCACCGGTGTTGGCTTTTGCAAGCGTGCGGCCGAGGCCCTGCTGGCCACGCTCAACGATGAGAAGCTCAACAACATGGAGCGTGAGACGATCCACAAGATCGAGCAGGAAGCGGACAAGCATGTGCACAGCATGTTCAACCACCTGAACCACTCGTTCATCACCCCCATCGATCGGGAGGACATCATGCAGATCGTGTCCGAGACGGACAACGTGACCGACGGCATCGACGCGGTTTCGGAAGAGTTCTACATGATGCACATTGACAAGCTCCTGCCGGCCTCCCGCACCATGGCAGAACTCATTGTGCGCTCCTGCACCCACATGGTGGCCATGATGGAAGAACTCAAGCAGTTCAAGAAGAACAACAAGCTAATGGAGCAGATCATCGAGATCAACAACATTGAGGAAGAGGGCGACAAGATCTACCGTGAGGCGGTCTACAACCTCTTTGCCCCCGGGCAGGATGCGATGCTCGCCATCAAGTGGCGCTCCATTCTGGACCTGATGGAGAACGTGCTCGACAACTGTGAGAACGTCGCCGACACTGTGCAGTCGATCATCACCAAGAACAAGTAACACAGTCCGCGCAGAGAATAACGGCCCGCTTCGAAAGCGGGCCGTTTGTGTTGTGGATGCCGCCGTCAGGGATGGGTACGCACGACGGATGAGAAGGAACCATAAATCTTCTTGCCCTTTTCGATGTGATAGGCACGTACTTTGTAGTAGTAGGTCTTGTTGTCGGTCAGCCCCTTGTTGGTGGCGCTGAGGCCGGTGGTCTCGGCCACCTTCTTGTAGGTGCCGGTCTTGCTGGTGGCGCGGTAGACCTGATACTTGGTGGCACCGCTGACCTTGGCCCAGGTGACCTTGATGGAGGAACTGGACGCAGCCTTGGCCTTAACATCGGTGGGGGCAGCTGGCACCGGCTTGGCTGAGACGACGGCCGAATAAGTGCTGGTTATACTACCGGCCACGGCCTTGATCTTGTAGTAATAGGTTTTGCCGGTGGTGAGGCCGGTGTTGGTGTACCTCGTCGCAGTGGTCTCGGCAATCTTCTTGTAGGTGCCGGTCTTGCTGGTGGCGCGGTAGACCTTGTATTTGGTTGCGCCATCGACGGCGGACCAGGTGACCTTGACCTTGGTGTAGCCGCCGGAAGCAGCTTTGATGCCTTGGGGTACGGCGTGGCTGCCCATCTTCCAGCCGGCGTACACCTTGATGTTCCCGGTGATCTTGGCCGTGGCGAAGTCCCACTTGGTCTCGCAGCTGGATTCCTTGTACCAGCCGGTGAAGGCATACCCCGCGCGGGTGGGGGCGGTGGGGGACTTGATGTGGCCACTGGTGATCGTGGCGTGAATTTTGCTGACCGATGCGCCGTCGCGGGTGTCGATGGTTACATCGCAGAAGGGGGAGGTGGGGTATTCGTCGTAGGAGCTCCAGCTTTTGGATACATGGTAGTAGATGCGGAAGTCATCTTTTGTATCATCGAACCAATCCGTTGGGTCTTCATAGCAAAGGGGGACTCCCCCATAGAAGTAAGCTGCACTCAGCCCCGTACAACCCTTAAAAGCACATTCCCCCAACTCTTTCAACCCTGCTGGAACAACGACACTCTTCAGGCTTTTGCACCCCAGGAAGGCGCCATACTCGATGGACGACACCGTGCCAGGGATACTGATGCTGGTGAGACGCTCGCAATTCGAGAAGGCGCTGTCCCGTATGGCTGTTACGCCGGAAGGTAGGACGATGCGTTCGAGGGCGGTGCATCCTTCGAACAGCCCATAAGGGAGAGTCTTGGCGCCAGTGGGCAGCGCAATGCTCTTCAGCGCGCTGCAACCGGCGAAGGCACTAAAACCATATTCATTGACGCCGGTCGGCAGCGGAACCGAGGTGAGACGTCCACAATTGGTAAACGCGTAGTCGTCAATGACGGTAAGGGTGGAGGGCAGGCTTGATAGGCTTGGTTTGCCGGTGGGGCAGTACAGTAGCTTGGTTTTCGTCTTGTTGTACAAAAGACCATCTTGGCTCGAATAGTTCGGGTTGGCGCTTGACACTTCAATGGATGTCAACTTGTCACAGGAATAAAACACCAACTCTTCAATCGAAATCACGCTGGTGGGCAGATCAATGCTATTGAGGCCATCACAATCGTTGAAGCACTGATAGGAAATCGACTCCACACCGTTGGGGATGGACACGGAGGTTAGCCCATCACAGTCTTCGAACGCATTGTGTGCGAGTTTGACAACACCGGCCGGTATTTGGTATGCACCTTGTTTTCCTGGGGGGAGGATGATCAGCTCGGTGGCATTTTTGTCAAACAAAACTCCGTTGACACTGGAGTATACGGCGTTGGCGCTATCCACTTGAATGTTGGTCAACTGCGTGCATCGGCTGAAGACGTAGTTCCCTATGTAGTTCACTCCGGCGGGAAAGGGAACCGTTTGCAGAGCCGTACACCCCTGAAAAGCGGCGGTCTCAATGACCTTCAGTGTGTTGGGCAGGTGAATGGATGTCAGCCCTGTGCAGTTGCGGAAGGCGCCCGTGTCCATGGTGGTGATGCCCACGGGCAGGGTGATACCGGTCAGATCGGCGTTATCCTCAAACGCGGATGACCCGATCACTGTTACGCTTTTTCCGCCGATCGTGGCGGGCACTACCACATTGCCGCCAGGGCCGGTATACCCAGTGATGGTCACGGTTGTCCCGTCGTAGTTGACCTCATACTCGAAGGCCCCAGACGACGCCGCCAGCGTCGCCCCTGACAGCGTCAGGAAGCATAGCAAAAGCACCAGCGCGGGCGCACACAGTTTCCAAAACGGACGCTTCATGACAGATCCTCCACTTCGCGTTTTCTGTGAATAATTGAGATGTTGCTCCAACATGATTATTAAAATAATATAATGCTAAATAAATAAGATGTCAACGAAAGGGCGACGGGGCTGCGCCAGTGGCATAAGAGCCACCGGGCTGGTACGCTGCAGTACCCATCCAATATCAACAGCCCGCTTTATCAAGCGGGCTGTTTTGGCTTGTGTCCGGCTCAGGGGTTTGCACTGATAGTGTTGCTGTATTTCCCGTAGACCTTCTCGCCATCCTCCAGGTGATAGGCACGCACCTTGTAGTAGTAGGTCTTGGTGGTGCTCAGTCCCTCGTTGGTGTATTGCAGGCCAGTGGTGGAGGCGACTCTCTTGTACGTACCGGTTTTGCTGGTGGAGCGGTAGATCTGGTACCTGGTGGCGCCGCTCACCTTGCCCCAGTTGATGGTGATGTTGCCAGAGCCAACACCTTCGGCCTCCACGTCGCTTGGCTTGGATGGTACCGCCTTGGCTGAAACGATCGCCGAAGCCTTGCTGGTGGTGCTGCCGCTCACAGCCCTGACCTTGTAGTAATAGGTCTTGCCGGTGGTGCGGCCTGTGTTGGTGTAGCTGGTGGCAGTCGTCTCCTTCACCTTTTTGTAGGTGCCATACTTGGAAGAGGCGCGGTAGACAATGTACTTGGTGGCGCCATTTACCTTGCTCCAGCTGAATTGGATGCTTTCATATCCTGCGGATGAAGCCTTGGTGCCAGATGGCAGCACGGTAGACATCTTTTTCCAGCCAGCGTAGATCTTGATGTCACCGGTGATTGCGGCTGTGGTGAAGTTCCAACGGCTGTTGAGGGAACCATCCCTGTACCAAGCGGCAAGGGCATACCCATTGCGAGTTGGCGAAGCTGGTGACTGGATACGCTTGCTGGTGATGGGTGCTTTGACTTTGTAAGCAGCGTCGCCGTTGCGCGGCTTTACCGTCACCAGGCAAAACTCCTGCTTGGGGGATTGCGTATAAGCTTTCCAGCTTGCGGCTTTGCTGATGTGGTAGTACAGACGAACGGAAGAAGCCGAGTCGCCGAACCAACCATCACTTTCATCCTCGCCCTGGTCGTCCTCGTCCTCGCCCTGGTCGTCCTCGTCCTCGTCCTGGTCGTCGTCCTCATCCTGATCGTCGTTGTCTTCGCCCTGGTCATCGTCCTCGTCAACGGCGGGCAGGTTGCCCATGAAATAGACAGAGGTGAGGGCATCGCAACCGGCAAAAGCATCTTGCCCCAGCTTTGTCACGCCCACCGGTATGGTTACGTTCGTCACGGTATCGTTCCCTGCGAAGGCACCCGCACTGATGGCGGTGACACTCCTGCCACCAAGCATGGCAGGCACCGTTACCACCCCATCACTGCCGGTGTAGCCTGTGACCGTCACCGCGTCACCGGCTATCGCATACGTAAAGGGCCCGGACTGTGCTGCATGGGCCACTGCTGGCATCGCCAGCACTGCCAGCGCGGCGGCAATGGAAATGACATAGGGTCTCCAACCCAAAGGACTTTTCATGGTAAGCCCTCCATCCAAACGTAGACTATAGACTTCCAGAGTACATTCCCTGTAAAGAAAGCTGCTAAACATTTCCGGGACAATTTCTTGAGAATGGAATAGAAAAACCACCCGGCTGGTAAGTCCGGGTGGTTCGCTTTGATGGGTTGCGCGACTAGCGCTTGCTGAACTGGGGCGCGCGACGGGCGGCCTTCAAGCCGTACTTCTTGCGCTCCTTCATGCGGGAGTCGCGGGTCAGGAAGCCCGCCTTCTTCACCGCCGGGCGCAGCTCGCCATCGACGGCCAGCAGGGCGCGGGCGATGCCGTGGCGGATGGCGCCAGCCTGGCCAGCCAAGCCGCCGCCCTCGACATTCACCAGAACGTCAAAGCGGCTGACGGTTTCGGTCAGCACCAGCGGCTGACGGACGATGAGCTTGAGCGTCTCCAGCCCAAAATACTCGTCGATGTCGCGTTCGTTAATGACGATCTTGCCGCTGCCGGGAGTCAGGCGCACCCGGGCGACGGAAGTCTTGCGACGGCCAGTTCCTCTGTACTGCAATGCTTCAGCCATGTTTGCTCCTACCTCCCTTTCAGCTCGAGCGCCTCAGGCTGCTGAGCCTGATGGTTGTGCTCGGCACCTTTGAACACGCGCAGGTTCTTCAGGAGCTTGCGCCCCAGAATGGTGTTGGGCAGCATGCCCTTGACCGCGTGCTGAATGATGAACTCGGGGTTCTTCTCCAGTACGACTTTGAAGGGGCGCTCCTTCAGCCCGCCGACATAGCCGGTGTGGTGGACATAGACCTTTTTCTCGGCCTTCTTGCCGGTCAGCACAATCTTCTCGCAGTTGATGACGATGACGTTGTCACCGCAATCCACGTGAGGGGTGTAGGTGGGCTTGTGCTTGCCGCGCAGAATGTGAGCGACCTGGCTGGCCAGCACGCCCAGCGGCTGACCGGCGGCGTCGACCACCACCCATTTCTTGTCGACCGTTTCGGCATTGGCCATAAACGTACCCATGGTTTCCTCCTAATCGTACAGCGTTCCCGGTGCGGCGTGGGGGATCCACAAGAGGACGCTGCCAGCGCAATTTTCAGCCGGGGCTGAGTTTGGCCGATTTGACGCAGAAAATATTCTACATGCTTTTGTCAATGCTGTCAACAGCGGCTTTGTGTGGTTTCGCTGCTCTGGCGACCAGTTTGATAGAGTTTTTCGTTTGTCACATTTTTGTCATTGTAAGTTCATTTCCGCAATGATAGAATTGTAATATATTACCATCCATATTTTCCGCGTGGAGGTTGAGACCATGAAGAAAACCCTATGGGTCGTCTTGCTATCCGCCCTGCTGCTGTGTATGGTGCCGGCCGTCGCCCTGGCGGATGGTGTCATCTCCTCCGTCGGGGTGGCGGACGACTCGCTGATTACCGGTGGAGACTACGACCACCAGCTAGAGGTGCACTACACCCTGTCGGAGACCGTGTCCTCGGTGGATATTTCCATTATTAGCTCCTCCGCTGGCTGGGTAGGTGGTGACAACTACGGGGCGGGGGCCGACATGGCTGCGGCAGGAAGCCATACATATACTCTGGATGTGTCGGCTCTTGCTGTCGGTTCATACCAGGTCAGGGTCCAGGCGCAGACGATGGGTGGGCAGACCTACTCCGATTCGGGCACCACCTTCCGGATGTATGCCCCGCTGGATACCCTCAAGCTGCCCTATCACAACGTGGTAAACAACCCATGGAACACCATCAATTTCTCCTTCCGCTGCCACTACACCAGCGGGACGGCGATCGTCGACCTTGTGTCTTCCGACAATGTTCTGATGAAGGAACTGACCTTCAACGCGGCCAACGGCACCATTTCCGGTTCGTTTGGCCTGGAGGATTGGTATGGCGAGCCGCTGGCCAACGGCACCTACACCGTGATTGTGTGGGACAACTATGGCAACATGGAGACCCTGAAGGACACGGTGACCCTACGAGCGCCGCCAGCAATCTCGGTCAGCGGGTTCAAGGTCAATAAGACCGTGGTCAACCGTGGCGCCAGCGTCAACCTGAGCTACACCCTCAATACGCAGGCCAAGGCCACGGTGCGCGTGTGCAAGGCAGACGGCACCGCGGTGCGTGGCCTGGCTGTAGGCAAGCTGCAGCAGGGCAATACGGTGCTGGCCTGGAACACTAGGGACGACAACGGCAGCCAGGTGCCCACCGGCGAGTACACGATCAAGGCCACCTTTACCAATGGCAATGGCACCAAGACACTGACGAGCTCCAAGATCACCGTGCTGGCACCCGACCCCAACGCCATGACGGCGTCGGTTTCCGTGTCGCCGGCGTCGGTGACCCGCAACGAGTGGGCCAACGTGTCCATCAAGCTCAAGAACAGCCACGCGGCCATCGCTTCGCTCAAGGTGGTGGACGCGGACGGCGACACCGTGCGGACGCTGGAGACGGACAAACTGCACAGCACCACCTCCGCCACGGTAAAGTGGGACCTGAAGAGCGACGCCGGCAAGCTGGTGGCCGCCGGCAAATACAAGGTCGTCTACACCGTGCGGGACGCTGACGGCAAGACGGCCACCGCCAAGGCACCGCTGACGGTGAAGAAGGCCAGCAAGCCCGCCATCACCAAGGTCAAACTCTCCAAGAGCTCAGTGTACAACGACGGCAGCGTCGTTGTGAGCTACAAAATCTCCACCAAGAGCTATGTGACCATCAGCGTGCTCAACAGCAAGGGCAAGACACTCTATACCGTGACGGTGAACTCGCTCAAGGACGCGGGAACCTACACCAAGCGAATCTACGCCAGCGGGTTGGAGAAGGGCAAGTACAAGATCAAAATCGCAGCCAAGAACTCCGCCGGCACGGTGAGTGAAAAGACCAGCACCCTCACGGTGAAGTACCACAAGCCGGACGTGAATTCCTACGACTATGGGTACTACTATTACACATACAGCGGATGGTACCACACGTTCTATGCGGAGTATGACGCCAAGGGCGCGCCGGACCCAAAGATGTACATGAAGGTTTACAAGGGCAGCAGCCTCATCTACAAGGACAGCCTGTCACTTGTTTACGACCGGGGGTATGTGCTGTTCTACTGGAACGGATATAAGTCCAACGGCATGTATCTGACGCCGGGGACCTATACGGTTAAGTTCACCATTACGACCGATGGCGGCAGCGACACACTGACCAAAAAGCAAAGGCTGGACTGACAACACACGGGCAGCGAGCGCCCATTCGGTGAATGGGCGCTCTTTTTTGCGGCGCAATGGCGACGGCGCTTTCCAAGAGTGACGCCCATCCTGTATAATACACATGAATTGTGTGGAATGAAGGAGAAGTGCCGGGGATGGAGCCATTACGCATCAACGCCGACCTGCTCCGGATGGAGGACGCGCTGGAGCCGTCCGCCGTTCGCAAGCTCCTCAATACCTACGTCTATGCCACCGGGTTGGGGGCGCTGTTCCTAGCGGCCGACGGGCGCACGCTCATCGAGCCGGAGCAGTATGGGCAGATCTGCCCATTCTGCAGCGGGGTGCAGGGCTGTGCCGAGGGGCGGGAGAGGTGCCTAACCAGCATCCACAAGGCTGGGCGGCAGGCCGCCGAGCTGGGGGAGTGCTACATCACCCGCTGCCATGCTGGCCTGGTGGAGCTGTACGCTCCCATCCTCTACCGCGACATCTACCTGGGGTGCGTGGCCTGCGGGCCGGTGCTGATGTGGGAGCTGGACGAGATGGCGCGCCAGGAGATTCTGCAGCGCACAGCGGGGCTGCCCCTGGCCGGGGAGGAACTGCTGCGCCACTGTGAGAGCATCCGTGTCTACTCCGGCAAGTCGGTGCAGGCTTCGGCCGATCTGCTGTTCACCGCCGTCAATGGCCTGGCCCAGGCCGGCATGGCCGAGCTGCAGCAGCGCCGGGATCGCAACCAACAGCAGTCCCGCATCGCCGAGCTTGTCTTTGCCAAGAAGCAAGCCGAGGAGACCATCACCGCTCTGGAGGATACGGTCTCGGTCTACCCCCTGCACAAGGAGAAGGAATTGCTGGGCCGGGTGCGGCTGGGCGACCGGGCCGGCGCGCGGGAGCTGCTCAACGAGATTCTGGGTGAGATCTTCCTGCGCAACGCCGGCAACGACGAGGTCATCAAGGCCCGGGTGCTGGAGCTGGTGGTCGTGCTCTCCCGCGCGGCGGTGGAGGGCGGTGCCCGGCTGGAGACCATGCTCGGCCTCAACTTCGCCCTGCTGACCGAGGTGCTGGCCATCGGCAACTTTGACGAGATGTGCCTGAAGCTGCGTCACACGCTGGATAGCATGCTCGATAACGTCTACGATACCCGCAACGTGAAGAACGCCGAAACGCTGAGCACCGTATTGAGCTACATCCGCGAGCATTACGCCCAGCCCATCACCCTGGACGAGGTGGCCCGCAATGTCTACCTCAGCTCCTACTACCTCAGCCACTGCTTCAAAAGTGAACTGGGCATCACCTTCATTGAATACCTGACGCGGGTGCGGATGGAGGAGGCCAAGCGCCTGCTGGGGGATCGCTCCCGCTCCATGCAAAACATCGCCGAGGCCGTGGGCTACGATGACGCCAGCTATTTCAGCAAGGTATTTAAGAAAAACGTGGGCACAACGCCCAACAAATACCGCGCGCGGCTGCCGTGACGACGCCGGCCAGGTGAGCTCCGGCGCAAATATGTTCAAGTTACCGCAGAATCGGTGCATTGCATTGGCTTGTCTCAATGGTATACTATGACTATATGCTGAGAGATGCAGGAGGAACGAACATGGCGAACATGCGCGAAATTGCCGATTTGCTCAAGGCCGGCCGTGCGCCGAAGGTCAAGGAGCTGGTCAACCGTGCTCTGGAAGAAGGCGTCAGCGCCGCCCAGATCCTCAACGAGGGCCTGATCGTCGGGATGAGCGAAATCGGCGTGTTGTTCAAGAACAACGAGGTTTACGTGCCCGAGGTGCTCATTGCCGCGCGCGCCATGTACGCGGGGCTGGACATCCTCAAGCCCATCCTGGTGGCCAGCGGGGTGGAGCCGGTGGGCCGGGTGGCCATCGGCACGGTGAAGGGCGACCTGCACGACATCGGTAAGAATCTCGTGGCCATGATGCTGGAAGGCGCGGGCTTCGAGGTCATCGATTTGGGCATCGACGTCTCGCCGGAGCAGTACGTCGACGCGGTGGAGAACAAGGGAGCGCAGATCATTGCCATGTCGGCGCTGCTCACCACGACCATGCCCAACATGCGCGGCACCGTGGAGCTCTTGAAGGCCAAGGGCCTGCGTGACCGGGCCAAGGTGATGATCGGCGGCGCGCCGGTCACCCAGGCATATGCCGACGAAATCGGCGCCGACGGTTACTCCGACGACGCGGCCTCGGCGGTGGACCTGGCCAAGCGCCTCATCGGCTGACAATAGCTTTTCTTGCCGGGCGACCAGTGGTCGCCCGGTTTTTTGTACCCCGGCGGTGGGATATATAAAAAAGCCGGACGGCATTTACCGTCCGGCCAGAGTGTTTACAAACCCCTAGAACGGGTAAATGGGAGAGGAACCTCCCGCCGATTCATTCGGCGGGAGGGAAAAAGGGTCAGCGCGAGCAGAAGAGTAAACCTCGCCCGAAGGCGCGTCGTATCCTTATAAACCCGCATAAGAGCTGCATTTTGTGATCGGTCGGCGACATGTGCGGCGACCGATCTGGCCATAACGAGAACAAGCAGTTTGAATCGCGGCTGTCGCCATAGCGGCAGACGCGAAAGGCTGTCGACTTGAGCCGGACGGCATTTACCGTCCGGCTTTTGGGTAGTTCGTTCTGGTCAATTATCGCCGTTCAGGATATCCTCTGCGGCGGCTTGCTGGGCATCCAGGTCCTCAGCGGTCACATCCGCCAGGGCCGGCAGGGGCTGGAGCATATTGAACATGATGTCGGAGCGCACAGACCCCTTGCCGGCCGGCACCTCGATGACCGTGCAAACCAATCGGTCGACCTTCTCGGTGGCATAGGCGGTGAGCCAGGCCACTTCTCGGCTCTTGTCGGTGCCGACCTCGGCGGTGCCGGTTTTAGCGCACAGCTTGTACTGCTGCAGGCTGGGGCGGTCAAGGGCCGTGGCCGTGCCGGTGGTGACGACCCGCTGCAGATAGGGCGTCAGGGTGTTGACGATGGACTTGGAGACCACGCCCTCCCGCCACACCTCGGGCGGGTTGGTCTGGGCGGTCTCATAGCCGGTTTCGGTGGCCTGGCACAGGCTTGCCACCAGCCGGGGCAGCATGATGTCGCCGCCGTTATCGAGGCTCCCGAAGAGCGAGGCCATTTGAAGCGGCGTGATGAGCAACTCGCCTTGACCATACCCCGAGTCAGCCAGCGTGCGCAGCGATTCAAAGCTTGAGGTATTGGCGACCTGGCCGGTGGACAGCGGCAGGTCAAAGTCCATCGTGGAGCCCAGCCCCAGGTCCAGGCAGTGCTGGTAGAACTTCGCCGCGCCGACCTTCATGGCCGTGTAGGCAAAGAAGATGTTGTCCGAATAGGTGATGGCGTTGCGCAGGTTGAGGGCACCGGGGGTGGCCTCCATGCGCTTGATGGCCGGGTAGACCCAGTTCTTGTCGGTGGGCGTCCATCGGTTGTCCACAATCTTGCCCTGGAACACGAAGTCGGTGGTGATGGCCCCATCGGCCAGCCCCATGGCGGCGGTGAAAGGCTTGAAGGTGGAGCCTGGCGGGTACAGGCCCGAAGTCGCCCGGTTGTAGAGCGGGTTCTGGTTCTTGGGATCCTGCAGCTCCTTCCAGGTGTCCTCATCCACGGCGAAGGAGAAGAGGTTTGGGTCGAAGCTGGGGGCGCTGGCCATGGCCTCGATGTAGCCGGTCTTGGGGTTGAGCACGATGATGGTGCCGGCCATCTTGTCGGTCAGCTTGTCCATCAGCTGCTCCTCGGCCCGCTGCTGCATCCTCAGGTCGATCGTCAGCCGCAGATCCTGTCCGTCCTGCTTGGGC
Source organism: Bacillota bacterium (assembly GCA_023398815.1). GTDB lineage: Bacteria > Bacillota > Clostridia > Christensenellales > UMGS416 > JAEYRA01. The sequence continues at coordinate 34,631 of JAEWRW010000011.1, forward strand.
TTGCGCGCCAGGGTCAGCTTGGTGCTACCCTCGGCGTCCAGGATCACAAGCTCGCACCCCGGTGTACCCCGCAGCTGTTGCTCGTAGGTTTTCTCCAACCCCGACTTGCCAATGAGCGAGTCAACCGGCAGGTCTTCGTTGCCTTCCTTGGCCAGGTCCTCGGCCGACACAACGCCGGTGTAACCCAGTACATGGGCCAGCGTGTTGCCGTAGGGGTAGACCCTCAGCGGCGTCATGTAGCTGTCGTCCACGCCCACGCCTTTGATGGCCTCAAGGTCCTCAATCTGCTCATCACTCAGCGTGTCCCGCGGGTAAGCCTTGACGACATACATCACCGCCACCTGGGCCGAGCCGCTGCCGCTGTTTTGCGCGGTTGCCGTGGCCGAGGGAGACGGAGACGCGGTGGCCTTGCCGGCAGAGGGGGTGGCGCTGGCCTGGGCGCTTGCCTCGGCTTCGGCCTTGGCCTTCTCCTCGCTGGCCTTAATGGCCGAGGAGAGCTTCTTGCGCACGGCGTCCTCGGTGGTGTCGAGCTTGGGTGCCAGCAGGCGGATTAGCGTTTCATAGTTGTCGACCTTGGAGGTGTCGACGTAGACCGACTGGGCGTAGGTGTTCTTCGCGAGCAGCACGCCGTTGGCATCAAAAATCTCCCCCCGCTTGGCGGGGATGATGCGCAGCAACGCCCGGCAGTTGTCCTCCAGCCCCGGCAGAATGAGTTCGCCCGTCCATTCCACCCGCCACTCGTTGTCCTCCTTGAGCAGGGGAGCCTCCAGCTCCAGCTGAAACTGGCCGAGCTTTTCGCTCGTCAGCGACAGCGTCAGCGTGGCGGTGGCGTGGTTGGCGTCCAGCGTGTCCACGCCCTTCACCTTGCAGTCGCTCTGCGTGAGTCCCAGCGCACCGTAGATGTCCTCATACCGCTGGGAGAGGGCATTCAATGTAATGGCCTCCCGTGCGTCGTCGGTCAGCAGGCTGTAAATGCGGGGGTATGCCTGGCTTTTCAGGTCCGCCGCCAGGCTTTTGGCCGTGTCCCCGGCCTCGGCAGGCTGGCAGGCCGCCAGCGCCGGCGCGAGACTCGTCACCAGCAGTACCGTTGCCATCAGTTTGCAAAAGCGTCCATGTTTTGACATACTGCCATTATAGCAACGACGCCCCCACAATGCAAAGAATACGGAAGAACCGCGAGCCATCGGTGGGCGGGTCGAACCATGTTAAATTATGAAATCTATGTTAATTCCACTCTCGTCCCCCTGATGGGCGGCGGGCGGCTGGTATATAATGAAAATATCCCAATGAAAGGGTGAGACCATGGCAGACAAGGACCGGGCGCAATTGGCCGCCGTCATCGACATCGGCTCCAGCATCCTGAGCATGGAGATTGCCCAGGTCGGTGGCGTGCACCCCCTGGAGCTGGACTACCTGGAACACCCGGTGAACCTGGGGTACGAGAGCTTCAACCACGGGCGGGTGTCCTTCCGCACGCTGGAGGAGATCGCCCGGGTACTCGATGGCTACCTGCAGGTATGCGCCCAGTATGGCGTTGAGGAGGATGCCATTCGCCTCACCGCCACCACCGCCCTGCGGGAGGCCGCCAACGCCCCCTATGTGCTCGACCAGCTCCGCGTGCGCACCGGTCGCACCGTGCAGGTGCTGGAGGATGGGCAGGAGATGACGCTCATCTACAAGGAGATGCTGCGCCGGCTGGAAGTGGCAGGCGAGGACGTGCGCGTTCCCACGCTCATGGCCTACATCGGCACGGGGTCGGTGGGTATCGCGGCGCTGCGGCAGGGCGACGTGGTCTTTGCCCGCAACGTGCGCGTCGGGTCGCTGAAACTCAGCCAAATGCTTGGTGAGACCGGCGAACGCACCCCGCGCTTCCACCTCATCCTGGAGGAATACCTGGCAGCCCTCACGCGGATGCTGCGCGACCAGATGGCGGCCTACCGGCCCGAGCGCTTCGTCGTCTGCGGTAAGGAGATTGAGCTCATTGCCGAGCTCACCCACACCGAGGAGAGGGACGGGATGCTGCGCATCCCCCGGGCGACACTGCAGGCCCTCTACGACGAGGTCAAACACCTCTCGCCAGCCCAGGTGGTGGAGCGCTATGGCCTGCGGGGCGAACAGGCCGAGGTGCTCATGCCCTCTCTGGCGATCTACCTCACCCTGGCGGAGTTTACCGGCTCGGGCACGGTGGTGTCGCCCAGCGTCTCCCTGGGGGATTGGCTGCTGTACGAATCCCTCTACCCCAAGGAAGCCAAGGAATGGAACCGACGCTTTGAGGGCAGCGTGGTGGCCTCCGCCTGGGAGATGGCCGCCCTCTACCAGACCGACCGCGCCCACGCCGCCATGGTGGAGCGGTTAGCGCTGCAGATATTCGACTGCCTGCGCAAGGTGCACGGCTTCCCCCGGCGGGAGCGCCTGCTGCTGCAGACAGCTGCGGTGCTGCACGACATCGGCAAGTTCGTCAACAGCAAGTACCACGATGTCTATTCCTGCCATGTCATTATGGACAGCAATCTGGTGGGTTTGACGACGTCCGACATGGCCCTCATTGGCAACATCTGCCGCTACCACGGCGGCACGGTGCCCAGCATGAGCCACCGGGAGTGGGCGGCCCTGCACGACGACGAGCGGCTGACGGCCAGCAAGCTGGCGGCCATCCTGCGCATCGCCGACGGGCTGGACCGCAGCCACACCCAGAAGCTGGCCGACGTGACCACCGAGCTTGTGGGCAATGATCTGGTCATCACCGGCCGCACGGACCGCGACACCACGTTGGAGGAATGGACCCTGGGGTACAAGGGCGAGTTCTTCACCGAGGTGTTTGGCCTGCGCCCCACGCTGCGCAAAAACCCACTGGGCTGACGCCCGCGACAACAGGAGGATGGTATGCCCGAACCCAGCAAGACCCTGCTGAACCGCGAAGCCAGCTGGCTGGACTTCAACGCCCGCGTGCTGGAGGAAGCCTTTGACCGCCGCAACCCGCTGCTGGAGCGGTTGAAGTTCCTGGCCATCACCGCCAGCAACCTCGATGAGTTTTTCATGGTGCGCATTGCCGGCCTGCACGAGCAGGTGCAGGTCTCCTACGCCGGGCGGGACCCGACGGGCCGCACAGCCTGGGAGCAACTGGCCATGGCGGCGGACCTGACCCACGCGCTGGTGGAGCGCCAATACCGCTGCTGGCAGGAGCTGCAGACGGAGCTGCTGCCCCAGGGCGTCCGCCTGCTCACACCAGGGGAGATGGACGACGAGCAGCGCCGCTTTGCCCACCACTACTTTGACGATGTGTGCTTCCCGGTGCTGACACCCATGGCCATCGACGCGGGCCGGCCGTTCCCCCTCATTGCCAACAAGAGCCTGAACATCGCCGTGCGCCTGCGCCGCCTGCAACGGGAGGAGGAGACCCTCTACGCCGTGGTGCAGACCCCGGCCATCCTCGACCGATTTCTGGAGCTGCCGCGAGCCGGTGGGACGCGCTGCTTCCTGCCGTTGGAGGCACTTATCGTCTCCCGCATGGCGGTGCTCTTCCCGGGGTACGAGGTGCTGGCGCTGTGCCCCTTCCGCATCACCCGCAACTCCGACCTCTTGATTGACGAGGGCAGCGCCGACCTGCTCGACGAGATTGCCAAGAGCGTGCGGCAGCGCCGCTGGGGCGACCCGGTGCGGCTGGAGCTGCAGAAGGGCTACGGCGGCGACCGAGCCGTAGATGGGGAGATCAAGAGCTTCCTCGTACGGATGCTGGAGGTGGAGAAGCCCGACGTCTACCACATCGACGGGCCGCTCGACCTGACGGCGCTGATGAGCCTGGCCCGCCTGCCGGGCATGGAGGAACTGCGCGACCGCCCGTGGACGCCCCAGACGCCGACGGACTTCCTGGGGGAGGAGGATGTGTTCGCCGCCATCCGCGCGCGGGACCGGCTGGTGCACCTGCCCTATGAGACCTTCGGCTGTGTGGAAGATTTCCTGCGCCGTGCTGCCGAGGACCCCGACGTGCTGGCCATCAAGCAGACGCTCTACCGGGTCAGCGGCAAATCGCCGGTGGTGGAGTCCCTGATCCGCGCGGTGGAAAACGGCAAGCAGGTCACCGTGCTCGTTGAGCTCAAGGCCCGCTTTGATGAGGAAAACAACATCGGCTGGGCGCGAAAGCTGGAGAACGCCGGTTGCCACGTCATCTACGGCCTGAAGGGTCTGAAGATTCACTGCAAGGTGCTGCTCGTGGTGCGGCGGGAGGAGGGGGCCATCCGCCGCTATGTACACATGAGCACCGGCAACTACAACGACTCCACCGCCCGGCTGTACACCGACATTGGTCTCTTCACCTGCCGGCAGACGGTGGGTGCCGACGCCTCGGCCCTCTTTAATTACCTGACTGGTTACTCCACCGCCACGGCCTGGCGCAAACTCAAGGTTGCGCCCCACGGCCTGCGGGATTTCTTCTATGTCATGATCGGCCGGGAAATTGAGAACGCCCGCCTGGGCCGCCCCGCCCGCATCGTGGCCAAGGTCAATTCCCTCATCGACGAGGGCCTCATCCGCCGGCTCTACGAGGCGTCTTCGGCAGGCGTGCGGGTGGAGCTCATTGTGCGGGGCATGTGCTGCCTCATCGCCGGGGTGCCGGGCCTTTCCCAGAACATCACCGTCCGCTCCATCGTGGGGCGCTACCTGGAGCACAGCCGCATCTTCTACTTTGAGAACGGCGGACTGCCCGAACTCTACCTCTCCTCGGCCGACTGGATGCCACGCAACCTCGACCGCCGGGTGGAGGTGGCCTTCCCTGTGGAGCAGGAGGACCTGAAAGCGCGCCTGATTGAGATGCTGAGCATTTTCCTGCGTGACAACGAAAAGGCCCGCGCCATGGGCCCGGACGGTACCTATGCCTATGTGCAGGCGGGTGAGGGGGAGCCCCACCTCTGCGCCCAGGACTGGTTTATGCAGCAGGCGCTGCGGGCCGTGGTGGAGGCGGCGGAGTAAGCAACTCTATTTGACGAAGCGCATGTACAAATAACCGCCGCCAGATTATCTGGCGGCGGTTATTTGTACCGGTACCGTCAATAGTTTTTCGCACAATTGTCTCGCTTGGTTTGCCGGTCAACTGGTCTGCAGTGCGTCAACCTCATAGGTTTCGAGATGCTTCATGCTCATGTAGGGAACGGTGCCCCAGCGGGA
>JAEWRW010000031.1 GCA_023398815.1 Bacillota bacterium
GCTCCCGCTGGGGCACCGTTCCCTACATGAGCATGAAGCATCTGGAAACCTATGAGGTTGACGCCCTGCAGACCAGCTGACCGTCAAACCAAGCGAGACAATTGTGCGAAAAACTATTGACGGTACCTGTTCATTTTGGCATATAGATACCGGGAACCATCATGTCTTCCGCATAGGTGAGTTGCGTTTCCTCGTCCTCTGCCTTCACAACCCGAAGGGCGTACAAACCGGCATTGTCCGGGTTTTGCGTGTCCACCGGGACATCTGCGAGGAAAACGATGTAGGTTTGCTCATCCGTTACGACATCGAAAAACGACGTCATCTCCTTGGTCCTCTTTCCAAGTTCGATGGACTCATACACAGGTCCGATGTCTCCGTCCCACGATGCAACATCGCCTTGAAAAAGCTCAAAGAGGTACTCCGCTCCCGCGTCAAAATCTGCGGTCTCCTCCAGCGCTCTTTTTGAAAACAACCCTTTCAGGGCGTCCTTATCCTGGTTTTCAATGGCTTCCAGCACCTGCTCCAGCCTCTCGTCTGCCAACTCGTCGTCACGATCAACAAAGAATCTTCCTGCCATTGGCACACCGGCCAATGAACAGGAAGTCAATAACAGCATGCTTGCGATCAACAGGAAGGAACGCAATGTCTTACACATAAGGGCCTCCCGTTTGCATATGTATCATGTTTTGTGGTCTCTTGCGCAAAACATCTTTGTAAATCCTTGTTTGCCTGTACCATACTCATTGGAGGATTCTTTGGCATATGGTTTTTGGGGGAGTGTTGACCGACCACCAGCGGTGTGCAAGGGACATGCAAAGAGAATGGAATGCACCGGTTGGCTGCTGGCAAGGAAGCAGCGTCCAGCGCCGCCGCAGACCGTCAGATCTTCCGGTGCTGCCAGCGGCCGGTGCGGAACCGCAGGAAGATGACGACGGAACGGGTGGCCTGGTCAAAGAGGAACGCCGCCCACGCGCCGGTCAGGCCCAGGCCCAGTGTCACCATGCCCAGGTACCCCGCGCCCACGCGCACGATGCCCACGCCAAGGACGGTGGCCACCAGCGGCCACACCGTGTCGCCGGCCCCGCGCAGCCCGCCGCTGATGATGAGCTGGCTCGTCTGGAACGGCACCATGAGGGCTCCCAGCCACAGCACGTTCATCGAGACCGCCACCACCGCCTGGTCGGCGGTGAAGAGCCGGGAGATGGGGCCGGGGAAGGCGATTAGCACGACGGTGAACACGATGGAGGTGACCATGCCGATGCGGCGGGTTTCCTTGAGGTAGGCGTTGGCCAGCGCCGGGTCGCCGGCACCCAGTGTCCGCCCGGCCAGCGAGGTGGCCGCCGCGCCTAGTGCCGCGCCGAAGTTGAACACCAGACCCTGGATGTTCATGTTGATGGTGTGGGCCGCCAGCGACACATCGCCCAGGTCGGCCACCAGCTTGGAGAAGATGAGCAGCCCCGCCCGCATGGCGAGCTGCTCCAGCGCGGCGGGGAAGCCGATGTACACGAGCTTGCCCAGGGCCGCGAAGTCGGGCCGGACGATGTCACGGGCGTTGAGGCGAATGGCCAGGCGGCTGTTGTTGAGCATGGCATAGAGCGCCATGACCAGAGCCACGGCCTTGGCCACCAGCTGGGCGATGGCCACCCCCAGCACCCCCAGGTGGGAGAAGGAGAACGGCAGATACACCAGCGCGAAGCCCACGATGACGTTGACGATGTTGGACGCGAGGTTGTAAACGGCGGGGATGCGGGTGTTGCCAGCGCCGCGCACCAGCGCCGACACCGCCGCCGGAACGGCCTGCAGCATGACGCCCAGGGCGCTGTATTGCATGTAGAGCACCGCGTCATCGAGGTAGGAGGGCTGGGCACCCATGAAGAGCACCAGCTCCCGCGAATAGAAGAAGGTGATGAGGCCGATGACCACGCCCACGATGGTGTTGAGCCACAGCGTCAGCGCGCTGATTTTCTTGGCTTGGGCGACGTTGTCTGCCCCAATGGCACGGGCCACCAGTGCCGTGCCGCCCACATTGAAGGCCTGAAAGAAGATGAAGCTGACGAGGACGGGCTGGGTGGTAATGCCCACGGCAGCCAATGCGTTGGTGCCGATGTGCCCCACCATGATCATATTGACCATGCCCAGCAGCGACACCAGCATCAGCTCCACCACCACCGGCCAGGCCAGGTCGATGATGGTACGGCGCATCTGCATCTTGGTGGGCAGCGCGGGCGGCAGTTCGGTTTGCGGGGGGTCAACCAGTTCAGACATATCGGACAATGCGATTCCCTCTTCCTCTCATATGGCACCGTTGCAACGGCCGCCCGGCAGAGGGCAGTCAAGCCACAGTATAGCACTTTGGCGGGGGGAAGCAACCGATGGGCCTGGACGATGGCGTTGTCTATACAAACGGAAGAGCGATTGGGAGACGCCTGGATACACGTTTTCGCGCGGATTATGGACGGTTGCAAAATGATGATGTTTCGTATTAACAGTTTGGCAACATTTCCAAAACGGTGAATTTGACCCTGTTACACTGCGACTCTATACTGGTTATGGCAGGGATTCCTCAGAGGCGGCCCCTTGGGATAATAACATCACGCGCCAGCCCATTGGAGCTGGCGCGTGATTTCGTGTTTACTGTGAAGCGTATCTCGCCCCACGAGACAATCGGCGGGAACCTTTGACGTCACACCAAATTCTCCGGGTTCAGGCAATCGAGCTCGGGCAGCACGAAGCGGCCATCCTTACGGATGAGCACATCGTCAAACCAGAGCTCGCCGCCGCCGTATTCCGGTGTCTGGATCAAGACCAAATCCCAGTGGATGGCACTCTTGTTGCCGTTGAAGGCCTCGTCGTAGGCGCTGCCGGGCGTCAGGTGGATGGACCCGGCGATCTTCTCATCAAAGAGCGTGTCCTTCATGGCGCTGGTGATGTAGGGGTTGACGCCGATGGCGAACTCGCCCACGTAGCGGGCACCCTCGTCGGTGTCGAGGATGTTGTTGATGAGCTCGGTGTTGTTGCCGGTAGCCTCCACGATCTTGCCGTTCTCAAAACGGAAGCGGATGTCCTCAAACGTCGCGCCGTTGTAGAGGGAGGGCGTGTTGTAATGGATGGTGCCATTCAAGGAATCGCGCACCGGGGCGGTAAAGACCTCGCCGTCGGGGATGTTGAGCGCGCCGTCGCACTTGATGGCGGCAAAGCCCTTGATGGAGAAGCTAAGGTCGGTGTCCCGGGCGGTGAGGCGCACCCGGTCGGTGCGCTGCATGAGATCGACCAGCTTGTCCATGGCGCGGCTCATCTTGGCATAATCGAGGCAGCACACCTTGAAGTAGTAGTCCTCAAAGGCGTCGGTGGACATGCCGGCCATCTGCGCCATGCCCTGGGAGGGATAGCGCAGCACCACCCAGCGGGTCTGGGGCACGCGGATCTTGCCGTGCACGCGCTCATTGTAGATGCGCATGTACTGTGCCATCTTCTCGGCGGGCACGTCGGCGTATTCCGAGGCGTTGTTGCCGCCCCGCACGCCGATGTAGCACTGCATCTGGGCCATCAAGGCCCCGTCGTTGTCGGCCCAGGTCGTCAGGCTCTGTTCAGTGCCGCCGAGGATGAGCTCCCGCAGCACGCGGCGGTCGCGCAGCCACACGTGGGGGTTGCCCCCGGCGGCGCTGACGGCCTTCACGAGCTCGTTCACGAACTCCAGGTGGTCACCGAACATCTCGATGAGCACGTGTTCACCGGGCTTCACCCGGCAGGAGAAGTTGACCAGGTTGCCGGCCAACGTTGTCAATCTGGGGTCTTTCATGGCATCCTCCTGTGCAATACGCCGGAAAACCGGCCGATGGCACCAGTATAACCCGGAAGGCTTGTTTTTCCAACTCCTGTTGTGCGATGATGGGGGAAAGTGCGGAGGAGACACATGGAGCGGGCGATCTTCTTTGACCTGCAGGGCACGTTGGGTGGTGACGCGATGGGCGACATCTGCGACTTCACCTTTTTTCCCTTCGCGGCGGAGGCCATCGCCGCGGCGCGGCAGGCAGGGTACCGGGCGCTGGTCGTCACCAACCAAAGCCACATTGCCAGGGGCCTGCTCACGCTGGAGGAATTCTGGCGGCGGGCCAGTGCGCTGGGCCATGAGCTGGCGGCGCAGGGTGCGCCGTGGGACGGCGTCTACTGCTGCCCCCACCGCAAGGGGGATGGCTGCGACTGCAAGAAGCCGCTGCCTAGGCTGGCCCTGCAGGCGGCGGTGGATTGGAAGCTCGATCTGCCCACCTGCTGGGTGGTGGGCGATACCGGCTCGGCCGACGTGGGGCTGGCCCGGCGCATTGGCGCGGGTGCCGTGCTGGTGTTGACCGGTGGAGGTTTGGGCTCGGTGGGGGAGCATCGCCATCGCTGGCAGGAATATGAGGCCGACCACATCGCCGCCGACGCACTGGCGGCAGTACGCTGGATTGTGGCGCGGGCGAGTAACGGGACGGGGGAGGAGTCATAAACCATGAGCGAGCACGCCGCTGTGGATTACTTGCTGGCACACGCCGGGCCGTCCATCCGCTACCGCCTGCGGCGGGAGGTGCTGGCCGAGCCGACGGACAGCCCGGGCATGGCAGCCCTGCAACAGGAGATTCTGGCCGACGAGCGGATAAAGGCCCAGCTTGCCCTGCGTCAACCCGATGGCTGGCTGGGCGGAACCTTCCACGGCTGGAACGAACCGGAGAGTGCCGTGCGGTATCTCACCGAACTGGGGGTGGAGGGCAGTCACCCGGTCATTCGCGGGGCGCTGGACGCTCTGACCGCCCGGGGTGACCGCTTCGACGATGGCAGCCTTGCCCGGGTGGGCAAGTGGCTGGACGCGGCGGGGGTGGGTGGGTCACGCATGATCCTAGCTTGTGTGTTTGCCTACGCCGGGGCAGAGGACGCGCCGGTGGTGGCCGAGCAGATACCGGAAGCGCTGGCGGGGTTCGCCTTCGCCGCCGGGGTGGGGGGCATGGAGAAGGTTTGCCGCCCCCACCGGGACGGTAAGCTGGTGTTCCGCGATGGTGTGCACTGGCCCAGCATCTACCACCTGCGGTTGCTGGCGCTGACCCGCGGCTGGCGCACGGCGGAGAACCTGGCCACCGTGGCCGCGGCGGTGCAGCGGCTGACGGCACTCTCGCCCCTCCCGCCCATCAAACTGCTTCATGGCAGCCAGGTGGTGGGGCCGGCGGCGATCTACATGAATGACTTCGCCTCCACCCCTGAGAATCTCACCCCAGCAGAGTGGATGCAGTGGTTCCACCGCACCGAGCTGCTGGCCCGGCTGGGCATCGCGGGGCGGTCACCGGCGGTGGCGCGGCAACTCGCATGGTTGCGTGGCGAGCTTGACGCTCACGAGGGGCTGTTCACCCGCCCGCTGTCCCATCCGTACTTCACCAAGTGGTCGCAGTACATGGGCCTGGCGCTGGAGCCCGACTGGAAGCGCCGGGACGCGCGGGTGTGTGACCTCACGTTCCGCAGCGTGTTGATGCTGCACCATGGGGCGCGGTAAAGAGATTCCTCTTGGATAAGAAGTGTGCTTTGCAGCCGTAAATATGGTTGCGGCTGCTGCAGACGGTCACAGCAGGTACTCAATAGCACCTTAGTCTGAGTTTCCAAAGATGAACAGAATGCACATGCCGTTGCTGACAACGGCTTCCATTCGGTGCGTTGCCCACGAAAACGCAGAATGATGCCGGCATATGTCTGGATCAATTTTCACAAGATACCGGGGTGCCAGTAGGAAAGATGGTTGCTGCAATCCAAGAAGGCCGTCGCTGACTCCGTCAAAAAAGCTCTTAGTGTCATCGTACAGTTTCTTTTTATAGGAATCGTGCTGTTCTTTGGTGTAGAACGAATAATTCCCCACTGCTTCATAGCAAATCGAATCATAGATTCCGCCATCAGCCAGAAATTCTACTGTAACCTTGGCCGAGAACACCATGTGTTTCAACAAATCCCTTGATGGAGAAAGGCTACCCCACCCAATGTCATCGACCACGGAGCAAATGAATCTGTTTTTGATTGCTTGGCATATGGACTGCTCCACATCGTTGCCACCAGAGAGATGTTCGGTGAGATCGTAGAATTCTGCAGCAAGCGTTTCTCCATATGCAAAGTATTCACCATAACTAAGGGACAACTCGTCTAGCAGTCCGTGCAAAACACCGCTGAAGTAAAGCGTTCGGGCTCCTTCTTTCTCATACAGCCTGATCAACTCTGTTTGAATGGCCAATGCATCCCACCACCTGCAAAAGAGTAAGGGGTTCTTCTTTCAGCTCAGTATAGCATGGAACACTTAGTGTGTTTCGCATCCTTATCAAAGTGTTTTTCATTTGCTGCTACTAGATTTCGTTTGTGTAGAGAAACACCCGCCGGACACTGTCCGGCGGGTGTTTCATATCAGGCGAAGCTAAACCAGCTTCTCCAGCAGTTTGGTGCTGCGCTCCACAAACTTCGTCAGGGCCTCCGGCTCCAGCGGGCGGTGGCAGAGCATCGCGAGGTCATGCAGCTGCCCGGCCAGCAGGGCGGCGTCCTCGCCGTCGGCTTCTGCGGCCGCCAGGTCAGCCAAGCGGCGCACCAGGGCGTGGTCGGTGTTGAGCACCAGCGTCTCCTGGGTGGGGAAGGCCATCCCCTCCATGCCGCCAAACATCCGGCTCATCTCCTGCATGCGGCGGCTTTCCTCCCCCAGCAGCACCAGGGCGGGCATACCGGCCTCGCCCAGGGCCTCAAACTGCACCTGAATGGCGGGGTTCACGCCCTTGACGGCCTTTTCGGCGGCTTCGCGGGCAGAGAGTTCCAGCGCCGTGCCCTCGTCGTTCTTGAGCGCGTCGGTCAGCTCCGCGTCGATGCGGCGGAAGTGCGTGTCCTCGAGCTTCATCTCCAGGAAGGAGATGAAGTGGTTGTCAATCATGGTGTTGAGCTCGACGGCGTTCAGCCCCTTCTGGCGGAAGAGCCCGATGTACTGTGCCTGCTGCTTGGGGTCGCTCACGTAGTAGACGACCTTGTGCTCATGGGTGTGGGTATGCTCGTGGTCGCCGTGGGGCTCGGTGTGCTCCTCGCTCTCCACCCGGGCAAACTCGTCGAGGTATTCCTGCACGGTCTTGTAGTCGCCGTGGATGGTCTTGAAGACGATGGCGTCCTTCATCTGGTCGTAGAACTTCTCGTCCCGCAGGCAGCCAAACTTGATGAACGGGTGGATGGAATCCCAATACTGGCAGTAGCGCTCGCGGTCCTCATTGAAGAGCGCCAGCAGCCGGTCGGCCACCTTGCGGGTGATGTAGCCGGAGAGCTTGCGCACGGTGCCGTCGTTCTGCAGGAAGCTGCGGCTCACGTTCAAAGGCAGGTCGGGGCAGTCGATGCAGCCCTTCAGCAGCAGCAGGTATTCGGGGATGATCTCCTTGATGTTGTCGGCCACAAACACCTGGTTGCAGTAGAGTTTGACCTGCCCTTCGGCGCTGTCAAACTCGTGCTTGAGCTTGGGGAAGTAGAGAATGCCCTTGAGCGTGAAAGGATAGTCCACATTGAGGTGCACCCAGAAGAGCGGCTCCTCGTAGTCTTGGAACACCTGGTGGTAGAAGGCCTTGTATTCCTCCTCGGTGCAGTCCCGGGCGTTCTTCTGCCACAGGGGCACGGTGGTGTTGAGGGGCTTCGGGGCCTCCGCCTCTTTGTCCTCAGCAGCCTGCTTGCGGTCGGCTTCGGCGTCCACCAGTGTGAGCTCATAGGGCAGGAAGCGGAAGTACTTGGTCAGCACCTCCCGCACTTTCCAGGCGTCCAGGTACTCGGCCGAGTCCTCGGCGATCGTCAGCGTCACCGTGGTGCCGCGGGTGGTGCGGTCGCCGGCGTCCATGCTGTAATCGAGGCCGCCTTCGCTCGTCCAGCGCACGGCTTCAGCCCCGGGCTGGAAGGACAGGGTGTTGATCTCCACCTTCTCAGACACCATGAAGGCCGAGTAGAACCCCAGGCCGAAGTGGCCGATGATCTGGGCGTCCTCGCCCTTATCCTTGTAGCGCTCCAGAAATTCCTTGGCGCCGGAGAAGGCGATTTGGTTGATGTAGCGGCGCACCTCGTCGTCGGTCATGCCGATGCCGTTGTCGGCGATGGCGATGGTGCGGGCTTCCTTGTCCACCGTCACGGCCACGCGGAACACCTCATCCTCGGGCAGGTCGGCCTCGCCCACGTTCGCCAGCTTCTGCAGCTTCACAATGGCGTCGTTGGCGTTGGAGACGAGCTCCCGCAGGAAGATGTCCTTCTCGGAGTACAGCCATTTCTTGATGATGGGAAAGATGTTGTCGGTACTGATGCTGATGTTGCCGGCTTCCACTGGCATGTGTGTTCTCCCCCTTTTGCGGATTGTGTGGATTGGCGCCGCGTGGTCGCGGCGGAAATGACGCGTGAGCCCCCCCGGCTTGCCCGGGCAAGGTGTTAGCACTCTCGCGTGGAGAGTGCTAATATACTGTAGTGCGATTTTCCAAGGTTGTCAAGATGGGGAAGGGGTCAATCCGAGCGCACACGCACGGCACTCTCGTCGTCCTCCGGGGCTTCAAACTGGAACAGGCACTTTTCCAGCAGGCCATCGTCCACGTAGTAGGCATCGCTGCGGCCTGCCAGCACCTCTCGGTTCCTCGCCGCAATGTGCGCCTGCCACACTTCGTCCGGCGGGTCGATCCAGTGCCATTCGCACGGAAGGCTCCGACCCCGGAAGAACGCCGTGGTGGCCCGCCGATCGGCCCGCGTCCATGCCGCGCCATCAAAGAGCACAGTAGTGTCGGCGGCCACCAACGTCGCCGCCAGCTCAAGGAGGTATTGCTGGGCGCGTGCCAGCGCTTCGTCGTACCGGTCGCCCAGAGGCTCGGGGAACAGGCGGAGCATCAGCTCGTCGGTAGAGAGATACACCGCTGGATGTTCTTCCATCCGTCGTCGGGCGTAAGTTGTTTTCCCTGCGCAGGGCTTGCCGCACAGCAGAATGGCTTTGGCCAAGGCTTTCTCCTTTCTCAGGGATCTCGTGGTTGTCAGGGTTGGGGGCGTGCCGCCCCCCCTGCCAGAGAGCCCTCTCTCGCCCGAACCGACCGACGATTTATTCGGCGGGAGGAACGCGCTCCCGGCATAGGGCAGAAAGCAGACCCTCCGCCCGCAGGCACGTTCCTTCCACGAAAGGGACGAGAGCACCAGCAAAGAACCCGCACGGCGACCTGTGCGTCCATTAGAACGAGCAGAGAGAGAAGAACCTCCCGCCGATTCATTCGGCGGGAGGAAAGACAGAGTCAGCACGAACAACAGAAAAGGTCCGCCCGCAGGCGCGTTGTATTCTAGAAACACGCATGAGAGCTACATTTTGTGATCGTCCGGCGACCTGTGCGCCGGGCGATCCGACGAACTCGGGGACAAGTGCTCCAAATCGCAGGTGGCGCGGTAGCGACACCTGCGAAAGGCTGCGCCAGCAGCCTCACCAGTGGCAGCTGCCGTCCCGCATGGCATCTAGCACCTTCTTCTGCGCCTCGGCGTCGGGCAGGGGCAGGGGCCCGTGCACGTCCTGGGCAAGAATGCCGTAGGTGGCGGGCAGGCGCTCCTGCAGCATGCGCTGGCGCACATTGGCCACGCCAGACATGTGGGTGGGCGCGTGCCAGTCGGGGTGCAGCTTGGGCGCATCCAGGTCAATCTCGCCGGTCACGATCACGTTGGGCTCAAAGCCCGCGTCGTGGCGGATGTGCCCCCAGTGATCGATGATGGAGGAGCGGCCCGCAGCGTTGAAGCGCCAGTCCTTGGCCGTGACGAGGTGCACGTGGTTGTCGTTGGCGCGGGTGCGCAGCGTGGCCTCGCCGATGTCGTCGTACCAGCCGTAGCCCAGCGTGGGGTGGAAGATCACTTCAGCGCCGCCCAGCACCAGTGCCCGCGTGGGCTCGGGGAACATCATGTCGTAGCAGATCGTCAGCCCCACACGGCCAAAGTCGCAGTCAAACACATCGAAGGTGTCGCCGGGGGCGCACTGCCATGCCTCGATGGCCGGCAGCTGTACCTTGCGGTAGTGGCCCACGATGGTGCCGGCACGATCAAAGAGCGCCGCCACGTTGTACACCGTGCCGTCCAGGCGCTTGAAGTAGCAGCCGACGACGTACATCTTGAACTCCCGCGCTAGGGCGGAGAGTTCCTCCTCCACAGCGGGGACGGAGCGATCCACCAGGGTGGGGAAGACGTTGGTCTCGGTGGTGTCGTAGAGGTAGTTGCCCAGCATCGCCATGTCCTCACAGGTGGTGACGATGTCACAGCCGGCCTCGCCCGCCCGGCGCACCAGGGCCGCCGTCACAGCGATGGCAGGCCGCACGTGTTGGGCGAGGATCGCCTCCACATCGGGCTGGTAGCCGGCCTCCAAGGGATGGTAGGGCCGGGGCGGCTGAGGGTAGGTCGGTTGGATGGCGCCAACGGTGATCTTGCGCATGACGGACACCTCCGATTTGGGTTGGCACCATCATACCGCGGCCGCCGGGGCGGTGCAACGGGGCGTTTTGCTGACGCTTCGCTTTCGCGGCGGCCGCGAAGCAGCTGCAGGGAGCGGGAAGGCACTCTGCGAAGTTCCCCGGGCCGGATGGGTCTGCCGCAGGCTTACAGTTTGCAGGCTGGTAGCAGGAGCAGAGCTTTCAAATACCCTGCTGGGGGGGGGAGCGGGAAGGCGGATGGTGGTGGGACTTGCTGACAGGAGGATGGCTGCAGTGCTTAGCCGGGGGCGTTGCCGAACGGAACTTTGCACCGCCTTGTGGCGGTGAGACCTTTGCTTAGCAAAGGTCTGGAAGCTCCGTTCGGTTGGACGCGCCTTCGGACGCGTCCGAATTGTATAGCCAAGGTACCGGATGTTTTGTGTTACAATAGGATAGATTGTGACAAAGAGATAGCAGAGCATGGAAGGGAGACGGAGCGTTGATCGGACGTTTTATGCGCCGCTATGGCTGGCGCTACGGGCCGGGCGTGGGGTTCCTGTTGCTGTCCAGCTACGTGCAGACGCTGGCCCCGCTGTACCTGGGCAACGCCATTGACCTTTTAGAGGCGAGGCCCATCGACCAGGCCGCCGTGTACCGGCAGGTGCTGTGGCTGCTGCTGGCGGCGCTGGCCACCTTCGTCACCCGCTTCATCTGGCGCTATTTCATCATTGGCAACGCGCGCAACATGGAGTGCTTCCTGCGGGAGGAACTCTTCGACCACCTGCAGCGCATGCCGGTGGATTTCTTCAACCACCAGAAGACCGGCGACCTTATCGCCTACGCCATCAACGACGTCAACGCCGTGCGCATGACCTTCGGCCCGGCGGTGTCGCTGCTCCTCTCGGGCGTGGGCGTGGGGCTCTTCTCGGTCATTACCATGGTGCAGGCGGTGCACCCCACATTGACGGCCATCGCCCTCCTGCCCATTCCCTTCTCCATCGCGGCGGTGTATTGCATCGGCCAGCAGGTGCAGCGGCGCTTCCGCCGCGTGCAGGAGATGTTTGCCGATGTCTCCGGCACCGTGCAGGAGAATCTGGCCGGCATGCGGGTCATCAAGGCCTTTGCCCAGGAGGCTGACCAGATTGAGCGCTTCACCGGGCAGAGCGACGACATGCGCCAGGCCAATGTCGACCTCGTGCGCACCTCCTCCACCATTGAGCCGCTCATCAAGATCCTCTTTGGTGTGAGCTTCCTCATCACCATGGTCTATGGCGGGGGCATGGTGCTCGATGGCACCATCAGCTTGGGCAGCTTTGTGGCCTTCAATGGGTACCTGGCGATGATCCTGCAGCCGGTGCTGTCGGTGGGGCGGGTGGTGAACCTGCTGCAGCGCGGCGTGGCGTCCTTCAAGCGCCTGAGCGAGGTCATCAACGCCCCCAGCATCCCCGAGAGGGAGGAGGCTGACCTGCCCGCGCCCCTCGCCGGGGCGGTGGAGGCCCGTAACCTCACGTTTACCTATCCTGCGGGCGGCGAGCCGGCCCTCAAGGATGTCAGCTTCACCATCGCGCCGGGGCAGGTGCTGGGCGTGGTGGGGCCCACGGGTTGCGGCAAGACGACGCTGACCCACCTCATCATGAAGTTCTACGACGCGCCGGAGGGCATGCTCTTTGTGGATGGGCAGGACGTCAACACCCTGCCCGCCCGGGGCCTGCGCCGGCAGATCGCCTACGTGCCCCAGGACGGGTTCCTCTTCAACACCACCGTGGAGGACAACATCCGCTTCTATGAGCCCGACCGCAGCCGGCAGGAGGTGGAGCGCGCCGCCACCCAGGCGGGCCTGGCGCAGGAGCTGGCCAGCTTCCCCCAGGGGTATGAGACCGTGGTGGGCGAGCGTGGCAACCACCTCTCCGGCGGGCAGAAGCAGCGGGTGGCCATCGCCCGGGCGCTCATCCGCGACCCCAGGCTCATCGTGCTGGACGACGCGCTGAGCGCCGTGGACAACCGCACCGAAAAGCTGGTGCTGGGCAACCTCAAGCATGGCTTCGCCGGTCGCACCACGGTCGTGGTAGCCCATCGGTTGAGCTCGGTGGAGCATGCCGACCTCATTCTCTACCTGGAGAATGGCCGTGTGCGGGAGAGGGGCACCCACCGGGAGCTGCTGGCCCTGGGCGGCGGCTATGCCGCGCTGTGGCGCAGGCAGATGGAAGAGGGGAGGGACGCGGGATGAAGGAGCGGAAGCAGACGAGCATCGGGCGGCTGGCCCGGCTTACCCTACCCTATTGGCGGGCACTTCTGGTCTGTGCGCTCTGCGTGCTGGCCGTCAACGGGTCGGAGCTTTTGAAGCCCTACCTCATGGGCGTGCTCATTGACGACTTCCTGGTGGGCAAGAAGGTCGCCCACGGCCTCTACTCCACCACGGGGCTGGCCGTCATCTATTTTGCCACCATCGTGGTGGGGTCGCTCTGCGCCCTGTGGCAGGCGCGGCTCATCAACCGCGTGGGGCAGGATATCCTGCACAATCTGCGCGTCAAAGTCTTTGGCCACATCCACCGCATGACGCTCAAGGCCCTTGACCGCTTCAGCACCGGGCGGCTCATCACCCGTGCTACCAACGACATTGAGACCCTCAATGAGTTTTACGGCGACGTGCTGGTGAACCTCTTCCGCGATGTGTTCCTGCTCGCGGGCATCGTCGTCGTGATGCTGAAGATGGACGCGCGGCTGGCGGCGGTGGGCTTCACGGCGGTGCCCCTGATTCTCATCGTCACGCTCTCCGTGAAGCGCGTCCTGCGGCGCAACTTCGCCTCCATGAAGGCATTGATCGGCCGCATCAACGGCTTCTTTGCGGAGAACATGGCTGGCATGCGCATCGTGCAGGCCTTCAACCGCCAGCGGGAGAAGATGGCCGAGTTCCGCGATCTCAACACCAAATACTTCCGCACGACGATGATACAGGTGACGATGAACTCGGTGTTGCGGCCCATCATGGAGGTCATCAACTCCCTGGCCATCGCGCTGCTGGTTGTCTATGGGTACCACCGCATCAGCGGCAACCTCCTGGAGATCGGCGTGCTCTACGCCTTCACCACCTACATCAAGCAATTCTTTGACCCCATCAACGACCTGGCCGAGAAGTACAACACCATCCAGTCGGCGCTGGTGTCGGCCGACCGCGTCTATGAGCTGCTGGACGACCCCGACCCGCTGGAGGACCTGGAGAGCGGCACCCACGGCGGTGAGGTGCAGGGGCGGGTGGAGTTCCGCAACGTCTGGTTTGCCTACGAGGGGGAGGACTGGGTGCTGCGGGATGTGTCGTTCGCCGTGGACCCGGGCGAGCGTATCGCCTTTGTGGGGGCCACCGGCGCGGGCAAGACGACGATCATCAACCTCATCTCCCGCTTCTATGTGCCCCAGCGCGGGCAGATTCTGGTGGACGGGGTGGACTTGGCCGATTGGAAGCTCGGCGACCTGCGCCGGGGGGTCTCGGTGGTGCTGCAGGATGTGGTGCTCTTCTCCGGCACCATTGCCGATAACATCCGTGTCAACGCCGACATGGGCGACGACGAGGTGGCCGACGCCCTGCGCCAGTCCATGGCGCTGGAGTTTGTGATGGACCAGCCCGGCGGGCTGCACGCCGACGTGACCGAGCGGGGCACGACCTTCTCCACCGGCGAGCGGCAGCTCCTGTCCTTCGCCCGGGCCATCGCCCACCGCCCGGCCATTCTGGTGCTCGATGAGGCCACCGCCAACATCGACAGCCATACCGAGGCCCGCATCCAAACCTCCATCGAGCGTATTTCCGAGGGGCGCACATCCATCTTCATCGCCCACCGCCTTTCCACAGTGCGGGGGTGTGACCGTATCTACGCCCTGCAGGACGGCGGCATTGTGGAGCAGGGCAGCCACGAGGAGCTGATGTGCCACAACGGCCTCTATCGTCGGCTCTATCTGGCGCAGTTTGAGCAGGCCGGGTGAGGGCGAGTCAGCGCCTTACCCCTGCCAAATGAAACCGCAAACAGGCCATCCGTTTGGGTGGCCTGTTGGGTTCCACATTGCTATTTCTTGATCAGCTTTGACGGCTCAAAGTATTTCGCGAGGGTCTCGGTGCTGAAGAGGGACCATGGTTCCAGATCAGACCCAGCAATATGAACCGGGGATTTCCTTTATTTGGTCTGGTGGGTGTTTGAAGGTTCACCTATACATTTTCGATGAAAACAATATTGAGCCTGTTGTATTCATTAAGCAAGTTGTTTGATATTTCCTCAATGTTCTTTTTGTTTTTAGTTACAATTTCCATTTCTGCACATAGATTATTTTCTGCACCACCTATCAAAAAGTCTGGCATTGCCACCTTTTTTATCGCTGGATAGCAATCAATGCAATCAAGCGCAAGACTAATAAAATGATTGATGGTACCAAGATATGTATTATAAAGATCAAGTCCTTCAAGAACAGGCCTCATAGCCATAAGCTTTGCAATATAATCAAACCTATATTCATCAAGCTGATCGAGTGATTTGTTCATTGATTCTTGGGGGATTAACAATTCGCTATTTGGCCTATTTTGCTGAGCATACTCAATAATTCTTTGCTCCTGAAAAAGAGCATTGTTGATTGCGCCCATTGTTTTTAGGTGTATTCCAACCAGATTCTCAAGTTGTTCAATATGCCTTGATGAATGAAACTGCTTAACGCTATTCTCTCTCTCAAATTTGATTGTGAAGTAAGCAACAAGGAAGCCGGCTATCGAGGCTAGTACCGATCCAAATAACTCACCAAAAAACGATATCCATGTTGAGTCATCACCGGAAACTCTAAAACTAAATGGGTTGTGGGTTATTACTACGAGATTTGTTATTAGCGCAAGTGTAAAGGCAAAAGCAAATATAGAGATAACTGAGATGAAAACTATCCTTAACTTAGTCATATTTGGCTCCTCTTTCTAACTAGGTTTATGCACTAATTGTCAATTGCAAGTAATAAATACAAAAGATTTATATGAATATAGTATATTCCTCCCATCTGATGTCAGTTCCTTCTACTATTTTGGTTCCTTTCCATGAACTATCTGGAGTTTTCATCCTCGAAGAACAGGCAGACTGTCTTCCCAAGCACTTTGCATTTGTATCGGATGCCAAGCCCCCCGCCTTCAAGGAAGCAGCGGGTCTATTGTCCAACACGCGATCCAGCCTCATAATGGCCGATTCGTAAATCACAAGATATGGTAGGAAGGAGGACAATATGCATAGAAGTATATACATATGGATTTTGGAGGGTTGTACAATGCTCTCTAAGCTAGCTCATTACCAAACGTTCTATCCATGACTTGCTGGCGACTTCACCGCGGTACAGAAATAAACAAGAACGAAAATTAACAGGGATTTGAACCGCTGAGTCTAGATATGGTATTGATCGTTGCTTCCAAAGATATTCTGTGAATCCGGCAACATTCTGGCAACAAAGTTTATCCGTTCTGACCTGTAATGCCCCGCAGAAACCACGTAATTCCGTAGGCCTCTACGGGGCATCACACCCTTGACTTTGACGCCGCGTCAACTGCTATGCTCAATCCAGAAAGGGGAGTGACCCATGGCGCTTGTCACCATTCGCGACCTCAGCCGGGGCTGGGGCCTCTCCACCCGCACGCTGCGGTATTGGGAGCAGATCGGCCTCATCGCCAGTGTGCGCGGGCCAGGCTATGCCTACCGCGCCTACGACGAGGCGGCGGTGGCGCGCATCCGGCAGATCGTGGTGCTGCGCCGCCTGCGGGTGCCGCTGCGGGCCATTGAGGCCGTGCTGCGGGATGGCACTGTGGCCGCGCTCGTCGATGCCCTTGCCGCCCAGCGGGCCGAGCTCGACGACCGGATGGCGGCGCTGGCTACGGTGCGGGGCGTGGTAGATGCCCTCATCAGCAGGCTGCGGGGCTGCCCGGCGGGCGACGCCCTCCGGCTGCTTGGGGAGGATGAGGTGACGGCGCTGGTGGCTGCTCTGCCCCTTTCCAATCCGATTGCACGGGAGGAAAAGCCGATGGAAGACCTAAACCGGGCCAACGAGACACTCAACGAACTGACCGATGTGCGCATCCTGTGGCTGCCGCCGGCCACCGTGGCCGCCAGCCATGTGGTGGGCGACGAGCCCGAGTACCACGCGGGCAAGGCCCTCGACCAGTGGGTGATGGACACGGGGCTTGCCGACCGCAAGCCCGACCTGCGGCACTATGGCTTCAACCACCCCAACCCCGTGGACGAGACGGGCTTCCACGGGTACGAGATGTGGGTGACGATCCCCGACGACATGGAGGTGCCGCCGCCCTTTGCGCGCAAGCAGTTTGCAGGCGGGCTCTACGCCGCCCACATGATTCAAATGGGCAACTTCCACGAGTGGGAGTGGCTGTTCCAGTGGGTGATGAAGAGCCCCGAATACGAGTTTGCCGGCGACATGCAGGATCAGGAGCACATGATGGGCCTCATGGAGGAGCACCTCAACTACATCGGGCACATCCGCCAGGGCGTGGCCCCCGCCGAGCCCGAGGGCATGCAGCTCGATCTGCTTATCCCCGTGCGCAAGCGGGGGTAGCGCTACCCAGCGACGAAGAACAACGACAAACAGTCCCTCTCCCGTGGGAGAGGGACTTAGAGTGTCTACAAACCCCCAGAACGGGCAAAGGAAGATGAACCTCTCGCCGATTCATTCGGCGGGAGGAAAGTCAAAGCAGCGCGAGCAGAAGAGAAAATCCCGCCCGAAGGCGCAACGTATCCTTAGATACCCGCATGAGAGCTGCAATTTGTGATCGGTCGGCGACATGTGCGGCGACCGATCTGGCCATAGCAAGCACAAGCTGTTTGAATCGCGTCTGTCGTCACAGCGGCAGACGCGAAAGGCTGTCGACTTCGTCGACAGCCTGAGGCCCTCTCCCGCAGGAGAGGGCCTGTTGTAAAGGGGGTACAAGTCATTGAATTGTGTTCGACGCGGCAGCGCCGAGCACAACCACCGTCAGGCCTCGGCCGTCGGCACCGGCCCCAGCGGTTCCTCGGCAGGGGCAGGTTCCTGCTCCGGCTCGGGTTCGATGGCCTGGGGGCCAACTTTGCGGCCCAGCAGCACAAAGCAGACGATGCCGGCCACCACAAAGCCGATGCCGCCCACAATACCGGTGGGCAGCGGCCCCAGGAAGGGGTTGCCCTGCCCGGCCACCAGGAAGTAGCTGGCGGCGGCGGCCATGCCATTGAGTGCGCCGTGGCCCACCGCTGCCGGCAGCATGGAGCCGCTGCGGAGCGTCACCCAAGAGAAGATGCTCCCCATGAACACGCAGAACACGACCATAGCGAGGATGCCCCACCACGGCGCGCCGGGGTAACCAAGGCCGTAGTTGTGGCCCATGGCGATCATGGGCGCATGCCACAGACCCCAGATGACGCCGGTGATGAGAGTGGCTACCCGGGGGGAGAACCGCTCCATCAGCCCCGGCAGCAGGTAGCCCCGCCAGCCCAGTTCTTCCCCGGTGGTGGTGATGATGTTGAGAACCGGCGCGAGGAACAGCCCGCCCACCAGCTGCGCCAGCATGATGGCGCGTAAGGCTTCCTGCGGCAGGTTCTGACCGGTGGCGGCCACCTGCTTTTGCGCCACATCCAGTATGGCCGTCATGGAGGGGTCAAACTGGCTGGGCCACAGCAGGAAATACACCACCGCGCCAACGGCGATGAGGGCCGACGGCAGGAACCACGCCAGCAGGTATTGCCGCCATCCCCGGCGAAAGTTGGGTTTCAGCATCAGGTTGCCAAAGCCCTGCCGGGTGATGAGCCGCGTGGCCAGGCTTGCCAGCGCCGGCACCAGCATAAAGAGCGAAAACACGACGATTGCCAGCGGGTTGGCGGTGCCGCCGGCGGCCATGAGCCCAAAGGCCATGGCCCACGTCACCCCAAAGGTGAGCGCCAGGAAAATACCGATCCGTTTCATTCTTCCTTCCTCCTGCGGTCGGGCATGAAATTCCCCGCCCTGCATAGACTTCGCGAGGGACATCGCCCAACCAACGTTGCTATTATATACCAACCCACATGAGGAATGGAGGGAATGCCCATGAAACGTCTTTCTCCCTGGCTCAACGGTCTGTTTTTCCTGCTGATGGTGACGGTCAACGCCCTGGCCGAATGGCTGCCCATCGCCGGGGTCACCACCGGGGAGGTCTCGGCCAAGTACCCCACTCTCATTACCCCGGCACCTTATGCGTTTGCCATCTGGGGGGTGATCTACCTGGGGCTGGCGGCCTTCTGCCTGTGGCAGGCGGGGTGCTTTGGCGGCGGGGGGCGGGGCTGGGCGTCTGCCGTGCTACCGTGGTTCCCCCTCTCCTGCCTGTGCAACGCCGCCTGGCTAGTGTTGTGGCACTACGAGCGGCTGGGTTGGGCCGTGGTGGTGTTGGCGGCGCTGCTGGTGTGCCTCATCGCCCTGTGGCCCCGGCTGAGCGCGGCGCGGGGGCGCGACCGGTGGCTGGTCTTTGTCCCGTTTGGCCTGTACCTGGGGTGGGCGTCGGTGGCCACCATCGTGGGGGTGGCGGCCTGGCTCACGTCATTGGGCTGGCAGGGCGGGCCGCTCTTGCCGGCGGGGTGGGCAGCCCTCATGGCGCTGGTGGCCGGTGGGCTGTCACTGGCGGCGCTGTGGCGGGGCAACTGGCCCTTCTCGGTGGCGGTGTGCTGGGCGCTGGGTGCCATTCTGGTGCGGCAGGGCACGGACTATGCCTGGCAGTACCCGGTCATCCTGTGGGCGGTGGCCGCGGCGCTGGCGGTGCAGGTGGCGGCGCTGCCGTTTGTATGGCGGCGGCTGGGGGAGGAACACTGACGCCTTGGGCGGCGGGGCGGGCTGTGGTATACTGCGGCCATGAGTAACACAAGCAAATCCATGCCCTTTGACGCCCAACAGGTCGCCGACATCCTGGCCGTGCCGGTTAACCGGCTGGAGGCACTCTTTGCCCTGCCGGGTTCGCTGCTGCCCTGGTATGACGCCCACGCCCGGGTGTTGCCCTGGCGCAGCCTGCCCACGGCCTACCGCGTCTGGGTGTCGGAGATCATGCTCCAGCAGACGCGGGTGGAGGCGGTGTTGCCCTACTTTGAACGGTTCCTGGCGGCGCTGCCCACGGTGGAGGCGCTGGCCGG
The DNA here is from genome assembly GCA_023398815.1 of Bacillota bacterium. Classification (GTDB taxonomy): domain Bacteria; phylum Bacillota; class Clostridia; order Christensenellales; family UMGS416; genus JAEYRA01. The sequence continues at coordinate 19,562 of JAEWRW010000031.1, forward strand.
GGCCGACGAGGGGGCGCTCCTGAAGCTGTGGGAGGGGCTGGGCTACTACAGCCGCGCCCGCAACCTGCAGAAGGCTGCGCGGATGGTGGTGGAGCGCTTCGGCGGCGAACTGCCCCGGAGCTTGGCGGATCTTCTCACGCTGCCGGGCATCGGGCCCTACACTGCCGGGGCCATCGCGTCCATCGCCCATGGCGTGGCGGTGCCGGCGGTGGATGGCAACGTGCTGCGGGTGGCGGCACGTCTCACGGCCAGCGGGGCCGACGTGGCCAACCCGTCCGTGCGGCGGGCGGTGGAAGGGCTCATGGCCGCGGCCATGCCCACCGACCGGCCCGGCGACTTCAACCAGGCGCTGATGGACCTGGGGGCGACGGTGTGCCTGCCCAATGGCCAGCCCCGCTGCGAGGACTGCCCGGCGGCGGCCCTTTGCGCCGGGCGGGCGCTGGGGGTGGCCGCCACCCTGCCGGTGAAGGCCGCCAAAGCGCCCCGCCGGGTGGAGCGGCGCACGGTGCTGGCGGTGGTGGGCGAGGGTGGCCTGCTGCTGCGCCAGCGAGAGCCCCGGGGCCTGCTGGCCGGCCTGTGGGAGCTGCCGGGCGTGGAGGGTTGGATTGGCCCCGAGGAGGCTGCCGCCCTGGCGGAGGGCTGGGGGCTCACCGTCGCCAGCGAACCCGCACCCCTGCCCGATGTGCGGCATGTGTTCAGCCATGTGGAGTGGCTGCTCAAGGCCTGGCGGGTGGAAGTCCACGGCGACCCGCCGGTAGGCTGGCGCTGGGCCGACCGCGCCGCCCTGGCGGAGCTTGCCGTGCCCAGCCCCTTCGCGCCTCATCTGCGGGCCTTGGGTCTGCGGGGGTGATGTAAGGCGCTGGGCACCTCACGCTGCCATCCCCTGTCGGGTTGGCTTTTGGCGGCAGTATGCTCCTGTGATTACCGTTCAATAGAGAGAATATCCGCAATTGATGTCAAAGGGCATAATCAGCAGCTTCATGAATTGCTTCCCGTAGTTGGCAAAGAACCATTCGATTGCTTTGCCATAATTTTCCCTATTGTCAAATTCCCAGTAGGAATAATACTTGACGCATTTTACGATTTTCGTTAGCTCCCTCGGTGGTTGGCCGATTTCGTCTAGGGTGTAGAACCGTTTTACATATTTGACATCGATGCAGCCAGGCTGCTGCTTTTGCTCGTCCGCAACACCTGCCATCAGCAGCTCAAATTCATCCAGTCTGTCGGGTTTCACTTGGAACAACTTCACCTCAGAAAAGCTGCCCTTCATGTTCTGTGCCTCCTCAAAACCGGACGATCTGCTGTCCAGAATCGTTGGGGAATTCCCGTTAATCTCTTTTGAGAATATCAAAAATTAAAGCACGCCGCAACACTTCCTTGTGCCGCACACCCCTTTTCGTGCTCCCCTTGCGTCTGTTCCCCGGGCAATGGGTGTGAAACACCTCCCTTTCTCCGTTTCTCATCGTCGCAAGGCGGCTTTCACACAGCTTTCACACAACCGTCACAGAGCTTTCTTGTTTCCATCATGGCACTTCCTTTTCCATTTCCTATACTGTCGCCATCAAAGTTTTTTCAAGGGAGGCACAGATATGTCTGTGATTGCCAAACGGATTGCGGCGGTGGCACTCTCGTGCGTGCTGCTGTTGGCGGCGGGCGGCTGCAAAGCCACCACCGGCACCGGCAATAACGCGCAGGGCAACGGCCAGAACGCGCCGCAGGACGACGGTAGCGTGCGGGGCATTGTCACCGCCGTGTCGTCCGATTCCATCACCATTGCCGTGATGCAGGGGATGGGCGGCGGCCAGCGGCCCGATGGGTCCGGCGCACCGTCCGGCTCGGGCAGGCCCAGTGGGTCGGGCAAGCCTTCGGGCACGCCGGCGGCGCAGAGCGGCCAGCCCGACGCCAGCGGAGCCCCGGGCGGTCAGATGGATACCAGCAACCTGGAGAAGAAGAACTACAAGATTGACGCGGACACCAAGATCGTTTCCATGGGCGGGCAGGACGACTCGAAGACGACCACCCTCGCCATTGGCGACATCGCCGAGGACACCATGGTGAGCATCACTACCAAGAGCGGCGATGACACCACCGCCGCACAGATCTCCGTCATGCAGGGCGGCTTTGGCGGCCAGGGCGGCGGTCAGCCGCAGACCACAGCGACCACACAATCCAACTAAAGGAGTGCAAATATGAAAGGCAAGAAAGGCCGGAAGGTCATCCGCATTGTCGTGACCTGCGTCATCGTCCTGGGCGTCGTGGGCGTCGGGGGCTACCTTCTGAAGGACAAAATCTTTGGCTCGCAGGCGGCGGCTTCCAGCACCAGCTACACCGTGGACAGCCTGACGACCGGCGACATTGAGAAGTCCATCACCGGCACCGGGACATTGAGCGCCGGCAGCGACTCCACCCAGACCGCGCCGGTGGATGTGACAATCGAGAGCGTCGAGGTCGCCGCCGGTGACACGGTGAAAAAGGGTGACACCATCGCCACCGTTGACACCGACGCACTGACGGACACGATCTCCACCCTCCGCAGTGACATCAGCACCCTGGACAGCACCATTGCGCAGGCCGCCGGCCAGCAGGAGGATGAGGTCAAGGTCACTTCCTCGGTCGCGGGTCGCGTCAAGAAGATCTACGCCGACGAGGGCGACGACGCGGCGGACCTGACCCTCTCCAAGGGCGGGCTGGTGCTGCTCTCCACCGATGGGCTCATGAAGTTCACCTGCACGCTGACCACCGCCAACAGCGTGGCGGCCGGCGATGAGGTGACCGTCACCACCGGCGGCGACGATTACGACGGCCTGGTGGCCTCGGTAGCTAGCGATGGCAAGAGCTGCGTCATTACGCTGACCGACAACGGCCCGGCGCTCTCCGCCAAGGCAGTGGCCTATGACGAGGACGGCGACAAGCTGGGCTCGGGCAAGCTCGCCGTCAACCAGCCCTACACCGTGGCCAGCACCACCGGCGGCGTGGTGGATACCATCTATGTGGATCTCAATGATCGTGTTAGCACCAGCACGAGGATCATCAAGCTCGTGGCCGTGCCGGTGTCGGACACCTACACCAGCAACATCGCCAGCCGCAAGGAGAAGCTGAAACTATTGAACGAGGCCATTGCCCTGCAGAAGAGCGGCAAGATCACCGCCACCGAGGATGGCATCGTCAGCACAGTGACGGCCAGTGAGGGCCAGGCGGTGACCAAGGGCAGCGGCATTCTCAGCCTCTACACCGGCAGCGCCGATACCCTGCAAGTCTCGGTGGACGAACTGGACATCAGCACCGTGGAAGTGGGGCAGAGCGCCACCATCGCCGTGGATGCCATTGACGGCACGACCTACGACGCCACGGTGGAAACGATCTCCAAGGTTGGCACAAACAGCAACGGCGTGACGACCTACCCGGTAACGTTGAAGCTCGCCAGCACCGACAATCTGGAGATCGGCATGAACGCCACAGCCACCATCGTCATTGAGAAGCGCGAAGGCGTGCTGCTGCTGCCCATTGAGGCATTGAACAGCTCCCGCGGGGAACAGTACGTTTGGCTCTACACCGGCACCCTGCCGGAGGATAGCTCCACCGACCCGGGCACCCGCACCGTGGTGGAAACCGGTCTTTCCAATGACAACTATGTGGAAGTCACCAGTGGGCTTACAGCGGACGACCAGGTGGTGGTGGTGCGCACCAAGAGCACCAGCGGTTCCACCAGCACCGAGCAGTCCGGCTTCGGCGGCTTTGGCGGCATGACCGGTGGCATGACTGGCGGTGGTAACTTCAGCGGCGGCGAGCGGCCCAGCGGTGGCATGCCCGGTGGCGGCGGCAACTGATAGGAGGCAACTATGATCAACATGCAGGACATCGTCAAGCACTACCGCATGGGCGACGAAGTGGTCAAGGCCCTGGACGGCGTGTCGCTGAGTGTCCGCGAGGGGGAGTTCGTGGCCATCATCGGCCCCTCGGGCAGCGGCAAGTCGACGCTGATGAACATCATCGGCTGCCTGGACATCGCCGACAGCGGGGAGTACGCGCTGGACGGTCAGGCAATTGGAAACTACAGCGAGCGGCAGCTGGCGCGCATCCGCAACCAGAAGATCGGCTTCGTCTTTCAGGGGTTCAACCTGCTGGGTAAATTGAATGCCCTGGAGAATGTGGAGTTGCCGCTCATCTACCAGAACCTGCGCGGCAGCCAGCGTCACAAACAGGCCGTGGAGGCGCTGGAGCAGGTGGGGCTCGGGGAGCGCATGCACCACCGGCCCAGTGAGCTCTCCGGCGGTCAGCAGCAGCGCGTGGCCGTGGCCCGGGCGCTGGCAGCCCGCCCGTCCCTCATCCTGGCGGACGAGCCCACCGGCAACCTCGACAGTCACACCGGGAAAGAGATCATGGAGCTCTTCCATGAGCTCAACGCCAGTGGCAACACCATCGTCCTCATCACCCACGACAACAACGTGGCGGCGCAGGCCGCCCGGCACATCCGCATTGAGGACGGCCGCATTGTGGAAGGGGTGAGCGCGTGATTTTCCAATCGATCCGCATGGCCTTGAAGGCCATTGCCGGCAACAAGATGCGCTCGTTCCTGACGGTGCTGGGCGTGGTCATCGGCGTCATCGCCGTGACGGTGCTCATCGCCATCGCCCAGGGGACGACCTCCTCGGTCACCTCCAGCATTGAGTCGCTGGGCACCAACCTGCTGACCGTCACCATCCGCACCTATCGCAACAACCCGTTGACGATGGACGACCTGACCGAGCTTGCGGAAAACAACAGCTCCCTCATCTCCGGCATCGCGCCGGTCGTCAGCCAGTCGTCTGTGACGGCCAAGGCCGGGGACATCAGCTACGATGAGGCCAGCATTGAGGCCACCACCCCCGGCTACGACACCATCCGCAACCTGACGGTCTCCCAGGGTCGGTTCATCAAGCAGCCCGACCTCGATAACCGCAGTTATGTGGCCGTGGTCGGTTCCGAGGTTGCCGATGAGCTCTTCGGCACCCAGAACGTAGTGGGGGAGACCGTCTCCCTCAATGGCTACGACTTCACCATCGTGGGCGTGCTGGCTGAGAAGGGCTCCACCACCACCGGCTCCAGCGACAGCCGGGTTGTCATCCCCTTCACACTGGGGGAGCGCATCCTCTTTTCTCCGGGCATCAAGTCGTTCTATGTCTCGGCCACCTCGGCAGACACCGTTGACTTCGCCCAGACGGTGGTGGAGAATTATCTGACCAACGTCTTCAGCGATGAGGACGCCTACACCGTCTACAACCAGACCGAGATGCTCTCGACGATCACCGACACGACCCAGACCCTGACGCTGATGCTGGGTGGCATCGCCGGCATCTCACTTCTCGTCGGCGGCATCGGAATCATGAACATCATGCTGGTGTCAGTCAGCGAGCGCACCAGGGAGATCGGCATCCGCAAGGCCATTGGCGCGGCGCGGGGCAACATCCTGATGCAGTTCCTCATTGAGGCGCTGGTCATCAGCGGCCTGGGTGGCCTCCTGGGCTTGGGCATCGCGTTGGGGATCATGAGTGTCCTCTCACAGGCGCTGGATATGACGCTAACCATGTCACCCTCGGTGGCGGAGATGGCCATCGCTTTCTCCCTCATCATCGGCGTGGTGTTCGGCATCTACCCGGCCAACAAGGCATCCAAGCTGCGGCCCATCGAGGCACTGCGGTACGACGGATGAGGTTCCGTGGCGGGCCGACGCAATCAGGCGCGGCCTGCCCGTTCCTCTGGGGCCGCCCGGCTGCACCTGCGGAGTAGTGTTCCCATGGATGGAACGCAGGCGGGGCATGGGCGGCCCCTTTCATTGCAAGGCAAAGGAGCGAAACCATGGCATGGTGGCGGACGCATGGACACAGGGTGGCGCTGGCGGGCCTGCTGGCCGCCACGGCTGCCCTGTGCGGTTGGGGCATCTGGGGCCAGGGCTGGGGCAACGAGTATTACACCGCGGCCGTCCAGAGCATGCTGCAGAGCCCCAAGGCCTTCTTCTTTGCGGGGTTTGACGCTGGCGGCTACATCACCGTGGATAAGCCGGCGCTGGGCCTGTGGCTGCAGTGCCTGTCCGCGGCGGTCTTTGGCGTGCACGGGTGGAGCGTCATCCTGCCGGAGGCGCTCTGCGGCATCTGGTGCTGTGGGCGGGGTGGCTCGTGCCCTGCTATGCCTACTTCTGCGTTTCGGGTTTCTTCCACCGCTACTACCTGGCCACGATGGCCCCGGCCATCGCCGCGTTCGTGGGCGTGGGGGTGGTGGGCATGGTGCGGCGCTACCGCCGGTCCGGCTGGCAGGCCCACCTGCTGCCGGTGGCGTTGGCCGCCTGCGCGGGGGTGCAGTTCGTGTTGTTGCGGCCCTATGGCACCTGGGCCAACGTGCTGGTGCCGGTGGTGTCGGGGCTGCTGCTGGTGGCAGTGGTGGGGCTCATCGCGGCGCAGGCGCTGCGCCGGGTGCCGACGCTGGCGGCGGTGCGGGCCTTTGGGGCGCTGGGCGTCGCCGCCCTGCTGGTCACCCCGGCGGTCTGGTCGGTGGTCACGGTGACCGACGGCAGCAACACCGTGCTGCCGGTGGCCGGGCCCAGCCTGCAGCAGGGCGGCACGGGTGGGTTCGGCATGGGTGGCGGCCAAGGTGGTGGCCCCGGCGGCAGACAGGGCGGTGGCCAGCCCCCGGGCAACGGCTTTGTCCGGGGCGGCAATGGGCCGGGGCAGGGATTCGGCGGGCAGGGGAGCGTCTCCGACGAGCTCATCGCCTACCTGACCGAACACCACAGCGGGGAGACGTTCCTGGTGGCGGTGGCCGGTGCCAACACCGCCGCACCCATCATGCTGCAGACAGGGCTGCCCGTCATGGCGGTGGGCGGGTTCTCGGGCAATGACCCGGCGCTGACGGTGGAGGAGCTTGAGCAACTGGTGGCCAACCATGAGTTGCGCTATTTCCTGACGGGAGGGCGGCGCGGCGGCAGCAACGATGCTATAATGAGCTGGATCCAGCAGCATGGCACCGTGGTTGCGCAGGGGGAAGGGGGCCAGGACGGGGGCACGCTCTGGGACCTCAACCCAGAGGAGAACGACGTGATTGACGCGGGGGAGGGACAGGCATGATTCGCATATTAGTGGCCGACGACGAGGAACGCATCCGCGCGGCCATCCGGGAGTACGCTGAGTTTGAAGGCTGGGTGGTGACCGAGGCCGCCGACGGCATGCAAGCGGTGGAGCTGGCGCGCCTCAACGATTTTGACATCGCCATTCTCGACATCATGATGCCGCGGCTCGATGGCTTCTCGGCCTGCAAGGAGATCCGCCGCATGAAGGACATCCCGGTGCTGATGCTCTCCGCCCGGGGGGAGGAGTACGACAAGCTCTTCGGCTTTGAGCTGGGAATCGACGACTATGTCGTCAAGCCCTTCGGCGGCAAGGAGCTGATGGCGCGCATCAAGGTCATCGTGGCCCGGCGGCAGGGCGGCGCGGCCCAGGCGGGTGACAGCCGGCTCTTCGGTGGGCTGGAGATTGACTTTAAGGGCCGCCGGGTGGTGGTGGACGGGCAGGAGGTGGGCATGACCCCCAAGGAATACGACCTCCTGTTTCACCTGGTGCGCAACGCCAACACGGCCTTCACTCGGGAGCAACTCTTGAGCTCGGTGTGGGGGTATGATTACTTTGGCGACGACCGCACGGTGGACGCCCATGTGAAGATGCTCCGCAGCTCCCTGGGGCCCTACCGCAACCACATCGTCACCCTGCGGGGAATGGGGTACAAGTTCGATGCGCAAGCCTGATTTCAACAGCCTGAACTTCAAGGTTTGGGGCTACATCATGGCCTTCTCCATGGCCATTCTCCTGTTGCTTTGGCTTATGCAGATCGCCTTCCTCAACGTCTATTACCAGAGCATGAAGCAGGCCAGCGTCACCTCCGCCGCCGGCAAGATCGCCTCGCTCTATGGGCACATTCAGGGGCAGGAGCTCAAAAGCCAAATGCAGAACCTGGCCAATGACAGCGATGTGTTCATCAACATCCTGGACACCGACGGCCAGAGCCTCTTCTCCATCGACCCGGTGGGGCGGGATTACCGCACCCCCCTGGAGCACCTGGGCGAAACCGACCCCAACATCCCCCAGCTGCCCGCCGGCGTTGCCACTGGCGACGCCAGCAATGACAACGGCAACACTGGCGATGGCAAAGGCGCTGGTACCAACGGCAACGGGAATGGCGGCAATGGCGCCTGGTCGCCTTACCACGACCTCGCCCAGCGCATTTTGCAGGACGCCGACCACATGGTGGAGGTGGGCTTTGACGACCAGAACGGGCGGCGCATGCTCATTCTGGGCCGGCAGATAGCCACCGCCGAGGGCGAGCAGGCCCTCATGGTCGTCAGCTCCCCCGTGCAGCCCCTCACCGAGACCGCCAAAATACTGAGCCGTCAATTGGTCTACATCACCATCGCCATCCTGGCCATGTCCATCCTGGTGTCGGTGGTCATTGCCCGGCGGGTGTCCCAGCCCATCACCCGCATTCGCGACGGGGCCATGCAGCTGGCCCGTGGTCGGTATGACACCACCTTCGAACACGGCATGTACTCGGAGGTGAACCAGCTGGCCGACACCCTGAACCACACGGCCAAGGCCCTGCAACAGGTGGAGACACTGCGAACCGAGCTCATCGCCAACGTCTCCCACGACCTGCGCACGCCACTCACGATGATCCGCGTGTATGCGGAGATGATCCGCGACCTCTATGCCAACAACGCCGAGAAGCGCAACCGCAACGTGGGCGTCATCATTGAGGAGTGTGACCGCCTGACCTCGCTGGTGCAGAACCTCCTGGATCTTTCCAAGCTGCAGAGCGGTGTGGATACGCTTGCGGTGGATTCCTTCGACCTGACTGAGACCATCCGGCGCATCCTCCGCCGCTACGACGCGCTGGAGCAGGACGGGTACCACATCCGCTTTGCCCAGAGCAAGCCAGTTTTAGTGACCGGTGACGAGGGGCGCATCGAGCAGGTGCTCTACAACCTCATCAACAACGCCGTCAACTACACCGGGCCAGATAAGCGCATCGACCTCATGCTGGCTGACCACGGCGACCGGGTACGGGTGTTGGTGGCTGACACCGGCCCCGGCATTGCAACCGAGGATAGGACGCACATCTGGGATCGGTACTACAAGGTGGACAAGGTGCACCAACGGGCGGTGACCGGCTCGGGTTTGGGGCTCTCCATCGTGCGCTCCATCATGGACCTGCACGGCATGGCCTGCGGGGTGGACAGCATCGTGGGCCAGGGTTCCACGTTCTGGTTTGAGCTCAACAAGGAAGGGGAGGGCTGACATGGAGGGAGTATTGGCAGGGAGGGTGGCCGTGGTGACCGGCGCGGGCCGGGGCATTGGCCGGGCCATTGCGCTGGGCTATGGGCAGGCGGGGGCGTCGGTGGTCTGCGCGGCCCGCACCACCGGTGAGGTGGAGGCAGTAGCCGCCGCCATCGTGACTGCCGGTGGCCGGGCGCTGGCTGTGACGGCAGACGTCACCGTGCCCGCCGAGGTGGAGACGCTTTTTGCCCGGGCGGTCGAGGCCTTCGGCCCGCTGGACATGGTCGTGCTCAACGCCGGCGGCAATTTTGAGCGCCACGCGGTGGCCGACAGCGACCCTGATGAGTGGGAGCGCACGCTGCGGCTCAACCTCATCGCTCCCTACCTCTGCGCGCGGGCGGCCATTCCACACCTCAAGCGCCCCGGCGGCAAGGTCATCACCCTGGGCTCGGGCCTGGGGCATCGGGGGCAGGCTGGTGGCTCGGCCTACGCCTGCTCCAAGGCGGGGCTGTGGATGCTGACCCGCGTGTTGGCACAGGAGCTGGCCAGCGAGGGTATCTCGGTCAACGAGCTCATCCCCGGCCCGGTGGAGACGACGATTGACGATGGCACGGTGCCCAGCGTCGTGGCGGGTTTATCCGGCGAGTGGCACAAGCAGCCCGAAGACGTGGTGCCGCTGGCCGTCTTCCTGGCCAGCCAGCCCGCCATTGGCCCCACGGCCCAGAGCTTCAGCCTGATGCGAAGGGATACCTAATGCGCTGCGCTTTCGCGGCTGCCGCCTTTGGCGACAGCCACGAGTGGGAGGGCTCGACATGAGTGTAGATTTGCCCCGCGACGTACACGCCGTCGCGGGGCGGTTTGCTATGGTGGGTCGTGCGGGTTTTTACGGGGGGACGCGCCTGTGGGCGGGAGAGAGCGAGTGGCACGGACGGGCTGAGGGTGTGCCGCCGCGGGGTGAACCCGCTGGCGGCTGCGTGCGGAGGGCACACGCTCAACGGGCCATGGCACTTTCGCAGCGACCGCCTTTGATGACAGCCGCGAGTTGGAGTGCTCGGCTATGAGTGTTTGTGAGCGGTTGACAAGGGCGGACGGCCTTCTGGATGGTGTGCGTATATTACTGTGTTCGATTCAATCCTTTCGCCTGGTTGGTATCGCAAAGCGACGCCAGCCAGGCGTTTGCTTCCCTGTCGTTATGCAGCACCACGGTTTTTCCGGCGAAGGCCATCAGCCGCGCCCGCACGCCGTCGGCCTCGGTGTCCCAGTTGTGGCTCCACCGGAACATGGCTCGCAGCACGGCCCACCGGGGCCGGTAGAGGCTTGCCTCCAGCCCCAGGTTCTGCTTGAGCCAGCGCAGTACGATCCGCCGACGGCGCACGAAGCCGGACGGTTCCAGCAGCACGACCCGGTCGGCCTGGCGCATCCCCTCCACAAAGCACTCCCGCCCGGCATCCTCCATGATGTAGCACGCCTCCAGCAGAATGACGGCAAACAGCGCGTCGCGCTCCTCTGTCGAGCGCTTGCGGTTGCCCCAGGAGTCCGTTGGGTCAGCGGTGTAGACGACCTCATCCAAATGGTAGCAGGGAATACGAGTTTGGGCGGCAACGCGCCGCGCCAGCGTGGATTTGCCGCTGCCCACCGGGCCGGTGATGTAGAGCTTCATGGCAACTCCTATTTGAACTGCTGGCTTTTACCTATGGTACCGGCCTACAGCTCTCGCACCATCTCGTACTGCCCCACGGTGAAGGCAAACTCCATGGCCTGCAGGAAGGCAGCACCGCTGCCACCTGTCGTCACATTGATGGCCGAAAGTCGGTCACTTTCCGTCCGCTCGGCCAATGCCGCCAGCAGTACCCGGCCCAGACCGGCCCGGCGGCAATCCTTTGCCACCGCCAGCTGGGGGAGGGAGCCGGTGTGCCGGTCGATGATGCCATACCCCGCCAACTGCCCACCCACCGTCGCCGTTACTGCCGTGAAGCACCCCGCAACTGCACACACCGAGTCGGGGGAGTTCTGCCAGGAGGGGCTGTCGTCCCACAGGGCGGCGCAAGCATTCCAGTCCAATGTCGTCACATCCTCCACAGGGGCCAGCGCCCAACCGCCACCCGCCACCGGCAGGCCGTCCTTTTCCCGGGCGAAGCAATCGAACTCTCGCGTCACCTGGAAGCCCTTTTTGAGGTAGAGCTCGTAGGCGGGCTGGTTTTTGCGCAGCACCTCCAGCACGTAGCGCCCCACACCCGCCGCTGTGAGGCGCGGCACCAGTGCGTCAAAGAGCGCCGTGGTAACACCCTGCCGCCGCCAGGCCGGCACCACCGCCGTGCCTTGGTCATAAGCCGCCAGCACGCCCTGCCACGGGCGGATGCCATTGTGGATGAATCCCACCAGCTCGTCACGCTCAAACGCCCCCACCGAGAGCTCCGCCCGGCAGCCGGTGCGCCGCAGCATCTGGTCGAACTCCGCCTGTGTCAGCTGCGGCGGCAGCGGGTAGTCGGCAAAGGCCGCCAGGAAGGCTTGCAGTTGGGCTTCGGGCGTGGTGTGTTCCAGCGTGGCGATGTGCATCAGGGGCCTCCAAAGGGTTTTCCCCATCATACCCGCCGGGCAGTGGGGCAGGCAAGAGGCTGCTTTGTTATTTTTCATGCCATATATAATAACGAACAGGCAAAATCCCACTGACTTTTTTGGCAGTGCCCTTCGTTGCGGTAGCTTTACTCTCAGGCCTACAATGCTCTCAGAGATTGATAATTCATTCACAAAGGCAGGTGCTCTTCATGCAACTGGAACTGGACGTCTATCGGTCGCTGTGCGAGCCACGGCGCTTCACCATCAACGGCATTCGCGCCGCCTATCGGGATTTCGGCGCGAAAATTGACGCCGCCCCCGATGCCCGCCGCCCCAACTGCTGCGGCAACCTGGTGTTTGAGCCAGCCGCACCCACCCCGGCAGTCTTGGAAAAGTATGGCATTACCACCCGGGAGTACGAGACGGTGGCGGCGATGCTGCGGCAGTCTATGACCTTTGGGGCCTGCAAGATGTGCGGCTGACGCTGCGCTTCGCTTCGCTTTCGCGGCTGCCGCTTCGCGACAGCCGCGAGTGGGAGTGCACGCCCCACTTTTGGTATTGCCCGCCACCGCGCATGTCGCTGGCGGGCTTCTTCATTGTTTTGTGCGTGCTGGCGTTTCCGAAGAGGACGGAGGACGCGCCTGCGGGCGGGGAGGGGCTGTGTGCTACGTCCGGGCCGCTTCGTGCCTTGGCCGGATAAACCGGCCTGCGGCGGCAAATAAGTTGGTGCACGTCCATGCTCAGTTCAATTTGAGGACTCCAAGGGGGCGCAGTCCCCGTGGCTCGTAACGTTTCTTCGTTTTCCACCGCTTCCCCGCTTCCTTCTTCGGCGCGTTGTGAGTTTCCCCCTGACGACCGGCGGCAGTTGGCTTGGGACAGCGGGCGGGGATGTTTGAGCCTTTGTGTTGCAAAGCAATGCAAAGGCGAGTTACCCGCCGCTGCATTTCGAGCCGGTGCCGGTCGTCAGGTCTAGGAAACTTGCCCGCGCCTGAGGCGTTTTGGGTCCTTTTGCGCCATCAAAAGGACCGCCGCGCGGCAGCGCCGTACCCTGAAATCTAATGATGAGCAACACGCACAATCCGGTGCCACTTGGCTCTGTGGGCCTCACGTCGTGTGCGAGAGCCCGAGGAGAAAGCTACCTTTGCTTGTTTCCATCTGCCGTTTCTTTATCTCATTGTCCAATTCCCGGTCTCATCCTGCTTTACCGGCATTTCATCCCATATATAATAACGGTTCTCCAAAAAACCGCCATGATTTTTGTTGTGCCATCGGTTTGTGGCCGTGCCGTATCACCGATAGAATGGGCGGCGAAATGACGGAGACGGCGCAGGACGCCGCTCTGGGGAGGTGCCGACACATGCTTTCGACCCAACCGCAGGAAAGCCAGGAGCGGTTCGCCTTTGCCGACCGGGTGCTGCAGGCCCACGACCACCGCAAGTCCGCGTTGATCGCCGTGCTGCAGGACATCCAGCAGGAGTACAAGTACCTGCCGGCGGACGTGCTCGAGTACCTGAGCCGGGCCATGGACATCACGCCCAGCAAGATCTACTCGGTGGCCACGTTCTACGAGAACTTCTCGCTGGAACCCAAGGGCCGCTACATCATTAAGATCTGCGACGGCACGGCCTGCCACGTGCGCAAGTCCATCCCGATCCTCAACGCCCTGCGCAAGGAGCTGGAGCTGGATGAAGGGCGCCACACTACCCCGGACATGCTCTTTACACTGGAGACCGTGTCCTGCCTGGGGGCGTGCGGGCTGGCCCCGGTACTCACCATCAACGACCACGTGCACGCCAAGATGACCCCCGAGGACGCGGTGGCGCTCATCCAGGGCCTGCGGGAGGGGGAGACGGCATGAAACTCATGAATCGAGCGCAATTTGAGGAGCTTGCCGCCCGTGCCGAACGGGGGCTGGCGGCCCAGCGCCTGCGGGTGCTGGTGTGCGCCGGCACCGGCTGCGTGGCCGGCGGGTCGCTGGAGATTTACGCCCGCCTGCGGGAGCTGCTGGACGCAAAGGGCGTGCTGGCAGACCTCGTGCTGGAGGAGGAACCCCACGGCGACGTGGGGGTGAAAAAGAGCGGCTGCCACGGCTTCTGCGAGATGGGGCCGGTGGTGCGTATCGAGCCCTACAACTACCTCTACGTCAAGGTGAAGGCGGAGGACTGCGACGACATCGTGACCGAGACGCTGATTGGCGGTCGGCCGGTGGAGCGGCTGTTCTACACCTTCAATGGCCGCAGCTACGGTGTGCAGGAGTCCATCCCCTTCTATGAAAAGCAGACCCGCCGGGTGCTGGAGCACTGCGGCAGCATGGACGCCGAGTCCCTGCCGGAATACGTGGCCAAGGGCGGCTACCGCGCGCTGGTGGACGCGCTGTTTGCCAAGACGCCCCAAGCCGTGTGCCAGGCCGTCAACGACTCGGGCCTGCGGGGCCGTGGCGGCGGTGGGTACCCCACCGGCCGCAAGTGGGGCCAGGTGGCCGCCCAGCAGAGCCCGGTGAAGTATGTGGTGTGCAACGGTGACGAGGGCGACCCCGGCGCGTTCATGGATCGCAGCGTCATGGAGGGTGACCCCCACAGCATTGTGGAGGGCATGCTGTTGGCGGGCTACGCCACCGGCGCCCACGAGGGGTATGTCTACGTGCGGGCCGAGTACCCGCTGGCGGTGGAGCGGCTCACCATCGCCATCGCCCAGGCCGAGGAGTACGGCCTCTTGGGCGATGACATCCTGGGGTCGGGCTTCGCCTTCCACATCCGCATCAACCGCGGGGCCGGCGCCTTCGTCTGCGGCGAGGGCAGCGCGCTGACGGCCTCCATCGAGGGCGAGCGCGGCATGCCCCGCGTCAAGCCACCGCGCACGGTGGAGCAGGGCCTGTGGGGCAAGCCCACCGTGCTCAACAACGTGGAGACCTTCGCCAGCGTGCCGGCCATCGTGGGGCGTGGCAGCGACTGGTACCGCGCCATGGGCACCGAGAAGAGCCCAGGCACCAAGGCCTACGCCCTCACCGGCAACGTCAACAACACCGGCCTCATCGAGGTACCCATGGGCACCACCCTGCGGGAGATCATCTTTGACATCGGTGGCGGCATCCAGGGCGGCAAGCGCTTCAAGGCCGTGCAGATCGGCGGCCCGTCGGGTGGGTGCCTCACCGAGGAACACCTGGATCTGCCGCTGGATTTTGACTCCCTCAAGGCGGTGGGGGCGATGATCGGCTCTGGTGGGCTGGTGGTGATGGACGAGGACAACTGCATGGTGGAGTGTGCCCGGTACTTCATGAACTTCACCCAGAACGAGTCCTGCGGCAAGTGCGTTCCCTGCCGGGAGGGCACCCGTCGCATGCTCCAGATACTGGAGCGCATCGTGGCGGGCAACGGCGTGCCCGAGGACATTGACCTGCTGGAGGAGCTGGCCGACACCATCAGCCACACGGCCCTGTGCGGCCTGGGCAAGTCGGCGGCCAGCCCCGTCGTGAGCACGCTTCGCTACTTCCGCGAGGAGTACATGGCCCACATTGTGGAGAAGCGCTGCCCCACCCACACCTGCAAGGGGCTGGCGCGCTACGCCATCGACACGGAAACGTGCCGCGGCTGCAGCAAGTGCGCCCGCGTCTGCCCGGTCGGGGCCATCACCGGGCAAATCAAACACCCCTATCAAATTGACAGCGGCAAATGTATCAAGTGCGGCGCATGCGTGGCAGCGTGCCCGTTCCAGGCCGTAGCGGAGGGTTGACATGGCAGGCACGATGATCATTGACGGACAGAAGGTCGACTACACCAACGAGAAGAACGTGCTGGACGTGGTGCGCCGCGCGGGCATCGAGCTGCCCACGTTCTGCTACCACTCGGAGCTGAGCATCTACGGCGCCTGCCGCATGTGCATGGTGCAGGATCAATGGGGCGGCACATTCGCCTCCTGCTCCGCCGTGCCCAAGGACGGCATGGAGATCTGGACGAACACGGCCAAGCTGAAGCGCTACCGGCGCATGAACCTGGAGCTCATCCTCGCCAACCACGACCGCGACTGCACCGTGTGTGAGAAGAGCGGTCGCTGCCGCCTGCAGGAGCTGGCGGTGCGCTTCGGCGTGCGGCAGGTGCGCTTCGCCCAGGAGAAGAAGGACGTGGAGATCGACGACACGTCCGAGGCCATCGTGCGCAACCCCAACAAGTGCATCCTCTGCGGCGACTGCGTGCGCATGTGTGAGGAAGTGCAGGGCGTGGGCGTACTGGGCTTCGCCCACCGGGGCAGCAACATCCGGGTCACCACGGCCTTTGGACGGGCCATGAGCGATGTGGACTGCGTCAGCTGCGGCCAGTGCCGCACGGTGTGCCCCACCGGGGCCCTCATCATCAAGAAGTCCATCGACCGCGCGTGGGAGGCCCTGCACGACCCGGCCCGCCGCGTGGTGGCGCAGATTGCCCCGGCGGTGCGCGTGGCCCTGGGCGAGGAGTTTGGCCTGGCCCCCGGCGAGGTGACGACCGGCAAGATTGCCGCGGCCCTGCGCCGCATGGGGTTTGAGCAGGTCTACGACACCAGCCTGGCCGCCGACCTCACCGTGACCGAGGAGAGCCAGGAATTCCTGGCCCATTGGCGACAGGGCACGGGTATGCCGCTCTTCACCAGCTGCTGCCCGGCGTGGATGCGCTTTGCCGAGCAGCGCTACCCCGAGCTTCTGGCGCACATCTCCACCTGCCGCTCGCCCCAGCAGATGCTGGGGGCCGTGGTGCGGGAGACGACCAAGGCTGACGAGCGCCGCACCGTGATGATCTCCGTGATGCCCTGCACGGCCAAGAAATACGAGATTGGTCGGCCGGAGAACAGCGTGGACGGCCGGCGCGACGTGGAGCTGGTGCTGACGACCCAGGAGCTGGCGATGATGATGCAGGAGTATGGCATCGACTTCGCCGGGCTCGAACCGGAGGCGCTGGACATGCCCTTTGGGCTGGCCAGCGGCGCGGGCGTGCTCTTCGGCGTCAGCGGCGGCGTGGCCGAGAGCGTGCTGCGCTACTTGAACGCCGGGCAGCCCCTCAAGGATCTCTCCGCCGCCGGCACCCGCGGCACCGAGGGCATCCGCTACGCCCAGACCGAGGTGGACGGCCAACCCGTGACCATCGCCGTGGTGCACGGCCTCAAACGAGCCGATGAGCTGGTGCGCGCGATCCTGGCGGGGGAGCGGAAGGTGGACTTTGTGGAGGTCATGGCCTGCCCCGGCGGGTGCGTGGGCGGCGCGGGCCAGCCCATCCCCCAGTCGGACGAGACCAAGCGCCGCCGTGGGCGCGGCATCTATGGCGTGGACAACGCCTCCCTCATCAAGCGCTCGGGCGAGAACCCGGCGGTTCTCTCCCTCTACGAGGGCTTGCTCCGGAACAACCGTGCCATCCTGCACCGGGTGGCGCACGCTGACCACAGCGAAAACCCGTGACGGCAGAGCCCACGGGATGGAGGAAGTAAGATGCTCAACTGTGAATCCTGCGACTACTACACCAAAGCGGCCGGCAAGGCCGGCGGGCACTGTGCCTTTGTGGAGCGGCCCGTGCGCATGCGGGAGCTGGAGGGCGACGCCCACCCCTGCGCCGGGGTGAGCTTCGACCAGTACCTGGCGCGTCTGGCGCGGGAGCGGGTGGCCGCCGAGCCGCTGCCCAAAGCCATTTAACGCCAGAAGGCGCGAAAATCTGCACAAATTCGCTATGGAAACGCTGGCGGCCTCGTTCATTGACAGGGATACGGGATGGTTTTACAATGAAAGGCGAAAAACGTTAAAACTTTAACAATTCTTGGAAGAAGGTTGGATCATGGTTCGCATCACCGTCTGCGTCGGTAGCTCCTGCCACATGCGCGGCTCCTATCCCATCATCCAGACACTGGAGGGGCTCATCAAATCCTCCGGCATGGAGAAGGATGTGGAACTGAGGGCGTCGTTCTGCATGGGCACCTGCACCCACGGCGTGTGCGTGACGGTGGATGACCGGAAGGTGGAGGGCGTGACGCCCGAGGGCGCGGCTGAGCTCTTCCGCGAGGCGACGGCGGGGATGCTGCGATGATGAACATCATCCAATTTCGTGAGGCCAACTGCAAAAACTGCTACAAGTGCCTGCGGGGCTGCCCGGTCAAGGCCATCTCCGTGCGTAACAACCAGGCCCAGATTGTGCGGGAGGACTGCATGCTCTGCGGCAACTGCCTGACCGTCTGCCCCCAGAACGCCAAGACCGTCGTCAACAATGTGGATACCGTGCGTGAGTACATCGCCCGGCGGGAGAAGGTGTATGTCAGCCTTGCTCCGTCGTTCGTCAGCGCTTTTGATGGGGCGGAGGACGGCTGGCTCTTCGCGGCGCTGCGGCGCTTGGGATTCACCATGGCGGAGGAGACCGCCGTGGGCGCGGTGCAGGTCTCCCGCGCGTATGAGAAGCTCATCGCCGAGCGGCGGATGAAGAACATCATCTCCACCTGCTGCCCGTCGGTGAATCTCCTGGTGCAGCGCTACTACCCCGAGCTGGTGCCCCTGTTGGCCCCGGTCGTCTCCCCCATGATTGCCCACGCCAAGATGCTGCGGGAGACCTATGGCGCGCGTATCCGCGTGGTATTTGTGGGGCCGTGCCTCGCTAAGAAGGACGAGTGCAACGACCTGCAGAACGAGGGCGTCGTTGACACCGTCATCACCTTTGAGGAACTGCGCGGGTGGCTCCATGAGACCGGCCTGCTCGATGCCGCCCAGTACAGCCCGGAGGAGAAGGCCGGCGCGCGCAACACCGCCGCCCGGCTCTACCCCGTGCCCGGCGGCGTGCTGCACACCCTCAACGCCCGCTGCCGCAAGCTCTACCGCTGTGTCAGCATCGACGGCGTGGACCGCTGCATGGAGACGCTGGAGGCCCTGAAGGCCGGGGAGCTGGAGGGCTACTTCCTGGAGATGAACACCTGCCGAGGCGGGTGCGTGGGTGGCCCCTGCACCGGGCGGGACGATATGAGCTTCCTACGGGCGCGCCAGCGGCTGGTGGAGTACCTGGGCCGCCGTATTGAGGGGGCCGAGGACTACCTGACCCGCGACGTGAAGTGCGACCTGCACAAGTTCTTCTTCGATCGCTCCCACAAGGAGGAGACGCCCAGTGCCAGTGAGATTCAGGAGATCCTCAACGGCACCGGCAAGTTTACGCCCGACAAGGAACTGAACTGCGGGGCCTGCGGCTACTCCACCTGCCGGGAGAAGGCCATCGCCGTCTTCCAGGGCAAAGCGCAGCTGCACATGTGCGTGCCCTACATGCGGGAGCGGGCCGAGTCTCTCTCCAACGTCATCCTCTCCACCACCCCGAACGGGCTTATCGCCCTCGACCACAACCTTGTGGTGCAGGAGATCAACACCGCTGCGGTGCGCCTGTTTGGCCTTGCCGACCGGGAGGTCGTGGGCCAGTCCATCTTTGAGTTCCTGACCTGTGAGGGCTTGGAAGGGGTACAGCAGGGCGGGCCTGACGTCTACAACCAGAAGCAGCACCACCCGGAGTATGGCTTGACCCTCGATCAAACCATCGTGGCCGCGCCCGAGAGCAACACCATCGTGCTGGTGTTGAAGGACATCACCGGCGAGGAGCGGGAGCAGCAGCAGCTGGCCGAGGCCCGGGCGCAGAACGTGGAACTGGCGCAGCAGGTCATCGCCAAGCAGATGCGCGTGGCGCAGGAGATCGCAAGCCTGCTGGGTGAGACAACCGCCGAGACCAAGGTGGCACTCACCAAGCTCAAGCGTTCCATCGCCATGGAGAGCCAGCCATGACACCGGCCCTGCACATTGACATCGCCTGGGACAGCGCCAACAAACACCGCGAGGAGCTCTGCGGCGACAAGGTGGAGATCATCCGGCAGGAGGGTTCGGTCATCGCCGTGCTGGCCGATGGGCTGGGCAGCGGCGTCAAGGCCAACATCCTGGCGACGCTGACGAGCAAGATCATCGGCACCCTCATTGCCGAGGGGCTGACCATTGATGAGGCGGTGGAGACGATCGTCAGCACGCTGCCCGTCTGCCGGGAGCGCGGCATCGGCTACTGCACCTTTACCATCCTGCAGATCACTGACGAGGGCGAGTGCTACCTGGCGGAGTTTGACAACCCGGCGGCGTTCTGGTTCCACCGCGGGCGGGCGCTGCCCCTCAATCCCCAGACGCGGGAGATCGACGGCAAATCCATCCGGGAGACGCGCTTCCGCGTGCAGTGTGACGACCTCATCGTGCTGGTGAGCGACGGTGTGGTGCACGCCGGCATCGGCCAGACGCTGAACCTGGGCTGGCGGTGGGAGCGGGTGAGTGAGTACCTCGTGAGCATCGACCGACCAGGCGCGTCGGCCCGCAGCGTCTCCAAGCTCCTGCTGTCGGCCACCACCAGCCTCTACGCCAACGAGCCCGGCGACGACGCCACGGTGGTGGCCATCCGCGCCCGACGGCCCGCGCCGCTCTCGGTGTTGGTGGGCCCGCCCCTGAAGAGTGAGGAGGACGGCCCGCTGGTGCGCGCCTTCCTGGCCCGGCCGGGACGGAAGGCCGTCTGCGGCGGCGCGACCTCCCAGATTGTGGCGCGGGAGATGGGCACGGAAGTGCGTGCCAACCTCGACTATGACAACCCGGCCATCCCCCCCACCGGGGAGATTGACGGCATTGACCTGGTGACCGAGGGCGTGCTGACGCTGCGTCGGACGCTGGAGCTCATCCAGGCCTGCCTGCAGGAGGGCAGCTCCATGTCCGATTACCTCAGCCTGGAGCGCAAGGACGGCGCGTCCCGCCTGGCGCGGCTGCTGCTGGAGGAGAGCACCAGCGTGTTCTTCAGCCTGGGCCGGGCCATCAACCCCGCCCACCAGAACCCTGAGTTCCCGCTGAGCCTGGGCCTGAAGCTGCGGCTGGTGGAGGACATGGCCGACTGCCTGCGCAAGGCCGGCAAACAGGTGACGGTGGAATACCACTGAGAGGAGGACGCCATGCGAACGCTGCTCTTAAAGCTGCACAACCCCGGGGCCGCCAAGCGGGCGGTGCTGGACGCGGCGCTCGACGGTTATGGCGAGGCCTACGCCGCTCTCTTTGCCGCCGTGTATGCCCGGCGGGAGGAGTTGCTGCACACCCGGCGTGTCACCGCCAACCGGCTGGCCGGTTGGGTGCGGCAGGAGTTTGGCGCCCTGCTCGATGGCCGCGAGGTGCAGCCCTTCCGCGATTCCCTGTTCCTCGATGTGGCCATGGGCGTGCTGGGGCGGCTACGGCTGGAGCAGACCATGCCCTCCCTTGCGGGTAAGGCCCCCAACCTCAATGGCCCCCGGCCGGTGTACTTCTGCCGCTATGACACCCGGCGCAGCTGGTGCCTGCTCTATGACCCGGCCAAGAACCGCTTTTGGGCCAAGCTGTACCTGATGAACGCCAGCCATGCCCGCCCGGTGGGCGCGGCGGGGGATCCCCATCTGCTGCACGTGGGGCGGCGGGGCGGGGCTCTGAAGCCCCACGGCAGCCGCGCGACCTACCTGGTGCTACCCCTTTCCTTTGGCGCGGGGCAGATGGAGGTGCTGCGCCAGTCGCTGACCCAGCCGGAGATCCTGCGTACGGCGCGGCTCATCCGCCGGGGCGACGATTACTACCTGGCCGTGAGCGTGCAGACCGGCGAGCGGGAGCCCATCGAGCCCCGCACCAGCCTGGGTGTGGCCCGGGCGCTGGACCGCGCGGTGGCCCTGGCGGTGGCCGGGCCTGACGGCGTGCTGCTGCAAGCGGAGCAGCTTGATTGCCCTGGCGGCCGTAGACCGCCGGAGAACGAGCTCAACCGCCTGGCCAACGCCATCGTGGACCGGGCCGAGCAGCACCGCGCCCAGGTGGTGTTGCAGAACCTGACCCACGCCGGCGACCGGCTGAGCTGGGGGGAGGATGGCGACCAGCCCCACCTGGGGTGCCGGGCCTACAACCGGCTGGCGGCGCTGCTACGCTATAAGCTCATCGACCGGGGGTTGCCCGAGCCGGTGCGTGTGAGCGCCGTGGGCCTCTTTTACACCTGCCCCGCGTGCGGCCACGCCAGCCGCCGCAACCGCCAGGGCCGGACGCTGTTCCTCTGCGTCCGCTGCGGCCACAGCGCCGCGGTGGAGACGCTGGGCAGCCTCAACCTGGCCACCCGCCTGCAACGGTACCAGCGCTCGCCCCTGAAGGTGCGGGTCAGCGCCGACGCTGGCATGGTGCGGTTTGAGAATGACCTCTTGGGTGTGGCCTTTCTAAGGCGACAGGAGGAATGCGTCGGCATGGACGTCAAGGCCATGGTGCTCGACGCCCTGCGCGACCACCTGGCGGGGTTGGACCTCGCCACCCTCGACCGACGGAGCGCCTCGGTGGCCCGCAAGCTGGCCGCCGCGCCCCATGGAGCTGACATGATCGAGCTCGTGTAGCTCGTTTTGTGTGCGCGTTTGCTGCCGCGCTCCCCAAGGGCCCGCCGAGCGGGCCGCCGCATTCCGGTGGTAAAGGCAGCTATCTTGCAGAACGCCCCGCGCTACAAGCGCGGGGCGTTCTGTCGCGGCGTTCGCTTCGCGTCCGCCGCGAATCGGAGGACTCGTCACCGCTGTAGAGTCACCCCCTGACGCACATGTCGCCAGGGGGTGGCCATCTATGTGGGTCGTGCGTGTTTGCACGAAGGAGACGCCGCTCATGCGGGGAGGGAGCGAGTGCACCGGTCAGGCTGTTTTCGTGCCTTGGCCGAATAAATCGGCCTGCGGCTACAGCAATATGGGCATGGCCCATGCCGGCCACCATGGGGATGCCCAAGCCACGCCCCTTAGGGCGTTCTGTCACGTTCGCCGTGTGAGTTTCTAGTGGACGCTGCGACAAGGGCTCCTCACCCGATGATGTGCACCAGGATATCCGTCAGATCATCCGTATCCACGGCGACCGAGGCGTATTGCCGTACCCTTGGCGAACTATTGAGGGCGATGGACTTGCCGCAGTGCTGAAAAACGGGAATGTCGGTGGAACCATCGCCCACGGCAACGCACTTCTCGGGGCTGATCCCATTTTTCCGGCAGAAATCCTGCAGACACTCCACTTTGTGCTCGGCGGCGATGTAGGCACGGATTCTCCCGGTGAATACGCCTTCGACCACCTCGTAATCACTGCCATAATAGCCATCAAAGCCCCAGAGGTCACACACCACGCTAGCCACTTGCCTGGGGCCAACGGTAATCACAATACATTGGATTCCGTGCCGGTGCAGTGTTTCAACGACAGCCCCGATGTTCCCCAAAGGCTTTGCGATCGCCAAAAAGGACTGGGCGATGTTGCGCTCTTCCAGCCCCGTGAGCAAATCCGCTCTTTGGTAATCCGCAGCGATGTAATCAATGAGACCCTGTTCTTCCCGTTCCTGAATGAGAGCGTGCTCCCTTTCCTTCCCGTTCAAGATGCAGGGCAGCATCACCGAGTGGATTTCACGGATCAACGTGTCGTCCAAGTCAAAACAGACCAACTTCACGTTTCCCATCTGCACCCCCGAACAGGATCGAGTCTCAATACCCTGCCAAGCATATCACCTGCAACTTGAATTGCAATATCTGCCTGAACCAAGAAAACGACCCCCGCGCCATGTGCGGAGGCCGTCAGTCGTCTGTGGTTGGTTACGCGGCCAAGGCAGGGCCCTTCTGCCGGCGGTGGTAGAGGGCTAGCAGCCCCATGCACAGCGCGAAGAGCGCTGTGACCAGCGCCATGGGCAGCCGCGGGCCCACGCCGGGCAGCTCAGCCAGGAAGCCGCTTAAAAGCTGCAGCGGGGCCGACAGGGCCACCATGATGATGCTGGTGAGGGCCAGGAGCGGTGCGCGGTCCTCATCGGGCATGGCGTTGGCGGTCAGCGTGTCCACCAGCATCCCGGTGATGACCGCGCCGCCGGAGCTGACCACGACGATGAGAATGAGCGACAGCCAGCTGTGGGCCGGGGCCAGCACCAGCCCAAGGTGGGCCAGCAGTAGCGCGCTCAGGCTGAGCATCAGCGGCACGATGGGCCGCTGGATGCTGAGCCGTGGCAGCAGGATGAACTGCATGGTGAGCATCACCACGCCCGTCAGCAGGTTGATGGTGCCGATGATGCTATCGGCAAAGCCCATGCCCTGCACTACCGCCACTGAGAAGAAGCTGCCCTTCACGGTCATCTGCACGTAGTAGATGGAGCGAATGAGCAGGAACGTGAGCAGCACGGGGTTGCGCAGCAGCCGACCAATGAGCGGGCCAAACGCGCGGATGCCGTCGAAGGGCGACGTCCCGCGGGAGGCTTCCTGCCGCTCCCGGCTGATGGGCGTATCCTTGGTGGCTCGCAGCCGCAGCACATAGAGGGTCATGTAGAGCACCACTGTCGCCACCAGCACCACCCGCATGGTGCTGGCCAGGCCCCAGCGGTTGATGAAAGGCGTCATCAGAGGGGTGAAGAAGATGGCCGTGGTGTTGGCCACGTTCATCCACCAGAAGATCGTCAAGCGGTTGTTGGGGGCGGTGTCCTCGGTCAGCAGGCAGTTCCAGCTTACGGCCACCAGCCGCACGAAGGAGTTGGAGATGGCCCCGGCCAGGAACCACCACCAGTTGCTGGCCAGCGCCCACAGCAGGCAGCTGACGGCCCAGTTGATGATATCGCCATAAAAGGTCGTGAGCCGTCGGCCCAACCGGTCGGTGATCCACCCGGCGAAGAGCCCAATGAACGCGCCGGCCACCATGCCCACGGCATTGATGATGCCCACCTGCGCCTTGGTGCAGCCCACGGCCAGCATGTATTGGGTGAGATAGGGGGCGTAGAGCGCATTGGCGATGGCCCAGACCGGCTGGAAGAGCAGGATCATGCGCCCGTTATGCCCGATGGTGGCGAATCCCAAGCGCAAATTGTCGCTAAATTGTCGCAGTGCCTTCATGGTTCCGGCGGCCGGCAGCCGCCACTCCTGTCCGTTGGGATGGCGCCCAAAGGGACGCGCTTCTGCCAGTTTACCACAGGGAAGCCCCCCCGGGAAAGGGAAACGGGGCGAACGATGTCGGTTCGTGGCGGGTGTCTATACGTGTTGGAAGCCTGGAATCATTTCCGTGGTGCGCCCGGTTACGCTATTGGCCTTCTTGACGCCTCACCCCACAGTGGCAATCTTGCTTGCGTGAGGAGGAGGGTGAAGAACCGACCGCCGGTTCATCCGGCGGGAGGAGCCTGAAAGCAAGCACAAGCGCCACAAAAAAACGCCCGTAGGCGAAACCGTTTCTTGAAGATCTCAAATGAGCGCCGAAGTCAAGAAATCGCCCGGCGACATGTGCGCCGGGCGATCAACAACCGCTATGACAAGCACTCCAAATCGCGGCTGTCGCCACAGCGGCAGACGCGAAAGGCGGCAAAGCCGCCTATCCCAGTGCCACATCCAGCACCATCATCACGGCGAAACCCAGCAGCGTGCCCAGCGTTGCCACGTCGGAGTTGCCGGAGGTCTGAGCCTCGGGGATGAGTTCCTCCACCACCACATAGAGCATGGCACCGGCGGCGAAGGCCAGGGCGTAGGGCAGTAGCGGTTGCAGTACCAGCACGGCTGCCGCGCCAAGCACGCCGGCCATGGGCTCCACCAAGCCGCTGGCCTGGCCGTAGAGGAAGCTCTTGGTGCGGGAGAGACCCTCCCGCCGCAGGGGAATGGAGACGGCCGCGCCCTCCGGGAAGTTCTGAAGCCCGATGCCCAGCGCCAGCGCCAGCCCACCGGCCAGCGTGGCCGAGGGCAGCCCCGCCGCCGCCGCGCCGAAAGCCACGCCCACCGCCAGACCCTCGGGGATGTTGTGCATGGTGATGGCCGTGACCAGCAGGATGCTGCGTTTCCAGTTGGAGGGCAGGCCCTCCTGCTTGGCCTGGGGCACGCCCATGTGCACGTGGGGCAGCAGGCCGTCGGCCAGCTTCAGGAACGCGCCGCCCGCCAGGAAGCCGATGAGCGGCGGCAGCCAGGGGATCTGGCCGGAGGCCGCGCTCATCTCGATGGCCGGGGCCAGCAGCGACCAGAAACTGGCGGCGATCATCACGCCGGCGGCAAAGCCCAGCATGGCGTCGAGCACCTTGCGGTTGATGGTCTTGAAGAAGAACACCATGGCCGCGCCCAGGGCCGTGACAAACCAGGTGAACCCGGTGCCCAGCAGTGTTTGCAGCACGGGGCTCCACTGGGGGAAGGATGCGAACAAGGCAATCACCTCTCTCTGTCGCCCGTTGGAGGGCACAGCTCACATATATTTCCATTATACCGCAGAGCCGCCCAGTGAGGAAAGGAATCTAGACAGATGGCGTGAAAGGCCCCCGATGACGGCAATTCCCTTTTTCATCGCCGGCGGCGGTGGTATAATGCATGCTTGACGGGTTGTGGACGGCCGGCGCTGCCCAATCCCCGCCACAGGGAGGCGCACACCCGCCCCCGGATGAAGGAGGTACCCTATGGCCAAGAAACTAAGGATCGGCATCATCGGCACCGGCGGCATCGCCCACAGCCACATGCGCAGCTATCTGGAGATGGACGATGTGGAAGTCGTGGGCGGCGCGGACATCATTCCGGGCAAGGCCGCGGCATTCTTTGACGAGTTCGGCGTCAAAGCCAAGAGCTTTGAGAACCACCGCGACCTTTTGAAGATGGATCTGGACGGCGTGTCGGTGTGCACCTACAACACCACCCATGCCGAGTGCACCATCGACGCGCTGAACGCCGGCCTTCATGTGCTGTGCGAGAAGCCCATGGCGGTGACGCTGGCCGACGGCGTGGCCATGGCCAAGGCCGCCAAAGCCACCGGCAAGATCCTGACGATCGGCTTCCAACCCCGGTATGACCCCAACTCGGTCATGGTCAAGGACATTGTACGCTCGGGCATCCTGGGCAATGTGTATTACATCCAGACCGGCGGCGGCCGTCGCCGTGGCATGCCCGGCGGTTCCTTCATTCGCAAGGATCAGGCCGGCGTGGGTGCCCTGGCGGACATCGGCTGCTATGGCCTCGATATGGCCCTCAACGCCGTCGGGTACCGCAAGCCGGTCACCGTTTCGGCCTATGCCAGCAACTACTTCGGCACCAACCCCCAGTACCACCCCGAAGCAGACAAGTTCACCGTGGATGACTTCACCGCCGCGTTCATCCGCTTTGAGGACGGCCTGGTGATGGATTTCCGCATGAGCTGGGCCATGCACATGGACACCATGGGCGACACGCTGTTCCTGGGCACCGACGCGGGCCTCAAGGTCAAGTCCCCCAACCTCGGCTCCCCCTGGGGCGGCGCGTGGGACGGCGGCATTGGCCCGGTGTTCCTGTACCGCGACGTCTGCGGGCAGCTGACCGAGACGTCCATCCCGATCAAGCCCGAGGCGACCAACCGTTTCTACCTGAAGTGCCGCGCCTTCTGCGACGCCATCAAGGTAAACGGCCCCGCCCCCATCCCGTGGGAGGAGATCATCTACAACCAGGCCATCTGCGACGGCATCCTCCGCTCCAGCGAGGAGAAGAAGGAAGTCGAGATCGTCATTCCGACCATCTGACGCTTCGCTTTCGCGGCGACCGCCATTGGCGATCACCGCGAACTTGGAGAGCTCGTCATGTATACAGTTGGGCCCCGCGCCGCGCATGTCGCCGCGGGGCTTTCTGTTGTGCTGCTCGTGCGGGGTTTATGGGGGAGACGCCGCCTACGGGCGGGAGGGGTGCGTGCCACGGGCAGGGAGCGTGGTGCCGCGGCGGGGTGAACCCGCTCGCGGCCGCAGGGCATCATGCACGACCTATGACGGGATTCCCAAGGGCTGAAAGCCCTTCAGGCTGTCGACATAGTCGATAGCCTTTCGCGTCTGGTCGTGTCGTTCCGGCACCTTACCTCCGTCTCGCGGGCATCGATCCCGGCGGTTCGGCGGCATTTCCCAATGCCACAGGGTACAGCCCAACGAGGAACACCAGGGGGCTGACGCTTATGAATCCATGTGTCTGGATTGTCATCCCCGCCCAAACCGAGTACAATAAGTATTGAAAATGACAAATAAGTCCGACGCCGATGGGAGGACGAAACATGTTGCCTCAAGTGGATTTCTTCGGATACCAGGTGACACGCCTGCTGCTGGGCGACAACCCCTTTAACGGACACAGTTATATACCGGAAGTACACAGCGGCGACGAGATGATGGACTACTACACCGCCGAGCGCTGCGTTGAGGTGCTCTTTGCCGCCGAGGAGGCCGGCATCAACACCTACGTCGCGCTAGGTGAGCCGTTCGTGCTGCGCGTCATCCGCCAGTATCGAAACCAGGGCGGTAAAATGAACATCATCTTCCAGAGCTACCCCGCCATCGATATCGACACCAACCTCTCTATGATGATGAAGTGCGACCCGATTGGCATCTACCATCAGGGCGGCACTGCTGATTACTTCACAGAGATGAACCAGACCGACGAACTTGTTTCACGCTTACAAAAGATTAAGGAGGCCGGCGTTCCGGTGGGCCTAGGCACCCACGTGCCGGAGACGGTGCTCCAGTCCGAAGCGGAGAGCTGGGGCGTCGATTTCTACATGACCTGCCTCTACAACGCCCGGCGCACCCAGCGGGGGCAGCAGAGCGGCTTCATCACCGGTAAGCCCAAGTATCTGGTGTTCTATCCGGAGGACCGGCCCCTGATGTTTGACGTCATCCAAAAGGTGCAGAAGCCCTGCATCGCTTTCAAGATCTTTGCCGGTGGCCAGGCGTTCAACAACAAAAAACCGGAGGAGATTCCGGCCGTCGTCGAGGACTGCTTCCGGCAGGCTTACGACAACATCAAGCCCTGCGATATGACCTGCATAGGCGTGTTCCAGAAGTTCAAGGATGAGCTTCAAGAGGATGCGGACGCTGTACGCAGGATACTGGGGTAACAAGGAACCGCCGTCAGGCTGTCGACAGAGTCGACAGCCTTTCGCGTCTGGCTGGTCGTGCCGTTCGGCACTGCTCGCCCATGCAGCCTGGCCGCTGTGGCGACAGCCGCGATTTATACAGCTTGTTCTCATGATGGCTAGATCGCCGTTCACGCCTTACGCGCCATCTAGGATGCATAGGCGAGCAGCGGCCAAAGGCCGCGACCAGCCCGGGCGCTAAGGCATTGCGGAGCAATGCCTTCACGGCGTGACGGTTTGCACGCATCCATGCGTGTCTGATTCGCCGCACAGGTCGCCGACTCTCAGTCCCGCCCGGCGCGCCTTACGCCGCATCGTGCGGCTAGTACGACGCATAGCGTCGTACTTACGGCGCTTGGGTTGGACGCCCTTCCGGGGCGTCTGACGTTGCGGCAGACGATTCTTTCAAATCGTTGGGAGCGGTACGTTACGCCTGCAGGCGGGATCTACTATTGGTATTCACACCCACAATTGTTCCCTCCCGCCGGATAAAACGGTGTTACCCCCGCACCCAGGTTGCATGGGCGAGCAGCACGCAAAGCGTGCGACCAGCCACGGCAGACGATTCGCAAGAATCGTTGAGAGTGGTGCGAACAACACGCAGTGTTGTGATGGGGCGCTCGGCTCACTCTATTTCTTTCTGTACCTATTTTTGACAAACGGGAACCGCCGTGCGTCGCACGGCGGTTTAATTATGGAACGGAGAGATTATGGAGAAGTGTGACGCCAAGGCACACCACCCCAGGCTTACCGCCGTCGACTTCTATAAGTATACCGGGCCGAGCCTGCTGGTTACGGTTGATTTTATCGACCCTGGCAACTGGGAGAATCGCAAAAGCTGACGATTGCCAGAACCCGTATCAGCTGGACGAGGAAGCCGCGGCGCTGGCTGAAGCTGCGGCAGCCGCTGCCATGGCGGCCTGCTGGGCGATGACGATGTTGGTGATGCTGGTGGAGAGGGTGGCCTGCAGAATGCCATCCTTGGCCCGGTCGACCGAATCCATGGCGACGAGGCCGGCGCAGAACAGCAACCTTTCCTGCCCGGTGACGGACCAGGGGCCGAACCCCTTCTTCCTTCGCAGCAGCTCACTGGTGTCCGCAATCTGCTCTGCGAGGGCATCGGCGTCCTGCGCCAGCAGCGCCAGCACCCCGAGGGAGGAGAGTGTGTACGCCCGGTCCAGCTTCAGCCCCCGGCTGCGCAGTGCGTCACGCAGGGTCAGAACGCGCTGCGTGCTGTCCCCGTCGCCCCCCAGCACCAGCACCTGCGCCAGCGCCTGTGTGCCGGCTCCGCTGTGGAACTCGGGGCGCAGAGACTGGTAGAGCCGCTCGATCCTCTCCACACCGGCTGTGACGTCGATGTCCGAAAGGCCCAACATGGCCGCATAGATGTAGTCGTCCTGCCCGGTCAGGAGACGGTGATCCCGCTTCATGCCGTCGTAAAAGGCCTTGGTTCGTTCGATCCTCCGCGCGTATTCCGCCGGCGGGGCGTTGGCAGCGATCTGGAAGGCCGCAATCACCAGATAATCGGAGGCTCCAAACCGTGCTTCCTTCATCCCTCTGTAAACCTCAAGCGCGCCGCCCAGCAGCCCGGCCCGGTCGTCACCCAGCGAAAGCAGGGTGGCGACGGTCATGGCGGAATTACCCCGGAAGGAGGAGAACAGGCCGGTCTGCTCCTTGATGAGAGCATGGCACGCCCGTATGGCCTTGGGTTCTGCATCCTTGCCTTGCGCCGCGCAAAGAAATGCGGCCAGGCGCGAAAGCATCGCGTCTCGCCATGGGAATTCTCGCCGGATTGCCTGAGCGTTTTCCGCAAACAGATCCAGCCGTGTTCTGGCCTTTGGTTCCATCGGGGTGCCTCCTCATGGAGTAATATCAGTTCATTATACCAGTTCTTGGCTTGCAAACCACACAAAGCCCCCTTGTTCTTGCAGCAGCAAGCCCGCAGCCGCGAGCGGGTTTATCCCGCCGCGGCAGGAAGCAGCTGGAATGCACCTCTTGCCCTTCTTCGCCCGCAGGCGCGTCTCCCTCCAATGCAGACATGAGACAAAGGGATGGACGCTCCCAGGCGATCTGTGCGCCAGGGGCAGAGCAGAAGTATTGACAAGCGCTCCCTAATGTCAGAGTGTCTACAAACTCCCTAGAACGAGCAAATGAAGAAGAACCTCCCGCCGATTCATTCGGCGGGAGAAAATGCAAGGTTAGCAAGAGCAGGAGAAATCCTCCCGAAGGCACAATTTGTCCTAATAAACCCGTATGAGAGCTGCAAATTGTGATCGGTCGGCGACATGCGCGGCGACCGATCTGGCTATAACGAGAACAAGCTGCTTGAATCGCGGATGTCGCCACAGCGGCAGACGCGAAAGGCTGTCGACTTTGTCGACAGCCTGACATTAAGGGCCGCTGCATCAGCAGCGGCCCTTAATGAAAAAGGAAGGAGTGGTCTGGTAAACTATGCGTTCAGGTCGAAGCCGGCCGCGTGCATCAGGCCTTTCATGTAGCCGATGCCATAGAGACGGCCGAGCACCTCGTACCCGGGGTTGTCGTTGTTCTCGCCGTCCATCGTGGGCACATGGTCGGAGCGGATCGGCCCCTCGTACCCGCATTCCTTGTAGGTGCGGATGATGGCGGGCTGGTCGTTCTGGCCACATTCGTGGAAGGTCTCGTGGAACTTCTCCGGCGTACCGATGACATCGCGGAAGTGGACGAAGAACAGCTTGTTGTCGGCGGTGAAGTTGCGGATCATCGTGGGGATGTCCTCACCGGCGGTGGCCATGGTGCCCGCGCACAGCGTGATGCCGCTGTTGGCGCTGGGCACAAGCTGGATGGCGCGGCGCATGGCCTCGGCGTTCACGAGGATGCGCGACACCCCGCGGATGGGCGAGATGGGCGGATCATCAGGGTGCAGCGCCAGCTGGACGCCGCATTCCTCAGCCACCGGCACGATGGCCGTCAGCATGTACTTCAGGCCATCCCAGAGTTGCTCCTCGGTGATGATGCCAGCCTCGGTCAGGGGGGCGTTGGCCATCACGGAGTGGTCATACCCCGTGGCCAGCGCGCCGCCGCGCACCGGGATATCCATGGAGGTACGGAACCAGTTGAACTGGGACATGAAATCATAGCAATAGATCGGGATGCCGACACGGCCCATGTTGCGGATGAGGGTGATGACGGACTCGACTTCCTCATCCCGGCCGGGCAGGCCGCGCTTCACCTTCTCCACCGGGGGGCGAGACTCGACAACCAGTGGGGTGATGCCGAAATCGCGGTAGTGCTGGGCCATGCGGAGCATGGGCTCGTAGTCCCAGGGCTTTTCGCTGTCTTTGCCGGGGATGCCCAGGCCCGTCACGGCGTATTTGATGCCCATCTGCGCGGCAAGCCGCCACAGCCGGTTGGGCTTGGATCCCAGGAATTCTGCTACCTTCATGTGGGGGAATCCTCCTTTGTCGGCTTTGAAAAGAGGGAATGGGCACACCCTACGGCGGCCCATTCCCTGTGGATGCGTGTTCGGGTTAGATTACTGAACCTGCGCCTTGACCTGGTCGGCCAGCTTGATGATGTTGTCATAAGCCTGCTCGACGGTCACGGAACCGAACATCAGGTTTTCGATCTCGGTCTTGTAACCGGCGGTGAAATCCTGCCAGTTGGGCGCGGCGGCGTAGAAGGGCAGCGCCTTGTCCATGCAGGTGTTCAGCAGTTCCTTGCCCAGGACGGAACCGGCGGTCATGGTGGACTCAATGGACTTGTACACGTCTTCAGAGATCGGGATACCACGGGTGGTGCCCAGGATCTTGCCGGCGTCCAGGTCGGAGATGAACCACTTCATGAACTCCTTGCCGGCGTCCAGGTTCTGGGAGGAGGCCGAAGCCGAGAAGAAGATGGTGGACTGGGCCCAGCCGCCGCCGGCAGTGCCGGTGGGCATGGTGACCACGCCAACGGAACCGGGCATGAGAGCCTCAAGGGCGCTGACGGAACCGACGGTGGCACCGCGGGTCATCACCTTGCCGGAAGCCATCTGGTCGGCCTGAGCGTCGTTCTCCTTGAAAGCGGCCTGAATCTCAGCCGGGGGAACCACGTTGTTCTTGGCGAACTCGACCTGCTTGTTGTAGAAGGTCATCCACAGATCCTTGTCAATGGTGTAGCTCTTGCCGTCTTCGCTGAAGATCGGGCCCTTGCCATTGGCGGTTTGGTAGTACTGATAGCTGTCCCAGAGGGTACCGTCAAAAGCCACGCCCCACTTGTCATCGGGCAGCTTGGAGCGGCACTCCTCGGCGAAGGCCCAGTACTGGTCATAGGTCCAACCAGCGGTGGGGGCGATGATGCCGTACTGCTCCAGAGCCTTGATGTTGTAAGCCATGCCCTGCGCGTTGTGGGACAGCGGTACGCCGTACATCTTGCCATCGATCTTGATGTTCTCCAGCACCTTGTCCGGCACGGTGCCGACCAGGTCAACGTCGCTCAGATCCGCCAGCACGCCCTTGGAGACGTAGTCGGAGATGTAAGCGCCGTCCATCTGCAGGACGTCCGGCAGGGAGTTGGAAGCCACCAGGGTGGGCAGCTTGGTCCAGTAGCCGTCCCAAGCGGTGTACTCGGCCTTGAACTGGATGCCGGTCTTCTTGGTGTAGGCGTCCAGGGCGGCCAGGGTGGCGGTGTGGCGCTCATCAGCACCCCACCACATGATGCTAAGGGTGCTGCCGGAACCGGCGTTGTCCGCGGAGGACGCCGGAGCGGAAGCCTCGGCCGAGGCTGCAGCCGAGGCGCTGGCGGCGGGCGTCTGCGACGCGCAGCCGGCCATCAGCGAGCCGATGACCATTACCAGGGCCAACAGCCAGAAGGTAAGCTTTTTGTTCATGATGTACCCCTTTCCTTGTGTGTTCTATGGAAACGCCGTAGTTTCGACGTAACCTAGACTAACCTTTGAGACCGGTGGTGGCGATGCCTTCCACAAAGTGCTTCTGCGCGAGCATGAAGACGATGGTGGAGGGGACGATGGACAAGAGCGACATGGCCAGCAGTTGTCCCCACTTGATTTCAAACTGGTCGATGAACATACGCAGCGCCAAACCCACGGTGAACTTACCAGGGGAGGACAGGTAGAGCATCTGACCAAAGAAATCATCCCAGCTCCACAGGAAGGTGAAGATGGCCACGGTAACCAGCGGCGCCTTGATGAGCGGCACGATGATGCGGAAGAAAATCGTGAAGATGTTCGCGCCGTCAATCTTGGCCGCCTCGTCCAGGTCCTTGGGAATGCCGCGCACGAACTGCACCACCAGGTAGATGAAGAACGGCGTGCCGAAGTAGTAGGGCAGGATCAGCGGGACGTAGGAGTCGACCAGACCCAGCTGATGGTAGTAGACGTACTGCGGCACGATCGTGACCTGGCCGGGCAGCATCATCGTGATCATCAAGAGCGTGAAGAGCAGATTCCGGCCCTTGAAGCGCAGACGCCCAAAGCCAAAACCGCAGATGGCTGCCGAGCAGACCGAACCGACCACGTTGAAGATTTCCATCGTCAGCGTGTTGCGGAAGTATGTCGTGAAGGTGAACTGCCCGTTGGACTGCCAACCAGTGATGTAATTCTCCCACACCGGATGGGAGGGGAAGAGCGTGGGCAGGCTCATCTCGGCCGCGGGCTTCAGGCTCGCGCCGACCCACCAGATGACCGGGTAGATCATGATGAGCGAGAACACGATGAGGAACAGATGGCGGCCGATGGCAGAGGCGTTCTTTTTCGCTTGCAGACGCTTCTTGTTCTGTGTGGTGGACATGGAAATTGCGCTCATTTGCTCCCTCCGTCTTCATAGAACACCCATTTTTTGGAGAAGTAGAAGTTCAGTGCCGTGACCACGCCCACCATGAGCAGCATGATCCATGCCAACGCGGAGGCATAACCCATTTGGTAGCGGCTGAACGCCTTCTCGTAGAGGAACAGGGCGTAGGTGTAGGTGGAATGGGCCGGGCCACCGGTGGTGATGACGAAGGCCTGTGTGAACATCTGGAACGCGTTGATGATACTCATCAACAGGTTGAAGAAGATGACCGGCGAGAGGATGGGCATCGTGACGTGGAGGAACTTGTGCCAGCGTCCCGCACCGTCAATCTCGGCGGATTCGTAAAGCTCAACGGGGATGCTCTTGAGACCAGACAGGAAAATAACCATCGTGGACCCAAATTGCCAGGCATACAGCAGGATGAGCGTGCCCAGTGCCGTCTTGGGGTTGGAGATCCAACCCATGCCCTCGATGCCCAGGTAGCTGAGCAGCTTGTTGACGAAGCCGTCCAGTGCGAACATGTTGCGCCACAGGGTGGCCACTGCAACCGACGCGCCGATGAGGCTGGGGATGTAGAACATGGTGCGGTAAATCGACATGCCCCGGAGCTTCTGGTTGAGAAGCATGGCCACCATAAGGGACATGGTCAGACGCACCGGCACACCGATGACCACGAACGTCAGTGTAACGCCCAGCGACTTGGTGAAGTCGCGATCGTTGGTCAGGATGTTGATGTAGTTCTTGGCACCCACCCAGACTGGATCGGCCAGCAGCGAATAGTCGGTGAACGACAGATACAGCGACCGGACGATTGGATAGAGTGTCAGGATGAGAAACCCGAGCACCCAGGGCAGAACGAACAGATAGGCTACCAAGCCGTCGTCGTCCCGTACCTTCCGGCTTCGGCGTTTTGGGGGGATTGGCCGTTTGATGGATGTGATTTCCTGTGACATGATGCCCTCGCCTTCCGTATTTTCTACTTTCCCGATCCGCCCTGTGAGAGTGAACCAGGTTGATGAATCCGGGTCAGTGGAGAAACGCCGCAGGCGCTTTCCGGCTTGCGCCAAGAGGCGCTTTAGTGTTCCATAAAAAACAAGGATTGTTCCATGGGGAACAAGGTTGTTCTTTCCAGTTGCCGCCCTTTGGCGCGTCAATCTGTCTTTTTCGCGCCTTGCCATGCATTTTGTGCAAACTGGACCAAAAAGCACCAGGAATTGCTACAATCTGTTGGGCCGCCGTGAATCATTCGCATTCTCACATATTAAGCTCCCCTGTGCAATTGGAGAAAATCTCGTTTTATCATCTCAATCCACTGGACTGTCTAGACGAAACCGCCAAAAACCTAGGGTGGAATTTGGAAGGCAAGAAAGATGAAACCTGCGGCGTTTTCCACAGTGGACAAAGTGCGGCACGGCCATGCGGGTTTTCTAAGGGTATTCTACCCAGTTTGGCTGCTACGGGATTTGTCCGCGGGCGTCATGCTCTGTCATGCTGCCAGTTTGGTGCGCGACAATGGCTGCCGGGCCTGCCCGGCCGGGCCCGTTGTCCGGGAGGGAGGGGTTGGGTATAATACCCATAGGTGGTGACAAAACATGGATGCACTTTGGGATTCGTTCAACAATCTATTCGAGCGCGGCTTCTGGTCGGCGGTCGTGGTGGCTGCCGTGGTGGTTGGTTTGTCGTGGGTGGTCATACGGCTGCTGCGACGGGCGACCGAGAGCGTGGTACGCCGCGGCAAGCTGGACGCCACCAACCTGACGTTCTCTCGCCGGGTGTTCAATGCCATCGTCATCGTGGTGGCGGTGCTCATCATCAGCATGCAGGTGAAGCCGCTGCAGAACCTCTCCAAATCGCTGCTGGCAAGCTCGGGCGTGGCGGCGGTCATCATCGGCTTCGCCGCCCAACAGGCCATGGCCAATATCGTGGGCGGGTTCTTCCTGTCCATCTTCCGACCTTTCGCCATCGGCGACCGCATCCGCATCATTGGCCAAGACGTCAATGGTGTGGTGGAGGACATTTCCCTCCGGCACACGGTGGTGCGCAACTTTGACAACAACCGCGTTATCGTGCCCAACAGCGTGATGAACTCCGCCGTTGTGGAGAACGCACAGTACCACGACGGCAAGAATGCCAAGCCGCTCGATATCCGGGTGGACGGCGAGGCCGACGTGGAGCGGGCGATGGAGATCGTGGCCGAAGAGGCGCTGGCCCACCCCAACTTCCACGACAGCCGCAGCGAACAGGACATTGCCGATGGGGTGCCGCCGGTGGTGGTGCGGCTCATCCAGTTTGACGAGACGGGAGCCACGCTCCGTACGGTGCTGTGGGCCCAGGACGAGGGTGCGGGCTTTGTGATGCGCTGCGACCTGCTGCGGAGCATCCGCCGGCGACTGGCGGCCGAGGGCATTGCCCTGCCACGGGTGCGGCGGCTGGTGACGATGGCGCAGGACGACACGCCCCAGGCTTGACCGGCCAGCAAGCAACCTCTATAATGGAGAACAGAACGAATGTTTGCCATTGGAGGGAGGGCTTGCCATGTTGATGCGAACGTTCCCGAAAACCGGGATTCCGGTGAGCGCCGTGGGTCTGGGGGCCGAACACCTGACCGGTGCCGGGCGCCAGACGACCATCGACGTCGTCCATGCGGCCATCGACCACGGGATGAACTACATGGATCTGTTCATGCCCGACGCCGGCGTGCGAGACTGGATTGGCGAGGCGCTGCGGGGCCGGAGGGACAAGATGCTGGTGGCCGGGCACATTGGCTCGGTCCTGGCGGGGAACCAACCCGACCGCACCCGGGATGTCGCCCGCAGCGAGGAGCACTACAACGACCTGCTGCGACGGCTGGACACCGACTACATCGACCTTGCCATGTTCTTCTTTGTGGATACGATGGAGGACGCCGACGCCTGCCTGGACCCGAAGGGTCTGCTGGGCCTGGCCGAGCGGCTGAAGCGCGAGGGCAAGGCGCGGATGCTGGGCTTCTCCTGCCATGTGCCGGCGGTGGCCTCGCGGCTTGTGGCCACCGGGCTCTTTGACGCCATGATGTTCAGCCTGAACCCGGCTTTCGACCTCATGCCGTCGGACTTCTCCATTGACGACCTTTTCAGCGACAAGGTGGGCGAGGTGGCCGGGCGCGCGGCAGCCATGAACCCCGAGCGGCTTGCCCTCTACCGCCAGTGTGAGCAGCAGGGGACCGGCATCGTGGTGATGAAGGGATACGGCGCGGGGGCGCTCCTGAAGGTGCCGGGAATGACGCCAGAGCGGTGCCTGCACTACGCACTGACCCGCCCCGGCGTAGTGACAGTGGCCGCCGGCTGCCGCACCGTGGCCGAGGTGGAGGCCGCTGCCCGCTACGCCGACGCCACCGATGAGGAACGCGACTACACTGCCGTGGTCAAGGCCTCCCAGTGGAACGCCGACGGCCTGTGTATGTACTGCAACCACTGCCTGCCCTGCCCGTCGTCCATCGACGTGGCGGCGGTGACGCGCCTCTTGCACCGGTGGGACGACGGCGACCGCAGCGCGGCTGCCGAGTACGCCAAGCTCACCGCCAACGGTGGGGACTGCATCGCCTGCGGCGACTGCGCGAGCCGCTGCCCCTTCGCGGTGGACAGCGTGGGCAACATGGCCCGGGCGCACCTACTGATGGCCGGGGGCCGCTGAAGACACCAAGGGAGGTACGGCAATGAACCTGGAGCTCAAGGGCCGGGCTGCGCTCATCAACGGCGCCAGCTCCGGTATTGGCGAGGCGGTGGCCCGGGCACTGGCTGCCGAGGGCGTGAACCTCATCCTCTGCGCCCGCAATGGCGAGAAGCTGGCCGCCAAGGCCGCGGCCATCGCCGCCGAGTTTGGCGTGCAGGCCGTGCCCCACGCCGCCGACGTGGCCGCCGAAGGCGCGGCCGAGGGGGCCGTGGGCGAGGCCCTCGCCCGCTTTGGCCGCCTGGACATCCTGCTCAACAA
Organism: Bacillota bacterium; assembly: GCA_023398815.1. Classification (GTDB taxonomy): domain Bacteria; phylum Bacillota; class Clostridia; order Christensenellales; family UMGS416; genus JAEYRA01. Next base: position 58,003 of record JAEWRW010000031.1, read on the forward strand.
CGGTGGCGGCCCGCCGGCCGGGCGATTTGACACCCTGAGCGAGAGCCAGTGGAAGGACGCGGCAGACTTGCTCCTCATGAGCGCGGTGCGCTTCACCCGTGCGGTGCTGCCGGCCATGAAGGCCGCCCACTGGGGCCGCATCCTCAATGTGTCGTCGGTGTCAGTCAAGGCCCCCATCGACAACCTCATGCTCTCAAACAGCCTGCGGGCTGCGGTCATCGGCTTTGCCAAGACGCTCTCGGCTGAGGTTGCGCCCCACGGCATCACCGTCAACAACCTGCTGCCCGGGCGCATCCACACCCCGCGGCTCGACTACCTGGCCGAGCAGAACGCCAAGAACGGCGGCACAGCCCAACAGGTTTTCGACGGCTGGGTGAGGGAGATCCCGATGGGTCGCTTGGGCGAGCCGCAGGAGGTCGGCGCGCTGGCGGCCTTCCTGGCCAGTCCGCTCGCCGGGTACCTCACGGGCCTTTCGATCCCGGTGGACGGCGGGCTGCTACGAAATTTGTACTGATTTCCGCACGTGGGAGGCGAGACGTGCATGGAAGGATTTCCCGGTAAAAAGGTGCTCGCATAAATCCGCTCTCCGTTGTGTGTGAGAGGGTTGCGTTGCTCTTTGGGAAGCGTGGGGCGGGGATGGTACCCCCACAAGTGGGCGACGCGCCTTATAAAGATGTGGATTTTTTTGAGGGTGTGAATTTCCGGGGTGGCCAGGTTGAAAGGTTGGAGTGGTTTGGAGAGGACATGCTTGAGGTTTTCTACCCGAACCACTACATGGTCGATGTTGGCTATATAGATGATCTGGAGAGTTTTGTTATTACGATCATCAAAGACAATGACTGGGTGAATGTTCATAAAGAAATACGAGCGAAATCCGAAGCTGAAATGAGGATGGCGTTGCAATCGGCAATTGACGACATTTCTTGTTTGGCAGAGTGATTATGGCCAGCGGTATCCCGTCGCTTCTGCTTTACCATTGGGATTGTGGATGGCTGCCGTCGGGATGACTGAGTCCATCATCCGCTCAAAAAACTCCTGCGCTTTTGCGCAGGAGTTTCTTTGTGACAGTGCCTTCCGCGGGCCGATCCTTTGGGCAGTGACAGGCTTAGTATTTCCCGAACTCTCCCTCCTCCAGGGCGATGCGGGGGCGGGCGGTGGCTTTGGGCAGGGCCTTGGCGCCGTGGGCGGGGGCCCGGCGGGTGGCGCTGGCCTCACCGCGCAGGCGGAAGTGGCCCACCATCTCCTTCAGGAGCTCGGCCTGGCCGGAGAGTTCCTCGCTGGTGGCGGCACTCTCCTCGGCGGTGGCGCTGTTGGTCTGCACCACCTGGGCCACCTGCTCGATGCCACGGCTGACCTGGACGGCGGCGGTGGCCTGGGCGTTGCTGGCGCTGGCGATGCCCGCCACCAGGTCGCTTGCTTCCTGTACGTCGCTCACGATCTTACCGAAGGCCTGGGAGGTTTCGCTGGCCAGGCGGGCGCCGGCCTGCACCCGGTTGATGGCGGTCTCGATCATGTCGGTGGTCTCGCGGGCGGCAGCTGCACTGCGGGCGGCAAGGCTGCGCACCTCCTCGGCCACCACGGCAAAGCCCTTGCCCTGCTGGCCAGCGCGGGCGGCTTCCACCGCAGCGTTTAGGGCTAAGAGGTTGGTCTGGAAGGCGATGTCGTCGATGACCTTGATGATACGGTGGATGTTGGCGGAGGCCTCGCTGATCTCGTCCATGGCCGTCACCATGGCCTGCATCCGGCCGGTGCCGTCCTGGGCGTCCTGGCGGGCGCTCTTGGTCAGGTGGCTGGCCTGCTCGGCGTTCACGGCGTTCTGGCGGGTCTGCTCGGCGATGTGGGCGACCGAGGCGTTCAGTTCCTCTATGGCGGCGGCCTGCTCGGTCGCCCCCTGGCTTAGCGCCTGGCTGCCGTCGCTCACTTGCGAGGTGCCGGCGGCCACCTGCTCGGCGGCGGCGTTCACCCGGCCCATGGCCTCGTTGAGGGAGGCGGTGATGGCGTTGATCGATTCCTTCACGGCCAGGAAGTCGCCGCGGTAGGCCCGGTCGATGGACACATCCAGGTTACCGGCGGATAGCTCGCCCAGGGCGTTGGAGATGTCGTCGATGGTGGAGCGGATGGTGCTTACGCTCTCGTGCAGGTGTTCGCTGATGCGGGCGTAGACCTCGTGGAGCTCTCTGGTTTCTTCGTCGGCGGGGGCGGGGCTCATGTCGCAGGTCAGGTTGCCGCCAGCCAGGCGCTCCAGGTTTTGCACGAGCTTCGCCACCTCAATCTCCTGGTAGCGGGCACGCTTCTCCTCGGTGCGCTGGGTCGTCTTGCCCTCGGTGATGTCGGTGGCGATCTCCAGCGCGCCGATGATCTCGCCGTTGCGGTCACGCACCGGTGCGCCGCTGTAGCCGATGTCCATGGTGTGGTCAGCGGTGGGTCTGCCGATGGTTTCGGCATAATGGGGTTCGCCGGTCTCCACAGCCTTCTGGCAGGCACACAGGTCGGTACCGCAGTGTTCGGTTTTAAATACCTGGTAGCACTTCATGCCCAGCAGGTCCGCCGGCTGCTTGCCGATGACAGCCGCTGCTGCGGCGTTGGCGTATTGGATGTCACAGTCCAGGTCTTTGATGACGAACGGGGTGGGGATGCGGTTGAAGTGACCCACCAGCGTCTCTACAATGCCGTTCATTCCCTCAATGATCTGGCGGAACGCGCCTTGGTGGGAGTTGGTGTCGGCGCGGGTCAACAATGCGCCGTGTACGGCAGCGTCGGTCAGCTGGTCAGCGTCGGCCAGCAGGGCACGGAAGGCATGGATGACCTGCAGGAAGGCGCGTGCCAGCACGCCGGTTTCATCCCGCCGCGTCGTATCCAGCTGCACACTCAGGTCACCGGCGGCAATGCGCTCCGCGGCAGATACCACCTTGGTGATGGGTTGCACGATGCTACGGGAGACCAGTAGCCCCAGCCCCAGCGCCACCAGCACCGACACCGCCACCACGATGATGAGCACCATGCGTGTCGTCTCTGTCGTTTGTTCCAGTGTGGTCAGGCGTTTCTCGCCGTTGGTCACCTTGATGGAGAACAACTCATCCAGGCTGGCATCGGCAGCGGCGGTCGCGGCCACGGCGTCGCCTTGGAGCAAGGCCAACGCCTCCTGGTTCTTGCCGGCCAGGGCAAGTGCCTCGACTTGGTCGCGCACATTACGGTAGTTCTGCAGGTTTTCCAGGGCCTTGTCATAGAGGGCGAGGGTTTCTTCCGTGGCGATCGTCGCCTTTACTTTTGTCATCATCTCGTCGATGGTGGCGTCATTGGCTTGGTAGCTTTCGCTGTAGGATGCCCGGTTATTGACGTCAGGTTCCAACAGCTGGTCGCGCAGGGCAATGCGCATTTCCATGAAGGCCATCCTGGCCGAGCCCATGTAGCCCTGGGCCATGCCGTAGTTGCGGTAGAGAGTTTCGCTCTGCGTGTAGGTCTGAGAGAGTGTCACGATGCCAAGGGTTCCGGCTACGGCGGTGATGGCCGCTGCGATGAGAAAGGCGAGGATGAGTCGGGTACCAATCTTCAGGTTGCCCAGCAGCTTCATATGTTTCCTCCGTCCTGTGTCCGTGTGGTGGGCGTTGCCCCAGCGGGAGACACCGACAGGTGTGCGGCAATTTCCACGAGGGACACAGATGCCGTGATCTCCGGTATTGGGGTGCGCACATCATGTACGAACGTTCAGTTTTATAGGTACCCCATGGGGTATGGCACTAACAGCCACGCGAATGAATTGCATTAGCACCTTTTTGGTTGAATTGCACCACTCGCCGGGCAGAGGTATAATGCCATGGAATGCTGCAAAGGGGGCGCGCGCGATGAAGCCGTTTTTGGATGAGGACTTCCTGTTGGAGAGCGAACCGGCCCGACGGCTCTACCACGAGGTGGCCGAGGGGCTGCCCATTGTGGACTACCACTGCCACCTCAATCCCCGAGAGATTGCCGAGGACAGGCGGTTTGCCAACCTCGCTGAGGCGTGGCTCCATGGTGACCACTACAAGTGGCGGGCCATGCGCCTGTGTGGCGTGCCCGAGCGGCTGGTGACCGGCCCGGCGGACGACTACGAGCGCTTCCTGGCTTGGGCGGAGACGGTGCCCAAGCTCGTGGGCAACCCGCTCTTCCACTGGACGCACCTGGAGCTGAAGCGCTATTTCGGCATCAACGAGGTGCTGACCCCGGCCACCGCCGCCGACATCTGGCGGCGGGCCAATGAGGTGCTGGCCCAGCCGGAGATGAGCGCTCGCGGCCTCATCCGGCGCTCGGGGGTCAAGGCCCTCTGCACCACCGACGACCCGGCCGACACGCTGGAGTGGCACCGGGCCATCGCCGCCGACCCGACGGCCCCCTGCCAGGTGCTGCCGGCCTTCCGCCCCGACTGGGCCTTGGGGGTGGAGAAGGCGGACTGGAATGACTATCTCGAGAACCTGGGCCGGGCCGCCGGTCGGGTTATCGGCACCTGGGGCGACCTGCTGGCCGCGCTGGATGCCCGACTGACGTTCTTCCACGAGGTTGGGTGCCGGCTCTCCGACCATGGCTTCACGGCCCTGCCCTATGTGGCAGCCACCGACGACGAGGCCGCCGCGGCCTTTGCCAAGGCCCGGGCCGGTGGAGCCCTTACCGACCGGGAGAGGGATGGGTTCAAGACGGTGCTGCTGCGCCACCTGGCCCGGGGCTATGCCCAGCGGGGCTGGGCCATGCAGCTGCACATGGGGGCCAGCCGCAACAACAACACACCCAAGTGGCGCGCCCTGGGGCCGGACACCGGCTATGATGCCGTGGCCGACGCCCCGCTGGCCGACCACCTCTCAGCACTGCTCAACGCCCTGGAGGAGGAAGACGCGCTGCCCCGCACCATCCTCTACACCCTGAACCCCAAGGACAATGCCGTCATCGCCGCGCTGACCGGTGCCTTCGCGGGGGAGGGCATCCCCGGCAAGGTGCAGTTCGGCTCGGCCTGGTGGTTTGCCGACCACAAGCCCGGCATGGAGCAGCAGATGACCGACCTGGCGACGATGGGGGTGCTGCGGCTCTTCGTGGGCATGCTCACCGATTCTCGCTCGTTCCTCTCCTACACCCGGCATGAGTACTTCCGCCGCATCCTCTGCAACCTGGTGGGCGGCTGGGTGGAGCGGGGCGAGTGCCCCGATGACCCCGCCATCCTGGAGCCGCTCATTCGTGGCATCTGCCACGAGAACGCCGAAGCCTACTTCCGTTTTTAGGAGGACCCGATGACCGAGAAAACCCGCCGCCGCGGGGCGTTGGCCCTCATCGCCATCGTCTACGCCACCATGCTGATGTTCGGCCTGGTGGAAAACATCAAGAGCGTGGCCTACCCGCTCATCAAGGGGGAGTTTGCCGCCAGCTACAGCGCCCAGGGTGGTCTGGTGTCGGTGTCTTGGTTTGGCTACGTCATCTTCTGCATGGCGGCGGGGTTCTTCCAGCACCGCTTCGGCGGGCGCAACACGCTGCTGATGGGCTACGGCCTGGTCGTTGCCGGGGCGGTGGCCACGCTGGCGGCCCCCAGTTTCTGGGCGGTGTCGGCCACGATGGTCATCATCAACATGGGCTTTGGGTTCTTTGAGGTTGGCACCAACGCCCTGGGTACCCGGCTCTTCACCACCCGCACGGCCCTCATGATGAGCCTGATGCACTTCTTCTATGGGTTTGGGGCCATCGTCGGGCCCAAGGCCGCGGGGCTCATGATCGGCACACTGTCCTTCGGCTGGCGGCAGGTGTATCTCGCGATCATCATCCCCCTGGGGTTGCTGTTCCTGTTCATCCTGACCCAGCGGGGGAGGGAGACCGCCGTGGACGACAAACCGGTGCCTGGCGCTCTCACGTTCTGGGGGGCCTTCCGCACGCCGCTGGTGTGGGTGTTTGCGCTGGCGCTGGGGTTTATGGAGGTCGTTGAGTTTGGAGCGGCCAACTGGGGCGGCCTGCACCTCAAAGATGTCTACGGCCTGAACCCTGAGACGACCGGGGCCACGTTTGTGTCGGCGTTCTATGTGCTCTTTACCCTGGCGCGGCTCTTCGGTGGCCTGGCGGTGGAGCGGCTGGGCTATGTGCGTAGCCTGTACCTTTCCATCGGCGGCACGCTGCTGGTGTATCTCATCGGCTTTGCGCTGGGGCTGCGCGGCATCTGGGTACTGCCGGTCAGCGGGCTTTTCATCGCGGTGATGTGGCCCACCATGCTGGCCGTGGCCATGAAGGCCTTTGGCTCCGACGCGCCCAACGCCACCAGTGCCATCATCACGATCTCCGGTGCCGTCAATGGCGTGATGCAGTGGGTCATCGGGCTCATCAACCAGGGCATGGGCGAGGCCTGGGGCTACCGCAGCTGCTTTGTCTGGTCTGTCATCATGCTGGCGGCCATGGCCCTGCTGCAGTGGTGGCTGAAGGCCCGGCCCTATCGGCTGGGAGGAATGGAGGAGGCAACCCATGGATGAGTTGACACAAAGCATTCGTCAGGAGCTGCTGGGCCACGGGGCAGACCTCGTGGGCTTTGGCGATCTCACGGCGCTGCCGGCGGAGGCGCGGGAGGGGCTGCCCATCGGCGTCTGCGTCGCCGTCAAATACCCACGGGAAGTGATCCGCGGCATTGGCGAGGTGCCGACAAAGGACTATTACGACCACTACAACAGCCTCAACGAAAGGTTGGATGACCTGGTGTCCTTCGGGGCGGAGACCCTGCGGGCGCGGGGGTACCGTGCCGTCGCCCAGACGCGGGCGTTTGTGGAGCGGTTCGAGACCAACTATGACTCCAGGCTGCCCCACAAGACGGTCGCCAGCCGCGCCGGGTTGGGTTGGATTGGCAAAAGCGCTCTGTTCGTCACCCGGGAGTATGGCTCGATGATCCGCCTGTCCTCCATCCTGACCGACGCGCCGCTGGCGGTGGCCGGGCCGGTCGACGAATCGCGCTGTGGGGACTGCACCGCCTGCACCGAGGCCTGCCCGGCCGGTGCCATCTCCGGCAGGCCGTGGGCCGTCGGCATGGCTCGCGACGATTTCTTTGACGCCGCCGCCTGTCGCCGCGTGGCCAGGGAACGTGCCCGGCGCGGCTTCGGGGTGGAGATCACGATATGCGGCAAGTGCATCGAGGTCTGCCCCTGGACAAGGCGGTATCTGAACGGCGCTGATTGAGGGGGACTGCCCGCCCAGGGTTATGCCTGGGTAGCAGGCCAAAAGAAAGCAAACAAATAGCTCCCCGGCCATCAGGCCGGGGAGCTGCTGCGTTCCGGGGTGGCCATACCCTCATGATTGCGGGCTGTGGTCTCAAATGGAGCACCACAACATATGCCTTTTGCATTATACTATAAGCATAGGATGAAGCAAATGGACGTGGGGTGCGTCCGTGAGGAGGGCAACATGGTGCGCATTGGCAGAGCGATCCCCTTGGCGCTGCTCATTATTCTGGTGCTGGTTGCCAGTCCGTCCGCCGGCACAGCCAATTACGGCATCTACGACGTGCTGACCGCCAAGCTCGCCCACAACCCGCGCTGGACGGTGGACGAGGCCAAGGCCATGGCTACGGCGAAGGAGTGCTACCTCAAGGAAATGGTGTATTCGCTGCTGTGCAACGCAGGCGGCGGCCCGATGGACGGATACACCGAGGAGGAACTGAGGGATGTCACGGTTTCCCGGCCCATCCCCATCCTGGTAGCCTTTTCGCAGCCCAGGGAGGAGGGGGTGGACGCCTTTCTGGATACCATCCTGTTTCGGGGCTCCTACCAGTTTCTCGTCTTCCATGGGGACGAACCTGTCGCTGAATTCACCATGCGCCAGTGGCGCAAGGAGTTCCGACTGGAGGGATACAGCGAGCGGGGCAACGCTATGGCCATGCTGGCGGCCATGGACAGGGATCCTCGGTCAAACCAGCAACTGCCGCTCCTGCTGTATGTGTTCGATGGCGACTGCTTCGTGTGGCCTGACAGCACCCTGACGCGCCCGCTCTACTCCGCTTGGACACCGGCGTCCACCATCGCGTTGCTGTGGCGCGCGAGGGAAACCACTACCGTCGATGGGTTGGCTGCGGGAACGTGGGCGCAGGAACGCTGCATCGAACCCACCCCGTCTCCGGGCCTGGAGGCCTGCGACTGGCGCATACCGCTGGCCACGCTGGCGGTGCTGGTGCTGGGGATGATGGGCGTCGCCGCCCACTGTTTGGCGGCTGTGGCGCGCAGGGGGCGGACGCAAAAGCACAGCCAGTGACAGACGCAATGAAGGACGGAGGGTCGCTTTGGATAGTGGCCCTTTCGTTTTGCGGGTTTGGCAGATTCCTCTTGACATATATCACGTCGTGATATAAGATGTGACTATCACGACGTGATATAGTGCGACGTGATGCAGGAGGAACTATGGATGTCGAACGATTGAAGGAGCGGTTCCTGCCCATGAGCGAGACGATGTTCTACATCCTGTCGTCGCTGACCGCCGAGCGCCACGGCTACGGCATTATGGAGCACGTGGCGGAGCGCACCGGCGGCCGGGTGGTGCTGGGGGCGGGCACGGTGTACCAGAGTCTGGGCAAGCTCGAAAAGGCCGGGCTCATCGCCGTGGCGCGGGAGGTGGAGCGCCGTAAGGAGTACCGCATGACCCCTGATGGGTGGGAGGTGCTGCGCAGCGAGGCGAGGCGCATCTGTGAACTCTATGACGTGGCAAAGGAGCTGAGGTAGATGGAACGCAAAGTGGTGTGGGGCAGTCCCTTCCGGTGGGTGGTTCCCGCGGATTATGAGGACTGGCTGGAGGACATGGCCCGCCAGGGCTGGCACCCCGAGCCCGTGGGCCAGTGGAGTTCCCTCCGCATGGTCTTCACCCGGGGCGAACCACGGAAGATGCGCTACGTGTACGATATGAACGCCTTCCCCAAGGCGGACTATGTGGAGACCTACCGCCAGTTTGGGTGGGAACTGGTGGGGCAGATGGCCAGCTGCTACCTGTGGCGGCGGGCTTACGACGGCCCCCGGCCAGAGGCCTTCACCGACCCGGGCAGCGTGCGGGAGCGTAACCGCCGGGTGCGCAGCGCTGTGGTACTGGTGTTCGTGCTCTTTGCGCTTGGGACCGCGGGCGCACTCTTCGGTGCGGTGTTTGACTTCATCCGTGGCAATTGGCAGGATGGTCTGAGCTTTACCGGGGAGACATTGCTGTTTGGGGCGTTCACGGTCTACCTCGGCTGGGTGGTGCGGCAGATTCAGCGGAACCTGAACCGGTAAGAGAAAAGAAAAACCGGGCGATGCGTGCATCGCCCGGTTTTCTTCTTAGTTCGCAGCGGAATCAACCGCTGGCGTCTTAGTGGCGGACGCGACTCAACCCAGCGCGATGGGCTGGCCGTTGGCGGCCTCGCCTTGCTTGAGGATGCGAATGTCCTCCAGCGCCTCGGCAATGCCTGGCAGGTCGCGGGGCCAGGGGCCCCGACCGGTGACGCCGGCGGCCGCACGGTCAAACACCGTGCCGGCAAAGGGCTCCATGGGAATCAGCCGCACCTCGCCCTCCCGTGTGGCACGGATGGCGGACTTGCCCTCCTGCCACACCTGTGTGAGGTGCCAGCCCTGGTCGGTGATGAGGTAGGTGATGTCGATGTGCTCGCGGAAGTTGCCGGAGGTATCCGGCGCGGCCAGGTCGGCAGCCCAGGTGATGAACAAATGCGCCGCGCCCCCATCAAAGTTGAGCTTTAGAAACTCAGTGTCGTTGCAGTTGAGCTTCTGCACGTAATTCTCTGAGAAGTAGGTGCAGCCGTTGGCGGGCCGGCCCATCAGGTACCGGACGATGTTCAGGTTGTGCACCATGGCGTCCATGAAAGGCCCGCCGTTGCGTGCCCGGTCGGTGGCCCAGGCGTTCCATTGAGGGTAGTGGTGCAGCCAATCCTGGCGGTAGAGGGCCAGACGGCCCAGTTCCCCACCCTCCAGTAGCGCCTTGAGCGTCTCTACCCAGGCGTTGCCCGTGCGGCCGTAAAGGACGCCGCAGCGCACCCCGGCAGCCGCCACCGCGTCGGCCATGGCCTGGCAATCCGGAAGCGTCGCGGCCAGTGGCTTGGTGGTGAGGATGTCCTTGCCGGCCTGTGCCGCCGCCACCAGCAGCTCTCGCCGGGCCCAGGGCGGCACAAAGAGGCACACCACGTCCACCGCCGGGTCGGCGATGATCGCTTCGGCCGAAGAGACGACCACCCCGCCCAGTTGGGCCGCCCACTTGGCTGCCCGCTCCCCAAGCGGGTCATACAGGGCGGTCACCCGCACCGCTTTGCTGCCCGCCAGGTCGCCAGCCATCACCCGCAGAAAGTCGCCACAACCCACAATGCCCAAACGCAGTTGCTCCGCCATTGCCCGTTCCTCCTCGTGTTGGATGCTTCTTTGTTCCGTGCGGTGGGGGAAAGTCCTGCTGGGCGGGGGCGGGATTTTGCTGTGGGGATGCTTGACGGGGCGTCAGCACAAGGTCTTTTCTTTGGAACCCAGTCCCGTTTTTCTGGAGACGCGCCTGCGGCGGGCGGCCCTTTTGAAGCGCAAAAGGACCCAAAACGCTTAAGGAGGCGCGGACGAGTTTCCTAGACCGGACGACCGGCACCGACCGATCACGCCTTACGCCGCATCCTGCGGCTAGGGCGTCGCACAGCAACGCCCTCACGGCGTGAACGGCTTGACGCCATCCATGGCGTCTGGGGCACCGGCGGTAACTCGCCTTCCCTTTTGCTCCGCAACGGGAAGACTCAAACATCCCGCCCGTTGTCACCGGCTTACTGCCACCGGTCGCCCGGGGGGAAACTCGAAACGCGCACGAGAGAACGAAGGGAGAACGGCCCAAGGGGCTCGCCCCTTGGAACCCCAGTATGGCACGAACGGAGTGGGTGTGACACACTCCGTGGCCGCTGGCCGGTTCATCCGGCCAAGGCAATACGTACCCCGTCTGTGGCACGTACCCCTCCCCGCCGCAGCGGTGTCCCCTCGAAAACCCTTTGTACGCCCCAGGCAAGCAGACAGCCGCGTCGCGGGTTTATCCCGCAGCGGCAGCACACACCCCGCCCGTGGCACTCAGCCCTCCCACGTGAGTGACGTCGCCTACGTAAAACCCTCGTACGACCAACGCAAACGAAAGCCGCCCGGCGACATGCGCGGCGGGCGGCTCACTTCACTTGTAACGAGCACTCCTAACTCGCGGCGAACGCAACGCGATCGCCGCGAAAGCGTCAGCGGTTCATTTCGCCCTTTTCTACCCCCTGGTGGGTGCGGATGATGCTCTCCAGCTCCGCCCAGCTGGAGCTGGGCAGGTCGCCCCAGATGGTGTTCTTGATGGCGGCCATGGCGTTGCCGGTGCGCAGGGCCTCGGGCAGGGGCCGGCCGGTCAGCAGCGCCCCCAACACGCCGCCCACGTAGGCATCGCCGCTGCCGATGCGATCCACCACCTCAATGTCCTCATAGGCGGGCTCGGTGTGGATGGTGTCGGTGGCGGCTTCGTAGAGCAGGGAGGCCCAGCTGTGCCGCAGGGGGGAGGACGCCGTGCGCATCGTCATGGCCACGATGCCGCAGCCGTATTCGGCGGCGAAGCCCCGGGCGATGTCCTCCACACTGCCGGTGCGCTGCAGCATCCGGCGGCTCGTTTCCTCCGACACGAAGAGGATGTCCACCTGGGGTAGCACCTCGCGGATGACGGCACGGGCCTCGTCCTCGCCCCACAGGGCGGCTCGGTAGTTGACGTCGAAGGACAACAGGGCACCGGCGCGCTTGAAGCGGGCGATGAGATCCATGGCGTTGGTGCGGGGGCCCTTGCCCAAGCCCAGGGTGATGCCCGACACGTGGAACACCCGGGCGCTGTGGCAGGGGTCGTTGGTGAGCTCGGAGGCTTGCAGCGTGGTAAAGGACGAACGCGCCCGGTCGTAGAGCACCGAGGACTTGCGCGGGTAGGCCCCCATCTCGTAGTAGTAGACGCCCAGCCGTGCCTCGGCGCTGCGGTCCATCACCAGGAAGTCGTCACTGACGCCGGTGTAGCGGATGCGGTTGCGCACAAACTGGCCCATGGCGCTGTCAGGGAGCTTGGTGAGGATGCCGCTGCGGGCCCCCAGCATGGCCGCACCGGCGGTCACGTTGAGCTCGGAGCCGCCCACGGTCTTTTCAAAGCTCTCACTCATGGAGAGGCGTTCGCGGTCCGGCGGGGTCAGGCGCAGCATCACTTCGCCCAGGCCCAAAAGGTCAAAGGAACGGGAACCCGGTTCCAACAGCTTCATCGTCGTCCTCCTCGGTGGTTTGCTCCATTGTAGACCAAAGACACCCCGGTCTCAAGCGGGGGATAGACGGCTTTTGGGCTGGGGAATCCTATGGCATATCGGTTGCAAATAGGAGGCGGCGCCATGCCACAGGTGACACGGGGCGGCAAATACATCTTCGGCTGGTCGGCCATTGGCGGCGACCTTGCCGTGACGCTGCCGCCCCAGGCGGTGGAAGAGTACGACATGGTGCGGGAGGGAAGGGTCTACCTCCTCACCGGCAGCGGCCAGACCGGCGGGTTTGTGGTGACGCGCCGGGGGCTGCTGCTGCGCTCCCACATGGGCAATGTGCTGTGGGATCGCCCCAGCCTCAACGAATACGCTGGTGCCCCCGGCATCTTTGAGACCGTTCGCGACCGGGGGTGGTGCTGGCTGCCCATTGGGGACGAGGGGCGGCTGACGCTGCGGCTGGACATCCTCCGGGTGCTGGGCTTGGCACCGGGGCAGCGTCTCCTTGCCATCCGCGCCAGCGACATCGCCTTCTGCATGGGGGCCAAAGGCCCGATCATCGACCGTGCGGCGGCCTATCCGGGGAATATTCCGCTTTACTAGTCTATTGTTGGGATGGCTCGGGCGGAGCGAAACGTGCTGCCGTCGCGCCTCCCAGCGCATGGGCCAGTGTGAGTAGCGTGCCCTCGTCCCAGGGCCGGGACATGAGGTAGCAGCCCACCGGTAAGCCGTTGGCCTGGCGGCCCACCGGCACGGTCAGCGCCGGCCAACCCACAAAAGGCGCGAGGTTGGTGTACCCAGCCAAGAACACCATGGCGTCCAGCCGGTGCTCGTCAAAAATGCGCCGCAGGTGGGCGGCGGTGTCTACCCGCTCGGCCAGCGCCGCGCGGTAGGCCGGCTCGGTCAGCCGCCCGCTGGTGTCGCATTCGCAGTCGATGAGGTGACTCTGCCCATAGCGCAGCGCTGGGCGGCCCAGCTGGCGGTTGCGGGCGATGAGTTCGGCAAGTGTGCCCACCTCGGCGTTGTGGCGGCCCAGGTAGGCGTTGAGGGCGGCCTTAAACTCATAGCGCATGATGGTGGTGAGCGACCCAGTCGGTGCCAGGTCGGGAACGTCGATGGGTTCCACGCCCAGTCGGCGCAGGCTGGTGAGAAGCTCGTCGCCGTCGCCCTGCTTGGCACGGCTGCGGTTGACGCCCACCCGCAAACCCCGGGCGCTGCCAGTCAGGAACTGGCGGTAGTTCGCAACACGGGGAACGGCCACGGTGGCTGGGTCGGCCGGGTCCTCGCCGGCCAGGGCTTCCAGCAGCAGGGCGGCGTCGGCCACCGTGCGGGCCATGGGGCCGGGTGTGTCCAGCGTGTGGGAGATGGGCACCACGCCGCCGCGGCTCACAAGCCCCAGCGTTGGTTTCAGCCCCACGATGCCGTTGCGCTGGCTGGGAGCCAGGATGGAGCCGCCCGTCTCGGTGCCCACGGCTACGGCGCAGAGGTTGGCCGCCACCGCCACCGCCGACCCGGCACTGCTGCCATAGGGGCTCTCGTCCCGCTTATAGGGGCAGACCGCCTGCCCGCCCACGGCACTGTACCCGCCGGGCATGCCCTGGGTCATGTAGTTGGCAAACTCGGTGAGATTGGCCTTGCCCAGCACCACCGCGCCGGCTTGCCGCAGGCGTGTCACCAGCGGTGCGTCTGCTTCGGCATAGTGGTCGGCCAAGGCCAGCGCACCGGCGGTGGTGTGCTGGTGGTCACCTGTGTCGATGTTGTCCTTGAGCAGCACCGGGATGCCGTGCAGTGGCCCACATGTCCGCCCGACGGCCCTCTCCCGGTCCATTTGCCCGGCGATGGCGTCGGCGTCGGGGTTCCACTGGAGCACGGCGTGCAGCCCGTCAGGGCCCACGTCCAGCTGGGCCACCCGTTCGCCATAGGCGGCCACCAGAGCCCGGGCGGTCAGCTCACCCGCCTCCATGACCCGGCGCAGGGTGTCAATGGTGGCTTCCTTCACGTCAACCATCGTGGTTCCTCCCGATGCGTTCTTTCTGTGGTTTGCCCATGGAGGTAGTGTCATGCGTGTTGTTGCATACCCTTCGTCTTTCGTGCGGTACCTTCCTGCCAGAGAATGAAAATCGGTCGGCGACCTGTGCGCCGACCGATTCGTAAAAACCTGTACAAGCTGTCCAAATCGAGAATGCCGCATCAGTGGCATCCGCGAATGGGTCAGATGACCCAATCTCCCAGATCGGGATTGTAGCCGCCGTTCTTGATGACCAGTGACGGCTGCGCGCCGTAGATGGTGGAGTTGGCCGGCACCGAGTGGGTCAGCCACACGTTGCCGCCGATGACCGAATCGTGGCCGATGGTCGTCTGCCCTCCCAGGATCGTCGCGCCGGCGTAGATGACCACATTGTCCTCAATGTTGGGGTGGCGCTTCACGCCCTTGACCGGGTTGCCACTCTCGTCGGTCTGGAAGCTCTTGGCCCCCAGCGTCACACCCTGGTAGAGTTTCACGTGCTCGCCGATGACACACGTCTCGCCAATGACGACGCCGGTGCCGTGGTCGATGAAGAAGTAGCGCCCGATCGTGGCACCGGGGTGGATGTCGATGCCTGTGAGCCGGTGGGCGTACTCGCTCATCACCCGGGGTAGCAGCGGCACGCCGGCACGGTAAAGCTCGTGGGCGATGCGGTGGATGCTGATGGCCTCCAGCGACGGGTAGCTCAGCAGAATCTCCTCCAGCGACCGGGCGGCGGGGTCGCCGTCGTAGGCTGCCTGCAGGTCGGTCTGCAGCACCTCCCGCAGGGCGGGCAGGCCTTCCATCAGCGCCACGGTGATGTCGTTGGCGCGATCCACACATTTGGTGCAGTCGTCCGCTTCCGTCTCCCGGTGGGTGCAGCTGTTGACCAGTGCCTGCTCGATGAGCTCGTTGAGCTCTATGGCGGATAGTCGCAGGCTGTTGCCCACCACCGTGCGGATGTGATCCTCGTTGATGGGGTATTTCTCAAACACGCCGGGCAGCAGCGCCGTACGCAGCCCCTGCAGGGCCCGCAGCGTCCGCTCCTTGGCGGCGAAGTCCAGCATTTTATCCTTGAAGTAGTACTCGCGGTTCTGCTCTTCCAGCCGCGCGGCCACGCCGGACGACTTGCCGTCCAGCCATTTGGTCAGCTTCATGTCCATCACTTCCTGCTAAATACTATAACATTGCTCGGAAATGGTTGCAACGGGGACATGGTGGCGTCGGTGGCCGTCTAGACCAGCCGCCAGGCCTCGTCAAGGAAGCGCAGACAGCCGGCCAGCACCACGTCGGGGTCCTCCTCCGGCGTGGGTTTCACTTCAAAGCTCAGCATGGGCGGGTTGGCGGTGTTGAGGTAGCCAATGTCGAGGAGCGCACGCAGAAATTCCACGAGATCGGCCTGCCCGTTGGCACTTTGGGGGAAGCCGAAGCGCGGGTGGTTGTCGCCGTAGCTGGGGCAACCGGGGGTGACGACGGCATTGCCGATGTGCACGTGGGTGATGTAATCGCGCACGGGGTAGACCGACTGAGCCACCGTCTCGCCGATCAACGGGAAGTGGCTCAAGTCAATGAGCAGGCCGAAGTTGTCGTGGTCGCGGCGCACGTCCTGGGCAAAGCGCAGGGCAAGCGCGGTCGGGCCGATCAGGCTCTTCTTGTCCACGTCGTAGTCGAACACCTCCAGCTCCACCCGGATGCCCTTGGGGGCCGCGTGGGCACAGAGGGCGCGGGTGGTGGCAAGCAGCGCCTGGTAGGCTTCTTCCTTCGTTTCCTCCTGCCACTTGCCACTGAGGAACGCGAAGCCTTTCGCGCCCAGCTCTTCCGCCTCGTCGACGCCGGCGAGCAAGGAGGCCAGCGCCTTCTGGCGGCCCTCCTCATCGAGGTCGTTGGGGTTGAGGCCGGTCGTCAGGAGCCGTGGCGACGCGCCGTAGCCCACGGCAATGCCGGACTGGGCCAACAGTGAGGCTACGCGGGCGCGGGCGGCGGGGTTCTTCACCCAGGCCACCTCCACAGCGGTGAAGGCGGGGTTGGTCAGAATGCGCTTGAGCGGCCCCTCAATGTCGCCGGTGCCGCCCATGGTGGCGGGGTAGCTCATGAAGGCGATGGTGCCCAGTTTCATGTAGTGGTGCAGCGGTTTATCCATGACTGTTCTCCTGTGTTTTCTTTGTCGTGCAGGTCACTTCCAGCATCTCCCATACCTCCAGCCGCTCCAGGGTGGCGTGCAGCAGGGTGCCGTCCTGCCACCAGTCCACCCCACCCCCGCCGATGCGGGCGCGCACGGCGCGCACGGTCTGGCCGGGGGCCAACCGCAGGGTGACGGACAGGTTTTGGAGCGGCGTGACCGCCGCCAGGGGCCGCTGGCCCACGCCGTTCACAAGGTGCAGCAGCGTATGGTTCCCCCGCCGCCACAGCGAGGAGGACAGCCCCGGCAGCAGCGGGGCCCACAGCACCCGCCGGTCGCCCAGCAGCAGGCCCATGGCGTTGGTGAGGAGCTGCAGGTGGTCAGCCAGGCGGTACTGGCCGATGAGCCGCCCGGCCTCCATCGCCAGGGTGAGCACCTGCCCCTGCCCGTGGCCCCGCAGGGTAATGAGCGGCAGGTCGGTGCGGGGGGTGGGGAGACTCGCCCGTTCGGGCGGTGCGCCCACGCCGTCGGGCGGGGCGAAGGGGGGCACCAGCGTGGCCAGGGCTTCGGTGTCGCCGCTCTGCGCGCCGTACATCACCGTGCCCCGCAGGGCCAGCAGCCCCACGTCCTCAAATTTACGCTCCAGCGCGGCGTTGCGCCGCTCCAGCCTGAGGTAGCTGGCCGTCAGCGGTTCGCTGCGGGTGAAGGGCCCCTGCCAGCCGGTGAGGGGCGCGAGCAGTGCCATCGTGGCGGGGTCGGTGCTCTCCGCCAGGAGCCGCCCGCCGCCGGCCACATAAGCCGCCAGGGCTGTCGCGCCGGGTTCATCGAGCGGGAAGCCATCGGGTAGCACCACCACCGGGTAGGGGGCCAGCGCCGTGCGGTTGAGCTGGTGGCGATCGAGCACCGCCCAGGGCAGCTGGCCGGTGGTTAGGGCTTCGGCCCAACCCTCGGCGGAGGCCTGCCCGTGCCACAACAAGGCAACCTGTGGCACCTCCCGTGCGCCTTCCATGGCCTCCTCGGCCCGCGCCACGTCCTGGTTTACTTCGCCAATGGTGCGCAGCAGGCGCTTGTCCTCCATGGTGCGCTCAAAGCCGGTGACCGAGTGCCACAGCGTGCCGCCATTGGCGGGCACTTGGCTCATCCACCAGCGGTACTCGGCGGCGGGGAGCCCGGTGTGCCGCCAGTCCATGCCGGGGCAGGAGTGGATGATGCCCATGGGCTTGGGGTGGCCGGGGAGTCGCCGCCCGAGCTTGACATGCAGGGCGGGCTTGTGGGCAGCGGGCAGGTCCTGCCAACCCAGGGAGAGCACGTCCTGCGCCTCCACACACAGCACATCTGCGGTGGCGTAGCGGTCACGCAGGTTTTCGTTGGGGTCGTGGGTGTTGAAGTACAGGAGCATGGGCACATCGGGCCGGCAGTCCTTCAGCGTGCGGTAGAGGCCCTCCACATTGCTGCGGATGCAGCGGGAGCCCCAGTCCGGCGCCAGCGCGGCGCGGTCGGCAGGCAGCTCCCGGCCATAGGCCTCGCGGTAGCGGGCGCGGCAGCCGTCGCATAGGCAATGCTCATAGTGGGGGGCGTTGAGAAACACGCCATCCAGCGGGTAGTCGCTCATGGCCTCCCGCAGCACGGGCTGGGCCACGGCCTCGTTGCGGTAGCCGCCGTTGAGGCAGGTGGAAAGCAGCAGCGACCAGGGCCCCATGCGGTCCCGGCCGTAGACGACGGGCTTGCGCTCGGCGTCGCGTACGAACCACTGGGGACGCTGTTGGAAGACGACGTCATCGGTCTTGCTGAAATCGAACCGCGCCACCACGCGGATGCCGCGCTTGTGGCATTCCTCCACCAGACGGCCCAGCAGGTCAAAGTCTGCCGGCAGATATTCGTTGATGTGGTGGAAGGGCACCCGGCTGGGGTACCAGGCATAGATGCCGCCCACGTTGGTGACGAGCACATTGCAGCCCAGCGCCTCGGTGTCGTGGGCGATCTGTGCCGGGTCCATGAGTGGGGTGTCCTTCACTTGCAGGTTGGTCTGCAGCACCCGCAGGGGGCGTTGCCACCAGGGTTGTTCGGCCATGGGTTCCTCCTCAGTCGATGGTCAGCTCCACCGGGCAGTGGTCACTGCCCAGCACGTCGGCGTGGATCACGCTGTCCCGCACGCGGGGCAGCAGCCGGTCGCTCACCACAAAGTAGTCAATGCGCCAGCCGGTGTTGCGCTCCCGCGCCTTGAACATGTAGCTCCACCAGGTGTAGGCGTCCTTGCGGTCGGGGTACAGGCTGCGGAAGCTATCGGCGAAGCCGCTGGCCAAGAGCTCGGTCATCTTGCCCCGCTCCTGGGGGGTGAAGCCCGCGTTCTTCACGTTGGATTTGGCGTTCTTGATGTCGATCTCCTGGTGGGCGACGTTGAGGTCGCCGCAGAGGATGATTGGTTTCTTTTGGTCGAGGGCCAGGAGGTAGGCACGGAAGTCATCCTCCCACTGCATGCGGTAATCGAGCCGCGCCAGCTCCTGCTGGGAGTTGGGGGTGTAGCAGCACACGAGGTAATGGCCGTCGTACTCCGCGGTGATGACGCGGCCCTCGTTGTCGTGGGCCTCCATGCCGATCCCGTAGGTGACAGAAAGAGGTTCTTCCTTGCTGAAGATTGCCGTGCCGGAGTAACCCTTTTTGACCGCGCTGTTCCAGTACACATGGTAGCCGGAGAAATCGAAGTCGGCAGCCTGCTCGGGCTGGAGCTTGGTCTCCTGCAGGCAGAAGGCGTCGGCGTCCATCTGCCGGAAGAAATCAAAGAACCCCTTGTTGGCGCAGGCCCGCAGGCCGTTGACGTTCCAGGAGATGATCTTGCGCATGGCGTGTCCCCCTTCACCCGCGGGGCGGGCGTTTTCCTCAGTATACCATAGATCAGCAGGCGGGGCAGGGCCACACGAGCGGTGTATATACCAGTGTGGGCCGTCGCCATCATTTTTCATCATTTTTGCCCCGTTGGCTCATCATTTTCCTTCGGTATGCTGGTGCCACAACCAAAAGGAGACGCAGCATGAAAGAGTCATACATTTCATTTGAAAACGTCACCAAGGAATACCGCATGGGCGAGGTGAGCATCGCCGCGCTGGCAGGGGTGAACTTCACAATCGAGCGGGGGGAGCTGGCCATCGTGGCCGGGGCCAGCGGCGCGGGCAAGAGCACGGTGCTCAACATCCTGGGCGGCATGGACACCCCCACCGGCGGGCAGGTGCGGGTGGATGGCCGGTTGGTCAGCGGCTTCAGCCCCCGGGAGCTCACGACCTACCGGCGGGAGGATATCGGCTTCGTCTTCCAGTTTTACAACCTGGTGGGCAACCTGACGGCGCTGGAGAATGTGGAGCTGGCAGTGGAGATCTGCCGGCAGCCCTTCCCCCCGCGAGAGACGCTGGAGCGGGTGGGGCTTGCCCACCGGGTGGATAACTTCCCGGGCCAACTCTCCGGCGGGGAGCAGCAGCGCGTGGCCATTGCCCGGGCGCTCGCCAAGAACCCGAAGCTGCTGCTGTGCGATGAGCCCACCGGGGCGCTTGACTACAACACCGGCCGCGCCGTGCTCAAGCTCCTGCAGGACACCTGCCGCAGCACGGGCATGACGGTGGTGCTCATCACCCACAACCTGGCCATTGCCCCCATGGGCGACCGCGTCATTGGGATGCGCAACGGCCTGGTGCAAAGCATGGAACGGAACCTCCACCCCACCCCGGTGGAGGAGATCGCGTGGTGACGAGCATGAAGCGATCGATCTGGAAGGACACCGGACGGGAGATTGCCCGCACCGCCAACCGTTTCCTCGCCATTCTCGTCATCGTGGCGCTGGGCGTGGCGTTCTACACGGGTCTAAAGGCCGTCGGCCCCGACATGAACCGCACGGCCACCGAATATTTCGCCCAAACCAACCTCATGGATTTTAAGGTCGTGTCCAACGTGGGCTTCACAGGTGAGGACGTGACCGCCGTGGCGGCCCTCGATGGCATTGACGCCGTGCAACCCGGCTACACCGTAGACGCCATGCTCACCACCGGGGCGGACAGCCGGGTGGTGCGGGTGCTGTCGCTGCCCGCCCGCCAAGGCGGCATCAACGGCCTTTCGCTGGTGGAGGGCCGCCTGCCCCAGGCAGCCGACGAGTGCGTGGTGGACAACAGCCGGCGTAACGAGGACCTGGGGGTGGGCAGCATGGTGACGCTGACCTCCGGCACCGAGGACGCGCTGAGCGAGAAGCTGTCGGTCACCACCTTCACGGTGGTGGGCGTGGTGGATGCGCCGGACTACCTGAATCGCGACCGCGGCGCCAGCGCCATCGGCAATGGCCGGGTGACCGGGCTGCTCTGGGTGCCGGGGATGGACTTCCACCTGGAGTACTTCACCACCCTGACGGCCACCATGGCCGGCAGCGGGGGCGTGATGGCCTTTGGGGAGGACTACGACGCGTTGGCAGCCGCACAGGACGAGAGGCTCACCGCCCTGGCAACCCAGCGGGAGGCCACCCGCCAGAGTGAGATTCTGGACGAGGCCAACACCACGCTGGGGGAGAAACAGCGGGAGCTCGACGATGCCCGGGCCGAGGCCGACGCCGACATCGGCGACGCCCAGGACAAGCTGGACGACGCCAACCAGAAGCTGGAGGACGGCGTGCAGGAGCTGGCCGACAAGCGCGACGAGGCCAACGAGCAATTTGCCGACGCCGACCGGAAGCTGGCCGACGCCGAGCGCAAGCTGAAGGACGCCCGTCGGGAGTTGGAGCAACAGCAGGAAGCGTATGAAGACCAGAGCAAGGACGCCGAGCGGGCCTTTGACCAGGCCCAGGCGCAGATTGACGAGAGCAAGGAGAAGATTGCCACGCAGGAGGCGGCCCTTGCTGCCCTGCGTGCCCAGCTGCAGCAGGGGATGACGGACGGCACGCTCACCGAGGCACAGATCGGCGCGCTGCGGCAGCAGATTGCCCAGGGCGAGGCTGCCATCGCCCAGGCCCAGGCCCAGGTGAAGGGGGCTGAGGATGAGCTGGCCACCCAGCGGGAGCAGTTGGTCGCCGCTGGCGCCAAGCTGGACGAGGCGGACAAAAAGCTCGACAGCAACGAGGCGACCCTGCGACGCAACAAGGCGGAGCTTGCGGACAAGAAGGAGGAGGCTGAGCAGGAGTTTGCCGACGCTGAGGATGAGATCGCCGAAAAGCGGCAGGAGCTGGCCGATGCCCAGGCGGAGCTGGACGACGCCAAGGCCGAGGCCGATGGGAAGCTGACCGATGCGCAAACCCAGCTCAACGACGCACGGCAGGACATCGCCGACCTGCCCGACGTCAATTGGACGGTGCTGGGGCGGGATGACAACGCCGGGTATGCCGATTTTGCGGCGGCCATCGGCCGTACCGATGGCCTGGCCAGCGTGTTCCCCGTGTTCTTCTTCGTCATCGCCGCGCTGGTGTGCCTGACTACCATGACCCGCATGGTGGACCAGCAGCGCACCCAGATTGGTACCCTCAAGGCGTTGGGATACGGCAAGGGGGCCATCGCGTTCAAGTACCTCTTCTACGCCGGGGCGGCCAGCCTGGCTGGCAGCGCGGTGGGCCTGACGGTGGGGGTGTTGGCGCTGCCCCGGGTCGTCATGCTGGCCTACGCGCGGCTCTACACCCTGCCCGATCTGCTCACCGCCTTCTGGCCGGTGGACGCGGCGGTGGCGGTGCTGCTGGCGGTGGGAGTCACCGTGGCGGCGGCCATTGCCACCTGCTGGCGGGAGCTGGCCGGTGTGCCGGCGACCCTCATGCGGCCCCAGGCCCCAAAGGCCGGCCGCCGTGTGCTGCTGGAGCGGGTCGGGTTCCTCTGGCGGCGGCTGTCCTTCAGCCACAAGGTGACGGTGCGCAACCTCCTGCGCTACCAGAAGCGGTTCTGGATGACGGTGTTGGGGGTGGCCTGCTGCAGCGGCCTGCTGCTGACCGGCCTGGGGCTGCGTGACTCGGTGGCCACCAAGGTGTCTGACCGCCAGTTTGGCGAGATCTTCCATTACGACCTGGCCTTCCAGACCGGCGACGACGTGGACGAGGAGGAGCGGGCCGCTGTGGATGGGCTGCTGGGGGACGTCGGCGCCACCGCCACCGCCGTGCGGATGGAGGGTGCCACTGCTGCCAACGGCAGTACCCAGGAGAAGTGCCAGCTGCTGGTGGCGCTGACCCCGGAGGAACTGCCCGACTACATCACCCTGCGTGACCCCCGCACCGCCCAGCCCCTGGCCCTGGAGGAGAGCGGTGCGGTGCTCACCGAGAAGCTGGCCGAAACCCTGGGTGTGGCCGTGGGCGACACCGTGACCCTGACCGACAACGACGACCGGCAGGCTCAAGTGCGGGTCGCCGCCATTGCGGAGAATTATCTGGCTCACTATGCGGTGCTGTCACCGGCGGCTTACCGGCAGGCCTTCGGCGCGGAGGCCGAGACCAACCAGCGCTTTGTAAACCTCTCCGATGGCATGGATGAGGATGCCCGGCAGGCGCTGGCCACTGCCCTCAATGGGGTGGACGGGGTATCCAACGTGCGCTTCCAGCAGGAGAACATCGACGACTTCCACGACATCATTCAGGCGCTCGATTACATCGTGTGGGTCATCCTCGCTGCGGCCACGGTGCTGGCGTTCACGGTGCTCTACACCCTCACGTCCATCAACATCGCCGAGCGCTTCCGGGAGATTGCCACCCTCAAGGTCTTGGGTTTCTACGACCGGGAGAGCGCGGCCTATGTGTTCCGCGAGAGTTACATTCTCACTGTGATTGGCATCGGGCTGGGAATGGCGCTGGGCGTGGGGCTCCACGCTCTGGTGCTGGGCAGCCTGGAGGTAGACGCGGTCATGTTTGTGCAGCAGGTGCTGCCTGCGAGCTACGCCATCAGCGCCGCGCTCACCCTGGCCTTCACCTGGGTTGTCAACCGGCTGGCGATGGGCAAGCTTGCCCGCATCAACATGGTGGAAGCGTTGAAAGGGGTGGAATGATGCAGAAGGGATTGTTGGCAACCGCGGCCCTGTGCGCCGCAGTGGCTCTGGCTGTTCTGGCGGCGGCCATTGTGCTATGCTTGACGGGACGAACGGCCCTGCCGGCGGTGGGTGTGCCTGTGACAGCCGCGCCGTCTGCCGCGGCGGCGGCCCCGTCGCCCACGGTGCCTGCCCAACCCCTGGGGGAGGCGGCCGACCGCCTGGGGCAGAGCGCCGACGCGCTGGCTGCCACGGCGAGGCAGCTGAACGGGCTGAAGGACGGGGGAACGCTCATCCAGCTGGCGGGCCTGGGCGACGTGGTGCGGGGCGTAAAGGCCGGCGCTGACGCTCTGGCTGACGGGCTGGACGAGCTGCATACCGCCTTGGACGCACCGGGGGATGGCGCGAGTGCCGAAACCCTGGCGACCCAGGCGGAGACGCTCGACCGCTGCAACGAGGCCCTGCAGGCGGAGATTGCCGCCCTGCAGGCAGCCCGGAAGGCCCAGGATCTTGACGCGGTGCGCGAGGGGCTGGCACAGCTGACGGACGAACTCGACGAGGCGTGCCGCGCGGCGGAGGAAACAACCGCCGCCGTGCGGGGCCAATGACGGCAGGGAGGGATTGCCATGGCCAGAATCCTGGTGGCCGACGATGACCGGGACATCGCCCGGCTGATTGCCGACAGCCTGGGGGACGAGGGGCTGGAGGTGACGGTGGTGCACGACGGCAGCGCCGCGCTGGCCGCCGTGCAGGCCAACGCCTTTGATCTGCTGATCCTCGATATCATGATGCCCGGGGCCGACGGCCTGCAGGTGTGCGCCCGCATCCGGGAGACGTTTACGGGTACCATCCTCTTTGTAACGGCCAGGAACCGCACGCTGGACACCCTGCTGGGGCTGGAGATCGGCGGCGACGACTACATCACCAAGCCCTTTGTGGTGGAGGAACTGGTGGCCCGGGTGAAGGCACACCTGCGCCGTGACCGGCGCGGCGCACCGGTGGGGAGCGGCACGGTCATGGAATTGGGCAGCCTCACCATCCACCGGGACAATTACGAGGTGGACTTGGACGGGGAACCGGTGGCTCTCACCACCCGTGAGTTTCAGCTGCTCCTTTACCTGGCCGAGAACCGGGGCCGGGTGCTGACCCGGGAGCAGATCTTCGACGCCGTGTGGGGGCAGGACTTCACGGACCTGGGCACCGTGACCGCCTGCGTGAAGAACCTGCGTGCCAAGCTGGACCCCCAGAGTCGTTTTCTCAAGACCGTGTGGGGCGTAGGGTACAAGTTTGTGCCGCCCACGGAGCCACGGCCATGAGCATCCGCGCCAAAACACTGCTGGGCATGCTGGCGTTCTTCCTGGGGAACCTGCTGCTGCTGGGCGTGTACTACCAGTTCTTCCTGCGGGGGGAGGTGGCCGGCAACCTGCAGGCCGCCCAGGCCCAGGTGGAGCAGACGACCCGCCTGGCCGCCCAGCGGCTGGAGCAGGCACCGGAGGGCGACCTCGGCACGTTCTTGGGGGCGGAGGAATTCGGCCATTTTGACTTCGTCGTGACCGACGGTGCCACAGGGGCCGTGCTGTACCAAAGCCACCGGCGGACCGGCGACCTGGAGTTTCACTCCACCGCCGTGGCGCGGGTGGGGTCACGGCTGCTGGTGGTGGAGGCCACCCGTTACTTCCAGCTGGGCACGGTGCGGGCTCTCTCCATGGTGCAGCAGTTGCTCTATGCCGAGCTCATCATCGTGGCGGCGTTGCTGGCGGGCCTGGCCGTTGTGCTGCAGCGTGGGTTCCTTCGCCCGCTGGGTGAGCTGAACCGCCGCATGCAGGCCTACCGCCAGGGCAGGGTGGAGCCGCGCCCCGCCCGTGGGCGGCCCCGGCGGGATGAGTTGGGCCAGCTCTCGCGGGAGTTTGACCGCCTGACCGACGCGCTGGGGGAGGAGAAGCGCCTGCAGGGCCGCATCATCGCCTCCATCTCCCACGACATCAAGACGCCGCTGACCTCGGTGATGGGGTATGTGGAGCGGCTGCTGAAGGGCGGCACGCGGGACGAGGAGCGAACGCGCCAATACCTGCAGACGATCTACGACCGCGCCCAGAGCATCAACGAGATTGTGGCGGAGTTTGATGGGTATCTGGCCAGCACCACCCAGCCGCTGCGGCTGCAGCCCCTGCCAGCCAGCCACCTGTGCGGCCTGCTGCGGGAGGAATACCAGGAGGAGCTGGGGGCGGCGGGCGTGGCCCTGACGGTGGAGAACCGCGCCGGCGACAGCGCCGTGCTGGCCGACATGGGCAAGCTTCGCCGGGTCTTTGGCAACCTCATCGCCAACGCGGTGAAACACGCCGCCCCGGTGGGGCCGCTTGCGATCGCCATCGTGTGCGAGCAGGCGGGCGACCGGCTGCGGATGACGGTGGGCGACAACGGCACCGGCGTGCCGGTGGAGGAGCTGGAGCGCATCTTTGAGCCGTTCTTCACCCGTAACCCCTCCCGCGGGGGGAGCAGCGGGTTGGGGCTTTCCATCTGCCGAGGCCTCGTGGAGGCCCACGGCGGCACCGTCCGCGCCGAGGTCCCGCCACAGGGCGGGCTCGCCATCGTGCTGGAGCTGCCGCTGGCCGACCGTGCGCGGTAAAGGGCGCAGCACAATGGCGTTCCATGGCCTTGGGGTTTCGTGCAGGCGAATGCCCCGCAGCCGCGAGGCGATTCATTCGCCCAAGGCACGAAACAGCCGGCGTGTGGCACTCGCCCCTTTCCCGCCGCAGCGCATCGCTCACGTGAAGACCGCGCACGAGCAAGACAAACGAATGCCGCCCGGCGACCTGTGCGCCGGGCGGCAAAATTGCACTCGTGACGAGCTCTCCTGATTCGAGGCTGTCGCCGCAGGCGGCAGCCTCGACTAAAATGTGCGCGTAAACATGCTGTCGTGCTCCAGCAGCGCTTCCACCGTGTCGAAGCCCAGGCGCTTCAGCAGGGTATAGGTATAAGGGTTCTCCAAAGGGGTGGCGTAGGTGGCGGTGTCGCCATATTCGTTGACGTGCTCGCGGCCCTCCGCCGCGGGGATCATCACCTTCGGCCCGCCGACGCACCCACCCACGCAGCCCATGCCCTCCAGGAAGTTGGCGGGCACATCACCCTGGCTCAGGCGCTCCAGCAGTTTCTTGCACTCCACCATGCCGTTGGCCTGGAAGGCGCGCAGTGGTACGTGCTCGCCCTTGAGGCCGCTGAGCGTGCTGGCCACGGCCTCGCTGACGCCGCCGGTGCGGGCATAGATGCGCCCCGCGCGGGAGGAATGGTCCCGCTGGTCGTCGGGCATCTCAGTGAGGTTGATGCCGGCGACCTCCAGGAATTGCTCCATCTCCTTGAAGGTCAATACGAAGTCCACCGCGTCGGCGATGTCGGCCTCTTTCGCCTCGGCCTTTTTGGCCAGGCAGGGGCCGATGAACACGGTCTTGGCGTCGGGGTGGATGTGCTTGATGGCCCGGCCGCAGGCCACCATCGGCGACACCGACGGCGGTACGTGGGTAACAAACTCGCTGTATTTGCGGCGGATGGCGGCCACCCACATGGGGCAGCAGCAGGAGGTGAGCAGGAAGTCGCTCTCGTCGTGCACGATGCGGTCGTACTCCAGCGCCTCTTTGAGGGTCAGAAGGTCGGCAAAGAGCGCCACCTCCAGCATGCCCTGGAAGCCCAGGCGCTTGAAGGCTGCGCGCAGGCGGCCCACGGTGACCTCGGCGGTGAACTGGCCCAGGAAGGCCGGTGCAATCATGGCAAAGACCGGCGTGTCGTGGCGCTGCAGCAGCTCAATGAGGGGCACGAGATCGCGCCGCTCCTTGAGGTTACTCTCCCGGCAGCGCTCCACGCAGTCCCCGCAGCCCACGCACTGGTCGGCATCGATGATGACCCGGCCGTTTTCGTCCCGGCGGATGGCCGAGAAGAGACAACCCAGTTCACACTGGGCCTGGCCTTCGGGGCAGGTGCAGTCCCCCATGGCGACGACCGGGGCCACACCACCGGCCTCCAGCAGGGTATTGAGGGCGGCAGCGCTGTATTCGCGGCTGTCACGTAGGCGGTCCACTTCGCCCGGCAGGTCGTGGCGGAGCGCTGCCTCCACCAGGCGTCGGTATAGGGTTTCGTAGTTGTCCATGGCCATGAGATCCTCCCGGCGCGTTTCCGCGGCAATTTTTTCTATTATACCAAAGAGTGCCCACCGCCGCAAAACCTCGCCCCAGCCCGAAAAAGCGATGGTGTGCTGACTAAATAACCGCGCCAGCGGGCATTTCTGGGCCATTTGCGGGCAGCGAGCCTCACTTCGCATTTGCCGACCGTTATGTTTTGTGCTAAAATACTCGCAGTTTATGCAATCGAAAGGAAGATTGATTTTGGACGATCCCTTACCTAGTCTGCTGTTGCAGCTGGTACTCATTCTGGTAAATGCCTTTTTCGCTTGTACGGAAATTGCCGTCATCTCCCTCAACGACGCGAAGCTGAAAAAGAACGCGGAGAACGGCGACAAGCGCGCCGCTGTCCTCGTTCGTCTCACCGAGCAACCCGCCCGTTTCCTGGCCACCATACAGGTGGGCATCACGCTGGCGGGCTTTTTGGCCAGCGCCTTTGCCGCCGACAACTTCGCCGACGGGCTGGCCGGGTGGCTGGTGAGCCTGGGTGTGGGCCTCTCGGCTTCCGCTCTCAAGACCCTGTCGGTCATTTCCATCACCATCATTCTTTCCTACTTCACACTGGTGCTGGGCGAGCTGGTGCCCAAGCGCATCGCCATGCAAAAGGCTGAGCCCATCGCCATGGCCATGGGTGGGGTCATCACCTTTGTGGCCCGCGTCACCGCGCCGCTGGTGTGGCTGCTCACAGCCTCCACCAATGGCATCTTGCGGCTCTTCCGCATGAACCCCAACGCCGAGGAGGAGAACGTCACCCAGGAGGAGATCCGCATCATGGTGGACCTGGGGGAGGAGAAGGGCACCATCGCGCCGGAGGAAGGCGAGATGATCGACAACGTCTTCGAGCTGGGCAAGAAGACTGCCGAGGAAGTGATGACCCACCGCACCGACATGAGCGTGCTGTGGATGGAAGATTCGGTGGACAGCTGGGAGGAGACGATCTGCGGAACGAACTACTCCCGCTACCCGGTGTGCGGGGAGGATATGGACGACATCGTGGGCATCCTCCATGTGCGGGATTACTTCTGCAACCTGCGCTGTGCCGAACCCCAGGACATCAAGAGCCTGCTGCGCCCGGCCTATGTGGTGCCCGAGACCGCCCGCGCCGACGTTCTCTTCCGCGAGATGAAGCGCAACCGCGTGCACATCGCCGTGGTGGTGGATGAATACGGCGGCACCAGCGGCATCCTCACGCTGGAGGACCTGCTGGAGGAGATCGTCGGCCAGATTGAGGACGAGCACGACGAGGAGGAGCAGGAGATCATCACCCTGGGGGAGAACCACTGGCGGGTGCGCGGCTCTGCCGAGATCGGCCCGCTGGCCGAAGAGCTCTGCCTGCAGTTCCCCGAGGGCGACTACGACACCCTGGGCGGCCTGATCTTCGCCCAGATGAGCTCCATCCCCGAGGATGGCACCCACCCCGAGGTGGATGTGGACAACCTGCACATCCGCGTGGAGGAACTGACCGACCGGCGGGTGGAGTGGGCCGACCTCACCGTTGTGCCCCCGGTGGAGGACGCCGAGGAGGGGGACTAGCCCAGCCCCGGCGGAATGTGCCCCGATGGGAAGCGCTGAACCTGGAACACAAAACTTTGTGGCTATCTTGATGCAAAAAGAGGGAACACTTCTGAAATCAGAAGTGTTCTGTTATGTAATGATTGGGTCGTTTCATTGACTTTTGAGACTCTATTCTTAAACTTCGTCACATAACCTGTGGTGTCAATGTAATAGATGCCGTCCTCCGAATCCGCCGACAGGGTGCTCCTGTATTTCTCCGAAAAGTTCTTTCGCCTCCCAGCCTGTTCATGCATCCAGCTGATCCGTTTACAAGCCTTCCCTTTCGTAGCGCGGCTCGACAAAGCTCTTGTTATAGTCGTTACCGCCGGGGAAGTTGGCGCTCTTGAGTACGCCGGGCATCTTGCCATGTTTGAGCAGCCCCTCGACGACCGCCGCCGTGACGCTCCACATGATGAACGCCGCAGAAAGGCCCGATGCCGCGCATAGATTGGCCTGCAGCCCCTCCACCGCCATCATGGCCTCGGCGGGCGGCGCACAGTTATCGATGACGACGTCGGCAAATTCATAGAGCCGTTTGCCGCTGGAATGAGGGCTCTCCACCTGGGTGGCGTAGGACTTCGACGTGATGGCGATGATCTTCATGCCCATCTTGCGGGCTTCGCAGGCCAGGTCCACCACGCCGAAGGTGCGCCCGGACACCGACCCCAGTATGAACACATCGCCGGGGCGGGCGCCGGAGGCCCGCAGTGCATAGGTCGCCAGGCCCTCCATCGAGGTATTCAAGTCTGAGCGGTCGCGCTTGCGTACCGGGTTATCGACAGCCAGGTGATACTTGAACGGCTTATAGAGGATGAGGCCCCCGCCACGATAGATGAGCTCCGAATCGATGATGTGGCCCGAATCGTGAATATGGACGCAAGCACCTTCCTCCACGGCCTGGGCGATGAGCGCGGCGGCTTTCAGGATGTTCTCCTTTTGGGTGTTGCGCACCTTCGCGTACAGTTCATCGATGGTCTCCCAGTAGCGGTCGATCAACATGGCAAAGCCCCTCCCTTACTTGAGATAATGCTTAGCGGCCCATATAAAAGATATGGTCCCGGTAAACCTGCAGCATCCTTTGGTTGTGCTCGTCGCCTCCATCCAGGTTGGCCGACACGAATACTGGTGCAACGACGCCGGCTTGGGCGATCAGCGCCACGGCCTGAGCAACCATGGCATTGAGTATGGCGGCACCCACGGCGGTGGAGGTCGGGCCGACCCTCTCCGGTACACCGTCTATGGTGAGAGACGAATCCCCAAGGCAGCCACAGTTGTCCAGCACAAGGTCAGCCACCTGATAGAGGTTCTCCCCACTGGGGTGGCGAGAGGCTTGCACGGTCGTCGTTTGCATGTTGGTCAGCGCAATGACGTACGCGCCTTTCTCACGGCAGCGCAGTGCCACATCCACGGTGACGGTGTTGCGGCCGGAAACCGAGTGCACAATGACAACGTCTCCTTGGCCGATGGGCTGGTTGTCTACAATCACACGTCCGTAGCCTTCCAGACGCTCCATCTGGCTGGTCATCGTCGCCGGGTCCACATCCAGGCAAAGGCCGGGGGCGCGAATGGGATTGATCGTTGCCATGCCGCCGGTGCGATAATAGAGCTCCAGCGCGACCAAGCCCGCGTGGCTGCAGCCGAAAGCAAAAATGTTCCGGCCACCCAGCGAGGCTTCGCAGAGTTTTTGTGCGCCGTGCAGGATGGCCTCCGACTGCGTGGACAGTACGGTGTCCAGTGTCCTTTGCAGGTTCACGATGTATTGCTGGATCATATTCTCCATGCTACCGCCTCCCTCGACTGCGGACGCGCAATCTTCATATCCGGGAATTGCCGGGATAACTGAGAACATGCCTCTTCCGCAGTTACTCCATCGCCCAGCAATACCATGGCCGGGCCTGCCACAATGGGTTCAAAAAGCGGCCAGCGGATGTCCAAATCCGGCTGTTGGCGCAGCACCCGATCCCGGAAGGTCTCAAACATCGCCGGATGAGCCTTCCATGTGCCACCGGCACAGACCAGCCTTTTGCACTCATCCGGGATGTCATAGCGCTGCAGGAGGCACAGGGTTTGTGTTGCCAGCAATTCCCCCGCTTCCTGCAGGATACCGAGTGCCACCGTGTCGCCCAGGTTGGCCGCCTCACCCACAAGCCGGGTCAGCGAGGCGATCTGACGGAATGGCGCGCTGGAACGATGCACGACCTCCACCATCTCATAATCTTGCTGCAGTTTCCACTCGCGCCGGATCAAGTCCAGCAGCAGTGTGGGGCGGGTCCAGCCCTCCAGGCTGGATACCACCGCGCGGATGGCCTGCTGGCCCACCCACGTGCCGCTGCCCTGATCCCCCAGCAACGGCCCCCAACCGCCCACGGTGGGGCCCCGGGAGTTCTGCCGAAGTGCCCGGGGCTTGTGTTCACCCGCACAGAGGAAAACGTCGGAGCCCGTCCCGGAAAGCGCCAAAATCCCCTCCCGCCAGAGGGCACCGGCCATCAGCCCCGCGACGGGCTCGCTCAAGGGCACATATTGGAGCACTTGCATCATATGCTCCAGCTCATTGTGCAAAAATTCAACAGGCCCCACGAACACGACATACACCCTGTCGATGGCGGCGGGCCGGTAGGTCAGAAACACCTGCTCCAGACAGCTCTTCACGTTGGAGAGTGCGTTCTCCGGCGTGGTGGAGTTGATGTTGACGCCGCCGGCAAGGCCCGTGCCCAAGGGCGTCAAATGCTGGTCGTATAGCAACATCTGCAGCTTGGTTCCGCCGCCATCGACGGAAAGATAGACGCGATCCCCCATACTCCGCTCCTACCTGGTGGAAACAATCCCCGCCGGGCCTGTGGCCGGTGAGCTCAAATCATACGGAAATCCAAATGCGCCGGCGGCACGCATTCGCGCTTGACCTGCTCCAGCAGCGTGTCGGTGATTCCGTCTGCGCCGGCGCGTCGCATTGCCATCATGCGGAACCAGAGGTCGGTCAGCTTGACCTCGCCCTCGCGCACATCGGCCAGCTCGATGCTGCCGCCCAGCATCTCATCCGCCCGCTCCACGTCCCCCAGATTGAGCAGCGCCTCAATCAGCAGCACCTTCAGGCGGCCAACGGCCTGTACCTGCGATGGCAGACCTGCGTATACCCGCACGGCATCCGCGCTGCGGCCTGTTTGGAGCAAAGCGCTTAAGGCCTCCTTGGCCAGGTTTGGTTCCGGCAGCATCTCCACAGCCTCCAGCAGCAGGTCCGTCGCCTTTTGCCGGTCCCCAGCCATCTGGCGCAGCACGGCCAGGCAGCGCAGCGCCCATGGATTGCGCGCCAACGCAAGCGAGCGCTCGAAGGCACTCTCGGCTTCCACCACCTTGCCCTCATGGGCCAGCGTCACGCCATATTGGTAGTGCCCATACCAATGGTCGCTGCCGCCTTCGGCAATGGTTTCAGCCAGCAGCCGCTCCCATTCGGGGCCGATTTGGTAGCTGTCCGGCTCCTCAAGCGGCATTGGGCACGCAAGCTTCCGGTGCCGGATCAGTTCCAGCCAGGGGTGCTCCGCCCGGCCCAGCGCCGACTGCGGAAAGGAGAGGCCGCCGTCGCGGAACCGGTCTCCCAGTAGCTCCCGTTGCACATGGGCCCAGTTGGCGCCGGTCTGTACGATCTCACCGGGCACGCCATCGAGTTGTTCTTCGACCATCCGAAGCAATCCCTCGAGTTTGTGACGGGGACAGGCCTCTTCCAGGGAGCGTTCCAACACAGCGCAAGCCGCGTCCCAATTGGGGCCATGCACCGCCTCCCGATCCGCGCGGATGGGCCCATAGGCCTCCATCCAGCTGATGGTGTGCCCACCAGCCATCGGCAGGTGTTCCAGCTGCGTACGCGCCAGCCCTGCCTGAATCTCCAGATAGGCACAGCCGGGCCGGGCCAGGAAGCTCTGCCAGTTCCGCCCGCCGGCACCCATGCCCCACACAAAGAGCTTTCGGCCCCGCAGCACGTCGGTGGAGGTCTGGATGAAGCCGTAGCCGTCCGCGCCGACGGCGGAGATCCAACGCCGCTGTCCCTCGGGCACGTCGAAGAAAAAATCCATCGCTTGGGGAATCTGCGTGGCGTAGCTGATGTCCAGGTCCAACTTTCCCTGCCGGCCGGCAGCGGCGTTGAGCCCCTGCCAGTCCAGCGTCATAGCGGGGATGGGCTGCTTGGATACCTTGCCGCCATACCCCCAGCGGTAAGCCCGCTGCGCCGGCACGATGACGCGGACGTCCTCGCGCTCGTCCACCGCGATGTTGCTCCACCAATAGACGGCGGTATCCTCGAGGGCGGCATTGTCAATGCGCACACGCACGAAGAGCTGGTGCGAATCATCGGGCAGCATCATCTCCACCCGGTAGACCAAGCGACGCACGCGCTCGTATTGATACATCCGCAGCACCGGTGTGCCGTCGGCAAGGGCCAGCCGCTCGGCGAACAGCCCATCCACAGTAAACGGCGTGTGCCCGATGATGCCAATGTTCCACTCGACCCCACCGGAAATCCACGCGTTGCGCAGCGCAAGGTTGCAGGGCTGGAACATGGGGTTTCGGTGCAGCAGCTCTCGTCCGGTGACTTTGTCCACCAGCGACCAAAGCCGACCGCCCAGCTCGGGCAATACAATCGCGCGGACGTAGTCGTTCTCGAGGACCGCTGCCCTCCAGGCTCGTTCCCGCTTGTTGCGGTCATAGCCGTCCTGCATCAGGTAAGGCAATATGCCGTTGACCTGCCCCCAGCCCATATACCGGGCCTCCTCAGGTGTGATCGTCTCTTCATCCACTGGGATCGAGGTGTGCAGATCCGCTGACTTGCGGATGTCCGGAAGTGGGTTGAGCTTCCCCAGGGATGCTGACAACATGGAATAGGGTTCAAAGGTTAGCCTGGACATTGCATGTGCCTCCAACGGTGCAAATGAGCCCCAACAAAACAGCCGCAGCGGACGCGATGTGCGTGTATGAATGCCGCCTCCCGTCCGGCGGAAACCGGACGGGGCGGCGGCCTTACGGTTACTGAGCGAGAATCCCTTGTTACTTCTTGTTGGCGATGAAGGTGTCAGCCTGCTTCTGGACTTCGTCCAGTATCTTCTGCAGGCCACTGCTGTAGAGTTTGTCGTTGAGCTGCTTGATCGTGCTGTCCACCTTGGCTTCGTCACCCAGCGAGCCTTTTTGCAGCGTGGGGACAAACTCTTCCACCACGCTGGTGCAGGCGGCAATCTCGTTCTTGATGGGCTCCATGTTGATAAGCATCCCCATATGGGTCGGAATGGCCGCTTTCGCATTGTACTCGCCGATGCGCTTGAGCGTAATGCCGTCCGGGCCGCCGTAGGACTCGGGGGCCTCCACGATCAGGAGGTTGCCGATGTCAGCGCCGTACCAAATCAGGTAGCCCATGTTGGCCGGGTCGCTGTTGCGGGGGGACCCCTCCAGCACCATCTTGCCGGCACTGTCGCGCAGGTAGTGCTGCCCTTCCACGCCGAAGCGCAGCATCGTCGCAAGCTTGGAGTCGGTGTTGAGCAGATTCACGAACATGAACACGCGCTCGGGGTTCTTGCAGTTGGCCGCAATGGACGTGCCGCAGGAGGTGTAGTTGTTGGAGTCGGTCCACACGCGCTCCGGCGGGATCATGTCGGTTGTATACTTCGAGCTCAACAGGTGCTCGGGGACATAGGAATAGCCCCAACCCGGCATGCCCAGCGTCCTCGGGTCATCGGTCAGCGTGGTACCCTTCCCCTCATAGTCTTCCAGCATGACGCCGGCGTTCACCATGCGCACGTTGAACTTGCACAGGTTGGCAAACTCGGGTGTCTCATACAGGTTGAATATGGTTTTGCTGTCCTTGCCGGCGATGTCGTTGATGCCGTCAATGTTGCTGACCGCGAAGAATGTGTTGTTGATAAAGCTCTCCACCGCCAGGTTGTAGGGGAACGCTTCGCCGAGGCTGCTGTCAACCAGGGGCACACCGTCGAGCTTGCCGTATTTGGCGTCGCGCTTGGCCAGGGCATCCAGGAAGAACTGCTCCAGATCGGTGTAATTCTTATAGGTCTTGGGGATGGTCAGGCCCAGTTCTGTCGCCAGATCTTTGTTGTAGACAAAGGACATGATGTAGCAGTTGTCCTTCAAGGTCGGAACGCCATAGATATGGCCGTTGACGGTGATGGCGTCCCAGACGGACTGGGGGAACATCGCCTTCACATCGGGGCCGTACTTGTCCATCAAGTCCTCCAGCGGGTAGAACGAGCCATTCTGCGACTGAATGGCGTAGTCCAGCTTGGAGAACACGCCAAAGTCGATGAGGCCAAAATCCTCGCCGGAGTTCACCATGACGGAAGCCTTGGAGGCCGCCTCCGTGCCACCCATGAAGTGCAGGTTCACCTTGGCGTTGATCAGCGGTTTGATGTACTCGTTGATCTTGTCAATGACCATCTGCGCGTCGGTCGGCTGGGTCAAGAAAAGGTTCCAATCAAACTCCACATAGGGCAGGTCATCGCTTTGGGGCTCGCTGCTGGAGCCGGCGCTGTCTGCCGGCGCGGAGTTGTTGACGTTCCCAGCGGGGGCGGCACACGCTGTGAGCGCCATCAACAGCGCCACACACAGCGAAAGGGCTTTCCAGAACGTGCAATGCTTCTTCATTACCGAGTACGCTCCTTCCGTTCCTTTTGGCTTGTACTGCCTTATTTCACCCCGCACCATTACGGGGATAAAGCCGTGGCTGCGCTGTCGCACCCAGCAGCGCTTATTCCTTGATGCTGCCGATTGTCAGACCGCTGATGAAGTAGCGCTGAAAATATGGATAGGCGAACAGAATTGGCAGGATGACGACCAATGTACAGGCCATGCGCAGGTTCTGGTCGGGCATGGATTGCAACAGCTTGATTCCGTCCGGTGTGCCAGCGATCTGTGCGTTCTGTTTGAGAAAGTCCATCTGCGCCTGGAGCTTGATGAGCATCGTTTGCAGCGGAACCAGCTTGGCCGTGTTGATGTAGAGCAGACCCGTGAACCAATCGTTCCAACGGCTAACGACATTGAAGAGCATGACGGTGGCGAGTCCGGCCTTAAACAGTGGCAGCACGATGCGGAAAAAGATTGTGAAATGCCCCGCGCCATCGATGCGTGCCGACTCCATCAATGCGTCTGGAATCGATGTCTTGATGAATGTGCGCAGGATGATGACGTAGTAGGCATTGACCAAGCCACCCAGCAGAAAAACCCAAACACTGTCACCGATATTGAGATAGCGCACGTTGAGGATGTAGCTGGGTACAAGACCGCCGGAGAACAGCATCGTAAAGAATAAGAACCATGTCAGAGGCCGCCGCATGACAAAGGTGCGCTGGGAGATGACATAGGCAAAGGTGGACATGAGCATCAACGACAGAACCGTGCCGACAACCGTGTAAAAGATTGTGATGAGATAGGATTGCAGCAGCTGGTCACCTGTCTTAAAGAGATAATCGTAGGCCTGCAGCGTCCACCCAGTTGGTATCAGCGAGAATCCTCTGTAGGCGATGGAATCGGTGGTGGAAAAGGAGACGATGACGACCAACGCCATCGGAATGATAATGAGCAACGTACCAAGGAACAGAAGAACCAGGAAAACCGTGTTCCACCGAAGAGACAACTGGCTGAGATTGTTTATGTTCCGTTTGGGTGTGTGCGCCCTGGCTAGTTGGAGCAAAGCCTTATCCTCCCTTACAGAACTAGAACATTGCGCTTTCCGCGTCGATCTTTGTCACAATCCAGTTGACAGCCAGCACCAGCACCAGGCCAACCACCGACTGGAACAGGCCCGCCGCTGTGGCCATGCCGATGTTGTTGAGTTTCGTCAGGCCGCGGAACACATAGGTATCGATGACGTCCGTCACTGGATAAAGCAGGCCGGTGTTGCGCGTGACCGTATAGAACAAGCCAAAGTCACCACGAAAGATGCTGGCCATCGCCATGATGATGGAGATGCCCACGATTAGGCGCAGATGCGGCAGCGTGATGTAGCGTGCCTGCTGAAATTTCGTTGCGCCATCGAGCATGGCCGCCTCATAATAATCGTTTGAGATGCCGGAAATCACGGCCAGGAATAGTACCGTCTGATACCCAACGCCACGCCAAGCGTTAACGAAAACCAGCAACGGCGGCCATAACTCAAGTTTGTGGTACCAATTGGTGTCGCTCGGCAGGCCAAGCGTGCCCATAAGGGAATTGACCATACCACTCTGCTTATCCAAAAAGCCGTAGACGATGATGTTGATGACGGCGTACGACAAGAAGAACGGGAGCATGTAGATCGTCTGAATGACTTTCGCGATTCGCTGGGTGCGCAGCAGACTCAATATCATCGCCAACACCAGGGCAAGGCCCATGTTGAAGAGGATGAAGACCAAGTTGTACAGCACCGTGTTTCGTGTAATCGAGAAGGCGTCCGTCGTTGCAAACAGGAACTTGAAATTCGCAAAACCAACAAAAGGGCTGCTCCACACACCGGCGGAGTTGTTATAGTTCTGAAAGGCAATCAGCAGGCCAAGCATCGGTACATAGCAGAAGACTGCCAACCATATTACCGACGGTGCGGCCATGATGTAGAGAGCGGTGTCCTCTTTGCGGAAAATCCTCCGCCGTCGCTTTGGGAGTACACCAGACTTATCCATCGTTACCTCCGGGGCTGAATAACTCAAATAATGGACCAGATGTCTAGACCACTTTACCCTTACTATTATAGTTTTTCCTTTTGAAATATGTCTATAAATACTTATGAGTTATTTTATTGTATCTTGTCGATGAATGTGTGTTGTGATTTGATATGGTATCGTAACTGGTCCAGGCTTTGTAGCCGGAGATCCCTTGGCTGCAAAGTGCGCTGGACACCATTTGTGGAACGTCAAAAAGGGTTAGCCCCAAGCTTGTATAAGTTGTGGTGTGGTATGCTTTTGTCGCCTGCCAAAGGGCTGCAAAAGGAGGCTGTCTCAAAACTTTGGTGAAGTCGGAAGAAACATCTGTAGGTCAGATTTATCAACAAACGGAATCCCGATGAAGGGTGCAGGCTTTTTGGCCTGTCATACCAGTATTACCCCACAATCTCCACCCGGCTGCCGCCGGTGCGCTCCTTCGTCACCACGATTTGCATGTCGATTTTTTCCTTCAGCTCCGCCACGTGGGAGATGATGCCCACCAGACGATTGCCCTCGCTCAAGCCAGCCAAAGCACGCATGGCCTGCTGCAGCGTTTCGCTGTCCAGCGAGCCAAACCCCTCGTCCACAAACATGCAATCCAGCCGGATGCCGCCAGCCGAGGACTGTATCTCATCGGAAAGCCCTAGTGCCAGCGACAGCGATGCCATGAACGACTCCCCGCCCGACAGCGTCTTGATGCTCCGCTCGGTGCCGTTGTAGTGGTCGACGACATCCAGCTCCAACCCGCTTTGGCTGCGATTGTTCTCCGCCTCCACCCGGCGCTTCAGCTCATACTGCCCGCCGGACATGACCATGAAACGCGTATTGGCCCGGGCCAGTACACGGTCAAAGCAGGTCATCTGCACGTAGGTTTCCAGCATGACCTTCTCCTTGCCAGCGAGGGTGCCACAGGCGGTGTTGGTGAGGGCACGAATCCAAGTCAACTTGCCTTCCAGCGCAGCCAAATCGCCGCTCTGCCGGGTGATGTTGTCCGCCGCATACCTGTTTTTGCTGATGCGCGTGGCAAGGGCGGTGATCGTGCCCTGCATGGCTCTGCGTTCCGCCAGTAGTTCTGCCTGTCTGGCGCTTGCGGCTTCGGCGTCGATGGGGTCACTCTCCGCCAATTGCCGGCTCTGTGCCGCGATCTGCCCGTGGAGCCCATCCACCTGCGCCTTGCCGTCGTGGTATGCCTTTTGGGCATCGGCAAGTGCCCGATCCAGGGCGGAACGCTGAGCCTCTGCCTGGGCGATGGCTCGCTCCGCCTGGGCTTTGTCCGCATAGGCCAGCTCCCCGGCGAGCCTCGTCAGGGTGTCCTGGGTGGATTCCTGCTCGCTCCGCAGCTGGACCAACCGCTTTTCCGTCTCCACGCATTGCCGTTCCTTCTGGCGGCTGTCCTCCTCCTGCAGCGGGATGGACGCTTCCAACTGTGCCTTGCGCTTTGCCTGCCTCTGGGCCTCGGTCAATTCCTCCTCGAGCTCGGCAACCACGTGCTCGGCCGCACGCTGGGCGTCCTGCAGCAGGGCGGCCATCTGAGCCCGCAGGCACCCGCCCAGTAGCTCGTTACATTGCCTTTCCAGTTCCGCCCAGATTTCCAGTGACTGGCCCGACAGCTCACCGGCGGCGGCGCTGGCATCGGCAGCATTGCGCTGAGACTGTTCCGCTCCCGTTCTTGCTCGTTCCAGCTCCTCTTTGGTGGGGGCATGGCTTGCCTTGACCGCGGGGTGGGGATGATCCTTGGCGCCGCAAACCGGGCAGGGAACGCCATCCTCCAGCCCCATGGCCAGGATACCGGCCTGTTCATCCAGATAGGCGCGGTTCTTCTCGCGGTAAGCCTGGCTCAGTTCTTCCGCTTGCGCCGTCAGCATCTGGTAGCGTTGGCGGGCGCGAGCCAGGCGTTGCTCCAGCTGGGTGGCCTGCCCCAGCAGCGCCGCCATGTCACCCAAGCGCTTGCAACGCTGCGCGCCCACATCGCGCCGGTAGGTGAGCTGTGCCCGCAGGGCCTCCACGTCCTTCAGGGGCTCCAACTCCGCGCGGGCCTTCCCTAGGGCTGCGGCGGATTGGGCAAGCTGTGCGGTGATGGCCCGAAGGGCATCCTGCTGAGCGGCCAGCTCCACGCCCTTGTCTGCCAGCGTCCGTTTGAGCTGCTCCAGCCGTTCGTATTGGGGCAAGCTGCCCTTTGCTGCGGCGATGACCGCAGCGAGCTGCTCCCGCTCGGGCTGGCGCTGTTGGTGTGCCTGCAGGGCTGCCCACAGCCTTTCCTGCTCGGGTTCCTGCTCTGCCAAAGTCTTCTGCGCCGCCAAAAGACTTTGCTGCACCCGTTCCCGTTCTTCTGCCCTGCCCAACCGGGCATTGACCTGCTCCAGTTCCCGTTCCAGCCCGTCCAGTGCCTGTTGCCGTTCCTCTCTCGTCTGGTCGTCCTGCTCCAGCAGGCTCTCCAGGAGCTCCAACACTTCACCCACCGGCATTTCGCCACGGCGTGCACGCTCGGCCTCGGCAAAGAAACGGTCGCCCGGTGCGCATTCCATTCCATTGATGTACTGGGCAATGCCGCTTCGCAGCCCTTCGCATTGCCGGTTTCGTTCCCCCGCTTCGGCCTTGAGGCGCTCCTGCAAGCGCTGGAAGGGCTCGGTGCGAAAGATCTTGCGGAAGATCGCTTTTCGCTCCTCGGTGGGGGCAAGCAGCAGCTTGAGGAAATCCCCCTGTGCGATCATGGCGATTTGGGAAAACTGCGCCCGGTCAATGCCCACAATGTCGCGAATGGCGGCATTGACCTCTCTGGTTTTGGTCACAACCCGCCCGTCCGGGTAGGTCAACTCCGCCTCTGCCCGTTGCAGCGTCTTACCGCCGCCCCGCTTGGTAGGGCGGTCATACTCCGGGTTGCGGTGCACTCTGTATTGGTTCCCCGCGTAGACAAAGACCAACTCCACCTCCGTGGGGGTGTCGTCGTCGGCGTATTTGGAGCGCAGCATGGCAGCCTCGCGGTTCTCCCCGCTGGCCTCGCCATACAGGGCGAAGGTGATCGCATCAAAGAGGGTGGTCTTCCCCGCGCCGGTGTCGCCGGTGATGAGGTAGATCCCTCGATCGCCCAGCCGGTTCATCTCCACCACGGTGCGGCCGGCGTAGGGGCCAAAGGCAGAAACGGTCAACTGCACCGGTCTCATCGGCTGCCCTCCCAAATCTCCCCAATGAGAGCGGCGGCAAAGGCCCGTTGTTCCTCGCTCATCGGTTGGTTGTTCTGCTTGTCGTAGAGTTCCTCAAACCACTGCAGCGGTGTGCGCGGCTGCCCATCCACCGGCCCATCGATGACGGCACCGGTGCGGGTGCGCTGGTTGTCGTATTCCAGCTTCATGAGGTTGGGATAGATGACCCGCAGCTTGCCGATGGCATCGGGGATGTCCTCCTCATCGGTCAGCGTCACGTGCATGTAGTCGCTGCGGT
Source organism: Bacillota bacterium (assembly GCA_023398815.1). GTDB lineage: Bacteria > Bacillota > Clostridia > Christensenellales > UMGS416 > JAEYRA01. Next base: position 99,131 of record JAEWRW010000031.1, read on the forward strand.
AGGTGGTGTGTTCATAAAAGCTCTTTCGGGTGAGCTCCTCGTACCGGCCGCGAATCTGGCACAAGTCTCGCAGAGGAGTGAGCGGAACGGCACGGAGGACGATAGCCCCCTTTTCCGCCAGTTCCACCAACGTCACCGATTTGCGGTGCCCCACCTCGGAGAAGGAGTACTTGAGTGGCGTGCCGCAGTAACGGACGGTTTCTCGCCCGATGTGCTGCGGGCCGTGGATGTGCCCCAGCGCAACATAGTCAAAGGGGTCAAACACCGAAACGTCAACATTGTCGGAGCCGCCGACCGACACTTCCTCCGAATCGCTGCGGGCCGCGCCGGTGACAAACTGATGGGTCACAAGGACATTGCGCTGCCGGGGGTCCAACGCCATCTGCCCGATGGCCACGCGAATGGCGTCGGTATACGATTCGATCGGCTCCTCCGGGAAGTACCGCCGCACATGGGCGGGCTTGAGAAACGGCAGCAGGAAAAACCGCACTGGGCCGTATCCATCCGCAAGGGTGACGGGCTCCACCGCGCCATGGTAGACCGGCGAGAGATACACCCCGCTGCGATCCAACAACCGTGAAGCGAAAGCAATGCGCTCGGGCGAATCGTGGTTCCCGCTGATGACGAGAACCCGTGTACCGCGTTGGGTGAGGCGCACCAGAAAATCGTCGAACACCTGCAGTGCCTCGGCCGAAGGAACCGATTTGTCGTACACATCGCCGGCAATCACCACCGCATCGGGTGTTTCGCTGTCCACCACCTCCAGAATGCGATCCAGAATGTACAGCTGATCCTCCAACATGGAGAACTCATTGACCCGTTTGCCAATGTGAAGATCGGACAGGTGAAGGAATTTCATCGCAAAATTACCCTTCTTGACGTTGTGTCCCACGATTGTAAGGTCCTCAATTACTCGCACTTACGACGCAGCGTCATTGCTCAATTGTTGGATGAGCGAAAGCCAGCTCTCTTGTCGAAACACCATGTCACATTCGGTTGCCACAAGGCTATTTCATCACCGTCGGCACCATAAAGCACCTTCACCTGTTAGAAATAACCATCGCCAGGCACAGTGGTTTCCTCACTGATTACCAGCGAGGAAAGCAATGGAAGACTCTCCTCAAAGCACACATCTGATATGGCAGTCAGGTATTTTCCCAAGTTCACGAGAGCAACGCGTTGTTCGATGTCGTCAGACAATTGCGAATAGGGTAGCGTTTCACCCCTTCTGGCATAAGGCAGGTGTTTTACGGCAATCTCAACAAGGATATGGCTGCTCAAGCTTTTCATCTGCTTTCGTTCCCTTTTGTCAAAGTATAGCAGAATCACCCATGGAGGATAACGAACAATCCGCTCTTTGTTGTACTCATGCTGGCACAATAAATCTGTTTGTTCAAAAAGCTGTCCCGTGTGCTCTTGGAGTGCATTCTCATTTCTCTCAGGCCCAGGGCAGATAACGGGCAACTTGGCTCCCGGTCAGGGGTAGCCGTTGTGAATGCTGTGAAGCTCAGCCTTCCCTCCAGTACGCATCGAAGCAGCGCAGGCAAAGCATCTATGGAAAGCCCGATGCAAGCCACTGGTTTTGCCGGTAATGATGACCATTTTCCTTTCCGGTTAGGAGTTTTCCTCTTCGGCTTCGTCCCTCGCACCGCCCCTGCCATGGTACCCGATGATGGTATCCAGGTTCACATCGTGCACACTGTGGAAGATGTGCTGGTCCACGTCTGGGTTGGTCTGCCTGAGCTTGCGGATGAGGGCCTTCATCTCGTGGCGCTTGGAACCCATGCCCTCGTCGCCCAGCGCGCAGTTCTCGGTCAGGCGGCAGGCGCACTGGATGAACTGCAGGTTGTTGTGGCGCCGCCAGGCCTGGATGTCGGCCTCCTTCACCTTGTACATGGGGCGGATGAGCTCCATGCCCTCCCAGTTGGTGCTGGTGAGTTTGGGGAGCATGGTGCGAAATTCGCCGTTGTAAAAGAGGCTCATCAGGATGGTTTCCACCACGTCGTCAAAATGGTGGCCCAGGGCGATTTTGTTGCAGCCGGCGTCTTTGGCCTGGCGGTAGAGGTAGCCGCGACGCATGCGCGCGCAGATGTAGCAGGGGTTCTTTTCAAGCTTGGCCACGTAGTTGAAAATGGGTGCATCGAAGATCTGGATGGGCAGCTGCAGGAAGGCCGCGTTTTCCTCAATCTGCTGGCGATTGACCGCGTTGTACCCCGGATCCATCACCAGGTAGGTGAGCGAAAAGGGGAATTTGCTGTACCTCTGCAGCAGCTGCAGGCACTTGGCCATCAGCATGGAGTCTTTGCCGCCGGAGATGCAGACGCCAATGTGGTCGCCGGGCGCAATGAGCCCGTACTCCCCAATGCCCGACAAAAACGGCTTCCAGATCTGTTTGCGGAATTTCTTGGTGATGCTGTGCTCTGCCGCTTCCAACGCTGTCATCCCAGTCATCCTTTGCTTTGTTTAAGTAGTGCGGCGAGACAGTCAAGAAAGCTCTCGATCTCTTCGTCCCGGGTGGTGAACCCCAAGCTCACACGCAGGGTGGATAGCGCCAGTTTTCGGTTCCCCGTCAGCGCGTAGACCGGGCGTGATGCCGTGTTGGGCGCGCAGCAGGCTGACTTGGTGGCCACGTGGATGTCCTGCGCCGCCAGCTGCTGCTGGATGGTCTCCGCCCGCAGGGTCGGCAGGCTGAGGTTCAGAATGTAGGGCGAAGCGTCGGCGGGGCTGTTGATGCGCACGGCCCCCTGGCCGGCCAGCTCCTGGCGCAGCAGGGCGTTCTGGCGGGCGGCTTGCCTCCGGTGGTCATCGCCGGCAGCCAGCGCCAGCCGCAGTGCCGTCTCCACCGCCACCGTCTGGGGTAGATCCGGCGTGCCGCTGCGGAAGGGGGTGACGCTGATGCCGCCGTGCATCTGGGGCTCCAGCAGCACCTTCGGCCCTTTGATTAAAACGCCGGCGCCGTTGAGCCCATGGAATTTGTGGGGGGAGAAGGACAGCAGATCCACCCCCGCCGCCCGCACGGGCACCTTGCCCACCGCCTGGGTGGCGTCCACATGCAGGAAGCAATGGGGACGGCCCGCCAACAGCGCAGCAATGTCGTCCAGCGGCTGGCGGATGCCAATTTCACTATCCACCGCGCAGACCGACACCAAAATGGTGTCCTCTCGCAGCAGGCTCTTCAGGTGGTCAAGGTCAACCTGCCCACTGTCAGTCAGGTCCACGCAGTCCACCTCGTAGCCCCGGCTCTGGAGCCAGGCCAGCGGCCCGCTCACCGAGGAGTGTTCCAGCGCGGTCGTCACGATGTGCCGGCCATGCTTCTGGTACTGTGCAGCCACGCCCTTGATGGCCAGGTTGTTGGCCTCGGTGGCGCCGGAGGTGAGGACGACCCCGTCCGCAGCCACGCCCAGGGCAGCCGCGATGGCTTCCAAGGCCTCCAGCAGGCGCTGATGGGCGGCGGCACCGGCACCGTGGGGGGAATTGGGGTTGCCAGCGTAGCGCCGGGCAGCCTCGCAATAGGCCTCCAGCACGGCAGGGTCAACCGGGGTATTGGCGGCGTGGTCGAGATAAATCATACCGTGTATTATACCGGAGTTTCCTTGCTGGTACAACGTGAGGGACTGCCGCTACCCGTGCGCGTGGCTGTCCTCCCCATTGAGGCAGGGCTCTGGCCTTCGCCACGCACAGCAATGCCCGGCGGCGTGGCCGACGGGCAAGGGATAGTTATTGGCTTTGGCGCACAGAGGCGGTTGCGCTTCCGGTTGTCCCGATGCGCGGCAACACACAACAGGCCCTAACCCCGGTGGGGACTCCCGTTCGTCCTGCCGGAAGGGCGCAATGCTTTGCCAGGGAAAGCAATCCGGTCGGCGGGGAGTCAGTCAAGAGCGGGTTCCCGCTCACTCCTCGTCTTCGGTGGCCTGGGCCGTCAGGTTCCACACGCGGAAATACTTGGTGTACTGCCGTGCTTCCAACACAATCTCTTTGCCGTCGCCGGCGAAGATGTATTTGCCTTCGGTCTCCTGCTGGAAGTCGACGGCGTACTCGTCCTCCACATAGGCGAAGAGCTCGTCGTAGTCGCCCGCGGGGGTGAGGTAGGTCGTGGGGTCGTCCTGGATGATGGCGTAGTCGTGATCTTCCAGCGAGACCTCCGCCATGCCGCGCAGGATGGGAATGGGGTTGCCCTCCTGGAAGATGTACGCCCGGTTGATGACAAACAGTGTCAACACCAGCAGCGCAGCGACCCCCAGGATGAGCGGATACATGACCAGTCTGGTTCTGCTCTTTCGCACCCGGCATCCTCCCATCCACTTCGTGCGGTATGCACATTTCCTATATACTACCATTGAATTGGTCGATCTGTAAACTGCCGCGCCAGTCGTCAGGTTTACGCCATGGGGGGCCTGTGTTATAATACCAACATGTGTTTGACGAATAAAACATCAAAACGAATCGCGACGGCTCTGCTGGCGTTGCTGGTGTTGCTGTCCGTATCGGGCTGCGGCAAGAAGCAGAACGGACCCACGGCCGCGGCTGCACCCACGCCCACCGCGACCTATGGTGAGAACCAGACGGTGGAGACCACCCTGGCACTGGAGGGACTGGAGACGCCCGAAGAGGGGTCGGCTGCCGCACGCCTGCTGGGGGCCATTGAGCAGAGGTTCGGCGTGAAGCTGGTGCCCGCGGAGGTACCCGCCGATGGCGACGCGGCGCTGACCGCGGCGGCTGCCGGCACCCTGCCCGACGTGTTTACCAACGGTATCTTTGACGACCGCATGGCGTTCCAGGCCCTGGTGAAGGGCGGCTACCTGCGAGACTTCCCCAAGGAAACCACCGACCAATACGCCAACCTGGGCAGCGTGGTGCGCCGCTACCGCTCCACCGAGAGCGTGGACGGCAAACTGTGGTTCCTGCCCCGCACCGACATGGTGGATGAGTTCAACAACGGCCAGTCCAAGGCCATCTATTACCGGGTGGATTGGGCGCTGGAGTCGGGCCTGCTGACCGCTGGCCAGGCGTCGGACTGGAAGAGTTTCTTCGCCCTCATGGATTATTATGGCCACATGGACCCCGACGGCAACAAGCTCGATGACACCTTCGCCCTCACCGGCAGCAAGAGCGGCCTGTGTGGGCTGGAGACGGTGTTCTACATGACCTTTGGCGTGCGCGACTGGGTGCTGCAGGACGGCACCTGGGTGCCGGGGCTGCTCTCCGACCGGGCGAAGGAGGCCACCAAGTGGGCGGTGCAGGCCTACCGCGGGCGCATCATCGACCCGGCGCTGACCACCCAGAGCCAGGCCGAGGCGTTGGAGAAGTTCGTCTCCGGCCAGACGGGTATGCTCATCATGGATGCGTCACCGGTGGGGGCGCAAATGGTCAACGATGCCTGGGTGACCGCACAGAATGGCCATGACATCCGCAAGTGCGTGTCGGTGTTGGCTCAACCGATGGATCCCTACGGCGTGGCGTACAACGATGACACGTCCTATGACGGCGGGGTGCTGGTGAGCGCCAACGTGGACGACCGGGAGTTCCCCCGTGTGCTGTCGCTGCTCGATTGGCTCTATGGCGACGAGGGGTTGCTCTATAGCCAGTACGGCGCCGAGGGCCATGACTACACCCTGAAGGACGACGTGCCCACGACGACGCTCAAGGACAGCAAGGGCAATGCGGCGACCTTCGGCACGCTGACCGGCGCATGGGCGGGCCTTGGCACACTGTGCACCCAGGGGCAGGACTTCCTGCCCGACGCGGTGGAGAGCGACTACCGCCTGCGCTACATGGACACCTTGCGGCAGTTCTGGTGGGGCAACAACTGGCGCAAACCACTCTTCACCCGCTACATTTTTGATGAGTCGGTGGAGGACTTCGACGCCGACGGCACGATGGAGCAGGCGCTGATGACGCTCATCACCACCTCCCAAAATGTGGAAGTGGACTGGCCCGGCTATGTGGAGGCCATGGAGAAGGCACTGCCGGTGGACGCGGTCTCCAAGGTCGTCAACGACTACGCCAAGGAGAACAAAATTACAACAGAAGAATGATTTCGTATCGTAGCGGGCGGGGCAATGAGCCCTGCCCGTTTTTTCGTGCCAGTGCTGGTGCGGAGGACGAGATGGCAAGGGGGAGAATTTCTCCCCCTTTTGTGTTACATTGATACCGTTGTATGTTTGTTAAGAAATTTGTAATGCTTTGCCCCGCCCGTTTGTAAGAACGGGGCGGTATGCTGTGTGTCGGTGGCGGTGCGGCCGCCTGGCGGAGGAGGAGAGTATGACCATACTGGTGTGCGACGACGACCGCGACATCGTGGAGGCGCTGGAGATTTATCTCAAGGGTGAGGGGTACGACGTGCTCACCGCCGCCAACGGTGCCGAAGCCCTGCGCAAGCTCGAGGCTCACGAGGTGCATCTCATCCTGCTCGATGTGATGATGCCGGTGATGGACGGCCTGCGGGCGCTGATGGAGCTGCGGCGGCGGCGGAACGTGCCGGTCATCCTGCTCACCGCCAAGAGCGAGGAGGCCGACAAGGTGTTGGGCCTCAACATCGGCGCCGACGACTACGTGACCAAACCCTTTAGCCCGTTGGAGCTCATCGCGCGGGTGAAGAGCCAACTCAGGCGCTACACGGCGCTGGGCAGTGTGGTGGCGCGCAGTGGGCTTTACCGCACCGGGGGCCTTGCGGTGGACGACGAGCGCAAGGAGGTTACGGTGGATGGCGAGCCGGTGCGCCTGACGCCGGTGGAGTACGGCATCCTCTGCCTGCTGACCCGGGAGGCCGGGCGCGTCTTCTCCATCGACCAGATCTACGAGCAGGTGTGGCGGGAGCCGGCCTTCAGCCCGGAGAACACCGTGGCCGTGCACATCCGCCGCATCCGGGAGAAAATCGAGATCAACCCAAAGGAACCCAAATACTTGAAGGTGGTGTGGGGCATTGGATACAAAGTCGAGAAATATTAGATATTCCGTCTGGTTCAAGCTGCTGGCTCTCCTGTGCGCGGTGGGCGGCGTGCTGCTGATGGCCGCCGGGTTCATGCGCTACGAGGGATTGTACACCGCGCTGGAGCCGGGCAACTACCTCTATGCCGACGACCTGCGCCAGTGGGTGGGCGGTGTGCTCTCCACCGTGGAGGGGGCCGAGTTAACCTTTGACAGCGAGGAGGAGATCCTCTCCAACGAGAACCGCTTGAAGGCACTGGACGACGACGAAGTGACTTGGCGCACCGATTCGGCCCAAATGGAGATCTCCTCCATCGGGGAGGAATACGCAAATTACATCAACGACGCCTTCCAAACCAACGACGATGCCCAATCGCTCGATGCGGAAGTGAAGCGGCTGGAGACCGAGCGGGACATGAAGATCGCCGCGCGCAACCAGCAGCTGCAGGATGACCTGGATGCCGCCCGGGACGAGGTAGTGCAGCGCCAACTGGCACAGTACCGCAGCGCCCGGCAGGAGTTGGCCGCATTGGGCGGCAACCTCCAGTATGGCTGGCGCAGTGAGGAAGGCTACTACGGCGGGAACCTCGGGCGCGATGACACCGCGATGGAGCAGGCGGTGAAGGTCTGCCCGGTCTACTACATCAGCGTGGAGGGCAAGGTGACGACCAACCTGCCCGACCTGGGCTATGGGCAGCTGGCTCTGGGGAACGACAAGGCCAGCCTGTGGCTGGGCATGTCTCAGGCGGCCTACGATGCGCGGCGGCAGACCTGGCTGCAGCGCTGGAACCTGGGCCGCGAGGGCTGGGTGCTGCTGGGCAGTGGATTCCTGCAGACGCTCCTGGGTCTGGGGTGGCTGTGCTACGCCGCCGGCCGACGCCCCGCTGAGGAGGGCGTGACCCTGCTCGTGATCGACCGCCTGCCGCTGGACCTGGGGCTGCTGCTGCCGGCCGGTGCGCTGGGTGGGGCTGCCGGGGCGACCTATGTCTACTTCACCAACGAAACCTTGCTTCGCTCTGGCGTTACCACCCTGCCGCTGGTGGGGGCGGGCCTGCTGCTGGCCTTGGCGACGATGCTGCTGGCTCTGTACCTCACCATGTTCGCCAAGCGCCTGAAGCGCCACGAAGTGCTGCGCCACACGGTGGTGGCTTGGGTGCTGAGAAAGCTGAACCGCGCCTTTGAGCGGTTCCTGGAGCTTGTCGCCGGCGGGCCTGTGCCGCCGCGGGCGGTGCTGTTGGCGCTGGCATTGGGGGCCTTCACCTTGCTGGGCGGCATGATTGGCGTGGAGATTGGCCGCTCTCACAGTTGGCTTGAGTTTTTCCTGTGGTTCGTGTTTGTGCTGGGGGTGGATTTCTTGGCCGGGCTGTGGCTCATCCGCCGGTTCCAGCGCTTGCTGCGGGGGGTGGAGCGCATCCGCAAGGGGGAACTCCATTACCGCCTGCCCGCCGGTGGAAACAGCCTGACCGCCCAACTGGGCGACCGCATCAACCACATTGCCGATGGCCTCAACACCGCTGTGGAGCGGGAGGTGCGGGCCGAGCGGATGAAGTCCGAACTCGTCACCAACGTGTCCCACGACCTCAAGACGCCGCTCACGTCCCTCATCACTTACCTCGACTTGCTGGCCAAGGAGGGCCTGCAAGCCGAGAAGGCCCCCCACTACCTGGAGGTGCTGCAGGCCAAGGCCCAGCGGCTGAAGGTGCTGACCGAGGACCTGGTGGAGGCGGCGCGGGCGGCCAGCGGCGCGGTGGCCGTGCAGCGGGAGCGGCTGGACCTCACTGCACTGCTGCAGCAGAGCCTGGGCGAGTACGAGGCGCGGCTGGCAGCGGCGGAGCTCACGGTGCGGTTCACGGCCACAGGCGAGCGCATTGCCGTACTGGCCGATGGACGGCTGCTGTGGCGGGTGGTGGATAATCTGTTGGGCAACGCCTGCAAGTACGCGTTGCCGGGCTCCCGGGTGTACCTGGATGTGGGCCGGGAGGGTGACCGCGTGCGCTTCACCTTGAAGAACATCTCAGCCCAGGAGCTCAACGTGGCGGCGGAGGAACTGACCGAGCGCTTTGTGCGCGGCGACGAGGCCCGCACCGGCGAAGGCTCGGGGCTCGGCCTCTCCATCGCCAAGAACCTGACCGAACTCATGGACGGCACATTTGCCCTCATGGTGGATGGCGACCTCTTCAAGGTGACGGTCACCGTGCCGGCGGCCCCGGCGCTGGCCGAAGTGGTACCCGCCCAACCTTAACGATCGCACCCACGGTTGACCCCATCGACAGACAACAACCGTGGTGGGATATCAAGCACGCAGTCCGCAGGACTGCGTGCTTGTCGCGTCGGCCGCCTGCGGCGACCGCCGCGAGTGGGAGTGCTCGTCATCTGTATGGTTTTGCCCCCTGACGCACATGTCGTCAGGGGGCGTTCTGTTTTTGGGCTCGTACTGGTTTTTACGGGAGAGACGCCGTGTGCCGGGAGAGGCGAGTGCCTCGGACAGATGGTCGTGTGCCGCGGCGGGGTAAACCCGCTCGCGGCTACGGGGGTGATGAGCACGCCCCGCGCGGGGCGGTGCCCCACGGCCATTGCGTGCGTTAGAACTAGTCTGTGCGACCGTTGGGGAGTGCGCTCCAATGCGGACGGCTTTCGTCAGCCCTTCCTCTTGGCCGCCTTTTTCGCCGTCTTCTCCGCTGCCCACTGCCGGTTCTGCGCCGCGCGGAAGCGCACGATTTCGGCAATGAGCTCCAGCGGCAGCGGCTCACCGTGGGGGAACTGGATGGCCCCCTTGGAGGTGTGGTATGCCCCTAACCGCGGCAGGAAGTGTTCCACCCCCTCGGCCCCGGGGTAGAGGCCTATGTGCTGGCGGAAGGCGGCAAAATGGATGAGGTTGCCGTGCAGCTTGAAGGTGGGCATGCCCCAGGAAATGGCTTCGGTGGCCTCCGGCTCGACGGCGGCGATGGCCGCGCGCAGCGTCCGCAGGCGCTCCTGCACCTCTGCCGGGCATTGGGCGATGTATTCGTCGATGGTCTGCGGCTTGCCAGCGTCCATGGCAGTCCCTCCCGTCGTTTTCCACAGCATACCATGGCGGCGCAGCGGCGGCAACGGGCAACAAAAAAGCCCGCCGGTGGCGGGCGAAAATGCGGCAAGAGCGTTCAGCCGCTGACGGTTTCTTCTTCCCCATTGGGGGCGGGCGCAGCGTTGCGGGCGGCTCGACGGCGCAGCAGGGCCAGCAGCCCATCGGCAATGAGCGAGCACACGGCGATCGTCGCGAGGGCGTAGACGCCCGAGAGCACGTTGCGGTAGACGACCATGGCTAAGACCACCACCGACCCATCCACCAGCAGGGACATGCGCCCCACGCCATTGTTGTTCCAGCGGGTTACGAGGAGACGCGTCACGAGGTCGGTGCCGCCCACCGAGGTGTTGCTCTGCACCAGGCAGACCAGACCTACCCCGTAAATGACCCCGCCGGCCACCGCCGCCAGCCAGGGGTTTGTGGTCAACGTGGGCAGGAAGCTGGTACCGTCGATGAGCATGGCGTAGGCAAAGCAGGCCGCCAGTGTGCGCAGGGTAAAGGCCCAGCCCTTCACCGGCACGCTGACCGCGAACACCGGGATGTTCATGACGAGCACCATCGTCCCCACCGGGAAGGGCAGCACCTCGTGCAGGATCGTCGCGATGCCCGAGAATCCTCCGGCGGCAATTTTGTTGCCGATGAGGAAGAGATTGAGTGCCAGCGTGTAGAGCGTGATGCCGGCGCAGAACCAGAGAAACTTGCCCACGGCGGCCCGGCGGGAGGGAGTCAAAAAGCCCATCGGCGTGCCTTTCCGGCCGGCCCCGCGGGTCGGCCCAGTGATTGTATACAGTATACGAATCAGGCGTCGCCGCTGTCAATCGTCCAAAACCGCGCAAATCCGCCTAAGTTCTTTGTGCGTTTCCACAGTTCCTTTGTGTTGTATTTTGTATACATTGGGGGTTGCGATGGCGCGAAATTCGAATATAATGAAAGCATCACCCCACGGACGGAGGGCACGGCACTGGGTACACCAAGCCGGTCGCTGCGCGAACTGGTGCGCAGCACCATTGCGGAGAAGATCACCAACGGCGAACTGCTGCCGGGGGATACCATCCGTGAGCAGGAACTGTGCGAGGGGCTGGGCATCAGCCGCACCCCCGTGCGGGAGGCGATGATCGAGCTGGTCAGCGCGAAGCTCTTAACCGCGGTGCCCCGCAAGGGCTTTGTGGTGCGGGAGCTCACCCGCAAGGAGAAGCAGGACGTCTACGACGTCATTGCGGTGCTGGACGCCGAGGCTGCCGTCTGCGCACTGGAGCGCATGGGGCCGGAGGGTCTCTCCGCCCTGCGGGAGACGGTCGACTTCATCGATGTGGCCATCCGCCACCGCAACTACGCCAGCTACTGCCGCCTGCAGCAGGCCTTCCACGAGGTGTATCGCCAGCGCTGCGGCAACGATCTTCTGCTTGCCATGCTGCGGGAGGCCAGTGACCGGTTTGTAATGCCGACCTACCTCAGCCAGGACAAGGAGGCGCTCTTCGCCGTGTATGGGCAGATGAACGACGAGCACCGCCGCATCATCGAGCTCTTCGAGCAGGGCGACAAGCAAGCGCTCTTCCACTACCTGGCGTGGACACACTGGCGCACGCAGTACGAGGATATGATTTAGCAAACATACGATGGACGGGCAATGGCGCCGAGGGACTTCCCGGCGCTTTTTCTGTCCATCGACCGAAAGGGGATAGGACGATGATTCCAGGCATTCGTAAAGCGGCGCTGACCGTGGCGGCCTACGTGCCGGGCAAGACGACCGACGCCGTCATTGAGGAGTACGGGCTGACCGATGTGGTGAAGCTCGGCTCCAACGAGAACAACTACGGCCCGTTCCCAAAGGCCATGGAGGCCATGACCCAGGAATTGAAGCGCCTGCACGTCTACCCGGAGAAGAACTTTGTGCGCCTGAAGAACCTGTTGGGCGCCAAGGTGGGGCTGGACGGCACCTACATTGGCCTGGGGCACGGTGCCGGCGGCGTGCTGGAGACCATCGCCCGCACGTTCCTGGAGGCCGGTGACGAGGTCATTATCCCCGGGCAGACCTACGGCCTCTATAAGGAGATTTCCAAAGTCATGGGGGCTGAGATCGTCTGGTCGCCCCTCAAGGATTACGCGTTGGACATCGAGGACATCACGGCGAAGGTGACGCCCCGCACGAAGCTGCTGTGGCTGTGCAACCCCAACAACCCGACAGGTACGGTCTTTTCTGCGCAGAAACTAATCCCCTTGTTGGACGCGCTGCCGCCCCACGCCTGGGTGGTGCTCGATGAGGCCTACCGCGAGTACGCCGACGCCAGCCTGCTGCCCGACACCGAGGAGCTCGTGCGGGCGGGCCGCCGAGTGTTGGGGGTGCGCACGTTCTCCAAGTATTACGGGCTGGCCGGCGGGCGCATCGGGTATCTGGTGGCCGCGCCGGAGGTCATCACTTGGTACGACACCGTCAGCGAACCCTTCAACGCCAACCGCATCGGCCTGGCTGGGGCGGTGGCCACCCTGACCGGCGACACCGAGGAACTGGAGCGCTGCCGCTGGGCCATGATGCGCGACCGGGATGAGATGGCCAAAAACCTGCGGGCACTGGGCTGCCAGCCCGTGGCCACCCACACCAACTTTCTGTTCTTTGAGACGCCCTACCCCTGTGCGGTCGTCAACGAGCTGCTGCTGCGCCGGGGGGTCATCGCCCGGCCCTGCGCCGGGTGGGGCCTGCCCCGGCACATGCGCGTGAGCATCGGCACCACGCGGGAGAACCGTGCCTTCCTCAACGCCATGGAGGGCGTGATGACCGAGTGCGCCGGGGAGGAGCAGGCCCAATGAAGATCCTCATCTGCGACTGGCCCGAGCCCATGAACCGCGACATCGACGTGGAGCGCGGGCACCTGCGGGCGGGCCTGGGGCCGGGGGTGGAGATCGCCACCTACATCCACCGGGGGGATCGGCAGGCACTGCTCGCCGCCCTTGATGGGGTGGACGCGGTGCTGACGGCCTACCTGGAGTTCCCCGCCGACCTGCTGGAGGCCCTGCCGGGGCTCAAGTTCATCTCCATCGAGGCCACCGGCTACAACTTCGTGGACGCCGCCGCGGCCCAGCGGTTGGGCATCGGGGTGTCCGTCATCGGCGAGTATTGCACCCAGGAGGTGGCTGACCACACGCTGGCGCTGGCGCTGGCCGTCAACCGTCACCTCAAGCTCTTCGACCGGGATATCGAGGGCAACCGTCGCTACGACTTCGCCGCGGCCCCGCCGCCCATCGGCCTCACCGGGGCCACTTGGGCCATCCTGGGGCTGGGCAAGATCGGCCGGGCAGTGGCTCGCCGGGCGCAGGCCTTCGGCATGGAGGTCGTCGCCTACGACCCCTACTGCCCGCCGGAGCTGGCCGAGGGCTGCGGCGTGGCGCTGGTGCCCCTGGCCGAGGCATTGGCCCGGGCGGACATCCTCTCCCTCCACATGCTGGCAACCCCGGAGACCCGCGGCATGCTGGGGGCCGAGGCCTTCGCCCAGATGGCCCGCCGCCCGGTCGTCGTCAACGTCTCCCGCGGGGAGCTCATCGACGAGGAGGCCCTGGTGGCGGCGCTGGACGCCGGGCAAATTGCCGGGGCGGGGCTCGACGTGCTGCGGCAGGAGAGCCACGAGGCCATGGCCGACCACCCGCTGGTGGGCCGCCCCAACGTGGTGCTCACGCCCCACGCGGCGTTCTACTCCCAGCGCTCCATGGCTGAGTGCGCCCGCATCTCCAGCGAGAACATCGTTCATTACCTGCGCGGCGACGTGGGCCGCGTGTTCCGCATGGTCAACAGCGTTCTTCCGGTTTTTGAACTCAACGGTTGACAAACCGGAACGCCGCGCTATAATTCAATACAAACTTGATACTGTGTTGACAAGGGCGTCAGTAGGGTTCACCTATTGACGTCCTTTTCTTTTCCCCCGGCAACGGCGTCGGACGTGTCGTCGGCTGCCCGGGGAAGGAGGGGCGGCCCAGAGCACCCGAACCGGCCGGCCAGCTTGCACCACAATGAGAAAGGATAGGATTGAAGATGAAAATGCACCGCAAACCATTGATGTCCGCACTGGCACTCGTGCTGTGCGCCGCCGTGCTGCTGGCTGGCTGCGCCAGCGCCCCCGCCGCGGCCTCGGCCTCTGCCGCCGCTGACGCGACCGCCACCCCCTCGGCGGAGGCCTCCACCGCCGCCGATGCCACCGCCGCCACCGGCAAGGTGCTGCGCGTGGCGTTCGAGGGCAACTCGGCCCCCTTCTGCTGGACCCAGGCCGACGACAGCAACGGAGCCGTTGCCCTCACCGGCACCAGCGAATACACCTACGGCTTTGACGTGGCCATCATGAAGAAGATCTGCGAGACCGCCGGCTACACCATCGAAGCCTATAAGGTGGACTGGGACGGCATGCTCATGGGCGTGCAGACCGGCACCTACGACGTGGCCATCTCGGGCATCTCCATCACGGAGAAGCGCAAGGCCACCATGGATTTCTCCGACCCCTACTACGTGGCGGGCATCGTGGGCTTGGTGAAGAAGGACAGCAAGTACGCCTCGGCCAAGACGCTGACCGATCTGAAGGGCGCGACGGTCACCTCCATGCTCAACACCATCTGGTATGACATGTGCCAGCAGGTGCCCGAGGCCAAGGTGGAATCGGCTCTCGAGAACCTGCCGGCCATGCTGGCGGCCATCAACTCCGGCGTGGTGGATCTGATCTTGGTGGACAAGCCCACCGCCCTGGCGGCCCAGCTTTCCAACCCCGATCTCATTATGATCGAGCCCGACGCCTCCGACACGTTCCAAGTCTCCGACGAGGATGTGAACCTGGGCATCGCCATCCACAAGGGCAACGAGGACATCGTGAAGGCCCTCAACGCCGCCCTGGAGCAGATCCCTCAGGAGGAGCGCGAGGCCATGTTGGAGGACGCCATTGCCAAGCAGCCGCTGGCCAAGTAAGGACCGGCACACCCCAAACCGACTTTGAAAGGACGGAACGAACATGCCAACCACATTCTTCGGCTGGGTAGCCCTGCTGGTGCGGGAGTATGGCCCGCGTTTCCTGCAAGGCTCGGCCATCTCCCTGGTGCTGGCGGTGGTCGGCACGGCGGCGGGTTGCCTCATCGGTTTTCTGGTTGGCTTGGTGCAGACCATTCCGTCCACGCCCCAGGACGGCCCGGTCAAGCGGGTCGCCTTGCGGGCGGGTAAATTCCTGCTGGGCATCTACGTGGGGTTCTTCCGCGGCACGCCGATGATCGCCCAGGCGATGGTGTTCTACTATGGCATCGTGCAGCTGACGGGCTTCAAGATCTCCGCCCTGCTGGCCGGCCTCATCGTCGTCTCCATCAATACCGGCGCCTACATGGCTGAGACCGTACGCGGCGGTATCCAGTCCATCGACCCGGGGCAGGTGGAGGGCGCCAAGGCCATTGGCATGACCCATGGGCGTACGATGCTGCGCATCATCCTGCCGCAGGCCTTCCGCAACATCATCCCGCAGATTGGCAACAACCTGGTGGGCAACATCAAGGATACCTCGGTGCTGAGCGTCATCTCCGTCAACGAGCTCTTCTTCATCGGCCGGTCAGCCAGCGGAGCCTACTTCCGGTATTTTGAGACGTTCTTCATCATCTGCGTCATCTACCTCATCCTCACCTACAGCGCCACGTGGCTGCTCAATTTCCTGGAGAAGAAGATGGCCGGCCCCGCCAGCTACAAGCTGGCCACCGAGTACCTGGACGACAAGCCCGGCGGCCCCGCCGCCCTGCACGAATAACCGAGAGGAGCGAGGAAAATGGTATCCATGCGAGAAGCTGCCCCCACCGCCGACCGCCCGGTCATCGAGGTGTGCGGCCTGCAGAAGCAATTCGGCCAGAATGTTGTGCTGAAGGACATCAACTTCACCACCCATCGCAGCGAGGTCATCTGCATCATCGGCGCGTCGGGCTCGGGCAAGTCCACCCTGCTGCGGTGCATTAACCTGCTGGAGACGCCCACCGGCGGGCAGATCCTCTTTGAGGGGCAGGACGTCCAGCGCGACATCCGCAGCCCCCACCAGTACCGGGCCAAGGTGGGCATGGTGTTCCAGTCCTTTAACCTCTTTGCCAACCTCAACGTGCTGCAGAACTGCACCATCGGCCCCCAGACCGTGCTGGGAATCTCAAAGGAGCAGGCCCAGGAGACGGCCCTGCGCTACCTCAAGAAGGTGGGTATGGCCCCGTACCTTTGGGCCAAGCCACACCAACTCTCTGGCGGCATGCGCCAGCGGGTTGCCATTGCCCGTGCCCTTTCCATGGAGCCGGAGGTGCTGCTCTTTGACGAGCCCACCAGCGCACTAGACCCCGAGATGGTGGGGGAGGTGCTGCAGGTGATGCGGCAGCTGGCGGAGGAGGAGCGCACCATGATCATCGTGACCCACGAGATGGCCTTCGCCCGGGACGTTTCCACCCGCGTTGTGTTCATGGATGACGGCGTCGTCTGCGAGGAGGGTGCGCCCCAGCAGCTCTTCCACCACCCCAAGGAGGAGCGGACCCGCGCGTTCCTGTCGCGGTTCCTGGCCGGTTGATGGCCGCGGGAATGAGCGGACGGAGTGCCGCACAGAGCAATGCACCGACCGACCTGCGCTTCACCCGGGCCATCGTGCGCCGCCCCTGCCGCGCCCTGGTGGATGGCCTGACCGACCACCCGGAGCTGGGGAAGCCCGACTACGAACTGGCCCTCGTGCAGCACGACGCCTATGTGGCGGCGTTGCGGGCCTGCGGCCTGGCTGTCACCATACTGCCGGCCGACGAGCGCTACCCCGACTCCTGCTTCGTGGAGGATGTGGCTGTCCTCACCGACCGGCGCGCCGTGCTGACGAACCCCGGTGCCCCCACCCGCGCGGGGGAGGTTGCCGGTATGGTGGAGGTGCTGGCGAAGTTCTTCCCCCTGCAGGCCATCGGGCGCATCGAGCCGCCGGGCACGCTGGAGGGCGGCGACGTGTTGCGGGCCGGTAACCGGTTCTACGTGGGTCTCTCGGCCCGCACCAACGCCGAGGGCATCGACCAATTCGCGCGGCTGCTGGGCCCCTTTGGCTATGAGGTCGTGGCCGTTCCCCTGCGGGAGGTGCTGCACCTCAAGACTGGCGTCAACCGCCTGGAGCCCGATGTGGCGCTGGTGGCGGGGGAGTTCATCACCCGACCGGAGTTTGCGCGCCATCGCCCCATCGTCGTGCCGGCGGAGGAAGCCTACGCCGCCAATAGCCTGTGGCTCAATGGAACGGTGCTGGTGCCGGCGGGGTACCCGCAGACCCTTGCGGCCATTGAGGAGATGGGCTACCCTACCATCGTGCTCGACACCTCGGAGTTCCGTAAGGTCGACGGGGGATTGAGTTGTTTGTCGCTTCGCTTCTAATTCGCCTTTGCCGCTACGCGACAAAGGCGAGTCAGGAAGAGCTCGTCACAAGTACCGATTCGCCCCGCGCCGCGCATGTCGCCGCGGGGCATTCGTTTGCGTGGGTCTTGCGGTTTTTCACGGAAGAGACGCCGCTTCGGCGGGGAGAGCCGAGTGCTCCAGATGGGATGTTTCGTGCCGCCCGCGAATGAACCGCTTGGGCGGCTTCAGGGGCGCTACGCACACACCTGTGATAAGCATTTTGGGGATCCAAGGGGCAAGCCCCTTGGGCGTAAATTCCATCGGTAGCCCAAGCACAAACCGCCCCTTGACGACAGGCGCGTCAAGGGGCGGTGCTTTGGGTTGGGTTCCCTGCTTTGCCGTTAGGCGTCAAACACCACGGTCAGCAGCATCTTGAAGGGTTCCTCGGCCGCGACGGCATGGGGCACGCCGCTGGGCATCAGGATGGACTGCCCGGCGGCAACCGTGTGGGGCTGGCCGCCGATGGTCACGCGGGCCGCGCCGGTGAGCACGGTGATGAGCGCGTCGCCCTCGCTGGTGTGGGCGCTGATCTCCTCCCCGCGGTCGAAGGCGAAGAGAGTGACGGAGACGGCGTCGTTCTGCACAAAGGTGCGGCTGACGACCTGTCCGGGCTGGCACTCCACCAAAGCGTCCAGCGCCAGCGCCTTCTCATAGTCGATGTTCTTCCAAAACCGGGTTGCCATGGGTTCCTCCTTGTCTGGCTCAGCCGTTGGCGGCCTTGGTGCCGAAGAAGAGTTCGAGGTCGTCCTCCACCGTGCCGATGCCGGCGATGCCGAAGGACTCCACCAGTACCTTGGCGACGTTGGGCGACAGGAACGCCGGCAGCGTCGGCCCCAGGTGGATGTTCTTGACGCCGAGGTAGAGGAGCGCCAGCAGCACGATCACGGCCTTTTGCTCATACCACGCGATGTTGTAGACGATCGGCAGGTCGTTGATGTCGTCGAGCCCGAAGACTTCCTTGAGCTTGAGGGCGATGACGGCCAGGGAGTAGGAGTCGTTGCACTGCCCGGCGTCCAGCACCCGCGGGATGCCGCCGATGTCCCCAAGGTTGAGCTTGTTGTACTTGTATTTTGCGCAGCCGGCGGTCAGGATAACCGCGTCCTTGGGCAGGGCCTGGGCAAAATCGGTGTAGTAGTTGCGGCTCTTGGCGCGGCCGTCACAGCCTGCCATGACGACGAACTTGCGGATGGCACCGGCTTTGACGGCGTCCACGACCTTGTCGGCCAGCGCCAGCACCTGGTTGTGGGCGAAGCCGCCAACAATCTCACCGGTCTCAATCTCGGTGGGTGGGGGGCACTGCTTGGCGTGGGCGATGAGGGCGCTGAAGTCCTTGGGCTCGCCGATGCCGCCGGGGATGTGTTTGCAACCGGGGTAGCCCGCCGCGCCGGTGGTGTACAGGCGGTCCTGGTAGCTCGCCTTGGGCGGCACGATGCAGTTGGTCGTCATCAGGATCGGCCCGTTGAAGCTCTCAAACTCTTCCTTCTGCTTCCACCAGGCGTTGCCGTAGTTGCCCACGAAGTGGCTGTACTTCTTGAACGCCGGGTAGTAGTGGGCCGGCAGCATTTCGCTGTGGGTGTAGACGTCCACCCCGGTGCCCTCGGTCTGCTGCAGCAGCATCTCCATGTCCCGCAGGTCGTGGCCGGAGATAAGGATGGCCGGGTTGTTGCGCACGCCCAGGTTCACACGGGTGATCTCCGGGTTGCCATAGGCGGTGGTGTTGGCACGATCGAGGAGCGCCATGCCCTCCACACCGTACTTGCCGGTTTCCAGCGTCAGGGCCACCAGGTCGTCGGCGGTCAGGCTGTCGTCCAAGGTCTTGGCCAGGGCGCGCTGCAGGAAGGCATCCACGTCCTCGTTGTCCTGCAGCAGGGCGTTGGCGTGCTTGCTGTAAGCCGACAGGCCTTTGAGACCATAGGTAATGAGCTCGCGGAGGCTGCGCACGTCCTCGTTTTCAGTGGCGAGCACGCCCACAGTGCGTGCCTTGGCCTCGTATTCGGTCTCGTCACCGGCCCACAGCGCGGCGGCGGGCAGGCCAGCGGCATCGGCCACCTGGGCAAGAAGAACGGTCTTCACGCCGAGTGTCTCGGTCACGCGGGCGCGGATGGCGTCCTCGTCAAAGTTGGCGTTGGTGATGGTGGTGAACAGGTTCTGGGTCACCATGTGGTTGACCGCCGCGGGGACGGCCTTGCCTTCGGCCCGCAGTTGGGTCGTCACGGCCGACAGGCCTTTGGTGACGAAGACCAGCAAATCCTGCATGCCGGCCACCGGCGCGGTTTTGCCGCAGACGCCTTGCAGGGTGCAGCCCTTGCAGCCCGCGGTCTCCTGGCACTGGTAACAGAACATCTTGTTTTCCATTGGAGTCCCTCCCGTGTGTTCGCTGTTTTGTGATGCAAGCATAACAGAGGAAAGCCGTTCAATCGGTCACATATGTTACTGTTTGGGAAATGAGAGAAAAAGTTATTGGGCGGCTGTGTGCTCGATGGGCGTCACCTCGCTTTGTCCGGCATGGGTGGGCAGGGCGGTTGCAAGGCATTGGAGTTACAGCAGTTCTTCCAGTTTTGCGCGGTTCGGCACGGCGATGCGCCGCCCGTCCAGGGTCAGCAGGCCCTCGTCCTGCATGCGCAGCAGCTCCCGCGAGAGGCTGGGCCGCGCCACGCCCAGGTAGTCAGCCATCTCCTCCCGGGTCATCCGCAGGCGTACCACCCCGTCGGGGCCGGCGTTGCGCAGCACCAGCGCCGCCACCTTGTGCCGCAGCGTGGGCAGGGAGAGCAGCTGCACCTTGCGGTTCATGGCGTGGGCCTTCTCCGCCAGGATGGCCAGCATATTCTGGGTCAGCCGGCTGTGGTGGGCGCAGCCCTGCCCGCACCGCTGGTAGAGGAAGGCCTTGGGCATCTCCAGCACTGTCACGTCCGTCTCGGCCAGGGCGTACTGCTCATATTCCGCCCGGTCCAGGAAGGCATAGACCTCACCAAAGAGGTCGCCGGGGGTATCGAAGGACGCCAGCAGCGTGCGCTTGCCGGCGGAGGAATCCTGACAGACGCTGACGGTACCCTCCAGCAGCACAAAAAGGCGGGAGGGCTGGCCGCCCTGCTGGAAGAGGAGCGTCCCCTGCCGGTAGCGCACGGTGGCCGCGCCGCAGCAATCGAGGCAGCTGGCGAGTTCCCCGTCGTCCATGCCGGTGAAGAGCCGGCTTTTGTGGATGCGTGAATCCATGCGATCCATCCTCACTGCTTGTGGCTTTGGTAGAAGGCTTTGAGCTCGGCGCGCACCTCCGGCTCCAGGTCGTGCCAGCGCACCCCGCGGATGGCTCCCTCCAGCCCGCACAGGCGCGAGAGACACGCCGATGGATCGATGGACTGGATGCGCAGCCAGGCGGCGCGGCTGCCCAGCGCGCGCAGTTCCTCCTCGCTTGTCACACCCACGTCGGTGAGCTGCTGGACGGTGTTGGGCCCGATGTTGGGTAGCTTGGCAAGGTCGCTCATGGAGCACGCCTCCGCGCTTTTTGTTCAGTATAGCACAATGGTGTCGAACGCAACAGGGCAGGGCCGTTGCCGCGCCGACGGTTCCGTGGTATGCTTTTTGCAAATAGGGAGGGAGTTCCAATGCGCAAGGTGTTACCGATTCTGTTCCTTCTGCTGGCTCTGCTGTTGGCGGGGTGCCCAGCCCAGCCCGCCCTAATGTTGGAGGATGTAGGGCTCCTGGATGACTTCACCGTGGACGGCGATCAGGTTTCCTTTCCCTGTACGTTGGCCGTGAGTAACTACACCAAAGGGCCGGTGTCATTCACTGTCTGTGCGATAGATGAGAAAGATGTGCAGGGCGGCTTGCTCGCCGGTGCGGCCTTGCAGGCACTCGGCGCCGACGGCAATGTTGCCGTCTTCACCGTGCCGGCCGGCGACGAACCACAGATCGTGGAGGTCACGCTGGTGGGCCGGCACGGCACGGGGGAACAGAAGTACAACCGCGAACCGCCGGGCAAGATCTTCCTGACGCCCCAGGGGAAATGAGCGGTTAATCCATCAAAAAGGGAGGCAGTGCCTCCCTTTTGCATTATCAAGGAAAGAAGCAACGCCGGCATACCCTTCAGCGGGGCCAGCGGCTCTTCGACTGCGGGAAGGCAGGGAAGGCATGGTGCGGCTCGCTTTGGTACCAGTAGGCGACGGAGGCCACATCGTCCTGCCGCTCAAAGAGGCCAAACTCATTGACGCCGATTTGCTGCAGCTCCACCCGCAGATCCTGTTCAAACAGGATGGGATCCATGATGTGCCAGCGGTAAAAGCCGCGCATGGGTGGGCAGTCCCGGTTGAAATATTCGTTGTGGAAGTCGTCGTCCCGGCTGTAAAAGGGATAGCCCATGAACGGCGTGCAGTATGTCTTTTCCGCCATGTCACCGTTGGCGGCGGTGCTGCCGAAGGACCACGCGCCGCCAAAATAATCTTCTGTGCCCGTGCCGCAGAGGGTGGGGTAGTCCCGGTCACCGTCGAGGTAGAACTTGAATTCACCCTCGCCCCACCAGTAACGCTCCAGCGTGGTCAGCGCCAGGTAGGTGCCGACATACTGCCCTCTGCCCCGCACATTGTCGAGGAGCACAAAATCCCGGCCGGCTTGGGTGATGCGTTCCCGCCGCCACTGGGCGTGAAAGTAGCCGATGTCCTCCGGCAGGCTGTCATACAGGCAGTAATCCACCTGGTAGAAGAAGGCCGGGATGTCACCGGGGTGTTGGTTCTCGATGGTGATCTTCGCCTTGCGCCGGAAGGGCATGGGGAAAAAGCAGTTCATTCCCCGTTTGGGGTTGACGGCAATGGCCAGGGAGTTGACTTCGCAGCCCCGGGCAAACCCGTTGCAGAAGAAATCGCCCAGCGGCACCTCCACCGAGGCCTCGGTCTCCTCATCCCAATACATGCGCAGCACAACGTCGCGCAGTACAAAGCGCCCAGCCGGCGTCGTGTCCGTCACCGTCACCCAGATGTGTTGGATGACACCGGGGCCGTCCATCTCGGCCAGGGTTACCGTTTCGCCCGCGTGGACGGTCCCCAGGCAGGGGGACCCCTTCCGCGAAGGCCCCAGCTTGCTGGCGGCCATTCCGCCTTTGCCCTTTTCCCCGTTTTTGCTTTCCTGGTTGATGGAGCGGGATTGCCCCCGGCGCAGCAGCGGCAGCGTGGGCAAGGAATTTAAGAACATCTCGTGCATGGGTCTCCCCCCGGTAATCGTTTGTTTTTTGGATGCCTTTGCCAATGATTTTACTGCCATTCACGAAAATGGGAAAGTCCATTGCTCCGGTTTGAGGACGCAGGCTTACTGCCCCGCAACGCAACGGGCCGTTCCCCGGCAAGGGAGCGGCCCGTGAGGCTGTCGACAAAGTCGACAGCCTTTCGCGTCTGGCTAGTCGCGTGCTACGCACGCCTGGTCGTGCCGTTCCGGCACTGCTCGGCCCTGCAACCCGGCTGCTCGCCCATGCGACCTGGTCGCTGTGGCGACAGACGCGATTCAGGCAGCTTGTTCTCGTGATGGCTTGGTCGGTCGCCGCGCATGTCGCCGACCGACCGCAAATTGCAGCTCTCATGCGGAGTTCTAAGGATGCGTTGCGCCTGCGGGCGAGCTTTTGTGTTCTGCTCGCGCTCCTTTCTGCATTCCACCCGCCGAGTGAAGCGGTGTTACCCCCGCGCCACGGCAGACCATTCTTTAGAATCGTTGAGAGTGGCGCGAGCAACACATAGTGTTGCGGTGGGGCGGGAGGTTCATCCCCCTTTTGCCCGTTTTTGGGGTTTGTAGATACACTAACAAGCCATTCCCCGGCAGGAGAACGGCTCATATGGCTTTTGGGTAGTCCAGCTTACACCGCGCAGGCGTCGCTCATCAGGTGGTCGAGCAGCGCGGAGAGGCTGCAGGTGGCGGCGCAACAGAATTTGTCAGCCGCACCGTAGTAGACGTACAGCGTGTCGCCCACGATGACGTTACCGCAGGGGAATACACACCCGTTGTAGTAGCCCTGGGTTTCGTAGTCGAACTCCGGCTCCATCAGCCAATCCTTGGTGCGCGCCAGAATCTTGGTGGGGTTGTGGAGATCCAGCAGCAGCGCCCCCACGCGGTAGGCGTCGTCTCGTTCGTCCACCCCGTGGTAGAGGAACAGCCACCCCCGGTCGGTGCGCAGCGGCGGCGCGCTGCCGCCGATCTTCTTGCTCTCCCACCCCTGCGTGCCGGTGGCCAGCAGGCGGTAGTCGCGCCACTCCACCAGGTCGTCGCTGGCGCTTACCCACATGCTGGGCATGCTGCAGCCATAGCCTGGGCCAAACCAGTCCATCGGGCGGGAAATCATCCAGTACCGCCCGGCGATCTTCTCGGGGAAGAGGATGGCGTCGCGGTTGTCCACGCGGCTGTCGGTCATGCGGCCCAGCTTTTTCCAATGTACCAGATCCTCGGAGATGGCCAGGTGGGTCACCGACGCGTTGCTGTTGAGGAAGGCCGGCCCCGGCTCGGCGGTGAAGCCCAGGTATTTGTGATCCGGCAGCCAGTACTGCCCCGGCAGGAACGTGCGCGAGGCGTAGGTGAGGTAGTAGAACTTGTCCATTTTGACAAGGCGCGGGTCCTCACAGCCGCCGGCGTCGGGGCCGATGGGGTCAGGGCTCAGCACCGGCTCGTCGCTGCAGCGGGTGAAGTGGAACCCGTCGTCGGAGACGGCCAACCCCAGGCGAATGGTGTGGCCCACGTCGTGGCCGGCGGCGCGGTACAGCAGCCAGAACCGCTCCCCATCGTGCACGGCGGCGGGGTTCAGGGTGCACAGGTCCTCCCAGGGGTGGCCCGGGTGGGCGGACAGGATGGGATTCCCTTCGTATTTGGTAAACTTCATGGTGGGCCTCCAGCTATTGTGTTGGCTTTTCAAGCATAACGGGGGTTGATGAGCCTGTCAATTTGCGTTGGGAATTGGCTAGACAAACGGACTGCTGCACTGGCCCGTCCGCATGTCCACCTGCACCCTTACTGCAAGGTGGGGACAGGGGGGAACCGTGGGGCACTTCGGGGTGCCTGTGGTGTGCTGTGAAAGAGAAGCGCCGCGAACACAATGGTTCGCGGTGTGGTATGTTCCTAATGGGGAAACGCGATCTCTGCCGCCACCCAGAGGGTGACCAATGCCCCCACCACGATGGCGAACAGCGTCAGCACCGACCTGTCCTTGTTCTTGATCATTGACACCAGCCCAACGACCAAACCTGCCACCCCTATGGCGGCGATGATGGGAGTGGGCACAGGGAACGGGATCGTCATCTTGAGAAACAGCAACGGGATGAAGCACAAACTGAGGCCGGCCGCCCATTTCCCGATTGCCGTTTTGGATAGGAGTTGAATCTTCATTGACGACACCTCCTCTGTTTCTCTGCCAAAGCAGATTACCTACTAACATTATATCATAGCGGAAGCCCGTTTCAATGCATGCACCTGCAAGCGCACGGGGCACTTGTTCCGCGGGGGCATCGGCAGGCAATGGCAAAAATTGCATTTCGTGGTGTTTCCGGTAAAAACATCCCAAACTCGACATTGACGGCCGAGGAAACATATGTTGCGGTTAACATATGATTCGGAGATGCAGTTGAGATGAACATTCAACATGCCATGTTGGGGTTATTGCGAAACAAGCCCCTCACCGGGTACGACATGAAAAAGGCAATGCAGAACTCTCCCTTCCTCTACTGGTCGGGGAACAACAGCCAGATCTCCGTGCGCTGGCAGAGCTGGAGGAGGAAGGCTTTGTCACTGCTCGGATACTACACGCCGTGCTCGGGCAGACGGAGAGAAGTCTGGCATTTCTGTCCGGTGCTACCCAAACCGAGTTGTCAGCCGGCCCTACTCCCCAAAGAGCAGCATGTACGCGCCGACCACACAGAGCAGAACCACAACGTATTTTTGGAATTTTGCCTTTTCCATCTTTCGGATGATGCGATTGGCGGCGAACGTCCCCACGACCATGGCGGCCCCCATCGCGAGCCCCGTGAGCAGCGCCGATGGGTCAAGGCCGACCAGCTTGCTGTAAATTGCGGTTTTCAGCAGATGCATGGCCGTGGCGGTCGCGGCTTCACTTGCGATGTAGGCGACTGGCGGAAGCCCAAGGGTTAAGAATACGGCCGCTCCAATGGGTCCGCCACTTCCTGCAAGGCCGGGGAGAAGGCCGGTGGCCGCGCCGCCCAAGAGCATGACTTTTCGGCTCTTTTTGAACTCGGGCGTGCGTCATCGTCTTGAACAGTACAAGCCCAATCAGGGCCCCGCCGATGCAACGGGTGACCAGGTCTTTGGGCAGGGTGGAGAACCCGAACGCGCCTAATGCGGCCAGGGGAAGGGCCGTGACCGAGAACAACCCCACCGGTTTCCAATCGATCTGCTTGATGCCAAACAACATACGAGACAGATTTCCAATCAACTGAGCAATCGTAAGCACGGGAACGGCAACCTCCGCGCCGAGGCTGGTAGTCACCACCGGCAACAGAAGTAAAGCGCCGCCAAACCCGGCCGCGCCCGATGCGAAAGCGGCAAGAAAGCTGGCTAAAATCAAAATAGCATAGCTCATGCCCTTCTCCACCATACCAACACCCTCTGCTAAGTATAGCATAGAGGGGAGGCGTTGCCTGGCCAGGGATGGCGCTGTGTTTTGGGCGTCACCTTTGTCAACGGGGTGGAAGTTGCGAAGGCCCCACACAAGGCGGGGCTTTCGTTGCTGATAATATAGAATGGATGCGGCTAGGTCACTCTGCTAACGGAGTGATACGAAATCCAGCCCGCTCTCCTCATTGTTTTGCGGGAATGCCGCTGTTTCCTCCGCTGCCTCCGCTTCGGTGATGATCTCCTTGTTGTCCTGGGAACCCACACATTTGTAGGTGCGCGGCTCCGCCAAAGGAGCTCCGGTTTCGCCAGTGCTCTCCATGGCGACCCGCTTCACGAGTGCAAGCGATTGCCCATCCGCAGAGATTTGGTAGGCATCCTGGCCGTTGTCAAGCGCCCCGTTGCTCCAGCTCATGTAGATGACGTCTGACTGGTCCAAGAGACAGGCGTTGCGAGACCAGAAGACACCCAATTGCTTGGGAGCGTCGTCAACAAAGGTATACATCGCCCAGATGGTACCGTCGCTGGTGAGCCAAAAGAGTTCGGGCGTGCCGTTGCCGTCCATGTCACGCAGGGCATAGCCAAACTTTTGGGTGCTGTACATCATGTCCGGGGCGATTTGGTCCCAGGGGGCACCCAAGTCTGAGAAGTCACCCTGTCCACCGTTTTCGCTGAAGCGCTCGGCCAAAGCACGGTATTCCTCCAACACCGGCTGATACGCGGTCTCCCACTGGGAAGCGGACGATTGCGCAGATTGAGCTGGGGCTGGTGAGGGCTCCGCAGGTGAAGGGCTGGGACTTGCCTCGGTGGTCTGGGGCTCGTCGCTGGGTACCTTCGTGGCCGTGGAGTTCGCTGTATTTGCGAGAACGGGCGTGGGCGAGGGCTCTTCCACTGCAGCGGTGGCAGAAGGATTCACCACATCCGCACTGGCAGCTGTGGGCAGGCAGCCCGTCACCGATGCCGCTGCCAGCAGAACCAGCACAAGCAGGACGACTGGCACTGCGAGGGCCGGCTTTGTCTTCTTCGTCATAAACATGGCTCCAATTCTTCTTTTCATTTGCACTCTGGCGTCATACAGGCTGAGGGCGGTTTTCGCGTGGGAAGGCCCCTCCATGGCGGCGAAGGTGACGAGGGTACGGATGTACTCCTGCCGCTGCCGTCTGCCCAAGGCATGCACCACGTCGTTGTCGCAGGACATTTCCATATCGGCGCGGATGAGCTTGAAGCACAGCCATACAAGCGGATTGAACCAATAGACGGCGTTGAGCAGATTGAGAGAAGCAATCACAATCAGGTCGCCTCGCCGCACATGGTTGAACTCGTGCATCAGGATGTGGCGAATGTGCTCTTCGTCCCGTTCCTTGACCACGGCTTCGGGCATTGCGAGGATCGGGTGAAGGACCCCCATCACGGCCGGCACCGATAGCACGGGCTGCACCACAATGCGCACATTCTGGCGCATGCGCAACACCCTGGTGCACTCCTTGGCGCTGGCCTCCAGCCAGTAAGGCGTTCGCGGGGCGCTGCAGCGGATGATTTGCCGGCGCAGCCGCAGGCTGCCCAGAGACAACCACAAACCGGTGGCGGCCATGCCCGCCAGCCAACAAGCCAGCAAGACGGTGGGCCAATTGATGTGCCCGAGGGGATTGGAAGGCTGGGGCTGCAGCGGCTGTGAGTTCCCCGAGGTCGCTGGCGAGTGGATGGGTGCATTGTCTGTCGCCGCAGGTTGTCCTTGGGGTAGTGTTGCCTTGCCGCTGCTGGCGTTGGAGCCGTTGATGATTTCGGCGAGGGGTTGCAGATTTTGCGTTTGCACAACGATGGCATCCGTCGTCTGCCTCGGCAGCAGGTTCCAAAGGCTGATGCTTTCGTTTCTCACCGGGATCAACAGGGTGACGAGCACAGCCGCCCAAACCACATAGTGCAGCCGGGCGGACAGATGCTTTCGCAGCGATGCCTTCACCAGCCATACCCCGACGAAGAGCAGGCTGAACGCAACGCTGTTATCTAGAACGGTCCGCAGTACCGTCACGGTCCTCACCTCCGGCTTGTTCTTCCAGCTTGGCGGAAAAGTCCAACAGCTCCCGCTGGTCGTCCTGGGATAGACCCTCGCTCTTTGCCAGCAAGGCCACCAGCCTCCCCACCGAAGCCACGCTGATCCTATTGAGGAGGCTTTCGCTTTCGTATTTCAGGGCGTCCTCCCGCGAGATCAACGGATGATAAATTTTGTCTTTTCCGTTCTTGCTGTCCGATCCGATCAGCCCCTTCTCCTGCA
Organism: Bacillota bacterium; assembly: GCA_023398815.1. Lineage (GTDB taxonomy): Bacteria > Bacillota > Clostridia > Christensenellales > UMGS416 > JAEYRA01. The sequence goes on from JAEWRW010000031.1 coordinate 127,376, forward strand.
TGATGCGCAGATAGGAATGATAGGTCTTGTAGCTCCAGTCCAGGTCAGGTTGCTCCCTTTTTATGCCCTCCACAATGCTTCTCATTGTTTGCGGTTCCCGGTTCCAGAGCGCCTTGAGTATGGTCCACTCAGAGTCCAGCAGGCGTTTTTTCATTTGATCAACTCCGATCTGTCTCAATTTCATGAGAATTACTGTCTTAATAATATAAGACAGGAGGGCGACTGTCAAGTTGCTTTTTGCATCGTCGGAATGCTCCGTTCAGTGTGGTCGGGTGGTTGCGGCATCCGCCCTAACCCAAACCCGGCATAGACGAAAGCCCACGCAATGCAGGGCTTGATTCTTTTATGAAGGTAATGAGGTGGATGAGACATGGTGAGAATGTATGCCGGCTGGGATTGCGGAAGTTTATTGATCGCTAGTATGCAATGGAAACACTAAATATATCGTATGGGTTATATATATTAGCACTTTAGAGGGGCCTAGTGTCATAATGTGATGATCTTCTTCAAAGTAAACAATGGCGTTATTGCTTGTTAACAAAGCCAGTCTCCACTCGTTTTGTCAACGATAGGAATTATCCTTGTTGAATAATCCAGATGGAAATGCATCCCTCATGTCATAGTGCCCGCGAGTTTCACCATAAAGAGATGAATAGGTAGATATGGTTTTTAAGTAACCCACCTTCGAGTAACATGCGCCAAAGCTATTTTGGTAGGCATACGTCTGGGCCTTCAATAGAAACACTTCAAGGGAAAGGAACACTACATATTCTCGCTCGGGTTTGTTATGCAAACACTATGCTAGCATTTTTCTTTATACTCGTTTGAATTGTTGCGGTGGGTCTCGTCAGCAACTGTACCCCAACAAAAACGAAAGCCCCGCGTAAAGCAGGGTTTTCTTGGCGTACCCGGGGGGATTCGAACCCACGACCTCTTGATTCGTAGTCTACGATAAATCGTTTTTTGTTATTCGATGCAAGTTAATGCTTGGCTTAATCATGCGGTTTTGTGACTACATAATCGTGTGCTATGTTGCGGTATCGTGCCATTTTGGGTGTTGTTCTAGGAAAATAAACCCCAAATCAACCCCCAGGGGTTTGATCTGTCTCACTAATTTGCTGGGTTCTCCTACCCCTCGCGTGGCTCCTGCCCTTGAAATTGAAGGGTAACGAAATAGAGCATGTGGCATTCCATGAGAGCGCATGCATGAATGCTATTCGACAATGATGTTGTCGATGCTATTCTCGAGGATGATATTGATTAACTCATTCCTTGAACGCTCAGCCTCTTTGGCGATATCGTCGATTTTTTGCAACAAATCCTCACGGATCCTTACGGAGATGACCTTTGTCCCATCCTCGCCCTTTAACTTGCTTTTCTTTTGTATGCGAATCGTATTACTCATGATACACCTCCGATATCAATAGGGTATATTGACAAAAGAGGAAGATATATCTTACAATTAAGTAGTCACATCAATACTACATAGAAGAAAATGTAGCGTTGCAAAGGATCAAGCCCTTTTGGATAAAAGGAGAGGGTAGAATGAGCGACTTCGAAATGGAAAAAAACGAATACCTTAAGCAGCTTGATGAGGAAGAAGCAGCGGATAAAGCTTCATTGAGCCTCGGCGAAGAATGGTACTATATCGAAAATAAGAAGCGCATCGGACCTATTTCTGAAGGAAAAATCAAAAGCCTGTTTTCTCACCAGATAATTGACGGCAATACATTGGTATGGAGAACAGGATTTTCAGATTGGGTAAAGCTGTCAACTGTCGGGATGACGTTGGCGAAAAGCATGCCCCCGCCATTGGAGAAAGGTAATCTATCCAATGGTTGGGCCTGGTGCTTGGCTTTTGTACCGCTTACTATTTATTTCTTTGACATTATGCAGCCCCAACTACGTGGAGTAACTTACCTTGCCTTCCTCCTTAACTCTCTTCTATGCTATTTTGACATCCGAGTACTAAAAAAAGCTGGTTACAGTACGAAGACCACAATGTATTTGTGGGCAGTGTTCTTTGTTCCAGTCTATCTCTACAAAAGGGCACGAATCACAAAGGGCAGCTACAGCTATTTCGTAGTTCAGTGTGTCAGCTTTGCTGTCATATTGATGATTGCAATGCTCAGTGCTATTGTACAGAGCTTGTAGGATCTGTGCTAAGTTGACATATTGAACTAACCAGTTTAGATAGTAACATGCCCTCCTCCCCCAAAATATACGTGGAGGAAGGCGAATCATCAGGTGATATTCTCTCACTAGCTTGTTAGTGTGATGGTCAACCCATTTTTTGGTGCGAGAGATATAAATTTCCTTAGTGCGTGTGAACTTCGTTTATCAACTAGCGTCCTATCTTTGCCCTTGCTTTGCAATTCCCTTCAGTCGCCCATAGAACACCGGGAGCATCTGCTCAAATGAGGGAGTGCTTCATGGTTTGGTTGCCCAGCACGTTGCGGAAAAACTCATCGTTTTGCATCATGCGCTGGACGGCGATGGAGTCAAACGCCCCAGTGAAGCGGAAGAGGAAGTTATCAATGGGATTGGCATCCGCTTCCTTGACCATCTTTGCATTCTCCTCAAAGTCCCGCACCATCTGCGAGAGCACCTTTTCCATCTCGGTGAAGGTTGTGCAAAACGTTCAATGTTTTTCTGCACAATTGTGTCGCCTGGCATGCCAGTCAGCCAATCTACAAGGCATCAACCTCCTGGTTCTCCAGATGCTTCATGTGCATGTAGGGAACAGGCCCAAGCGAGAACTCTCCATGTGCCGGAGACGGGCGTAAACCAGCATGAGTGCCGAGTGACCGTCGGGGAAGGTACCTACCACCCTCGCATCTCCAGGTTCAACCGTTAAAAGCTTTGATGCTGCGAATCTTTGTCCAACGCTCACGGTGAAAGTCCATATAAGCCAGTGTCTCCAGAATGCTTCTCTCGACCTTCTGGGCGGCTTCCTTGAGCTTTATCTCTCGCAACTTCTCCACCATGCCTTGGCCTTCTCCAGAGTACTGGCCTTGTTCTCTTGGGAATGAATTGCCTTGAGCATCGCGGCAGTTTGACCTTAGAGCGTGGTTGGTGAAAAGAACTGGTAAGTATCAACTTTACCCACGATAATTTCGGAGTTGAGTGTAGCTTGCTTTTAGCGCCGAGTTTTCGAGCTTGTCATATGCGTGGTCATATAGTTCCTGTGACTTAATTAGTTCTGGAACATCTTTGATGATTTCGATAAAAGCTGCGGCAGCATCATAGTTACTAAACCCATCTATTGAACAAAGATACTTCAGCGCAAACTCTGTGCCATAGGTCAAAACGTTCTTTAAACATGCGGCATCTTGATATATGCCACACATGCGAAGTCTATCATCCTCGGACATTCCCAGATAAAGATTGTTATCCATTATTTTCTGCACAAAGTCTCTGTTCTTAGCCATATGGTTTTTTGTATCGGTTAAGTTGCTTTCCTTGCAATATATCTCTACATATGTGTCCCAAAGCGCCTGCCCACGCTCGCCTTGCTCGAATGTGAAGCCATTGTCATTCAAGGTTTTTGAAACAACATAGTACTTATATGCCTTATCCGCAAAGAAGGCTTCTTGAATTTGGGGTGCCATAGCATAATGTATATCCATAGTATACAGCACACTAAGAGTAACCTTCGTGAGTTCCACACCGTCCGCATTAACAATTCTAATGTATTTTGTCTGAAGCTCTCTATCATCCTTCAAAGCAGGCTTCAATTCTTCTTCAAAGGCTTCGTCCAGACACTCTGTGACATTCATAAAGTTCATTTTTCCTGTTGCTTCAGCAAGATTCAAAGAAACGAAAAACAATTCTTTAGTTTCTTCTTTTTTTTGTTTATGGAGATTGCGGTAAGGTATGCTCTCAAAATCCAGTGCAAAGAAACACTCTTTGGCAACGTCGGGAGCAAGTGACGAGATGAACTTTAGCACGTTATAGGTATCGCTCTTGTTGTGCCTCTCCCGGCCGAAGTATTGAGCAAACATAACTGCGTGTTCGACTTTGATAAGCGATACAGGCATTAACGAAATCGCTAAGCTCTCATCGGCAATGGCGTTGAGCTCTTCCAGTGTGATGAAAGGGAATTCCTCTGAAAACATAAATCTGTATGAAGGAAGCAGTTTTTGATTCAAAACAATTTCTTTCCGAAGTGCTCCAAATAACTCGGGATGATAATCTTTTATCCATGCAACTCCAACTTTGAGTTCAGTACAAATCTCATCGCTTTCAAAAGGTATTCGTATTCCAGGTGTATGGAATGCAATGAGAACAAAGGCAAGCAAATTTCCGCCCTGATAGAGTTGCTCGCATACTTTTATTGAATAGCCTTCATATCGGTCAATCTGATTGATAAAGTCGAGAGTGTTTTTGTCCAGTCCAGTTTCAGCGATTTGATTAATCAATTGTTGATATGCCTTGAAATATTCCTCTCCGTTTTCAGCGTTCGATTGAATATATTTGAGGATGTTTGATTCGTAGTGTGTGTAAATATGGCCAACGATGCTCATAAATTCAATTAAGTACGGGATCATTATGCCGACGCCAAGTGTGTTGACAGCCTCGTTATACTGTACTTCAATACCCTTGACTAGGGCTTTGTTCATATGGTCTGCGGTTTTATATTTCTCGTTAATACACTTTATATGATCGATTGAAGGCTCATGTGAAGATACCATAAGTAGTTCCAGCGCGTCAGCTAGGGACAATTTGTTCATTTCGTCGACAGTAATGATTGCATGGTTATCTCCATACAAACTAATATACCAGGTAATCTCGTCTTTATAATTGGTACATAGCATTTGGCGAATTCTTAATATCGTTTCTTCTGGTGCTTTTTCCCAAATAGCACATAAGTCCTCTGCATGATATTGCTTAAAGCACATTCTCTCTTTGTCAAACGAAAGAATATTATATAAAGTATCAATGGTCTTTGTTTTTTCCGGGTCACTATAGTTTAAGCCGCTTACCCAATTTTTTACCCCGTTAAAATGCAAGCGCACAGCTTCCAGATAGAGCGCTTCTGTTCTCAGAACAATATTGGGCAGCTTCTTATTTAGGTCCCTTATTGTCGCAAAGGCATCTACTATAGCCTCTTGATTTGATGCGCGAGCTCTCTCTGCCGCTGCGTTGATGTCAATATCTCCACTCGAATCACCGTAAAGTATTGCATTGTGCGCAATTAAACCCTCCACGGAGTAGAGTGGGCTTCCCTTGGGGTAGTTGTAGAAATACGTACGATATGTGTCATCAATATGTTTATCCGAGATTAGGTTTTTTACAGCTTCGAAATATGTAGGACTATCCACTTGTAGATATTCTTTACACGCAGCATCATCAAAATTATCATGTTCAATATAATGGTGAACGAGACGTTGAAACGCTCTATCCTTTGTTTCCTGGAATTCATTCTCAAATTCAGTTGATAAGTATGCGACGACGGCGCACTTTTCAAATTCAATACTGCTCTCCTCTCCGTATTTTTCGTTTAAAGACTGGAAAAGCGAAAAAGCAATATTTAGTCTGTCCTTAATCTCCCTAATGCCTAGCCGCTCGCCGTAAATAATCCACTTGATTCCCTTTATGCCCAAGAACTTTTCGTCCTCTTTGGCAGGGATCCCCGCATTCTTAATAGCAGTCGCTTTTTCCTTTAATAGTCCATCCAGAATTGCATCATAATTATCAATATTAATCGGCCTTAGGTTCAAAATGAAATCAAACAGTTTGGGGTAGAGTGATTCGCCAGGTCTAGAAGATGTAGGGGGCACGCCATTTTGTTCATATTCCAACATTTTTTCTGGCTTTATGTTAATAATGAACGACACTTTGTTCTTGTAAAATTCTTTTGCATCACAAGCTACAACGTAGTATTTGCGTAACTCTATAAGAAATTCAATGGCTGCATTCTCACTTAATGCACGATCCATATCCTCCACGACAACAATATAGTGCTTACGGAATTTGCGTAATCTTTTATTACGACTCCGCCCTAGGATTTCTGTGCGGTATATATCGATAATCTCGTCTTCTTCAATTTCACGGCCACCCTCTGATTTATTTGTAGAAAAAATGATATCCGCCCTAGCTAGAATAAATAGGCCTAAAATCGCGCCCCCTATAATTGATACAGACGAATAAACTCCAGAGGGTATTTTGAGTAAAACAGAACAACCCAATAAATAGGGTTGTTCAATCAAGAGCCAACCAAATGCAATTAAGCACAACGCAATTCCGAGCCATAACCAGAAGAAGGGTCTATTAATGCCGAGTTTTAATAAACCATAGTTCTTGCTAAGTCTCTTACTTATATAGGTTCCTTTTTTAGAATCAATCAGGCTTGCTAATTGATAAACAAAAGCACGATGTAAATCAACAAGGATTTTCCTTGAGGCGTTTTCATGTGAGTCTTCCCTTCGTGAGTTTTTCGATGTGGTCGTGCTCAAATTACCCTGCGACCACATAGACAGCTTAATGATTTGCTCGCGCTTATACGAGCCACCTTTCCGTCTTTTTGCTAGTAGTTCAATGATACTTGATTTACCAGACCCAAATTTGGATGTGATAGCTAACATCTGAGCACCCGCATCAATGGCAGAATTCAGCTTGTCAACATAGGTATCTACGCCAATGATATCTTGCGTTTTCTCATCAATTGGGGAATGAAGGAAAATCAATGGGCACTCGCGTCTCGAGCTAGTCTTTGCGCTAAACAGCCGCCTGACTTTACTAAGGATAGTACTAAGTATATTTTTCCACATTAACACAATGACACCTCACGCTCATTGACTTTCGTTATAATAAATTATAATGAACATATCTATTTCGCGCAATATCGACAGATAAAATATAAAAAATCACATTACCCTTTCCCTTTTGTGAGAGATTGACCTGCTGACCTGGCCCAAATTCGTACAGCAGAAATGTCTTGAGAACCTGCCAGAGAAGGCGAAAATCGATGGGGTCGGCTTTCCTAACAATGAGCTAAGGTAGAGTTGACTGTACACAAACAGCCACTATTAACCAAGCCTCTTAGCCTCGAAGGAGTTCCGGAATCAATGCTGATTCTGAAACTAGTTCCGTAGCATCCCGATGAAACCTTCGATGTACTCCGTTCTGCAGGCATGCAAGGGTCTGAAGATCTCTCCACCTTGTGGTCATACGCCTATACATGCAACTCGAAAGGCGTTCTCAAAATCTTCAATTGAGTAATCAAGAAAATCATTCTTTGCATCATTGTTCGACCCTATAGCTACATTCCCAATCATGGAAATTACAGTTAACATAAATCGTATATCAAAAAGTACAGGGCACGCTTTACTCTTTCCCCCCTTACGCCAAGCCGGCGTTTTTGTTGACGTCCTTAATGGCATTCACGAGTTTCATTCCCTTCTCTGTAGGGAATGACAGGATGCTGCCGACCGAACGGAAGGGTTCCTCCTGCAGCGCTTTCAAATCCAATACTCCGTTGCGCACGACATAGTCCACGATGGTCTTGACATAAACCATCTGCTCGTAGACTAGGTCGTTGTCATTGAGGAATTGGGAGAAGGCCTCGTTCGCAGCCTCTTGATCTAGCCCAACGATTTCACGCACGAGGACCCCCAGCGGCTTTTCGCCGTAAGTCTTTGTATAGTCCTCATGGGTACCAACTTCGTCCCAAAGGATGCGCTCCAGTGTCTGGATGTCCACATCGGTCAGCGGCTGATTGGTGTGGAGCTTATGTACGGCAATCTGGTTTTGATTCTGCCGAATGTAGGTCTCCACCTTGCGGCGGTAGTTTGCGAACGCCGTGGGGCCGGGCTGATGCACATTCTCCACCGTGGCAATGACTTCATCCAGGAAATCGGTATACACCGCGTGACCGGCATCACCTTTGCGCAGGAACTGCACCAAAGCGCGCAAGGCCTGCCGCACTTCCTCCAATGACTGCAGTGTGACAGCCGCCCAAAACTCCTTGCTCAGGAGGGTCTCTATGACAGCCTTTTGCATCTGCACCTGAGGGATGGTACCCAAGTGGTTCAGCGCCTCTGCAATGGCAAGAAGCTGCTTCAGCTCGGTGGCGTAGGCCTGGCCGCGCAGATGCTTCAGCTCCATCCGGTAAAGCAGTACGTCGAAACGCCGGGCTGTCTCATCCCCGGCAACGCTGGGCAGCACGGGGGAAAGCTCCTCCTTTAGCTCACGGGCCTGCACCTCCGTCAATGGCTGCCAGGCCTCTGCTTTGCTGTACTTCTCCACAACCCCCAGCTTCTGGTTAACGAGGAAGGAATCGCGGTTGAGGGCATTGATGTCGTTGGCCAAGGATTGCACGAGTGCCATTCGGCTGTGGGTATGGGCTTCGTCCTGCCAGCGCAGCGCTTGCAGCTCGGTAGCGATGTCCACCCGCAGGCGGAAGATGCGCTCAGTCAGCGACAGCACGACGTCGCCGGCGTCCTCCTTTTTCTGCACGCGGAAGAACTCAAAGTTGTTGCAGTAGTCAAAGCACAGGAAATACTGCTTGTCCTGCCTCGGGCCGAAGAGATCGGAGCACAGGCGCGTGCCTCGGCCAACCATCTGCCAGAACTTGACCTTGGAGAGAACTTTCTTGAAGAACACCAGGTTCACGACCTCGGGCACATCCACGCCGGTGTCCAGCATGTCCACGGAGACGGCGATCTGCGGGAGCTTTGCGGGCTCATAGAAGTCATCGATGAGCTTCTCCACATAGTTGACGCCGGTGTGAACAACACGGGCAAACTCGCCAGCCAGGTGGGGGAACAGCTTATCAAAGCGCTCGACGATGTACTCAGCGTGTTTTTGGCTGCGGGCGAAGAGGATCGTCTTGCCCAGCTTGTCGCCGCCCTCGATTTTCTGCCCCTTGGTCATCAGGTCAATGAGTACCCGATCGACGGTGTTCTGGTTGAAGAGCCAAGCGTTGAGCGCTGAAGGATCGATCCACGGCGGTAGGTTTTCAGGCGTGTCCGGGTTGCCAAATTTCTCCTCGTATTCCCGCTTTTCATCCTCGCTGAGCGAATCATACTGGATGCCCTCGTCCAGGAACTTGAGTTTGGTCTCTACCGTGTGGTAGGGAACCAGAAACTTGCCCTCGATGGCCTGATCCAACTCGAAGGCGTAGGTCGGCACGCCGGTCTCCAGTTCGAAGATGCGGTAGGTATCACGGTCGACCTCGCCACGGGGCGTGGCGGTGAGCCCCACCAGCAGCGCGTCGAAGTAATCGAAGATGGCGGCATACTTGTTGTAGATGCTGCGGTGGGCCTCATCCACGACGATCAGATCGAAATGCCCCACGTCAAATACACGACCACCGTCGTCATCCCGTTCACTGTCGATGGCCCCCATCATCGTCTGATAGGTGGAGAACACAATGCGGGCGTCCGGCGTTTCATCCCTGTCCCGCTCCACCAGGTTGCATAGGCTCATGTTGGGCAGGTGCTGCTTGAAGTGCCGCTTGGCCTGCCGCACCAGCGTACGGCGGTCAGCCAGGAACAGCACATTACGCACCCAACCGCAACGGGACAGCACATCCGCCAGCGAAATGACCGTGCGGGTCTTGCCGGTGCCGGTGGCCATCACCAGCAGGGCCTTCCGCTGTTTGCGCGTGAAGGCATCACAGACGGCGCGGGTGGCCTCCTTCTGGTAGTACCGGTTGGTGATGGACTCGTTGATGGGCAACCGATCCAGCGGCATGCGGCCGGTCAGCCGGTCTTGCATCCATTTCAAATCATCGGGGCTGCAGAACCCCGATACCCGGCGGGGCGGATAGTCCCTGTCATGCCACAGCCAGGTGTCAAAGCCGTTGGTGTAGTAGATAACGGGGCGCTGCCCGGTCATCCGCTCCAGGCAGTCGGCATAGATCTTAGCCTGCTGCTGGCCGGCGCGGGCGTCGCGGCTGGTGCGCTTGGCCTCCACCACCGCCAGAGGCTTGCCATCCGCACCATAGAGCACATAATCCACATACCCGTCGCCGGTGCCGAAGGGCATGCCCACGACCGGCACCTCGACGATGCAATTCTCCCCAAGGACCCAGCCCGCTTCCTTCAGCGCCAGGTCAATGTAGCGCTTGCGGGTCTCGTATTCGCTGATCTCATGGGGCTCATAGGCGGGCATCTGCCGCTCCGCCTTGGCTCGCGCCAGTTCCTCGGCCAGTCCTTCGTTCCTGCGGCGCATGTCCTCCAGGGAGTCAGTAGCTTGGCGCAAGGCGTCCTCAATGGCCGCACCGACCGCGACATTGGCCTGCTCCGGCGCACCCCTCTCGCTCATCGCCCCCGGGGTGTCCCGCTCCTCATCGGCAGCGGGCGGGGCAATCTCCTCTGCCCGCGTCAGCAGCGCCTCGTCGAATTCCTTCGGCTTATAGTTGGTGTTGTAGTTGTAGTCGATGAGGTCGGCCAACTCAAAGAGATTGCCCAGCGCCACCACAGCGTCCTGCCGGTTGATCGCCTTGCCCGTGTGGGCGGCCAGGTTGCCCAGCCGGCGGATGTAGTCAATGCGGGGCATCATGCCGTTGGGCATCAGCTTCTTGAACTCGTTGTTGGAGATGAGCGCGTTGAGCTCATCGCTGTAGGGCGTTTGCATGCTCTCCACGGTGTACAGGAACTTGACCGTGACCTCCAACGCGCGGCGGCAGCTGAGCGCGCACAGCGCAGGCGACACAGCGAAGGCCTGCTCGGCCTCGATGAGGGCCGGGGCAAAGGCGGCGTATTCGGGCTTTTGAAAGGGGGTGAAGAGCATTGTATCCCTCCCATTATGGCGCTATGCGCGATCTTTCGACATCACAGAGCACATCGTTTTGACTAAGCAACTCGATAGCCTCGTTTAAAGAATCTTCTGTAACTGCCGGGCCTGCTTTAACAGAATAGAGCGATTCTGTTGGGAAGCGAACATCAATAAACGGTCTTCCGTCCCGTTCACCGTACGACATGCTGTTAAGGACAATATCCTGTCGCAAATTAGCTGTTGGTATCGACGCGACTATCCGTATTTCGGCCTCGGGCGAAAACTCAGGCCGCTTAATCAAAAGCCTGATCTTATTGAAATGACCTTCAAAATCGCGCTGAACCACAGCCGGTGATTGATTCATGAAGCTCCAAGTATCATGCTCAATTGCTATCAGATCCTTTAACAAATCAACCTTCGGACGATCATCATACAGAACTCTTCCAAACTCAAAAATACAATTCTCGAATCGATTTGCCCCCTCCGGAGAAAACCAGAACCTTAACGCAGGCAAATCAAGACTAAGCCGAAACCCATCTCGACCTGAGTAGTTATCCCATAAGTATACATCATCCTCTAAGGCGGTTGTGCAAAAGACAAAGTGGCGGCAAGACAACTCTTCCGAATCGATATTTATGATGCCATCCCTGCCAACTCGCTCAGACGTAATAATCCGCCTCGTTTCATAGATGGGCCTGTTGTCAGCATATAAGCATGCAAGAAATTCAGGTTCGTACCTACCACGAACTTCGTCCATCGCAACACTCAAAATATCAAGCGCATGAATAAATTCGGTTCTATCCTCAAAAAACTGACAATCCGTAAAGCGAAGGGTTCTGTTATTGATTATACTTCTAAGCGCATCAGGCGTAGCGTAATGAGCAATAGGCCAACAGGGGTATGAGAAGTTCGCACTAAACAGAGCGTCAACCCTATTAGGCTGCACACGAAGCATATAATCCCATTGTGCCTCATTGAAGTTACCCATTTCATTGTACCCACTCTACACAAGCATTTGCATCAAAACCCTACTATTCTGCTCCAGATTAACAAGACCTGTTTCCATTGTAGCCTTTTTCTCGTTAATCTGTTCTAACAGTTGTGAATACTCGTTCTGCACCTGAATGGGCGGTAGCAATACCATCAAGGACATAATCGCCTCAAAATTCAAACCAGCTTTTACTCCGACCTGATTCTTGGCGGCAAATTGCAATTTGCCGGCTTTGCTCTCCAAGAAGGACGATGTGAATGCCGGGTTCATACTCTTCTTAAGCCGAACCAATGACAAATGTTGATTGATGTACGCCTCTTCCTCTGCTGTCCTTCTATCTACAACTGCAGTCCGTCCAAGATCAGCCGTGATACTTATCAACAAGTCGTTTTCTTGCACCTTCGTTCTCCTCGCCTCCTGTGTTTGTGGTGCAATGACATGCTGAACGTCTTCGCGGACAATCTTACCGTTCTTCACGTTTTTAATTGTTATGAAGAAGGAACCTTCGTTTGAATAATGCTGAGCCCAGCCTCTCGATCCACTCGTAAGGAATTCAATGTGGTCAGCAAGAGCAGTCTTCTCCCACCCCTTCTCATTCCTCACCGGGTCGCCAAACATCTCAACAAACACCGCCTGCACCAGCCGGTCCATCTCCTCAATCTGCTTCTTGCGCAGGTCAATGAGCCGCTGGGCGCGGTCCAGCGTTTCGGCGATGCGGCGCTGCTCGGGGAGCGGGGGGAGGGGGATTTTCGCATCAGTTATGTCACCAAGCTTTATGTACTTAATGACTCCGCCTATACTAACATCTCTAAGTGTACCTATATACATAGACATAAAAAAATACAAATAGCGTACATCCAGTAAGTTTTTATCTTTAGATTCTATGACATAAGTCCTTTGGTAGGCATTGAACTTTCCGTTATAGTACTTGATATTCAGATCGCCATTGCCAGCAAGAAGGACACACTCACAATCAAAACTATACGAATTTATTCGGTATTCTTCTTTTGCACAAGTAAAAAAAGGATAAATGCCATCCGGGGAACCCGCATTAACGTCAAGCTTTCCGGTCTTAACATTTACATGATCGCCAAGACGCGCTATGTTATGCTGTTTCATCCCAGCATCCCCCTGAGCTCCTCAATCCCCTTCAGGATCTCCCGCTCCATCTCCTCCACCCGCGCCAGAATGACCGCGGGCTTCTCATACTCCACTTGCTCGTGCACGATTTCCTTGTACTTGTTGATGGAAAGGTCGTACCCATTGGCCACGATCTCGGCCTTGGGCACCAGGAAGCTTTGCTCCGTGCGCTGCCGCTCCTGTTCTCCCTCCAGGTCCAGGAACCGTGCCACAATGTCCGGCAGGTCGCCGGTTCCGTCGCCGATTTGGGTGCGCTTATCGTCCAGCGTGAAGCCGTCGGACTGCATGTCGTAGAACCACACGTTCTCCGTGCCGCCCGCGCCGGTCTTGGTGAAGAGCAGGATGGCCGTGGACACCCCGGCGTAGGGCTTGAACACGCCGGAGGGCATGGAGATGACGCCGCGAAGTTGATGGCGCTCCACCAGATCCTGCCGCAGGGCGCGGTGGGCGTTGGAGGAGCCGAACAGCACGCCGTCGGGCACGATGCAGGCGCAGCGCCCGCCGGGCCGCAGCATGCGCAGGAAGAGGGCGATGAACAGCAGCTCGGTCTTCTTGGTGCGGCTGACCGACAGGAGGCTGGAGGACACTGAGTCGTAATCGAGCGAGCCCTTGAACGGCGGATTGGCCAGCACCAGCGTGTATTGGTCGCGGTCCTCATTTTGCTGGCTGAGGCTGTCTCGGTAGGTGATGTTGGGGGCGTCCACGCCGTGCAGCATCATGTTCATCGCGCCGATGCGCAGCATCGTGCGGTCCATGTCGTAGCCGGTGAACATGCGGTTGTGAAAGTGCTGGCTCAGCTCCTGTTTGTGGAAAAGCTCCCACTCCTTCTCCCGCAGGTATTCCCCCACCGCCACCAGGAAACCCGCCGTGCCCATGGCCGGGTCGCAGATGGTGTCGGTGGCCTTGGGCTGCATCAGGTCCACCATCAGGCGGATGATGTGCCGCGGGGTGCGGAACTGCCCGTTCTGGCCGCTGGTATTGAGCTTGCTCAGCATGTATTCGTAGATGTCACCCTTGGAGTCGCGGTCTTCAGTGGGCAGGTCGTCCAGGGCCGTCACGATGCGCTGCAACAGCTGCGGCGTGGGAATGATGAAAATGGCGTCCTCCATGTAGGTGGCGTAGGCCGTCTCGCGGCCATTGTGCAGCTGCTTGATGAAGGGGAACACCTCGTTCTGCACCACAGAATACATGCGGACAGCTTCGAAGTTCTTGAAGATAGACCAATGGAAATGCGGTTTCTCCGCCGGGAAGTACGAGGTGTACTCCACCCCCAGCATCTGCGCCTCCCGGGAGCGCTGGTTGTCCGCGGCGTCCAGGCCCTTGATGAAGATGAGATAGGTGAGCTGCTCGATGACCGACAGCGGGTTTGTGATGCCGCCCGTCCAGAAAATCTCCCATACGCGGTCCACCTTGTTCTTCAGTTCGCCAACAATCATATCGCATCTCCAAAACTTGATATATCAAAATGATTATAGCATGAAGAAGGTGGTGGGAACATGCGGGAAATGGATCAAAGGGGCGGGCTCTGGCATCAATCGGAGACTGCTCTTGGGCGGTGATGCCAGTAGTTGCTACACTCAACTCGATCCTTACTGCCTGCTACAAATGCTTCAGCAGAGAGGCCGACCTACTATTGACTCATCATATGCACGATTACCTCCTGAAAATCCAAATGGTTGCTTGCTCTAACTGGATAGCTAACCTATTGGGATGTTTGGCATACACTAATTTTAGTTATTCGGTGTTTGTATGAAGGTAAACACACACTGTCAGAAAGACTTTATACTAGCGATAAAACCAGCCATTTCAAGCATCGTGACTGTAGATGATGGAATAATCCAGGCAAATCGACTAAATGCGTGTAAGGCCCCGAAAATGCAGGAAAATGGGTGGCTCAAGCGCTTTGTGAAGTGTAGATTGCCTCAGAGATTGGCATCCGCTTTTGATCCGATTTACGGAGATTAAATGATGTTTCCAACAACAATATGGAGAATCACTACAATTTGTCCCTTCAATATCGTAGTTATACATGCCCATACGAGACAGTGCTCGTGTACAAGTAAAATATATCGTGGAGGTTGCTAATGGGACAGCGAATGTCATGGAGGGAGGGTGCAAAGGAACTTCATCTGCCACCCAACGCGGTATATCAGGCCATCAAGCAGGGTATTTTTCCGGCCTGGCGTATCGGAGCACCTGGAAAGCGTGGAAGGCTCATAATCGACATTGAGCTTTGCGAACAAGCGATCAGAGACAAGATGCTTGAGAACACTAAGAATTTCTGATCGTTACTAGAGAGAGGGGGGGAGATATTATGGTTTGGACACCATAGAATAACTTCACATGGGCAGCATG
Organism: Bacillota bacterium; assembly: GCA_023398815.1. Classification (GTDB taxonomy): domain Bacteria; phylum Bacillota; class Clostridia; order Christensenellales; family UMGS416; genus JAEYRA01. Next base: position 142,587 of record JAEWRW010000031.1, read on the forward strand.
ATGAGATGTCTCCTGATCTTTTTATGTTGCTTCGCAATGACTTGCAGGGGGGCGGACCTCGGCGGAAGAGGGTTTAGTGTTATTTACAACTCTATCATATACGCGGCTAAATGCCAAGCTCTTCATTCATATCAGCCTATGGTAACTAAGGATGGTAGGAAAGAACGGGCCCACTAAGCAAAAGCTAACGCGGCTAAACGCCAACCAAGCAAATGCGCACTCGGCTAAACGCCAATTGCACGATTAAGAAAAAACTGAGTCTGGGAAAGAACGGTTCCAAACCAACTATAAAGAATGAGTGGGGAAAGAACGGTTCCAAGTCTCCTATATGGAATGAGTGGGGAAAGAACGGTTCCAAGTCTCCTATATGGAATGAATGGGGAAAGAACGGTTCCAAGGCTCTCATATGGAATGAATGGGGAAAGAATGGTTCCTGGAGAGAAATAAGGGCTGCGGCTAAAGGCCATCGCCACATATTAGCAAATCGAAGGAGCCATTGCGACAGGCAACGCCATCAAGAGGGTGTCATGGGCGTAGTCCTTATGCAACCGAAGTGTAAGGACTGCGCAACCCCTCAAGACCTACATTCAAGTTAAAAGGCTTAGGCAATCTTGTCAGCACAAGCTAGACAGTCTATGTCGTGCACCCTTGCCATGGCACATGGCTACTGCAAGGTGGTCTCGATGGCTGCCATGAGGCCTGCCAATGTAAGAGCTGGCACGAACGAAAGGAGGTCTGAGATCTGCGAATGCCTTTGCATCCAGATCAGTAAACACCCTGACGGATGATGAACTAATTCAAAGCAAGCCGGAGGTATGAATATGGATCCCAAACAATTTGCATCTCGTTACTTTGAGGATTACAAGATCAGTGATGATGAAATCATAGTCAAGTACTGCCCATTTTGCCATGGAGGGAAAAGGAGGGATAGGAACTCATTTTGTTTGAACTCCAGGAAATGTGTATATATCTGCTTTTCGTGCGGGAGAAGAGGGACATTCAGACAGTTGCGTCAAGAGTTGACCAAACTAAGACCGACGTATGGCCTGAAGTATTAGCGGTCTGATTTGGATTGGTACCCTGAGTCTCCTTGAAAAGACAGTTGGCGTTAATTATGGTATAATATAACCATAAAATGCACGGTGTGGTTGTGCATGGGTAACAATATTTGGTGGGAGGAAGGCAGGATGGCTACCATAGAGAAACGTGGGGACACATATCGGATTATTGTCTCCGCTGGATATAACAGTGCAGGGAAGCAAATCAGGAAGCGTCTAACCTGGGTTCCCCCAACCGGTCTGACACCTCATCAGCTAAAAAAGGCATTGAATGTTGCTGCTGTGGAATTTGAAAACAAGGTGAAGACCGGTCAGTACATAAAAGGCGACATCACCCTCGCCGACTTTACCGCACGATGGATCGAAGAATATGGCAAGATACAGTTGGCGGAGACGACGCTCTACTCCTATCGCATGGCCTTGAAGGATCAGATACTGCCTGCCCTTGGTCACATACAGCTCGGCAAGCTGCAGCCTATTCAGATCCAGTCTTTCTTGAATAACCTACTTGAGGACGGAGTAAGGAAGGATGGTAAGCCCGGCGGGTACGGCGCCAGAACAGTTAAGTACATGCAGCAGATTCTTTCTTCCATCCTCCATACAGCGGTATATTGGCAGGTGATCCTCTCAAACCCCTGTGAGCGTGTGAAACCACCGGCGAAAAAGGATGCGCCGACGCCTGGAAGGGTGAAGCATTTCACCGATGAGCAAGTTGGGCGGTTTCTGGAGGCCATAGAGGGGGAACCGTTGAAGTATCGACTACTGGCAAACATCGGCATTTATGTGGGATCGCGGAAGGGAGAGATGCTGGGCTTGACCTGGGCTGATGTGGATCTGGATGCCGGGACGTTGTTCATCGACAAGGTTGGCTCCTACACCCCAGAGAAAGGCCTTTTCATCAAGGACACACCCAAGAATGTCAGTTCTGTGCGCTCCGTGGAGCTCATCGACAGAGTGATCGTTTTGCTGCGGCTGCACAAGAAGGAACAGGCTGAGGATCGCCTGCGGCTCGGCGAGCTCTGGCAGAATCAAGACTTGATATTCACCCAGTGGAATGGTCTGCAGATGCACACCTCCACACCGCGGCAATGGATGGGTAGGTTCATCGACCGATACAACACAAACATAATGAAGGACAATACCCTTGCCGACGGTGAGAAGAGCACTCGCCTTCTGCCAAAGATCCCATTCCATGGGCTACGCCATACCTCGGCGACGTTGATGATCGCCGGACATGTGGACATCCGAACCGTCTCGGCACGCTTGGGTCATGCCCGGACTTCGACCACGACGGACATCTATTCTCACTTCCTGAAAACCTCGGACAAGAAGGCGGCACTTACCATCGAGGGCATGATCGCAGGAGCAAAAAGCAGTCTTTGAAGCAAATAAACCCCAAATAAACCCCAAACCCCAAAATCAACCCTGTTGGATGGAAAATGAAAAACCCTAGGAACCGCATGATTCCTGGGGTTTTCTTGGCGTACCCGGGGGGATTCGAACCCACGACCTCTTGATTCGTAGTCAAGCACTCTATCCAACTGAGCTACGGGTACATCTTTTGAGGTGCTCAGACAGTTTATTACATCACGAGGCCATTGTCAAGGTTTTGTTTTCAGGTGGGTTGCAGAACATCGTTGGTGTGGTTGGGCACCGTCGGGTTGCCTTGCCTACCTCGGTGCGCATCGAGCCAGATGGAACCAGGCAGAGTGCGCTTGCGTTCATCAGCGGGTGACGATTTTTCGGGTACCACAGCTCCCGCGTTTGTGGAATGGTCGCCCCTTTGATACAATGCAACCAACGACCAATGATCTAGGAGAAGTACTGTGAGCAACCGGAGGTGAACCTTGTGGAGATGAAGCAATCGGTGCTCCGCTGGCTGATGGAAAGCGACCCTGCCATCCGTTGGCAGGTGCTGCGGGATCTGCTGGATGCGGAACCAGAAGCTGTGAGGACCGAACGTTCCCGGGTAGCGAGGACTGGTTGGGGCGCGGACCTGTTGGCCCAGCAAACTGAACGGGGAGAATGGCAGGGGGACAATCTCTCCCTGTTGCGAACCACCCACTGTTTGGTCTTGCTCCGGGATTTGGGGGTGTCCCCACAAGACCCTGCAGTACAAACGGCGGTGAAGCGGGTGGCCGATCATTTGCGTTGGGAGTACCACGGTGGCAACCCCTTTTTTGAGGGAGAGGTGGAGCCGTGCATGAATGCCAAGGTGCTGGCCGTCGGGTCCTACTTTGGCATACGGTGTGACCGGGTGCTGGAATGCCTGCTGGGGGAACAGTTGGTGGACGGCGGATGGAATTGCGACGCACCGCTCGGCCAACGGTCCTCCTTCCACACCACAATCGTTGTGCTGGAGGCTCTTCTTGAGCATGAGACGGCCTTTGGAGCCATCGCCGATACCGCAGCTGCCCGCGCGCGGGGGGAGGAGTACCTGTTGGAACGCCGGCTTTTGCGGCGGCTTTCCACCGGGGAGATCATTGAGCGCGCCTGGACACGGTTCCACTTCCCGCCCCAGTGGCACTACGATGTGCTGCGGGGGCTGGAATACTTTCGCACGGCGAGTAGACAGCCGGAGGAGCGTATGAACGAGGCCATCGACATCGTGTGGCAGCGCCGACACCAGAACGGCCGCTGGCCGCTGGTGAAACCCTGGCCCGACGATCTGCTGCACTTTGACATGGAGACGCAAGTAGGCGCGGCTAGCCGCTGGAGCACCCTGCGTGCCCTGCGGGTGCTGCGCTGGGCCGAGGGAGACGGGGCGCAGTTTACTTCGCCGCGGGACTGATGGAACGACGGGCATCGGCGTGAGGTCGCGTAACACGGTGGGCGCGCTTGGTGTGGCTGTGCGGGTGCAATGGTGGCCCCACTTGCTTTTTACACACGCCCCAGGGCCGAGGGCGACACGCCCATCTCCCGCTTGAAGAGGCGGCTAAAGTAGTTGGAGTCGGCAAAGCCCAGCTGGCCTGCGGCTTCGGTGACGCTGGCACCTCCCTCCAACAGCAGTTTGGCCCGGTGGCAGCGTACCAGGTTGGCGTACTGGATGACCGAACTGCCCGTCTCGGCGCGGAACACCCGGCATAGGTGGGGCTCGGTGATGTGCAGCGCCCGTGCCAGCTCCGGCAGGTGGATGCCGGTGTGGCAGTGCTCCTCCACATAGCGCAGAATGTGCTCGGTGTACTGGCGGTTCCGGCGGCGGCTCTGGCTGTCCCGTGGGCGATCGGCGGGCGGGGGGCAGAGCCGCAGCAGCGCGGACATAGCCGTAAAGGCCCAGCCAGTGATGGCCAGCTCGTATCCGGGGCGGCGTGCGTCGGCCTCCTCCGCCAGCTGCCCGAAGCAGTGTGCCAGCTCCGCATGGCCCGTGAGGTAGTTGGGCAGGGTTCTTTCCCCGTGGATGAGCGGTTGAATGTCCCGCGCAAAAATGTTCCGGTCCAACCCGGCAAAGAGCGCGGCCACGTCGATCTGGATGAGCTCATGGGCCGTGTCGTCCAGGAAGCGAAGGGAGCGGTGGGGCTCGTTGCAGTTGACCACACCCACGTCTCCTGCGTGCAGCCACTGCCGCCGCTGCCCGCACTGCAGCAGAATGCCGCCCCGCAGCACCAGAAAGATCTCCATCATCCGGTGGCAGTTGAATTGGCAGCCCTGGCTGGCGCTGCCGTTGCGGCGGTGGCTCACGCGCACCGGCACCGGTGAACCGCCCAGATCATCGGGCTCAAAGCAAATGCGTTCGGGCATGGCTTCCTCCGGAAACGATCAAAATTGTGCGGATTTGCCCCAATACTAGCAGGGCCGCTGACGATTGTACAGGGTATAATGAAATCAATATCGTCGGGAGGTTTGCCATGAAGATCCTGTTTGTCGACATCGACACCCTGCGGCCCGACCACATGGGCTGCTACGGCTACCACCGCAACACCACCCCCAACATGGACGCCATCGCGCGGGAGGGGCTGCGCTTCAACCGCTACTACTGCTCGGACGCGCCCTGTCTGCCGTCGCGGGCGGCGCTGGTGTCGGGGCTCTTTGGCATCCACAATGGCGCGGTGGGCCATGGCGGCACGGCGGCCGACCGGCGGCTGACCGGCCCGACCCGCGACTTCCAGGACGAGGTGGATCGTAACAGCTTCCACCAAATCTTCCGTAAGGCCGGCCTGTACACCGCCTCCATCAGCACCTTCCCCGAGCGGCATTCGTCCTGGTGGTTCAACGCCGGTTTCAACGAGACGCACAACGTGGGCGGCGGCGGCATGGAGTCGGGTGAGGAGGTGCTGCCGGTGGCTCTCGATTGGGTGGAGCGCAACGCCGACCGGCCCGACTGGTTCCTGCACGTCCACCTGTGGGATCCGCACACCCCCTACCGCGCGCCGGAGGATTTTGGCAACCCCTTCGCCGAGGAACCCCTGCCGGAGTTCTTCACCGAGGAAGCGTTGGCACGGCACCTCAAGGCCATCGGGCCCCACACCATCAATGAGATCAACATGTACAACAGCGACGAATCGCCCCGGTACCCCCGCCACCCTGGTGAGGCACACGATAGGACGGGGCTTCGGCGGGTCGTCGATGGCTACGACACCGGCATCCGCTACGCCGACCACCTGGTGGGGCAGATCTTTGATGCCCTGCGCGCCAAAGGCGTCTTTGATGATGTGGCGGTGGTTATCACCTCCGACCATGGGGAGAACTTCGGCGAGCTGGGCATGTATGCTGAGCATGGCACCGCCGACCACGCCACCTGCCGCATCCCCATGCTGCTGCGCTGGCCCGGTGGGCAGCGCGGGGTGGACGACGCCTTCCATTACAGCATCGACCTGTGCCCCACGATGGCCGACCTGCTGGGGGAGGAGAAGTGGGACAAGTGGGATGGCGAGAGTTACGCCGCCACCGTGCGCACCGGCGAGCCCTGCGGGCGGGAGTACCTCATCCTCTCCCAGATGGCGCACGTCTGCCAGCGGTCGGCGCGGTTTGACCGGTGGCTCTACGTTCGCACCATCCACGATGGCTTCCACCTCTTCCCGCGGGAGATGCTCTTTGACCTCGACGCAGATCCCTACGAGCAGAACGACCTGTCGTCGGCGCTGCCTGACGTCTGCGCCCAGGGGGCGCGGCTCATCCTCAATTGGCAGGAGGAGATGATGGCCGTCTCCGACAGCCCCATCGACCCTATGTGGACGGTGATGGAGGAGGGCGGCCCCTACCACGCACCACAGTCGGCGCTGGAGCGGTATGTGAAGCGGCTGGAGGACACCGGCCGGCCCGGGGGCGCAAAGGCCCTGCGCGAGAAATATCGGCTGCAATGACTACGACAGGGCTGGACGGAGGAGTCGTTCGGCCCTGCTGCATTTTTCAGTTCAGCGCGCCGGTGATTGCAGTTTGGCTAACCGCCTGCCGTTGGCAGCCGGCCCGGCCTGCGGTACAATGAACGACAACGGGCTGCGCGGCGGCCCAGCGCCCATGCCGCAAAAGGAGAACGCCATGCCACCGGTCACCTTCCTCATCAAGCCCGCGTCCAGCGCCTGCAACCTGCGGTGCAAGTACTGCTTCTACTTCTCCGAGGCGGAGCAGCGCACCGTACCCTACTATGGCATGATGAGCGAGGAGACGCTGGAGGCCGTGGTGCGAAAGGGCTTGGCCTACGCCGAGGGATCCTGCGGGTTCGCCTTCCAGGGTGGGGAGCCGATGCTGGCGGGGCTGCCGTTCTTCCGCAAGCTCGTGGAGCTGGAGGAGCGCCACAACACCAAGGGCGTGGCGGTGCACAACGCCATCCAAACCAATGGCACGCTGGTGGATGAGGAGTGGGCGCGGTTCTTCCACGATCATCGTTTCCTGGTGGGCTTGTCGCTGGATGGCGACCGCGACACCCACAACCTGCACCGGGTGGACGCCGGGCGGCGGGGCACGTTCCCCCAGGTGCTGGCGGCGGCGCGGCTCTTTGACCGCTTTGCGGTGGAGTACAACATCCTGACGGTGGTGACGGCCAACACGGCGCGGTACGCCGGGCGGGTATACGACTTCTACCGGAAAAACGGTTTCCGGTACCTGCAGTTCATCCACTGCCTGGACCCGCTGGGCATGGAGCCGGGGAGCCTGCCCCACTCCCTGGGGGCCGAGGGGCTGGAGCGGTTCCTCAAAACCCTGTTTGACCGCTGGTACGAGGACCTGATGACCGGCCAGTACGTGAGCGTGCGGTACTTTGACAACCTGGTGCAGATGCTGCTGGGTCACCCGCCGGAGGCCTGCGGCATGGCCGGGGTGTGCGGCATCAACCTGGTGCTGGAGTCCGACGGCGGTGCCTACCCCTGCGACTTTTACATGCTGGACGAGTGGCGGCTAGGGAACCTGGTGACCGACGAGGTTGCCGATCTCATTGCAAGCGCCCGGGCCGAGGAGTTCCGGCGGCTGTCGGTGGAGCCGGCTGTGTCCTGCCGGGGGTGCCGGTGGTTCGCCCTGTGCCGCGGCGGCTGCCGGCGGGAGCGGGAGCGTGCCGCCGGGGGTCTGGACGTCAACGTCTTCTGCGCGGCCTATCGCGGGTTCTTTGAGTATGCCTACCCCCGCCTTGCACAGGCGGCGCGGCTGGCCGCCCAGGGGGAGGGAAGGGCACGATGAACGAACTGCTCTATGGCCTGGTTGCCCTGCTCGCCACGGTCGTGGGGGCCATCTGCGGCGTGGGCGGCGGCATTGTCATCAAGCCGGCGCTCGATGCCATCGGCGGCCTTTCTGCCAGCGCCATCAGCTTTCTCTCCGGCTGCACGGTGCTGGCGATGGCGGCGGTGTCGGTGCTGCGGCGCGGCGTGGGCAGCAAGGTGGGCAAACCGGCACAGGGCGTCGCGGCCCGGGGGGCGGGCATCCGCTTCTGGCTGCCCGCCGGGGCCGTTGTAGGCGGGCTCCTCGGCAAGGCGGCGTTTGAGGGATTGCGGGCCGCAGTGGCCAGCGACAACGCGGTCTTTGCCACCCAGGCGGGGCTGCTGTTCGTGGTGCTGGTGGTGTCGCTGTGGTACGCCTTTGTTGGGGAGCGGCTGAAGGGCCGCTCGCTGCGCCACCCGCTGGCCTGCGCGGCGGTGGGGGCGGGGCTGGGGGTGCTGTCGTCGTTCCTGGGCATCGGCGGCGGGCCCATCAACCTGGCGGTGCTGGGCTATTTCTTCGCCATGGACACCAAGGAGGCGGCGGGCACGTCGCTCTATGTCATCCTCTTTGCCCAGTTCAGCAGCTTCGTGCAGACCCTGCTGACACACACCGTGCCGGCGGTGGACGGCGTGGCGCTCCTGGCGATGATGGCCGCGGCGGTGACCGGGGGGCTCATCGGCAGCGCCATCGGGCGGCGCATCGACGCGGCGGCGGTCAATCGCCTCTTCATCGCCTTCACTGCCAGCGTCCTGCTGCTCGACGGGGCGAACCTCGTGACCTTTCTGCTGCGGGCGGCAGGGGCGTAAGGGAGCCTTTCGCGTCTGCCGCTGTGGCGACAGCCGCGATTGAGAGTGTTAGCAAGATCGCCGTTCACGCCTTACGCGCCATCCGGGCGCTAAGGCATTGTATAGCAATGCCTTCTCGGCGCGACGGTTGGACACGCATCCATGCGTGTCTGATTCGCCGCACATGTCGCCGACCGATCGCAAATTGCAGCTCATGCGGGTTTCTAAGGGTACGTTACGCCTGTGGGCGGATTTAGCGCTTCCTTTCCCCCCGCCGAATGAATCGGCGGGCGGTTCGTTACCCACTGCTCGTTCTAATGGGTTCGTAGACACTCTGAAAGGCCGCGGACAACCGTCCGCGGCCTTTGTGATCCTGTTGTGGGTTGGATTACCCCTCCAGTGAGGGCAGCTCGGGCTGGCTCTTGCGCCGTAGGGCGTCCAGCGCCACCGTCATGGCCGTGAAGGCCACGAAGATGCCCCCCAGCACCAGCACACTGTGTCCCTCGCCGGCACCCACGCTCACAATGTCCTTGAACAGGGTGACCGAGTAGGTCATGGGCATGAAGGGGTAGAGGAAGCGGAAGAAGGAGGGCACCGTCTCCATGGGGAAGGTGCCGCCGCAGGCGGTGAGCTGCAGGATGAGGAGCAGCAGCGCCACAAACTTGCCCGCGTCCTTGAGGTTGACGATGAGGAACTCCACCACCGAGGTGAACACCACCGACACCAGAATGCAGCTGGCGTAGAAGCCCCAGATGTTCTTGACCGTCAGCCCCAGCACATGCTGCACCAGCGCAGCCAACAGCACCGATTGGGCCAGCCCGACGAGGGAGAAAGCGGCCACCCGGGCGTACCGCCGACGGGAATAGCGGCCCAGCGCCGGGAACCGGTCGTCAGGGTCAAGGTAGACGCCCACGAAGAGGATAAGCGCACCCACCCACAGTGAGAGCGACATGAAGTAGGGGGCAAAGGCCGTGCCGTAGTTGGGCACGGGGTTCATAGCGTTGTTCTCCACGCTCACCGGTTCCTCGGCATAGTCGGCCAGGCCGTCCAGGCTGGTCAGTTCGTCCCGTGCGTCGATGATGGAGTCGCTCACTTTATTCTGGGCGGTCACCGTTCCGTCCAGCAGCTCCCCGGTGCCATCCTTCAGCTCGTCAGCCCCGTCCCTGAGGTCGGAGGTGCCGTCCTTCAGGTCAGTCGCGCCGCCGGCCAGTTGGTTGGTGCCACTGGCCAAGTCCTTGGCTCCGCCGGCGAGCTTGCCGGTGCCGCTGGCCAGGTCACGGGCACCACTGGCCAGGTCGCCGGTGCCGGTGGCCAGGTCTTTTGCCCCACTGGCCAAGGTGGCGGCACCGGTCTGGGCTTTGCCCAGCTTGTCGGTGAGAGTTGCCGCGCCGGTGGCCAGGTCGGCCGCGCCGTCCTCGATGTCAGCCAGCGACCCGGCAAGGCCGGTGGCACCGTCAGCCAGGGCGGTGAGCCCGGTGGCACCGTCGGCCAGGGCTTCGGTCTTGTCAGCCACGCCGGCCGTGTATTGCTTGATGCCATCACCGCTTTCCTGCAGCACGGCCAACTGGCTGCCGCTGCCCGAGAGACTGCCCATGAGCGCGGCAAAGCCGGGGTCGTCCATAGCTTCGGGGTGTTCACTCACGTAGCTTGCGAGCGCGCTGGCGATGGACTTGTTTTGGCTGATGAGGCCATCGACCGCGGCCACGTACTGGGAGGTCTTGTCGGCCATGTCGGCTGCCGCGTCGCTCAGCTTCCCGGTGCTGTCAACGAGGGTCGGGATGCCCGCCGCCCCCTGGGCCAGCTGGTTCGCGCCTTGCTCGGCCTGCTGGAGGTATCCATCCAGCGAGGTCGCACCGGTCTGCAGGGTGGCCGCGCCGTCCTTGAGTTGCCCCAGACCGGCGGCCAGATCCTGTGCGCCGGCATCCAGGCTATGGGCGCCGTCGTTGACCTTGGCTGCGCCGTCCTTCAAATCCTGCGCGCCGCTGTTTACCTTCTGGGTGCCGGTTTTCAGGTCCTGCGCACCGCTGTTTACGTCTTTGGCGCCGTCCTTGAGGTCAGCCGCGCCGTCGTCCAGGTCACGGGCTCCGTCCTTGAGGTCGGCCGCGCCGTCGTTGAGGTCGCTGGCGCCATCCTTGAGCTCCCCAATGCCGTCGTTGAGGTCCTCGAGCTTGTCAGGTACCTCGGTGAGCTTGTCGCTCAGTGTCTGGGCGAGTTCGCGGTCGATGGCACCGCGGGTTTCTTCCTCCAGCGTCAGCATGGCCTTGCTGAGGATCTGGCTGGCCAGGAAGTTGTGTGCCTCGTTGCTGGAGTATTGGATGGAGGCCTTGACCTTCTCCACACTGTCAGCCGACGCCACGTTTTGGGAGAAATCCTCCGGGATCGTCACCGTGGCGTAGTAGTTCGTGCCGGTCAGGCCTGTCTTGGCGTCGTCGGCGTCGGTGAACACCCACTTGAGCTCATCGTTTTCCTTCATGCGGTCCACCAGCTCACGGCCCAGGTTGCGCTCCTCGCCGTTGATCTGGGCACCCTCGTCCAGGTTGACCACGGCCACCGGCAGTTGGTCAAGACGGCTGTATGGGTCCCAAAATGCCGCCAGATAAAACAGGCTATAGGCCAAAGGGATGACAATGACGCCGATCAGGATGACGACCTTGCGCCAGGTCGGGGTTTTCTTCATAAAAACGCCTCCTCAAAAGACTTGATTGCCGACGGCGGGCTCGCCCGCCGGGGGATTTTCTGGGTTGCGCAGCAGGCCGTGCTGCAGCACCGCCATGGCGGCCTCGGCCAGCTGCCGGTCGTCAAGCTTGCCGTGGCGCTCTTCCCAATCAAAGGCCACGGCCTTGTAGACGGCGTGGATGAGGAAGGCCAGAAGCTCGGTGTTGGTGGCCCGCAGCAGGCCCTGTTCCAGGGCGCGGTCCAGCCGCAGGCGCAGGTGATGCTCAATGGCTTCCTCCATCTGCTGGATGGCGCGGACGGCCGAGGGGGTCTGCAGTTCCCGCGCCTCCTGCGCCAGCTTGTAGGGCAGGCGCTGGTTGACGCGGAAGGCAAGGCAGGCCAGCATGCTCTGGTGGATTTCATCGAGCAGAGGCAGGTGTCGGGCTTCGATGCCCCGCACCTCCTGCTCCAGCGCCCGCAGGTGCCGCAGCATCATCTCCTGCAGCACGTCCTCCTTGTCCTTGAAGTAGAGGTAGAACGTGCCCTTGCCCACCTGGGCCCGCTGGGCAATCTGGTCGATGCTGACGGATTTAAAGCCATACTCGGCAAACAGCGCCTGCGCGGCGGTGGCAATTTCCTCCCGTTTCCTGGCCTTACTGTCCATGGGACACCTCCGTTGACCAACTGACCAAAATTCCAATTCGGTCATTTCACAGTATATGCGGGTATTCCGCCCCGTTCAATGGACGAATGGCACCGACTTTGTGCGCATTTTTATGGCAGTTTGCTCAGGAAAGCGAGATTTGCATCGTCACAGCTGGTGTGGGGGGATGAGGACAATCCATCGTTCTGCTGTCGTGTGTGTGGCCTGGCCATGGGGAGGAAAGCCTTCGCCACCGCCGGTGGCGTACGCCACAGCCATGAGCCCTCGAGAGGACATCGGGCGTTGATTTCCTGCCTGCAAAGGGATATGCTGGGAGGACAAAGCGCGGAGGTGAGCCATGCATGTGCGGCGGTGCCGATTGGTTGCCCTGTTGGCAGGGGTGGGCATGCTGCTGTGCGCCTGCGCCGCCCCCACGGTGGCCGAGCTGCGCAGCCGCCACCCATATTACACGCCGGAAGCCAACGAACCCGATGGCACCCAAATCGGGCTGGAGGAGTGGATTGGGCTCCACGATGCCATCGTCATCGGTACCGTGGAGGATGTGCCTGCCACCTTGGTGCTGGTAGAGACGGCCGCCGACGGCACGACCCAAAGGGTGGAGCGATACGGCTACCGCCTGCGGGTGAGTCGCGTCCTGGCTGGGGAGTGCCCCGACGACGAGGTGCTGGTCTGGTTCTCGGTGGGCGATCTGGGTCAGGTCTACCTGCCGCAAAAGGGCGATGTACTGCTGTGCCTGGCCACGCCTGATGGGGATACCAAGGTGGCCGACGACGCCAAAGCACCGCCGGTGTACCTTGCGCCGCCGCTGTTCTTTGTGGATGGTGGCAGGGTGCTGGCCGTCTATGACGAGGAGCGGTACGCGCGCTGCGACGGCCTGACGGTGGATGAATGCGCCGAAGCCCTGGCGGCGGTGTGGCAGGCCGGGCACACCGGGGATTGAGCGTGCCGGAAGTTCTACCAATGCAATTTGCACTGCGTTATAATGGGGACGACGGGGCGCAGTGCCCCCCCTATCGCGTGTGGATACAGAAAGGATGGTCGACCATGGCTTCCAAGGCGAACGATTCCTACCTGAAGATCTACTCCCCTGAGAAGGGACTTTTCCACGCGTTGGCCAAGAGCCCGGGCCTCGGTGGCGACGCGTGGTGCCACCTCATCTGCGGGCGCGACCGCGCGCTCCTCGTCGACACGGGCTTTGGCATTGGCGACCTCAAAGCCATCGTAGAGCGCGTGACCGACCTGCCCATCACCGTGGTCAACACCCACTTCCACGGCGACCACGTGCGGGGCAACCCCCAGTTTGAGCGGGTGTTCATCCATGCCATGGACGCCGATGGCCTGCACCCCGACGCCGCCGTCCACTTCACCATCCCGCCCGAGGGTACCTTCTACACCGCGGCGGACCTGGTGCCCGCCCAGCCCTACGAGGTGGTGACGGTGGAAGAGGGCCATGTCTTCGACCTGGGCGGCGGGTACGAGGTGGAGGTGTTCCACCTGCCGGGCCACTCGCCGGGCGGCATTGGCCTGCTGGACCGCAAGCGGCGGCTCCTTTTCAGCGGCGACGCCATCGTGCGCACGCCCACCTACATCTTCGGTCACCTGCCTCAGGGCCCCCACAGCGCCTGGTGCACGGTGGAGGCCTTCCGCGACAAACTGCTGGTGCTGCAGCGCCGCAAGGGGGAGATTGACGCCCTCTACCCCGGCCACTCCGACCTGGGCATTTCGCCTGCCATCATCGACGATATGGTCGCCTGCTGCGAAGACCTGCTGCGCGACCCCACCCGCTACGACGAGATGCTGGACGCCGCCGGCCGCATGGTGACCGTGCGCATCCACGGTGCGGCCCAGATTGCTTTTTCGCGGGAGCGGATCCGTGCCTGAAAGAGGAGACTCTGATCTATAGAAAGAGAGCGCCCACCGTTGCAGTGGGCGCTCTCTTTCTATGCCAACATGGAGTGTTTACTGTTTTCCCTGCGCCATCAGCGCGTCTTCCAGCGCGGTCATGCGGCCACCCAGGCTGTAATCGGCCATGCCGCAGCCATCGGTGGCAAAGCGCATCTCCAGCCCCCGGTCGTCAAAAGGCTCCCACGGGGCCAGGCCCGGGCCATTGGGGTCGCCGCTGCGGGCGAAGTTCGTCCAGCAGTCCATCATAATGCTGGACAGCTGTCGGTCATCGTCGGTCAGGGGCCGCCAGCAACGGTCGATGGTGCCAAACACATACCACAGCTCAGCCGAATGGAAGGCCCCCCAGTCGTCACCGGGCATTTTCCGGTCAAAGACATAGAGGCGCATGGGCCGGCCGGCATCGCGCTGCACCCGCGCCCAGGCCCGCAGCGACGCGCACAGGTTGTGCTCCGGCCTGCCGTCGCAGCCCTCGTCCACCGTGCACCCGGCGATGAGATCCACGTCGTGCACCTCACCGGCCAGCAAGCTATCAGTGAGGGGGCGGGGCAGAGCCAGCCCATCGTCACAGAAGTTGAACCCGCCGCCCAAATCCACGCTTAGGAATTCCTTGAGCAGCGTGCGCCAGGAGAGGGACCGCAGGTCGGAGAGGTTGCGGCAGCCCAGTGCCGTCATCAGGCGCACGCCGCGCTCCTCCAGCGTGGCACGGGCGTTGTTGCCGAAGGGCTGCGACAGGCCGCCCGAAGACTGCACAATGGCCCGGTGGAAGAGCCCCTTGGTGAGCGGGGAGCAACACAGAGCCTGGGTGGAGCGCCCACCGGCTGATTGCCCGAACACCGTGACGTTGCCCGCGTCGCCGCCAAAGGCCGCGATGTTCTCTCGCACCCACCGCAGCGCCGCAATCTGGTCGAGCAGGCCATAGTTGCCAGTGGCACCGGCGTCATTCTCCTGCGCCAGGTCGGGGTGGGCGAAGAAGCCGAACACGTTGAGCCGGTAGTGGATCGTGACCAGAATGCAGCCCCGCCGGCAGATGGCGTCGCCGTCAAACTCGATCTCGTGCCCATAGCCATTGGTGGCCGCGCCGCCGTGGATCCATACCATCACCGGCAGGCGCTCGTTGGCGGCTGCCGCCGGCGTCCAAACGTTCAGCACCAGGCAATCCTCGCCCATGGGCGGTGGGTAGTCCCCGCTGGCGTAGAACTCCCGCCCATAGGGGGTGTCGTGGGTGTGGGGTGTGCTCTGGGGGCAAGCGGGGCCCCACTGGTCGCAGGCGCGCACGCCAGCCCACGGCAGGGGTGGCTGGGGGGCGTGCCAGCGCAATGGCCCCACCGGCGGCGCGGCGTAGGGGATTCCCTTGTACAGCGCAAAGCCCCCTACGGACGGCACGCCCCGCACCGCGCCACACCCAATCGTCGTTTCCATCAGCATGGTGTCCACCCCTTTCATTGCTTTTATGATATGACTTATGGCGCAAACGTCAAGTTGTTTTCCGGCTTCTTTTTGCACTTTTGCGGTAATGGGGCCACAAATTACATGGGAACTGGCCCTTTGTACAGGGCAGCACAGGTTCATTTGTCCTGCACGGTGAATACATCAGCGTTGTTGAATGTTTCCGTCTTTTCCACTACAATGGCAGCAAGACGCGCCGATTTGCAGCCGGGCAGACGGGTCTCCCAGCCGGCCCCTTTTGGTCTGTTTTTGGGTCATACCAACCGCACAAAGGAAAGGAAGGCACCACCATGGGCATCCGTCACCCACTCATTCATGAGATCGCCCCGGACACCTATCTCGTCAACGAGTTCGGCCTGAACAACATGTATGTGCTGGCCGGTAGCGACCGGTCGCTCGTCATCGACGCCGGCATGGGCTACTGCGACTTCCGTGCCATTGTGGAGTCGCTGACCGACAAGCCCTATGACGTGGCCATCACCCACGCCCATCCCGACCACGTGGGCATGATGCGACAGTTTGAGCGCATCTACCTCAATGAAAGGGAGAAGGAAACCCTGCCCTGGGCAGCCAAGGCCGACTTCAACCTCGACGAGTTCACCTGGAACAACCGCCTGCACGTGGGCAACTGGGACGTGTGGGAGGTCACCGAGGACATGATCAACCGGGGCAGCCTGGACACCGAGATTCTGCCCCTGAACGCCGGTGACGTGTTTGAATTGGGCAACCGCAAGGTCACGGCATACTCCTGCCCGGGGCACACCAACGGCCACCTCTACTTCGTGGACGACGGCGCGCGCATCGCCTTCACCGGCGACTGCTGCAACTACAACAGCGGCACTCGCTCCATCGCCGTCAGCACGCTTATCCGCAACCTCAAGGGATTGCTCGATGGCTACGGCAAGACCTATGATCGCATTTTCACCGGCCACAGCACCTATTGCGGCAATCTCGATGTGAAGGCCCACGACATCGCCGTCGTGCGCGGCCTCATTGAGGCGTTCCGTTCGCTGCTGCGGGGCGACGCCATCCTGGGTGAGCGGCACATGCAGCTCTTCCCTGACCGGCCGCCGATGAAGTGTGTCTTCTGGGGGCCGGAGGTGCAGTACCCCCATGAGAACCGGCGCGGCCCGCTGGTCTGCCCCAGCTACAACCCCGATCTGCTGTGGGAGGAGGGGGAGGAGCACATCATACCTTGAGCTTTCGCTTCGCTTTCGCGTCCAACGCGGCGGCGTTGGACGCGATTTGGACGGCTTGATCGCTTTTCACCGAATCGCCCGGCGCACATGTCGCCGGGCGATAACAAATGGTTGTGCTCGCACGGTTTTTTAGGGAATACGTTTCGCTTATGGGTGGCATTTCCTGTTGTGTTCACGCCAACAATTGCTTCCTCCCGCCGGATGAACCGGCGCTCGGTTCTTAGGTTTCCGCCCTGTAACGACTTTTTTACAGGCCACTCGCGTCCGACGCTCTAGCGTTGGGCGTGATTTGGACTTTTTGTACATTCTTCATCGAGTCGCCGTACACGCTTTACACGCCATCCAGGATACAGGGGTGAGCGGGCACGCAAAGCGTGCGACCAGCCTGGCGTGTCCGATTCGCCGCACATGTCGCCGGGCGACACAAAGTGAGGGTACTCATACGGTTTTCTCGGAGTTCGTTTGTCTGCGGCGAGTTGCGCTATTTGTCTTCACGCTGGCAGGAGGTTTCCTCTCGCCGGGTGAACCGGTGTTACCCCCGCGCCCTGGTTGCATGGGCGAGCAGCCAGGATGCATGGCCGAGCAGCACGCGCAACGCGCGACCAGGCAACCCATAGGGTTGCGACCAGCCACGGCAGACGATTCGTCAGAATCGTTGAGAGTGGTGCGATGGGGTATTACCCCCACCCTGCGGCAGACGATTTGTCAAAATTGTTGAGAGCAGGGTGAGCAACACATAGTGTTGCGATGGGGCGCTCGGTTCTGATGATTCCTGCCTGCATCAACTCAATCACATCACAGCGCGCATGCGGTTTTGCTGGTTGCTTTCACGCCGACACTTTTCATCTCCCGCCGAGTGAAGCGGTGGTGCCGACGACCTCCCGCGGCGTACCATGGCGGTAGAGAAACTGCAATGAACGCGTTGCCGTTGCCTACCCCGCGCTTGCGTATGATCTGGCAAAAGATTACAATATTCGGGAATGTTCGCGCCTGCGCTGCCGGACGGGGAGGCCCCATGCACTTTCGCTTTCATCCCTACTTTTTGCTGCTCATGGGCTCGGCGGTCACCACGTTGGCAGTCATTGTGTTTGCGCTGGCGCGGCGGCGGGGGGCCCGGGGGCTTCGGTGGTTTGTGGCCAATATGGCCGTGCTGACACTGTGGGCGGCCTGCAACGCCCTGGAGCTGGCGGGTGTTGACCTGCCTACCAAGATTTTCTGGGCCAACCTGCAATACGTGTTCTATGGGTTCTTCCCGCTGACGCTGCTGGCGTCGGCGCTGCAGCTGACGGGCTACGACCGGTGGGCACGGCCCCGGCGGCTGTGGTGGCTGGCCATCGTGCCGGTGGCGGACATTCTGTTGGTGTGGTTTGACCCCCAGTGGGGGTTGATGCGCCGCAACATGCACCTGGATGCCAGCGGTCCTTTTTCGGTCATCGCCAAGGACTACGGGCCGTTCTTTCTGGTGGGTGGGGTGTATGCCAACGCGCTGCTCCTTGTCGATTGCGCTCTGCTGTTGCGCGGGGCGTTGGTGGGCAACCGGCTGAATCGCGTGCAATGCCTGACGGTCTTCGCCGGCGTGTCCGTCACCTACCTACCTAACGTTCTGTTCGTGCTGGGCCTGAGCCCCCTCAAATTTGACATTACCCCGGCATTCCTGGGGCCGGCGGGGCTGTTGCTGGCCTGGGGGATGCTGCGCTACCAGCTGCTCGACCTGATGCCACTGGCCCGTGCTGCCGTGCTGGAGACGATGGACGTGGGCCTGCTGGTGATCGACACCGCCGGCCGGGCGATTGACAGCAACCCCGCCTTCCGGCGGTTCCTTGGGGTATCGGCCGCGGATATGCTGCAGGACGCCTCCACGCTGTTCTCCTCCATCCCCGCGCTGGCGGAGGCTATGCGCCGCGGCGAGGGTGAGGTGGAGTTCTCCGGCGGGGAAGGTGCGGATAGCTCCCGCTACCAGGCGCGGGTGTCGCCGCTGCTCGATGGTTGTCGTTTGCTGGGGCGGCTGGTGGTGGTCAGCGACGTCACCGCGCGCTTTCGTGCCCGGCAGGTGCTGGAGCGCCAGCGGTTGGAGTTGGCCGTCAGCCGCGAGCGGGAGAGCCTGGCCCAAAACCTGCACGACGACCTGGGGCAGGTGCTGGGCTTTGTGCACCTGCAGGCCCAGGGGGTGCTGCATGAGCTCAGCGCCGCCGGGGTAACCATTGGCCAGCAGCCGCTGGCACGGCTGGCTGATGCCGCGCGGGAGGCCCACGAGCAGATTCGTGCCACCATCCGCGAGATGCGGGAAAGCCCGTCCGACATCCGCGACCTGTGCGCGGCCCTGCGGGCCGAAGGGGAACGCTTTTCCGCCCACACCGGCTTGCCGTTGCAGATGAACCTTGACCAGAAGCTGGTGCCCCCGCCGCCGGAGGTACGCATGCAGTTTCTTTATGTGGCGCGGGAAGCGCTGCACAATGTGGCCGCCCACGCCGGACCCTGCGCGGTGCGGCTGTCGCTGGTGGCCCAGGGGGATGCGCTGTCGCTCATGGTGGAAGATACCGGGCAGGGCTTTGCCCCGGAGCAGAAAATGGGAGGCTATGGCCAGACCATCATGGCCGAGCGGGCCGGGCGGATTGGCGCCCGGCTGGCGGTGGAGTCCGCCCCGGGGCGGGGCTGCCGGGTGCGGCTGACCTGGAGAGAAGGAGAAGAAAACGATGCGACTGCTGCTGGTTGATGACCACGCGCTGTTCCTGGAGGGATTGCGTTATCTTTTGAGCACCTACGGCATTGAGGTGGCCGGTGTGGCGCGTGATGGACGGGAGGCCCTGGAGATGGCGCGCACCCTGCGGCCCGACCTGGTGCTTCTTGACATCCGCATGCCCGGCATGGGCGGGCTTGATACCCTGCGGGCGCTGAAGGACGAGAACCCAACGATGCCGGTGGCCATGCTCACCACCTCTGACGAGGATGGGGACCTGATGGAGGCCCTGCGTTGCGGCGCGTCGGGGTACCTGCTCAAAAGCACCGACGCCACCACGCTGGTGGAGTTGTTGGGGGAGCTGGAGCGGGGCGAACTGGCGCTGTCGCCGGGGTTGGCGGCCCGCATGCTGGGGGAGTTTGACGCACCCTGCCCCACGAATCTCCCCGATGCCGCCGGGCTCACCGGCCGCCAGCGGGAGATTCTGGAGCTCATTGCCGCCGGCCACACCTACAAGGAGGCGGGGGAACTGCTGGGCATCACCGAGCGGACGATGAAGTACCATATGGGTCGTATTGTGGAGGCGTTGCACCTCAAGAACCGCTCCCAGGTCATTGCCTATGCCGGCCGCCTGGGGCTGGGGCGGGCCAAACCACCGGAAGGCTGAGACAAACCCCGTCCAAACCAACATTTTACGTTTGACTGTACTTTCGCACATTGCCGAGGCAGGGTACCTTGTGGTACTTTTGTTTTTGCTTCAGACGATCTGGATAAGTGCGTTCGCGCCGCTCCAGAAGTTATCGCTGTGTACGAAGGGAGTCAACCACTATGCACCGAAAGGGATTGCGATTGTTATCCTGCGCGTTCGCGTTGGTTCTTGCTCTGTCACTGTTTGCGTTCCCCCAGCCGGCCAAGGCAGACGTTTCCATGCAGGCCATAGGGGCGGCACCGGGTATGGATTCTTACAGGGTGAGTAGCACGAAGCTGCAAGAGCTGGACGGGCAGCTCTATCTGGCTGCGGGGATGGCGCCAACGGTTTCCTACGGCACTACCATATACTATCTGTGCATCTATCGGTGGGATGGCGAATCCGCCGGCTGGGCACAGATCGGCTCGTTCGGCACCGAGAATTTGGATAATCTCACCATAGAATTTGCTTGCAACGGCAGCTCGCTGTTTGCCGCATATCGCGAGGGCAATTCCATCTATGTGAACGAGTGCGCCAACCCGGCGGACGCCTCCCCGACTTGGTCGTTGGTGGACAGCAGCTCGTTCAGCGTCGCCTTTGGCCAAATGGAGCTTGCCGCCGATGGCGACATGCTCTATTTGGCGGTGGGTGGCTCCGATTATAATGCGTACCTTTACAGTTATGACACTGCAAGCAGTACCGGTTGGGCCATGGTGGGTGGCAGCGCTATTGGCAGCGCCAATGGATCTTCCGTCGCGTTGACCATCCACAATGGGAGCCCCTATGTGGCGTATAAAGACAGCTACTGGCTCAACGGCACCGTCGTGAAGACCTATGCCGATGGTGCCTGGTCTACCTATTGGAGCTCCATGGAGGTGTACTGGCCGGAGACCATTGCCCTGGATGGGGACGATAACCTGTACCTCTGCGGGGCACAGTACAATTATGAAACTTCGGATTATGAGGAAAAGTTTTTTGTCAATGACAGTTCCGGGTTGCACACCTATTCGGGCATTCTCGGCAGACAGGCCGGGCCCTCTCGGTTGTTTGTCACCAGTGCCAGCGATGTATATTTAGCATGCAACGTCTATGACACGGTCTTCTTCGGCCGCTTTGATGGCCAGTCGGTGACATCCCTCTACAGCTATCCCTCTGGTAGCAACGATGTTCCTGACGTGATCTGGTACGGCGGTACGCTGGTCATGTCCCATCCAAGCGGCACGGGGAAGGCAGCCGTTTCCCGCTACGTCACCGATTATACGCTCACTGCCGCGCAGGTTGCGGTGACCAACAACACCGGCAGTGCCGACACGGTGTCTGTCACCGGCATTGCGGCGGGCGACCGCGTTGCGGTGTATGCGGACAGCAGCTGCACCGATCTGCTGGGCACGGCCTTCGTGGCCGCTGGGGCAACCAGCATCACCGCCAGCATCGATCAGTTGGGCAGCGATGCCGGTACGGTATATGTCACCCGGAGCCATGGTATAAACTGGACGCCGGCGCCGGTGGCGGTAGAGTATGACCAAGAGGTTCCGCTCCCGATCACCGTGACCTTCGACAGCCAGGGTGGCAGCGCGGTACCCAGCCAGCAGGTGGTGCCCAATGGTTTGGTGACCAAGCCTACCAACCCGACCTGGACGGGTCACACCTTTGGCGGGTGGTACAAGCAGGCAGCCTGCACCAGTGCTTGGAACTTTGCCACCGACCGGGTGACGGCGAATACCACCATCTATGCCAAGTGGACGGTGAATGCCCCGATGACCTACGCCGTGGCCGTTTCCGCTAACAACGGTGCCTGGGGCACGGTCTCCGGCGCGGGTAGCTACGCCGCCGGTGCCACGGCCACCGTGAAGGCCACACCCAAGGCGGGGTATCGGTTCGTCCGCTGGCTGGAGGGCAGTACCGCTGTCTCCACCAACGCGAGCTACGCCTTCCCCGTGACCAAAGCC
>JAEWRW010000034.1 GCA_023398815.1 Bacillota bacterium
GCTCCCGCTGGGGCACCGTTCCCTACATGAGCATGAAGCATCTGGAAACCTATGAGGTTGACGCCCTGCAGACCAGCTGACCGTCAAACCAAGCGAGACAATTGTGCGAAAAACTATTGACGGTACCGACGAACTTGAGTTTCTACGAAGTACGATCGATGTACTTGACATTCTACATATCGGCGATGATATTGATCTCTCTACACTAACCGAAGTTGATTGGAGAGGTTTTGACTTTCTCAAAAAATCGTTACTCGATAAAGAACCCATTATGAACCTTCGGAAGGACTTGCCCTTAACCTTTAATATGACAATTGGTGGTGTTCGTATAGCACTAGTGCATACAAAGATAGCCGAAGATGGAGCTGAAGAGATATTTGATTATTTTTCGGAAAGACTGATTACCAGCTATACCGTGGACGAGATTCGTCATTTCGTTCCGCCACATGCCACAATGGACAAAGATGGGTGGGCGACGGTTTCGAACATCAACTTTGATGATGTACTTCCGTCATTTGAAAGAGTGTATACGCGGCATAACGATGTGGAAATATTCTCGGTAGCAAATAACACCCTGCTCTCGATCCTCTTGGCATACGATAGTACGCATAAAATTAGCCTATTAGAAACAGGCGTAAAGCTAGCCGAATGGCTTTTCAAAGAATGCGCGGAAGAGGCCGTGCCTTTTTCTATCCGCTTAATCAATCTCCTGCAAGTCGTCAGAAGAAGCCGAGAACTAAGCAAAGAAGAACGGTTACAGCTATTGGAAATAGCAGAAGATGTCAAAGAAGATGAGCGGATTCGAGTCGGTGCTTACCTATTGTTGATGAATCAAGAGGCGGCTGAAATGCATTTCGCAAAAATGGATGTAGAAATGCAAAATAGCTTCCGCGAATGGCCTATCTACCATTTCTGGAAAGCGGATGATAAGCCAACAGCTGATGTTTGTGATGAGCCCGCTGTAGTGACAACGGATGCACCCCCGCCCATGGTATAATACAACTACACGGGAGGGAGCCAACCATGTCCTTTACACACCTGCACGTACACACCCAATACAGCCTGCTCGATGGCGCAGCCCGGGTGGGCGACCTCATCGCCCACTGCAAGGAGCTCGGGATGGACACGCTTGCCATCACCGACCACGGGGTGATGTTCGGGGTCATCGACTTTTACAAGCAGGCGAAGGCCGCCGGCGTCAAACCCATCATCGGGTGCGAGGTGTACGTGGCTCCCCGCCGCCACACCGACCGCGAGGCCCAGGACAGGGAGCCCGCTCATCTTGTGCTGCTGGCAGAGAATGAGGTGGGTTACCACAACCTGTGCAAGCTCGTCTCGGCAGGGGCGCTGGATGGCTTCTACTACAAGCCGCGGGTAGATATGGACTTGATCGAGCGCTACCACGAGGGGCTCATCTGCCTTTCGGCGTGCCTGGCGGGGGAGGTGGCCTCCAACCTCCTGGATGGCCGCTACGAGACGGCCAAGCAGGCCGCCCAGCGGTTCCTTGCCATCTTCGGCCCCGAGCGGTACTACATTGAAATTCAGGACCACAAGCTGCCCGAACAGCGCCAGATTCTGCCCCAGCAGATCAAACTGGCGCGGGAGCTGGGCATTGGTCTTGTGGCCACCAACGACACCCACTACGTGCGGCGGGAGGACGCCGCCGCCCACGACGTGCTCTTGTGCATCCAGACCCAGACGACGGTGGACGACCCTGACCGTATGCGCTTTGGCAGTGAGGAGTTCTACCTGAAGTCGCCCGAGGAGATGGCGGCGCTCTTCCCCTACGCGCCGGAAGCGCTCGGTAACACCGAGAAGATTGCCGCCCGCTGCCAGGTGGCGTTTGACTTCAACACCACCCACCTGCCCAACTACGAGACCCCCGGCGGCATCGACCACGGCGAATACCTGCGGCAGCTGTGCCTGGAGGGATTGGAGCGCAAATACCCCGCCGGTACCCCCGGCCAGCCCGACCGCACGACGCTGCTGGAACGGTTGGATTATGAGCTCGACGTCATCGCGCGGATGGGTTACACCGATTACTTCCTCATCGTGTGGGATTTCGTGCATTACTCCCGCAGCCACGGCATCACCGTGGGGCCGGGGCGGGGCAGTGCCGCCGGGAGTCTCGCGGCCTACTGCCTCAACATCACACAGATTGACCCGCTGCGGTATAGCCTGCTGTTTGAGCGGTTTTTGAACCCCGAGCGCGTCTCCATGCCCGATATCGACATCGACTTCTGCTACGTGCGGCGGAGCGAGGTCATTGACTATGTAGTGGCCAAGTACGGCGCGGACCACGTGGCCCAGATCATCACCTTCGGCACCATGGCCGCCCGCGCCGTACTGCGCGATGTGGGCCGTGCGCTGGGCATGAGCTACGGCGACGTGGATCGCATCGCCAAGATGATCCCCTGGCAGCTCAATATGACGATCGACAAGGCGCTGGAGATGAACCGCGAACTCAAAGAGCTGGCCGGAGCGGATGATAAGGCAGGGAGACTCCTTGAAATGGGCCGGCGGCTGGAGGGCCTGCCCCGCCATGCCTCCACCCACGCGGCGGGCGTCGTCATCAGCAAGCTGCCGCTGACCGACCACATCCCGCTTTCGCGAAATGGCGACGCGGTGACAACCCAATTCCCCATGGGCAACATCGAGGACTTGGGGCTCTTGAAAATGGACTTCCTGGGCCTGCGGACGCTGACGGTACTCCGGGACGCCGTGGAGATGGTGGCCCAGCAGAGCGGCGAGCACATCGACCTGGAGGGGCTGGACTTCAACGACCCAGCGGTGTATGAGCTCATCGCCAGCGGCGACACCGACGGCGTCTTCCAGCTGGAAAGCGAGGGCATGCGCTCCTTTATGCGGGACCTCAAGCCCACGGCCTTTGAGGACATCATCGCCGGCATCTCGCTCTACCGCCCCGGCCCGATGGACTCCATCCCCCGGTATGTGGCCGGCAAGCGTGACCCGTCGTCGGTGCGCTACGCCCACCCGATCCTGGAGCATGTGCTGAACGTGACCTACGGCTGCATGGTCTATCAGGAGCAGGTGATGCAGATTGTGCGGGAGATGGCGGGCTACAGCTATGGTCGAAGCGACCTCGTGCGCCGCGCCATGGCCAAGAAGAAGGCCGACGTGATGAACCGCGAGCGGCAGGCCTTCGTCTATGGGTTGGAGGAGAACGGCGTCGTCACCGTGCCGGGGGCCATCCGCCGGGGGGTGCCGGAGGCAGTGGCCAGTGACGTCTTTGACCAGATGATCGACTTTGCCCAGTACGCCTTCAACAAGAGCCACGCGGCGGCCTATGCCGTCGTCGCCTACTGGACGGCGTGGCTCAAGGTGCACCACCCCGTGGAGTTCATGGCGGCGCTGATGAACTCCATCCTTGGCAACTCCGACAAGATCGGGGTATACGTGCAGGTGGCCCGGCGGCGGGGCATCCAGGTGCTGCCGCCGGACATCAACCGCAGCCGCTCGGGCTTCTCGGTGGAGAACGGGGCCATCCGCTTTGGGCTGGCCGCCATCAAGAACGTGGGCGGCGGTGCGGTGGAGGAACTGATGGCCGAGCGGGCGCGGCGGCCCTTTGCCGACCTCTTTGACTTCTGCAGCCGGGCGGGCGAGGGCACCAACAAGCGCATGGTGGAAAGCCTCATCATGGCCGGGGCCTTTGACAACGCCGGGGGCAACCGCAACCAGCTGCTGGTGGTGTATGAAAAGGCGCTGGACGGCGCACAAAAGGCCCGTCGCGACGCCGTGGCCGGGCAGATGACGCTCTTTGACGCGGCGGGGCCTACGGTGTCGCTGGCGCCGAAGCTGCCCAACATTGCGGAGCACAGCAAGGCGCTGCTCCTTAAAATGGAAAAGGACATGACCGGCGTGTACATCACCGGCCACCCGCTGGCGGAGTATGAGAAGGAGCTGGCCGCCCTGCCGTGGAACAGCTCCCACTTTGCCGCCCAGACCGAGGAAGAGGGCGGCGGGCGCGGTGCCCCGGCCGACGGCCAGGTGGTGGAGCTCGCTGGCATCGTGACCGGCCGCACCACCAAGATGACCCGCACCGGCGACCGCATGGCCTTCCTGACGCTGGAGGATCTCTACGGCGCGGTGGAGCTCATCGTGTTCCCGAAGGTGCTGCAGCGCTTCGCCGCCCAGCTGGAGACAGAGAGCGTCATCACTGTGCGTGGCCGCGCCAGCTTCCGCGAGGAGGAGGCGGGCAAACTGGTGGTGGACACGGTGGGGCCGCTCACCCGCCGGGGCGGGGCCAGCAAGCTCTACCTGCGCTACCAGCCGGGCACCTGCGCCTTCGCGCGGGAGGTCGTGCTGGGCACCCTGAAGAAGTACCCTGGCGAGGCCCCGGTCGTGGTGAAGGACGAGGACGCGGGCCGCACCTGGGCCGCTGGCCCCGACCGGCAGGTGCGCATTGGGGAGGAACTGCTGGCCGATTTGCGGTGTGTGCTGGGGGAGGGGAATGTGGTGGCCAAATAACAATCAAGATGTAAGAGTACAGGGATGTGTAGTAAATGCTACCACAGGAGGCATGTTTGTAAGCGTAAACTTGTCAATAGTGCTATATCGAGCCGGCGGACGACCAAGATCGGACGGTTGCATGGGGTTGGGTAGAGGGTGGTAACTCGTAAGGGTCTTGGTCTGTAGTCCTTTTGTACAGACACACAATCCGCACTTTCAGGAAACGCGCTGCGCTGGGCGGCACTTTTGGATGGCGCCAAAAGTACCCAAAAACGCCCAGGAGCGCGGGCGAACTTCCTAGACCGGATGACCGGCACGAAGTGAGTGCCAGAGGGCGGTAACTCGCCTTCCCTTCTGCTCCGCAACGGGAAGGCTCAAACATCCCGCCCCTCTGTCGCAGGATTTTCTGCCGCCGATCACCCGGGAGAAGTTCGCAACGCGCACGAAGGGAACGAGAAACGGGGGGAACCCGACCAAAGGGCCTTTGGCGTTCGCTAGCGTATCCTCTACCGCCGCTGGGCCTGATGGGCAAAGGCCAGAAGATTCCAATAGAGGCCCTTTCTCATTGCGAAGGCAATGTGGGTGAGTTATAATGCACTTCCCATTCGCGCTGTGAGGAGGTTGCCCATGAACACCATCTGGTCTACCTACGTGCAAAAGGCCGACATGCTCCACCGTACCCGCACCCTGCGCTTTGCCGACCCGTTTGCGGCGGCGTACCGGGCGGCGTTCGCCCTGGGAGACGGGCTCGATATGCTGGAGGTTGGCTGCGGCACCGGGGCGCTGTGTCAGGCCCTGCGCCGCTGGTACCCCGGGGCCGCCATCGCCGGCCTCGACCGGGACAGTACGTTCATTCGGTTTGCCGCCGGGCTGGCCCCGGGTGTGACGTTTGGCGAGGGCGACGCCACGGCCCTGCCCTTTGCCGATGGCTGTTTTGACGTGACTCTCTCCCACACCGTGCAGGAGCACGTGGAACCGGCGGCGTTCTTTGGCGAGCAGCGGCGGGTGCTGCGGCCCGGCGGCGTGTGCCTGGTGTTGTCGGCGCGTCGGGGCATCCATGCCACCGCGCCCTGCCTGGCCGCGCGGGAGAACTGGGAGAGGGAGATTTACGAGCGGGCCCAGCCCTGCTTTGACGAGGCCGACCGGCGGTACAACGTCTGCGCCTACCCCATGAGCGAGACCGAGCTGCCTGCCACCATGGAGCGCTATGGGTTCCGCAGCGTCTCCACCCACTATGTGGTGGCCGACCTGACCCCTGACAACCCCCGTTACCCCAGCAATTTGGCCCACGCCATGATTGACGCCAACCGGCAGGTGGCGCTTGACTGGGTGGCCAGCCTGCCGGAGGTCGCGCCGGGGGTGGTGAGCGAGGACGAACGCGCCGCGCTGACCGCTGCCATCCATCGGCGGTTTGACCAACGCCTTGCGCTCTACGACCGTGGCGAGCGGCAGTGGGACACCAATGTGTCCATCACCATGGTGGTGCGCGGGGTGAAGTAGCCTCGTTCGACAGCGGCCCACCAACGGATCGCGCTAGTTGTAGGGCGGCATCATCACTTCTTCTCTTCCTCGTGCACATCCTCCCAAGTGAACTCCGCACGGTCTGGAACATGGGCAGGAAGCTCCAGCAGAAGGTACCAATATGCCATGTCACAGGTGTACGACGATGGGTGGAACCGCTGCACAGAGATGCGCAGTGAGTTGCCGTCGTTGGTTACCTCCGTCACCTTGTGGCGGATGGAGCCGCTGGGTTCCTCCACCCGCGCCAGAAGGAGCGCATGCGCCCGGAAGAACGACGGGGGGAACGTTGCGCAATCGATGTTAAGATCTCCCCAATCTTCCGCTGTGCGGATGAACTCGACGGTCGGGTAATCGTAATCCTCAACAGAGAAATCATGGGAGACGATCCATTGGGCAGCATAGACCACCGCCCGGCCCGCAGGAGGGGTGGGTGTGGCAGTCGCGGAAGGATTGGCTGCGGTTGGCGCGGTGGCCGGGACGACACACCCGGCCAGGCACAGGGCGCAAAGTAGCGTGATGCAGAGCATGCGCTTCATTGGCAACACTCCTTTGCGGGTTGGACGGAGGGCGGGGCGGGGGTGTTCCTTGGCGAACCCTTCCGTGAGCGTAAATCCCCGCAGCCGCGTTGTGGGTTCCTCCCGCCCATCGCAATGCTTTGCGCCTTACCGGCACTTCGCCCGCATCGTGCGGGCCGGGCGCACCCTACACCCTAATTTGCCGTCTTATTGATAAAATCAATCTCGTCTCTGATTCCTTTGTGGGCGTCATTCCACAGGCCCTTTGTCAGGCGGATGCGCAACAGGCATGTGTTGGGATCCTCGTCGTTATTGGCTTCGTGATACCACGCGGCGAATATTGTGCGCAGCTTTGTCATCATCTCAACGTTTTTCTCGTCACACACCCAGCCCAGGTTTTCACCGATGCCGTCGGCGGTGAAGTTCTCGACGATGATGCAAACGGCAACTTCGGGGTTTTGGGCGATCTGCCGCATTTTGCCTGAGGTGGCGTAGGTGACAGTGTAGAACGCGCCGTCCTCATAATAGGCGTCCACAATGCGAGCGGCGGGGCGGCTTTTGCCATCGGCTCCCGGTTCCAGCGCGATGGTGGACAGAGAGATCAGGCCGTCCTTGTTTCCCACTTGTTCGTCCAACCGCTTCATGGCTTCGTCGTACTTGCTCATTTGATGTCCTCCCAAAAAATGATAAACCGAAGATGAATTTCCATCTTTCCCAATAAGCATATCAAAAATCCAATGTGCTCCGCAACAGTTCTCTATGACAATTCCGACTCCCGTCACGCAAGCCACACCTCCGCAGCCGCCCCTTCACAATGCGTCGCGCCTTACCGGCACCTTGCCCGCATCGTGCGGGCTGTCACAACCCTGTGGATTGTGACCCGGTGCCGTCGGCCTTAAGCGCATCCTGCGCCTTGGATTGTTCGCCCTGCTCTCAACGATTCTGCTGCAGGGCTGGTCGCGCCTGGTCGTGCCGTTCCGGCACTGCTCGGCCCTCCCGCCCGCATCGTGCGGGCTGAGTGCACCCTTAGGTTGCACTCCGGTGCCGCCGGTCTTGCCGCCATCCAGGCGGCTTGGACTACTCGGCCCTGCAACCCGGCTGCTCGCCCTGCATCCTGGGCGGGGATAACATTCCTTTGGAATCCCACCATCGCACTTAGGAGGACGAGAGCCGCCCCTAACCGCCGCCCCATCACAATGCTCTGCATTGTTCACCCTGCTCTCAACGATTCGGATCGAATCGTCTGCCGCAGGGTGGGGGTAACACCAGGCGGTTCATCCGCCCAAGGCACGAAGCAGTACGTTCGTGGCATTTGGCCCTTCCCGCCGCAGCGGCGTCTGCCCCGTAAAAACGCAGCACGACCCACGCAAACGAACGCCCCTTGACGACCTGTGCGTCAAGGGGCGAAACCATACTCGTGCCGAGTTCTCTAAACTCGCGGCTGACGCGAATGCGACAGCCGCGACAGCGAAGCGCTAGCGCAGCGTCACCCGGGCGGATTCTCCTGCTCATCCTCCGGCGGGTCGGTGGCGCCTTCGTCCTCCTGGTTGCTGCCGTCGGTCACCGTGGTGCTGTCCTCATCCCCAGACTTGGGGCTGGCGCTGGCCTTGGTGGAGGTCGCCTTGGAGGTCGCATCGGGGTCGGGGGAGGCGCTCTCGTCAGTGGCGGTGTCGGCTGGCTCGTCGGTCGATTGGTCATCGCCCGAGCCCGCGCCGCCCTGCACCAGGCGCATGTCGCCCAGCACCACGTTGATGGTACCCTTGCTGCCCTTTTTCTCGGTCAGCACGATCTTCATCGTGTCGCAGCCCTTCAGATCCACCTCGGTGCCGTACTCGGTATAGTCATACTCCTGCTTGTCGGAGTCATAGACTTCCTCGTCGTCGGCGTAGATGGTGATGCGGAAGGTGCCGTAACCATCGCCGTAGTCCATGTTGGCGTCCACGCCCAGGTCGAAGCGCAGCAGGTCGTATTTGCCATCGAGCGCGTACTTGACCGAGGCCGAGGCCGACGACTCCGCGATGGACGAACTGGGGATGAACCAGCCGATGCCGTGCTCATAGGCCTTGTCGGCAATGGTCAGGGCCTTGTCGTCCTTCCAGGCAGCCTTGTAGAAGCCCTTGTTGGGGGCGTCGGAGGCGTTGATGGTGTCGAGGTAGACCTCCACCTCCGGCGCGGGGGTGGGGGTGTCGGTGGGGATGATGAGCACGCTGCTGGAGGTGGCGCTGGGGCTGGAGCTGAGCGTCACCACATCCTGGTCGCCGCCGCGGCCCGCAATCTTGATGATGCCCACAATGAGCAGCACGACCGCCGCCACCGCGAACACACCCAGGCCCGCGAGCTTGAGATAGGGGGCCGCCGGGCGGCGGATTTCCCCGGGGAAGAGGCGGCTGTCAGCGGCACTGCTGCCGGCACCCGAGGACACCGGCGGGCGGTAGACATTGCCGCCACGGGGCGGCCAGCCGGCGCGGTCAGCCTCGCGGTTGAGCCAGCGTGCGATCTCGTACACGTCGTCAATGCAGCGCCGGGCCTCCTCCACGTCCTCGTGCACGTGATACACCCGGTGGCCGCCGGCCATCAGGATGTTGTTCATGCGGGTCACGATCTCGGTGGGGACATTGCCGGTGGAGCCCAGAAGGTCCATCTTCTCCTGCTGGGTGATGCCGTTCTGCACCCGCACGGAGTACAAGTCCAGCGCGATGTCGGTTGCCCACTCGCAGAAGTTCTGCATGGTGGACACGGCGCTGGAAGGGCTAACCTCCACCAGGCGGCTGGCATCCGCGGCGATGGCCGCGAGTTTTGGCCACTTGATCCTGAGGAAATTGAAATCGGTCATGCATTCGCCTCGTTTCTTTTGTATCAACGACCGCAACGGGCCATGAATAGTCTATCCCATATTTATATATTGTAGTCACTGTGGCACCTGTGTCAATACAGCTATTGCCGTTGGGGCTGGGAAATAAGGGAAAAAGGCATTGCTTTGCCGTTCGCTACATGAATGGAGCAGGAGAAAGAAACCATGGAAGCCAGCGGGGTTGTGTGCTATAATCAAACATTGGAATAAACAGATCTATTGGGGAGGCCGGGTACCATGGACGAGGAAGAACGCTTCAACACCACCGACACGGTCTGTGTCAAGGCGCTGGAGAATGGCGTCATGGTCATCGGCATGACACGCGGGCAGGACACCCGCTTCCACCACACCGAGAAGATCGACGCGGGGGAAGTGATGATCGCCCAGTTCACCGCCCACACCTCGGCCATCAAGATTCGCGGCCGCGCACAGATTTACACCAGGTATGGGGTCATTACCTCCGGCCTGGAGAAATAGTTTGTAAGGGGAGACGACCATGAGCAAGACCATTGGTATACTGACAAGCGGCGGCGACTCGCCGGGCATGAACGCGGCCATCTGGGCGGCGACCAAGGCGGCCCACAGCCGTGGCATGACAATCCTGGGCATCAACCGGGGGTACCAGGGCCTCATCACCGGCGACATGCGGCCCTTGACCCCCGCCGACGTGGCCGGTATCCTGAACCACGGCGGTACGGTGCTCAAGACCGCCCGGTGCCTGAAGATGAAGACCGAGGAGGGCCGCGCCGAGGCCATTGCCTCCGCCCATGCCCATGGGCTGGAAGGTCTCATCGTGGTGGGCGGCGACGGCAGCTACCAGGGGGCCAACATCCTGGCCCAGCGGGGCATCCCCACGATCGCCCTGCCCGGCACCATTGACAACGACCTGGCCTACACCGACCTGACGCTGGGCTTTGACACCACCTGCAACTCGGCCTACGAGGCCACCCTGCGCGTGAAGGACACGATGGAGAGCCACGAGCGCGTGGGCATTGTGGAAGTGATGGGCCGCTTCTGCGGCGACATCGCCCTGCACGTGGCGCTGG
This sequence comes from Bacillota bacterium, assembly GCA_023398815.1. Lineage (GTDB taxonomy): Bacteria > Bacillota > Clostridia > Christensenellales > UMGS416 > JAEYRA01. Next base: position 10,404 of record JAEWRW010000034.1, read on the forward strand.
CCACCGGGGCGGACTTTGTGCTGGTGCCCGAGGTCGCCTACCCCGACACCTACAACATCGTGGCGCTGGCCGACCGGCTTTGCGCCCTCAAGGACCGCGGGCAGGACAGCTTCCTCATCGTGCTGGCCGAGGGCGTGGGGTACGAGAACCCCAACCGCGCGCTGGAACTGCGCCACAAGCTGGAAGAGGAGCTCAAGGCCCGTGGCCGCACCATCGGCGATGTGCGCGAGACCGTGCTGGGCTACCTACAGCGTGGCGGCCAGCCCACCCCCGGCGACATCAATCTCTCGGTCCGCATGGCCAGCCGCGCCGTGGCGCTGCTGGAGCAGGGCATCGGCAACCGCGCCGTGGGCATCCGCCAGAACGAGATCTTCGACATGGACATCACAGAAGCGCTGCAGGCGCCCCGGGTGTTCCGGCAGGAGTACTACGATCTGGTCAATCAGCTGGCGACCGCCTGAGGCGAGAGGACATTACTGGGTACAACAACTTTTTGCCGCCCGATGCATGTGCGTCGGGTGGTTTTCTGTTGTGTCGGGGGTATTCGCATGGGCGGTGGTATGTGATCCCTTTGCGCAGACACGACCCGCATTCTTAGAGAACGCGCTGCGCTGGGCGGCACTTTTGGGAGGCGCCAAAAGTGCCCAAAAGCGCCTAGGAGGCGCGGGCAAACTTCCTAGACCGGGCGACCGGCACAGGGTGAGTACCAGCGGCGGGTAACTCGCAGGGGCATTGCTTCGCAATCCCCCGACTCAAACATCCCCGCCGCTGTCGCTAGCCAAGTGGCACCGGCCGCCCGGGGGAAGTTTGCAACGCGCACGATGGGACGGTGCGTCCAGCTTTCCGCTGTGCGCCCCAGCCTCCGATGTTCCCCTCCAGTTCTTGGGGGAGAGTGCGTGTACTGCTCCCCATAGCCGCGTCGCGGGTTTACCCCGCAGCGGCACCACGCAGCTTGCCCGGGGCACACAGCCTTCCCCCGCATGAGCGGCGTCTCCTCGTTCAAGCCCCGCACGACCCACGCAGACGAAAGCCGCCCGGCGACCTGTGCGCCGGGCGGCAAACCTACACTCGTGACGAGCACTCCCGAACTCGCGGCGATCGCCAAAGGCGGCCGCCGCGACAGCGAAGCGAAGCGTTGCGTCACGTGCGATAATCTCCGTTGATCTTGACGTAATCGTAAGTCAAGTCGCAGGTGAGCATAAAGTCGGAGCAGGGGCCCTGGTGAAAATCGACTCGCAGCAGCACCTCGGGCTCTTTGAGGACGGCAAGGGCGGCGTCTTCATCAAAGGGCAGGGCCTGGCCCCCGGCGCACACCGGCACCGCGCCGATGAACACGTCGACGAGGTCCGGGTCAAAGGACGCGCCGGAGTAGCCCGCCGCCGTGAGGATGCGCCCCCAGTTGGCGTCGCAGCCGAAGGCCGCAGTCTTGACGAGGGGCGACTTGGCGATGGCCTGGGCGGCCTTTAGCGCGTCGTCGGGGGTCGGCAGGCCGGAGACGCGCACCTCCAGCAGCTTGGTTGCGCCCTCACCATCGGCGGCCAGCATGCGCGCCAGCCGATGGCAGCAGGAGGTCAGCGCCGCCACGAAGGCTTCGCATTCGTCGGTGCCGGCGATGATCTCGCGGTTGCCGGCCAGGCCGTTGGCCAACACCACGGCCTTGTCGCACACCGAGGTGTCGCCATCCACCGACACGCGGTTGAAGCTCTTGGCCGCCGCCCGGCGCAGGGCGTGGCCCAGGGCGTCGGCGTTGATGGCACAGTCGGTCGTAACGATGGCGATCATCGTGGCCATGTCGGGGTGGATCATGCCCGAGCCCTTGCACATGGCGCCGATGCGCACAGCCTTGCCACCCACCGTCAGCGTTGCCGTGGCCTCCTTGGGGTGGGTGTCGGTTGTCATAATGGCCCGGGCCGCATTGGCCCCGCCCTCGGCAGAGAGGGCCGCTGCCGCCGTCGCGATGCCCGCGGAGACCTTATTCATATCGAGCGCTACACCAATGACACCGGTGGAGCCGGTCAGCACATCGGCAGGGTCGCAGCCCACGGCATCGGCCACCAGGCGAGCCATGGTGAGAGCGTCCTCGTCGCCCCGCTGGCCCACGCAGGCATTGGCGCAGCCGGCGTTGACGACCACGGCCTGAGCCCGGCCATTGGCCACGTTGCGCTGGGCCAGCTGCAGGCTATGGCCTTTTACGACGTTGCGGGTGAACATGCCCGCCGCCGTGCAGGGCACATCGCTTGCCACCAGAGCCAGGTCGGCGTTGCCGTTCTTCTTGAGCCCGCAGGCTACGCCGGCGGCCCGGAACCCCTGCGGGAAGGTGACACCACGGTTGATGCTCATTGCGTTCACTCCTGTGCGGTCGATGGTTGGGCGGGTGTGCCCGGGTTGCTATCGTGGAGCTCCAGCACCAGTTCCAGTGCCAGGTCCACAAGGTTTGCGCGGATTTCGGCGCGGCTGTTCCACTCCCGGTCGCTCCACTGGGGGCCGCTGAGGTCGTCACCGCCATAGAGAAGCTGGCCCAGCGCCACGCCCCGGAACTGCGCCACCGCAAAGAACGCGGCGGCTTCCATCTCCACGGTCACGCACCCCTCGGCCACCCGGCGGGCGACCTTGGCGCGTGTCTCGCGGTAAAAGCCGTCGGTCGTCCAGGTCTTGGCCGTGCGGTGCGGGATGCCCCGCCGTGTGAGGCCATCCACAAGGGCGGCCACCGCATGGGGGTCGGCGGCAATCTCCCGGCTGGGCGGGGCGTAGTGGTAGGACGCGCCCTCGTCCCGCAGGGCACTGGTGGGCACGATGAGGTGCCCCACGGCAACCTCCGGCACCAGCACGCCGGCCCCGCCACACACCACGAAGCGGTCGCAGCCCAGGGAGATGAGTTCCTCCAGCTGTCCGGCGGCCCCGGCGCTGCCCACGAACCCCTGCACCAGGCAGACCTCACGCCCCAGCGCCTGGGTGCGCCACACCGGCAGGGTCACAAGCTCACTGCCGAGTGTGGTGATTTCCTCCAACTCCCCGGCGGCGCGCTTGGCCTCCAGCACCTCGCGGAAGAAGGTGATGACGCAGCAGCGCGGCAAATCCATGGGCGGCAGGAAGAACCCCGGCTCCAACACGGCCCGGCGGTCCTCGTCAAACTCGGCAAGGGGGATGTCGTTCCAGCGCTCCATAGGCCCTCCGATGGTTTGGTATAGTCTACCACATCGGGGCGGGGGAGGAAAGAAGGGGGTGGGGTTGCTTGTACCTGACTGAGTTGCATGGACGGTTGCGAACTTTGACCGCCTTTCCTCTGCCTAGCGGGTATCGCGCCGCTGGTGCTCTTTTGGTCAATCACGGCGTTGCGATACTTACCTGCCTTTGGGCAATGGGACTGCCCTGCATGCACCGGGGCTGGCAGAGTAAAGGAAAGATCGGCTATGTGGGGTCAAACGTCTGCATGGGCATCTACCTCTCTTCGTTTCTAACACGAAAGCATCGAAGGGTCTGTTCTTGCTTTTCGGGTACCAACCCAAAAGGCACGCCTGCCGCGGGCGGCACTTTTGGAAAGCGCCAAAAGTGCCCAAAAACGCTGTGGGCGCGGACGAACTTCCAAAGACCTGACGACAGGCACAAGATTAAGAAGCAGAGGGTGGTAACTCGCTTTCTCATTGCTCCGCAATGTGAAAGCTCAAACATCCCACCCCTCTGTCGCAGGGCTTTCTGCTGCCTGTCGCCAGGGGGAAGTTCGCAACGCGCCCGAAGGGAGAACGAGGAAACGTCCAAAGGGACCCCTGTCCCTTTGGAATCCCCGCTAGGAGACGAGTCCAGTACCAAACGCCCCCCAGCTCTCTGCACATCCATTCGCGGGGAGGAACATCCACTCGCAGCCGCAGGCCGGTTCATCCGGCCAAGGCACTCCTTAGTTTACTCGTGGCACTCGGCCATTCCCGCGTGAGCGGCGTCTTCCTCGTAAAAAGCGAAGAACGACCAACGCAAACAGAAGCCGCCCGACGGCGTGTACGTCGGGCGGCTCATTATGCTCGTGTCGCGCATCGATTAACTCGGGCCCGCCGCGTCGCGGCGGGCCCGAACAAAAACCGCCCGGATGGTCGCCGGGCGGTTGGAGGAAGGAGTACATGAATGAAGGTCTCTTGCTATGTCAACCGGCGTTGCCGCCGAGGAGGGGGTCAATGCTAACCCTGTTTACCAGGGGTTGTGGGGCATGCCGGCCAGCAGCAGCGTTGCCAGCAAACGGTCCTGCGCGGCCCTGCGCCGTTCGTCCTTGGTCATTGGCTCCGCCTCCCTTCCCTTTGTTTGATCACAGTTTACCTGCCAACTGTTACCAGTGTGTTACGGCAATGTGAATAAATTGTAAACAATACAATTGCGAAGAACTGATGAAGAGCGGGTGAAAGGCGTGTGAAGGGGAAGCGGGCCATTGCGGGCAGTGGGGGCAAGGGAAAGGGAGGGGACGGGCGTTTGGGCTGCCAGCCTTGGTAAAGGCGATGGCGCTGCACGCCCCACGCCGGGCCAGGGGCCATCTTTGCCGGGGAGTCCGCTGGGCGAGCGGCAGGCGGTTGCAGGTAGTGTGGGGCGAGGCTGGCATTGGCTGCACGGCGGAGCCAGACCTGCAAGGTCAACGGGCGAGACAGGGAGGGCTTTGCCCAACAGAAAAGCCGCGCCCGGCGAACCGGACACGGTTTCAGAGTGTCTACACCCCCCAGAACGGGCTAATGACAATGAACCTCCCGCCGATTCATTCGGCGGGAGGAAAGGAAATGGTCAATGCGAGAAGAAGAGAAAATCCCGCCCGCAGGCGCACGTATCCTTAGAAACCAGCATGAGAGCAACAATTTGTGATCGGTCCATCGCAATACTTCGTATTGCTCGCGTTGCTCTCAACGATTCTAAAGAATCGTCTGCCGCAACGTCAGACGCCCCGGAAGGGCGTCCAACCCAAGCGCCGTGAGTACGACGCTATGCGTCGTACTAGCCGAACGAGGCGGCGTAAGGCGCGCCGGGCGGGACTGAGAGTCTGCGACCTGTGCGGCGAATCAGCACGCTGGATGCGTGCAAACCGTCACGCCGTTAAGGCATTGCTTGCAATGCCTTAGCGCCTGGACGGCGCGTAAGGCGTGAACGGCGATCTGGCCATCATGAGAACAAGCACTCCAAATGGCGGCTGTCGCCACAGCGGCAGCCGCGACAAGCAAGCGTCAGGCGTGCGGCGGGGCCGCCGGGGGCCGGGGGGCAGGGCGGCGGCGGTTGGCGCGGCGCACCAGCAGCACCACCACCAGCACGATGGCCGCCACGATGACAAGCGGGATGGACAGGTACCCCAGCACCATGAGGACGGCACCGATGGCGTTCATCGTCCAGTTGACGGAGCTACGGAAGGCCAGCGAGATCTTGTTCCCGATGGTGCTGAAGCCCCAGAACTGCAAGGGGCGGTCCCCCTCGTCGTCGGTGACGGCCGGTTTCTCGGGCTGGCGGACGGAGATGGTGACGGTGGAGTAGCCAACCTGATTGTCCATCAGGCGTAGCTGGCCCTTGCACATCTCAATCTCCTGCTGCACCTGGTTGAGCTGCTCGCGCACCTTTAGGATGTCGTCGATCTTCTCGGCCTTTTTGAGCACCTCCAGCAGCTGGGTCTCCTGGGCCTGGGCGTTGCGCAGCTGGCTTTCGAGGTCGGTGTACTGGTCGGTCACGTCCTGGCTGGACATCTGGCTTTCCAACACGCGGCCCAGGGCACCCACGGCGGCGGTGAAGGACTGCAGCTTCTCCGGCGGGACACGCACGGTGATGGTGCTGGACTGGTATTGGCCGTCGCCGTAGAACTCCGACCCGGCAACGTAGCCACCGGCCTCATCCACGGCCTTCTGCACGCCGGAAAGCACGGCTTTGGGGTCCTCGGCCTCCAGCGACAGGGTGACGGTGTAGATCATCTTCTTGCCGGAGGCCGCCACGTTACCGGTGTTGATGGGCGGCAGGCTGCCGGTGCCGCTGTCACCGGAGGTAATGGTCTCACCGCCGCTGGCATCGGTCGTGGCCTGGGGCTCCGCCTGGTCTTCGGCGGGGTGTTCCACACCCTCGTAGTTGGTGGATTCCTCCGCTACCAGCACAGGCGACGCGGGGCTGGACGCGCAGCCGGACAGGATGAACAGCAGCGCCAGCAGCAGCGCGGGCAGCCACAGTCTTCGGGTCGGGTTCCTCATGGTCGCTCCTCCTTACTCCCTTTCCCCATGGGACGGTTGGGGCGGTGGGAAAGTTCCTTAATGGATGGGGGGAGGGGCTGCGGGTAAGATGCTTGTTGTTCTGGAATAACTAACGGGGGCGCTGCCGCCCAGATTAAGCTGCGGACGGGTCGCAACTCTTCGGTAGCCTTTCCGACACCTCGCGTGCGTCCTGCACGCTGGCGGAACATTGTTCTAGCCGGTGCCGTCGGCCTTGGGTCATCTTGGCATTGAACTACTCGCCCAACTTGAGACGGCCGCTGCTTGCCTGAGTACCCGTACCATGTTCTTAGGAAACGCGCTGCCGCGTGGCGGCACTTTTGGATGGCGCCAAAAGTGCCCAAAAACGCCTAGGGCGCGGGCGAGTTTCCTAGACCGGAAGACTGGCAAGGGGAAGTGCCAGAGGGCGGTAACTCGCATTCGCAAGGCGCTGCCTAGCGAATGCTCAGACATCCCGCCCCTCTGTCTCAGGCGATGAGCCGCCAGTCATCCGGGAGAAACTCGCACGCGCCCCGAAGGAGAACGCAGAAAACGCCCAAAGGGATTGCACCCCTTTGGAATCCCTGCAAGGGCTTGAGGCAAGCCGCGTGCCATCCCCCAGCAGCCGCGTCGCCGGTTTATCCGGCAGCGGCACGAAGCAGTCTGTTCGTGGCACTTGGCCTTCCGCCCGAAGGCGCGTCTCCCCCGTAAAAAGCCCAGCACGACCAGCACAAACGAAAGCCGCCCGGCGACCTGTGCGCCGGGCGGCAATGGTTGGCCGTGCCGAGCTCTCCTGACTCGCGGCTGTCGCCGCAG
>JAEWRW010000039.1 GCA_023398815.1 Bacillota bacterium
AGCAGGTGTCCCAGGTGGTGCAGACGACGAGCGCCACCGCCGAGGAGAGTGCCGCGACCAGCGAAGAACTCTCCAGTCAGGCCGAACTCCTCAAGGAAATGGTGGGTCGCTTCCGCCTGAAGAACGCCGCACTGGGCACGGGCCGAAAGGCCGCGACGGCGGCGCTGCCGGGCCCGGCGGGCAAGGCCAAGCCGAAGATCGACTTCGGAAAATACTAAAGTATTTTCCTTTCGCGCCGGCCGCGTTGCGACCGTCGCGAGGTAAGTCACCTTTGCCGTGTACGGCAAAGGTGACTTAGGAGAGCTCGACACAATGATAGGGGAGCCCGCCGGCGTACACGCCGCCGACGGGCTTCTTTTCTGTTTTGGTCGTGCTGGGCTTTTACGAGAGAGGACGCCGCTCACGCGGGAGGGCCGAGTGCCACGTTCGGGCTGATATGTGCCGCGGGCGGGTGAACCGCCTGCGCGGCTGCGGGGGGAGGGGCTCGCACGGGGGCGCACAGGATAGGTTGATGCCATTGCAGCGCTTCATAGAGGCGACGGCTCTTTGGGGATTCCGGTTTTGTCCCTCCTCCCTGGCGGGAAATGGGAGGTTTGGCCGAACGGCGGCTGGCTTTGGCGCAAGGGCCGGGGCGGGCCGCCGCGCGGTGTATACTGGGCCGGAAACCCTGACGGGAGGAAGCCCATGTTCCTGCCCAGACTATCCCCTTGGCCTACGACAGCGCTGGCGGCGGTGTTGGTTGCGGCAGCGCTGTTACTTGCGGCGCTCAGCCCCTGCATGGCCTTTCGTACGCTGCCGTGGCTGACGCCTGCTGACGTGACCGGCGCGGCCCGCGTGCTGGCCGATGGAACCCGCCAAAGCCTGCCCACCACCGACGTCGCCGGCCTGTTGTGCTGGTACAACGCTCTGCGGCAGCGGAAGGCCTCTGGGGCGGCGGATGTCGGCGCGCCGGCCCTGGTCGTCACCCTGCGGGATGGCGGCGAGGTGCAGCTGTACCCCGGGGCCGATTGCGGGGTGTGCGTCGCCACGGTGGCCCCCGACGGCAGCCGTGAGGTGTGGGCCACGCTGACCCGCATGCCCCTGCCCACCGGTGCAGGGGATTGACCATCGGTATACCGTGAACAAGGGGCCCGGCAGATACACCGGGCCCGCTCAAGTCGTTTGCAAATCAGTTCACGCAGCAAAAGAGGTACCGAGCGCCGATTCATTCGGCGGGAGGAAACAGGTACGGGTGGGAGCAACGACAGCAAAATCCGCCCGCAGGCGCAACGTACCCTTAGAAGCCCGCATGAGCGTTGCAACTTGCGGCCGGTCGGCGACATGTGCGCCGACCGACCTTGCTTAAGCTAGAACAAGCCGTCTGAATCGCGGCTGTCGCCACAGCGGCAGACGCGAAAGGCGCGGCCTACCGCGCCGCCAACACCTCGCGCACCAGGCGCAGCTTCACCTCGGCATGGGTACGGCCGCCGCCCTCGTGGCCGTTGAAGGGGTAGAGCCGGATGTCCTTCTGGCTGGGGATGCGGTTGTAGCTGGCAAAGTAGAGCTTGGCCGGGCAGGTGGTGTCCTTCAGGCCCACGCTCGCCAGCACCCGACAGCGGATGCGGTCGGCCAGGTTCATGGTGTCGAAGTAACTCAAGGTGGCGAAGACCTGCTCGGTCTGCAGCGGCCACTGCTTCAGGTAATCCGCCACCGCCGTGAAGGAACCATGGTAGCCTTCGATGCGTGCCTCAATGTTGCTGTTGCTGGGCACATCCACCAGCGCCAGCATGGGCCGGGGGTCGAGGGCCGCCACGGCCATGCCCAGCGCACCGCCCTGGCTGCCACCCTCGATGACGATGCGTCCGCCGTCCACCTCGCCCTGTGCTTGGGCGAAGTCGATGGCCTTGACGCAGTCCATGTAAACGGCGCGGTAGTAGTAGTCGTCGGGGTTCAGCACACCACGGCAGACGACGCTCTGTGTTGCCCCGCTGTGGGTGCCCAGCAGGCTGCCGGTGTGGCCGTTTTGGTCGCGGCAGTCGATGGACACCACGCACATGCCGAGCATCACCCAGGGCAGGAAGTCCTGCGGCATTCCGCGGTCGCCGGTGAAGCCGTGGTAGTGGATGAGGCAGGGGAAGGGGCCTTCCCCCAGGAAGGACGGCACCAGGTACCAGCCGTGGATGGGCGTGTCGTCAAAGCCGTGGTAGGTGATCTCGTAGACTGTCACGTGGTCGCTGGGGTAGTCAAACCGTTGGCGCGTGGGGCAGAGCGGCACCGCGCGGGTTTGCTCCAGCGTCCGCTGCCAGAAGACGTCGAAGTCCTCCCGCCGGGTCAATGCCGGTTGGTAGCCGCTCAGTTCTTCCAGTATGGCGTCCAGGTAAGCCATGGGGGTTCCTCCTGTGCTAGCTTGTTGGCAACAGCATACCACAATTTGGTAAACGCGGCGCAAAGGATGTGCACAACGGGGTGGAATGGCGACGCATGGATAGTGCTGCCAAGCCAGGGCTGATTGCGTGACCCATGCTTTTTGGATACGGCGCTGCCGCGGGCGGCACTTTTGCAGCGTCAAAAGTACCCAAAACCGCGAGGGGCGCGGACGAGTTTCCTAGACCGGGCGGCTGGCACAAGGGTGAGTGCCAGAGGGAGGTAACTCGCCTTTCCTTATGCTCCGCAACGGAAAGGCTCAAACATCCCTCCCCTCTGTCTCGGGCCGAGTGCCGCCAGTCGCCCGGGAGAAACTCGAACGCGCCCCGAAAAAGATGGTACGCCCGGTTGCCGCTGCATGAATCTACCTTTCGTTGCCCTCTCTCAGGGTTGGGAGAGAGCGACTCTGCAGCGAGTGCCGCGCCCCAGTAGCCGCCGGGCGGTTCATCCGCCCAAGGCACGAAACCGCTTATCCGTGGCACTCGGCCCTTTCCCCGCCGAAGCGGCGTCTCCCCGAAAAGACTCAGCACGAACGAAACAAAAAGAAGCCCGCCGGCGGCGTGTACGTCGGCGGGCAACGATGTGGTTGTGTCGAGCACTCCCCCCTCGCGGCTGTCGCGAAGCGGCAGACGCGAAAGCGGAGCGATAGCGAAGCGTCAGCCGTGATGCTTCTCGTACCGCTCGATGATCTCAAAATGCATCCGGGCGTTGTGGTAGGGGCAGATCATGGCGTCGATCTTGGGCGTGCGGTCGATGGACTTGCCGTCGTTGTCGAGGATCATGTGCCAGCCGCCGAACTCCCGGTCGATGAAGTACTTCTCAATGCCGCCCATGCAGAGCAGGGACGAATCCAGGAAGTGCTCTTCGCCGGTCATTTCCCAGGCGTTGAGGAAACCGACAACCGCCTCGTTCTGCTCCCACCAGCTCAGGTGCTTGCTCCACTCGCCATCGGCGGGGTCGTACTCGGTCAGCAGCACGCCATCCTCGCGCAGGCCTTCCTCTTCCACGGCACGGGCCATGTTGACGCAAATGTCGCGGGAGTAACGGGCCGCTTCGGGCTCGCCCAGCACTTCGCAGGTCTCGGTCATGAGCCAGCTGCCCTCGATGTCGTGGCCGAAGGAAATGGCCGTGGAGGTCGGGGCCCACTTGCGATCCTGGAAGTAGTGATAGTGATGGATGTCGTGGTTGACGATCTTGTTGAGCATGACATAGAGGTGTTCACGAACCTTGTTGCGCACGATGGGGCGTTTGTCCACACGCAGCAGGCAGGTGTACGCCTCAATGAGGTGCAGGTGGGTGTTCATCGTCTTTTCGTCGGTGGGCAGGCGGTTGACGCCGTGCAGCCAGGGGTTGACCTTCCAGTCGCGGTTGCAGCACTCAAAGTAGCCCTTGTACGTGGGGTCATAGACGAACTTCTCCAGCGCGGCGAAGATCTTGCGGGCATACTCCAGGGCCTCGGGGGAGCCGGTGGCGCGGGAATACTCGCTGAAGGCATAGATGGCGAAGGCGTTACCGTAAATGAACTTGCGGTCGTCGGCCACATTGCCCTGGGCGTCCACCGCGGCGAAGCACCCGTCGTACTCCTTGTCCCAGAAGTGGGCGACAAAATACTCATAGGCGCGGTCGGCCATGGCCTTGTACTTGGCGTCGCCCAGCACGCGGTACGCGCTGGAGAACGTCCAGATCAGGCGGGCATTCAAGACGATGAACTTGTTGGCGCCGGCCACCGGGCGGTTCTCCCGGTCCACACGGCCATAGAAGCCGCCGTTCTCCTTGTCCACGCCGTAGGTCATCCACCAGGGCAACAGGTTCTCGGTCAGGTCCTTCTTTGACCACTCATAGAGTTTGGTGAATTTCTCGTTCATCTTCGGGCCCCTTTCCTGTTTGTATCATCCCGTTCATTATAGAGCGGGCCGGGGGGGTGTCAACGATGATATATACAACTCGCCCGATCTGGAACCGATTCCCTTGTGCACTTTGCCCGGTGGGGTAGACAATTTCGCACGGCTGGAGGATACAGTAGGGCGTGGGACGGGGGTGGGCGGTTGTCTAGCCCCCGCCTGTTGTGGGGAGCGAGCCAAAGAGGGTATAATAACAGAAATTACCGCAGGAGTTACCAAGTGAACCCATACACGGGAAAGGATGGAACTGCCATGAAATCATTACAGGACACCTTCACCCTTCGCAACGGCGTCAAGATCCCCTGCGTTGGCTTCGGCACGTGGAAGGCCGCTGACGGCCAGGTTTGCGTGCAGGCCGTGCGCGACGCGCTGGAGCTGGGCTACCGCCACATCGACACCGCCGCCGCCTACGGCAACGAGGAGAGCGTGGGACGCGCCATTCGGGAGAGCGGCGTTGCCCGGGCGGATCTCTTTGTCACCACCAAGCTCGCCAACCCCGTGCGCGGCTATGAGGAGACCCTTGCGGCCTTCGATCAATCGATGAAGCGGTTGGGGCTGGATGTGCTGGATCTCTACCTGGTGCACTGGCCGGCCCCGGCGGCCCACCGCCACGACTGGAAGCACCTGAACGCCGAAACCTGGCGCGCCATGGAGAAGCTCTATTGGGATGGGCGCATTCGTGCGCTGGGTGTCAGTAACTTCCTGCCCCACCACCTGGACGCCCTGATGGAGACGGCCGACGTGGTGCCCATGGTGAACCAGATGCGCCTGTGCCCGGGCGAGACCCAGGCAGCCACCGCCGCCTGGTGTGCCCCCCGCGATGTGCTGCTGGAGGCTTACAGCCCCTTGGGCTCGGGTAAGATCTTCGACGTGCCTGAGGTGCAGGCCCTGGCCGCCAAGTATGGCCGCACCATCGCGCAGATCTGCCTGTGCTGGAGCCTGCAGAACGGCTGGCTGCCGCTGCCCAAGTCGGTCACGGCCGCCCGCATCCGCGAGAACGCCGACATCTTTGATTTTGAGCTCTCCGACGAGGATATGGAATTCCTGGCGGGGTTGACCGACTGCTGCGGCCCCACCGCTAACCCCGACACCGTCGGCTTCTGAGCCGGCGCAGAAAGGACACGACATGTTGAACTATGATTATCGCAACCCCACGCGGATGATCTTTGGCCGTGACAGCCAGAAGCAGGTTGGGGCCATCACCGCCGAGTATGCCAAGAAGGTGCTGCTGCACTACGGTGGCGGCAGCATTAAGAAGAGCGGCCTCTATGACGAAGTGGTCGCAAGCCTGAAGGCCGCCGGCGTTTCCTTTGTGGAGCTGGGCGGCGTGGTACCCAACCCGCGCCTTTCGCTGGTGCACGAGGGCGTGGCTCTTTGCCGGCGCGAAGGGGTGGAGCTCATCCTGGCGGTGGGCGGCGGCAGTGCCATCGACTCGGCCAAGGCCATCGCCATGGGCGTGTACTACGACGGCGACGTGTGGGATCTTTACGCGGGCAAGGCCAAGGCCCAGCGCGCCTTGCCGGTGGCTACGGTGCTCACCATCCCCGCCGCGGGCAGTGAATCGAGCGACAGCACCGTCATCACCAACGAGGCGCTGCAGCTCAAGAAGGGCCACAGCTCCGACCTGGTGCGGCCGGTGTTCAGCGTGGTCAACCCCGAGCTGTACTTCACCCTGCCGGCCAACCAGATTGGCAACGGCGTGGCCGACATGATGAGCCACATCTTCGAGCGGTACTTCACCAACACCGTGAACACCGACCTAACCGACGGCCTGTGCGAGGCGACGCTGCGCACGATTCTCAAAAACGCGCCGGTGGTGGCCGCCAACCCCAGCAGCTATGAGGCCTGGTGCGAGGTAGGCTTCGCCGGCACGGTGGCCCACAATGGCCTGCTGGGCCTGGGCCGGGCGCAGGACTGGGCCTGCCACGCCATGGAGCATGAGCTGAGCGCCATCTACGACGTGGCCCACGGCGCGGGGCTGGCGGTGCTGACCCCGGCGTGGATGGAATACGTCTACCAGACCAACACCCCCATGTTTGTGCAGTTCGCCGTGAAGGTGATGGGCGTGGACGGCACCTACCGTGACCCCGACGCCATCGTGCGCGAGGGCATCGACCGCCTGCGCGCGTTCTTCCGCCGCATGGGCCTGCCCCAGACCCTGCGGGAACTGGGCATTGGCGAGGAACGGCTGGAGGAGATGGCCAAGAAGGCCACCGGCGCGGCCTTCGGCGCTGAGCGCGGCATCGGCGGGCTGAAGAAGCTCAATTGGCAGGATGTGCTGGCCATCTATCACCTGGCCAAGTAAACGAAACCGCAGCACCCAGAGCGGCTGACGTCACAGCGTCAGCCGCTCTTTTTGTGCTTGTGCGGTGGCAAGGGTGTCACCAGGCCCTGCGGGTGCATAGCATGGGAGTACCCGGAGATATCCGGCGAATCGACTCCATTGGACATCTGTACGGGATGCACTTATATCCTAAAATTTAATATTACAAATAAGAATAAAAGTGTTTTGGCACCATTTGATCGGGTACATACAAGTATGATCTGACGAATGGGGTGCATTCATGTTCACAATGCGTCACGCTTTCAAGCATCTGACCCGCCTTACCTGCTCTCTTCTCATTCTGGCGCTCCCCCTCCAGTTTACACCCGCGTACGCCGCTGTGACCAAGACCGGCACCGCTGTGACGGGCAAAACCGTTATCGCCAAGGCAAACGCCGCCACCGCCACCCTGGGGACGACGACCAAGCAAAGCCAGGTTGCCGTTTGGGTGGCCAGCGACAGCGCCAAGAAAACCGCCAACACCGGCACCGTGGCCGGCAGCTCTTGCTGGCAGTTTGGCCAGGCACTGGGCACCACGTGGCTGATGGCCGATGTGGACGACGCCTACCTGACCAAGAGCGACAGGAACGTCAAGGTGACCGTCTCCTATTACGACGCTGCCCTGGGCGCGTTCACCCTGCGCTACAATTCCACCTCCGGCACCGACACGCAGTCCGAGGTGATCTATCTCGCCGGCGACAAGGTGTGGAAGACCTACACCTTCGTCCTGAGCGACGCGGCCTTCCAGGATGGTCTGCGGGGCGCTGACTTCGGCCTGAGCGTGAAGATTCCATCCCTCGATCTCACCAGCCCCACCAACCTTCCCGTCCGCACTCTTACCGTCACCAAACTCACCGCCCCGGCGGCCACCACCACCGGCACCCTGAAGCTTGGCACCACCAGCACCTTCACCAACCTGAGCGCGGTGATGTATGGCAACGCTGGCTACCAGACGCCGGTCAAGTCCACCAACGGCTGGACGCTCAGCCCCTCCAAGGATCGGCTGTACCTGCTGGTGGACGTGCCCAAGAGCTTCCTTTCCCCCAGTGACCGCGGCGTCAATGTGACGGTGGAGTACCTCGACAAGGGCAAGGGCATGTTCGCTCTGCAGTATAACTCCAGCCACGTGGCGGTGACGGCCACAGACGTAAAGGCCGACAGCGTCTACGTCGAGGGCGGCACGAACAAGATGACGCTCACGCTCAGCCGGTACGCTGCCCGGCAGAGTGACCCCGTGACGCTGACGAACACCGGCAAGTGGAAGACCGCCACGTTCAAGCTGAAGGATGCGGCCTTCGCCGGCGCGGTGCTGGGCATCGACCTGTGGTTGACCGCCTACATCCCTTCGCTGGACAAGACCAGCCCCTCCGACGTCGCCATACGCACCGTAACACTCACCAAGGTCAGCGGCAAGAGCGGTTCGGACAGCTACGCGGTGGACGTCAGCCTGCTGGATGGCGAAGGCAAGGCCGTGCAGCAGGAAAGCAAGACCCTGACACTGCGTGGCGACGACGAGAAGACTGTCTCCCTGCAGGCGGACCAGGCGACCAGCGGCTCCTACACCCTGGCGGCCGCGGTCAAGACCGACGGGGTCACCATTTCGGAGTTCACCGCGCCCGTCGTCGTCCTCCCGGCCGCGACTGCCACGCCTATCGCAACCCCCACGGCGACCGTGACGGCCACACCTGTTGCGACCCCCACGGCGACAGCCACGCCCACGGTGACTGCTACGCCGACTGCTACACCCACGCCCACGGCGACTGCTACGCCGACTGCTACACCCACGCCCACGGCGACAGCTACGCCGACTGCTACACCCACACCCACGGCGACAGCTACGCCGACCGCTACACCCACGCCCACGGCGACAGCTACGCCGACTGCTACTCCCACGTCCATCGCAACCCCAACCCCTGCCGTGACGGCCACGCCCACGGCGACGGCCACCCCTGTGGCGACCGTCACCCCCGTCCCTCCCACCACGGTTGAGGAGCCCGTCAACGACATCTTCGGCGTCTGCACCCACTTCGCGCACTTCTGGAAGGGTGGGCAGAGCCAGGAGAAGACGGCCATCGCCGCCCAGGCGGGCATCGGCTGGATCCGCGACGACCTGCCCTGGGATCAGGCCGAGACCACCAAGGGCGAGATCGTCATCCCCCAGCGGTGGGACACCTTCGTGAACGACGCGCGCAGCAACGGCGTGCAGGTGCTGGGCATCTTGGACTTCGGCAACCCGTTCTACGACGAGGGCGGCGCGCCCTACACCGACGCGGGCCGGGCGGCGTTCCTGCGGTACGTCACGGCGGTCGCCACCCACTTCAAGGGACGCATCGACCACTACGAGGTTTGGAACGAATACAACATGGTAGGCAGCTGGTTCAACCCTGCCAGCCGTCCGCCGGAGGACTACGCCAAACTCCTCATCGAGGTGTACGCTGCGCTCAAGGCCGTTGACCCGAGCATCACGGTAATTGGCGGCGCGGTGGCCGGCGACGACGTGGAGTGGCTGGAGGGCGTGCTCAAGGCCGGCGCAGCCGACTATATGGATGCGGTGTCCTTCCACCCCTACTGCCAGCCCTACGCCCCGGACTACGGCTACGGCTACACCATGGCCCGCGTGCAGCGCATCCGCGACCTCATGACCAAGTACGGTCGCAAGGACATCCCCGTGTGGATGAGCGAGATCGGCTGGCCGACCGCCGGCAGCGGCGGCGTTAGCGAGCAGACCGCCGGTGACTACCTGATCCGTACCTATGTGGAGGGCATCGCCAACGGCGTGGACAAGATCTTCTGGTATGACCTGCAGGACGACGGTACGGACAAGAACGAGGCGGAGAACAACTTCGGGCTCATCCGCAACTCGGCCGATGCCCAGCCCATGGCGCCCAAGGCGGCGTACGTGTGCTACAGCGTGATGACCGACCAGCTGGCCAACGCCGCCTTCGTGGCCGACGAGAGCATGAGCACGACCAAGACCTACCGCTTTCATGACAAGAGCAGCGGCGACGACATCGTCGTGGCCTGGAAGGCCGGGGGCACCGGCACCCTGACGCTTGCGGTCTCCGGTACTGTCACCGCCTGCGACGGGAGCGGCAACAAGATCGCCGTCACCGTTTCCTCCGGCAGGGCCACCGTGGCCATCGGCCAGTCGCCGGTCTTCCTTCACATCGGCTGATCCACACATCGCTTTTACGAAGGAGAACTGTACCAAGGTACAGTTCTCCTTCGGCCATTTCTGGCATATTCCCTACATCTTGTGTGTTTCACCCCTCCACATCTGTGGTATTTATGCATGGTAAACATTGAAAAAAATGGAATGGTGTGCTAGCTTTAAAATGCTCTCATGCACACCGCCAACGGGGAGCATGGCTGCGCGGCCCCCGTTGCTTCAAAACGCACCGACGCCACGGTCACCGGGCACTGCTGCAAGCTGCGACAGGCTCCGGTTTCAAACCGTATGCACGAAAGGATGAGGGTACATGCACCGCAGAAACGCCACGGCCACGATGAACATGCCCCAGATTTTGTGGGACATCCTGACGGTATCCACCGCCTATTTGCTGAGCGCTGTGCTGTACCATGCCATCATGGGCGCATTCCTGGGCCGCCAGCATTTTTGGATGTACCTGACCTTCACCGTCATCTTCGTGCTTTGCATGTTCCTGTGGCGCATGTACAACCGCACGACGTTCTACTATTACGACCGCATCATCCTGCGTACGCTGTACTCCACCCTGGTGACGGGTTCGGTGCTCAGCATGGTCATCTTCCTGCTGAAGCTCGATACCACCAGCCGCCTGAGCTTCCTCTTCTTCTCGGCTCTCAGCTTTGTGCTGGTGGCCGGGCAGCGGGTACTGGTGCGCGTGGTGGACAAGGACGAGTGGACCAACGGACGCACCCGGGCGGTGTTCATCGGCGGGCAGGGCGTGTTTGAGCAGTTCGCCCGCTTTGTGGGCAAGACCGCCCTGCGCTATCGCTTTGTGGACACGATGGACTGGGATGACCCGCGCATCGCCACCATGGACGACTTCGAGCGCTATGTGGTGGAAAACCAGATTGACGAGGTGCTGCTGGTGGCCCAGCCCGGTGAAAGCGGCGGCCGCCAGGACTATATGCTGGCCTGTGAGGAAATGGGCATCACCACCCGCGTGGTGTTGGTGCCGTTGGAGCTGCCGGTCTCCCAGCGCTACGTCAGTTCCATCGGCACCTACCCGGTCATCACCTACCACAGCGTTTCGCTCGATCAGAGCCAGCTCTTCGTCAAATCGGCCATTGACTTCATCGGCGCGGTTTTCGGCCTCCTGGTGCTCTCACCGGTGTTCCTGGCCGTGGCCATCGCCATTAAGGTGGAGTCGCCCGGGCCGGTGTTCTTCCGGCAGAAGCGTGCCGGGCTCTATGGCAAGACGTTCCGCATCTTCAAGTTCCGCTCCATGTATCTGGATGCCGAGGAGCGCAAGGCGGCGCTGATGGAGCAGAACAAGATCAAGGACGGCCTGATGTTCAAGATGGACAACGACCCGCGCATCACGCGCGTCGGGGCCTTCCTGCGCAAGACGAGCATCGACGAGCTGCCCCAGCTCATCAACGTCCTGCGGGGCGAGATGAGCCTGGTGGGTACCCGCCCCCCGACGCTCGACGAGGTGGAGCGCTACGAGCGCCACCATCGCAGCCGCATCAGCATCAAGCCCGGCATCACCGGCATGTGGCAGGTCAGCGGCCGCAGCGACATCACTGATTTTGAACAGGTGGTAAGCCTCGACCGCCAGTACATTGAGCAATGGACACTGAAGCTCGATTTCCAGCTGCTGTTCCGCACCGTTTTGGTGGTGCTGGGGCAGCGCGGGGCCAGTTGATAAAAGAAGGGAGCCACCATGGCAACACAGGAGCCCATTCAACTCTATCGCGTGCTCAACGACATGGTCAACGACGCGTTTGACCACATCGTTCTTCAGCTTTGCCTGCAGAAGGAACGCTTCGGGCGCCGCACGTTCTATCTGTGCGGCGTGGCACCGGGCGTGGGCACCACCACCATCGCGGTGGAGCTCTCCATCTCCCTGGCGCTGGCGGGCTGGCGCACCCTGCTGCTGGATTGCGACCTGCGCAAAGCCAGCACCTACAAGCGCCTCAACGAGGGCGCGACCGTGGGCCTTGCCGATTACATTCGCGGGCAGGCCGAGCTTTCCCGCATCATCACCCCCACCAACTGGCAGGGCCTTGATTATGTGCCCTCGGGCCGGGTGGGCACGGCCAGCCCCCTGCAGCTGCTCTATTCCTCCCGCATGCGCGACCTGACCGGGCAGCTGGGCGAGGGGTACGACTTTGTTCTCATCGACGGCCCGGCCAGCAGCACGGCGGTGGATGCCGAGTTCCTGGCGCTGCAGGCCGACGGGGCCATCCTGGTGGCAGCGATGGACGGCAGCCGCAAGCGTCTGCTGGAGGATGCCAAGCGCCGGCTGGAGGGGCTCAACGCCAACCTCATCGGCGTCATCGAGAACAAGGTGGAGCTGGGCGAATACCGCCAGTATGAGAAGAACTTCGACTACTTCAACCGCCAGCGGTTCCTGAAGAAGCCGGCGAAAGGATGAAGGTGAGCAGATGAGACACGCAATTGGACGGGGGGCGGCCGCACTGCTGACGCTCCTTTTGCTGCTGGGCACCAGCCCAGCCCTGGCTGCGCCCGACCCGGTCGATATGAGCGGGATGAACCCGTCTGTCCGGATAGCAGGCTACAAACTGACCGATGGCACCATTGCCGCGGGGGAGACGTTCACCATCACGGTGACGCTGGCAAACTCCAATGCCCAGGCGGGGGCCTACAACATCCTCGGCAGCTATTATTTTGACGGTGGCGCAACGCTGCAGCTGCAGCAGGGTGTGTCCAATCAGTTCTACTTTGAAAAGCTTGACGCGGGGAAGTCCGTACAGGTGCCGTTGACCTTTACGGCCCCGTCAACCCTCGCTTCCTCGCTTGTGCAAATCACCTTTGAACTGGCCTACTACAACAACAAGGCCGTGGGCTTCTCCAATTCCTCCACCATCCAGTTCAATGTGTCAACCCCGGAGGCGACCACCGAGCTGCTGCGGGGGCAGGTGCTTTCCATCGCCGAGGCAGCGACCGTTGGTTCCCGTGCGCTTGTCAGCGTGCAGGCCGTCAATCAGAGCCAGCAGCAGCTCTCCTCCGTGGTGGCAAAGCTTGAGGGTGACATCCCTGCAGAGCAGAAAACCGTGGAACTGGGAACCTTGGAGGCCGACAGCCATACGATGCAGGACGGCTACGTCACCTTCCTGACCGCGGGGGATCAGACCCTGACGGTGACGTTTACGTACAAGGACAGCACGGGCAAGGAATACAGCACCGCCCCGCAGACCTTCCATGTGCAGGTCTCCGCGCAGAAGGCGCAGGAGACCAACACCTCCGGCGCGGTGGAGGAGGGAAGCTGGGTCTTGTCCCCCTCTCTGTGGAGCATTGTGGCCATTGGGTCGGCGGCGGTGGTGCTGGTGGTTCTCATCATTCTGCTCTTTGCCCTGTCTCGGAAAGGAGGTCGCTGATGCAGCCTCATTCGCTCATCGACATCGATTTTCGCCGTTGCGGCAAAACGCTGCTGCACCACATTGGTATCCTGGTTGCGGCGCTGCTGGTGGGTGCCGTTGCCGGCGGCGGCATCGGCTACTTCGTGTTGGACCGTGAGGACATCTATGACGCCCGGGCCAGTGTGTTCAGCCCGGGCACCAACATCTATGGCCAGGCGCCGGAGTCGGTGCAGTATGCGGACGTAGCCAAGAGCCTGAAGGTATCCGAGCGGGCGGCCATGTTGCTAGGGGACGATCGGCTGGATATGGCAACGATCTATTCCATGGTGCAGGTGGAGTATGAGGACACGCCCTACGCCACCAACTCTGCCGTCATCAACATCCATGCGAAGAGCACCGACCCCGACGAAGCCGTGCGGGTGGCGAATGCCGTCGCCGAGGCTTTTGTGGCGGAGGTGACGGGCCTCACGGGCGAAGACAATGTGAAGATGCTGGACAAGGCCTTGATGGCCGGGAAGTCGTACAATGCGAACAAGCAGCTTCTCATTACGGCCGGGTTGGCAGGCGGCGGGTGTTTTGCTGTGGTTGCAGGCTTCCTTGTCCTGTTGGAGATTTTCTCCTTCCGCCTCCACACCGTGCGGGATGGCACCCTCAATGGCCAGCTGCCGCTGCTGGGCGTGGTGCCCCAATACGACAACACGCCGCCCAGCCCACCGCAGCCAAAGGCGCGGGCCACGCGGCGAAGCTGACGGAAGTCACTTTTCCTGGGTCAGTGTCACAAGCACAAGCTCCGGGCGGTTGTAGAAGCGTGGCAGCACAGCGTCGCCCAGCCCCCGGCTGGAGAGCATCGTGGACGCGCCCTGGGTGTAGATGCCGCCGTCGTACGGGGGGAAGAGCTCGCCGTCGTTGCCGATGAGCCCACCCACCAGCGGCAGACGCACAAGACCCCCGTGGGTGTGGCCCGCTAGCACGAGATCGTACCCAAAGGGAGCCAGCAGGTCAAACACATCGCTGCCGTGGTAGAGCAGGATGTTGAACTGGGACTCATCGGCCTGGGGCAGGTACTGGGTGACATAGAACGAGCGGTACCGCGACCCGGTGAGCGCAATGCTCTGGTCGTCCTTTTTGAGGGCGACCGTCCGGTCATCGAGGTTGGTCACCCCGTATTGTTCCAGCAGTTTCAGCAGGCTGTCATACTGGTTGGCAGCCGTGGGCAGCAGCTCGTGGTTGCCGGTGATGTAGTAAGCCGGCGCGATGGCCTGGAGGCCCTGGAGCAGCGCCTCCACCGCTGAGAGATCGGTGTGGCTTTCGTCCACAATGTCGCCCGTCAGCACCACGATGTCGGGCTTTGCCTCCTCAATGGCCGCCAGCAGCTCGCTTTGCCCCCGGCCAAAGCTCTTGCAGTGCAGGTCGGAGAGGAACGCGATGCGGGTTCCTTCAAAGGCTTGTGGCAGCTTGCTGTTGTAATAGCGGTAACGGGTCACCTGCAGGCGCTGGTCAAAGCCCAGGGCCACGAACAGCACAAAGAGCACGGCCAATGCCAGCGCCAGAATGCGCCGGCGTCGGCCGGTCAGAGACCGGGATGGGGCAGCGGGCGGCTGGGGTTCGTACACCGGCGGTTGCTCCCCTTCTGCCGCAGGGCGGCATGTGTTGTGTTATTGTCAAAGAGTATAGCACGGGGGAGAACGGCGTTCAATCCGGTGTGGAAAGGGTTTCCATGAAGCGATCGGTACTGCACATCGTCGAGTCCTTTGGCGGCGGGGTCTTCACCTATCTCGTGAACCTGTGCGGCTGCCTGCACGAGGAGTTCGACCTGACGGTGGCTTACAGCCGCCGGGGGGAGACGCCCGACGACGTGGCCGCCCACTTCCCGCCCAATGTGCGCCTGATCGAGCTGCGCCACGGGCAGCGCAGCCTCCACCCGTGGAAGGACTGGCTCTACAGCCGCGAGATTGCCGCGCTGGTGCGGTCATCGCGGCCCGATGTGGTGCACCTCCATTCCTCCAAGGCCGGTTTCGCCGGGCGGATGGTGTTGAACCCCCGCCGCACCCGGGTGCTCTACACCCCCCACGGCTACGCCATGCTCAAGACCGACGAGTCGCCCCTGAAGCGCCGGCTCTACCGCGCGCTGGAGCGGGTGGCCGCCCGCCCCGGCACACTGACTGTGGGCGTGGGGCAGAGCGAGTATGAGGCTGCATTGGAGCTGACCGGCCGGGCGGTGTACATCCCCAATGGCATCCGCATCGACGAGATGCCGCCGCCCCGGTGGCCGGGGGCCTCCCTGCCTTCGCCGCGGGTGGGCACCCTCAGCCGCATGACCTACGCCAAGGCGCCCGAGCGCTTCAACCGCGTGGCCCAGGCCCTGCCCGACGTTGCCTTCACCTGGATTGGCGACGGCGAGCTGCGTGGGGAACTGACCGCCGAGAACATCGCCGTGACCGGCTGGATGGACCGCGCCAGCGGCATCGCCGCACTCAACGGCCTCGATGTGTTCCTGCTGCCCTCCCGGTGGGAGGGGCTGCCCCTTTCGCTGCTGGAGGCCATGTACCTGGGCAAGCTCTGCATCGCCAGCGACATCCCAAGCCTCCGGAGCATTCTGCGCCATGGGGAGAATGGCTTGCTGGCGCGAGATGACGAGGACTTCGCCCGCCTGCTGCGGGAAGTGCGCGAGGGCCGGTGGGACGTGCCCGCCATGGCCGCCCGTGCCCACGCCGACGTGTGCGAGCGATACAACACCGGCGTGATGGGCACCGAGTACGCCAAGCTTTACCGCGGGGAGGAGGACGCCGATGGACGGACTCGTTAGCGTCATCGTCCCCGTCTACAACGTGGAGGCCTACCTGCCCCCGTGTGTGGAGAGCATTCTTGCCCAAACCTGGCGCAATTTCGAGCTTACCCTGGTGGACGATGGCTCCACCGACGGGTGCGGCGTGCTCTGCGATGGCTATGCCGCTGCCGACGCGCGGGTGCGGGTCATCCACCAGGCCAATGGCGGGCAGGCGACCGCGCGCAACGTCGCGCTCGACCAGTGCCGGGGGCAATGGGTTGCTTTTGTAGACAGTGACGACCGGCTGGAGCCGGATTATCTGGCGGTACTGGTGAATGACCTGACCGCCACGGGGGCGGACATCGCTGCCTGCCGTTGGCAGGAGTTTGGCGAGGCCGATGCCCCGCCCGTGCCGGCCCCCGCCGCCGGTTCACCCCGCGTGATGGACCGCGAGCAGGCGCTGGCGGCGCTCTTTTACCAGCGGGAGCTGGACGCTGCCGTCTGGGGCAAACTCTACCGCTCGGCGCTCTTCGAGGGGCTTCGCTTCCCCGATGGGCGCATCTATGAAGATTTGGTGTTGAGCTATCAGCTCATAGACCGTGCCGAACGCGTTTGCTGGCGGCCTTACGAGGGCTATGCCTACCGCCTGCGGGGCAATGGCACCATGCAGGAGACGTTCTCGGAGCGCAAGATCTTCCTGCTGGACGCCGCGGATGAGCTCCTGCGTTGGACGCGGGAGAGGCACCCGGCGCTGGTACGCGCGGCACAGTCGCGGCTGGTGCGGGCCTATCTTCACCTGCTGCTGCAGCTGCCCGTGGAGCCGCGCTGGCGGCCGGTGCGGCGGCGCATCGCCCGCACGGTGGCGGGCTGCCGCCTGGCGGTGCTCACCGACGGGCAGGCGAAAACCGGGACACGCGCGGCGCTGGCACTGAGCTTTCTGGGTATGGGCGCTCTGCGCCTTTTGCGTGGCGCGAGCCGCCTGGGAAAGCGGTGACGGCCATGGGGAACGAGAACACGAGGAAGAAGCTGCGGGTCGCCCACATCGCGGGGGGGCTGACGACCGGTGGGGTGGAGCAGGTCATCTACAATTACTGCGCCCGCCTTGACCCTGCGGACTATGAACTGGTCTATATCACCTACGATACGCCCACGCCGGCTGTGCAGGCACGGTTTGAGGCTCTGGGGTTTACCGTCTATTCGGTCACCAAGAAGAAGGACAATCTGCTCCGGAGCTGTCGGGAGGTCATGGACATCTTCCGGCGGCACCGCATCAATGTGGTGCATTCCCACATGACGCTCATGAGCTTTATAACAAGCTTCCTGGGGCTCCGGTGCGGTGTGCCGGTGCGGGTGGCCCATGCCCACCTGGCGTTGCGCTCCACCTGGCGCAACCGTCCCATTCACTTCCTTTGCCGAACCCTGACAAAGATGTTTTCCACCGATCTGTTTGCCTGCGGGTTGGAGGCCGGTCGGTTCCTGTATGGCGACCGGGCGGTGGCCCGGGGCCAGGTGCGCGTGATGCATAACGCGGTGGACCCCGCGCGGTTTGCCCCGGATGCCAAGCGGCGTGAGGAGCGGCGGGCGGCACGGGGCATTGGCGACCGCCTCTGCCTGGGGCACGTGGGGCGCTTCACCGACCAAAAGAACCATACATTCCTCGTGGAAATCTTTGCGGCCTTTCACCGCCGGCGGCCGGATAGCGTCCTGCTGCTCATTGGCGATGGGCCGCTCTTTGATGACACCCGACGCAAGGTGGAGGCGCTGGGCATTGCCGACGCGGTGCTTTTTGCCGGGCCAACCGATCGGATTGAGGACGACTACCAGGCCATGGATGTGTTTGTACTGCCCTCGCTCTATGAAGGGTTGGCCGTGGTGCTGGTGGAGACCCAACTGGCCGGTCTGCCCATTCTGACGTCCGACACCGTGACGCGGGAGATCGCCTGCTCCGACGCGATGCGCTACCTGCCGCTGGGTGCCGGGGCGGATGCCTGGGCCGACGCAGCCGAGGACCTTGCCCGGATGGGGCGGCAGGGGGTGCCGCAAGCTCTGCTGGAGGGCGGGTATGACATTGCGCGGGCGGCTGCCTGGCTGGATGGGTACTACCGGCGTGCCCTGGGTGGGGAGGAGCGTGTATGATCCTCTTTGCAGTTGGCACGGCCCTGTCTGTGCTCTTCGCCGCCGTGGCGGTGCGGACCACGGACCTGCGCCCCGGACGGCCCAGTGTGCTGTTTGTGGTGCTATCTGTGCTGCCGTTGACGCTGCTGGCCACCTTGCGCGATGAAGTGGGCACCGATTGGCCCATCTATCTGGATTACTTCCAGGCCATCGGCGCCGGGGCCAAGGAGTTTAGTGAGCCGGGGTTCAACCTGTTGAACCGGGTGGTGTATTTTTTCAGCCAGGACTTCCATGTGGTGACATTCCTGGTGGCCGCAGCCATCTGCCTGTTGTCCTATGCGGCCATCTACCGCCAGTCGGTCATCGTACCGATGAGTATCCTCATGCTGGTGTTGACCGGGCAATACTTCAACTCCATGAATCAATTGCGGCAGGCGCTGGCGATGGCCATCTTTTTGTGGTCGTTTCGCTTTGTGCGGGAGCGCAAGCCACTTCCGTATTTCCTTGCCATGGCCGTAGCCATCTCCATGCACCAGAGCGCTGCGCTCTACCTGCCGCTGTACTTCCTGTATGGCCTGCGGGCGAACCCCAGGGTTCACATCGTCGTTTTGTCGGGCTGTCTGGTGTTCTCACCGGTGTTGGGCAAGGCGTTGGCACTCATCATTGCCCACACAAAGTATGGCTGGTATTTTAATTCGGTCTACAATGACAACAACTTCTACCTGGTCGGGTTTGTGTTCACATTGGTTGTGCTGGCCCTGTACCTGTACTACCTGCATCGCGTTCCCCGGGAGGATCGTGAGTTTGATTTCATGGTCAATCTGCAGCTGATGGCGGTGGTGGTGCTTCTGTTCACCTCCTTCATTCCCCAGGTGCAGCGGGTCAGCGAGTGCTTCATGGCGCTCACCTGCCTGGCGGTCCCGCGGCTCATCCTGCGGGAGGAAGACCGTGCCCGCCGCGTTCTGCTCTATGTCGGCGTCGTCGCCTTGTTTGGCGCCAAACTGCTCTATGACGTCTACGTCAACGGATGGTTTTCCGTCATTCCGTATCAGACGTTTCTGAGCCAGTGAGGAGGACAGTGCGATGAACAACCGTGTGGGGAAAGCCTTTCGCAGCCTGGCTCAGGCGGTGTCGGTCAATGTGGCGCGGCTCTTCATTTCGGTGGTGCTGACGCTGCTGCTGCCACGGTTCCTGGGGGTGGAGCAATACAGTTATTGGCAGCTCTATCTCTTCTACCTCACCTATGTGGTCTATTCCTCCCTGGGCTGGGGGGAGGGGCTCTACCTGCGCTACGGTGGGCAGGAGGTTGACGCCCTGGATCGCGGGGAGGTCGCGGGCCAGTTCTGGGCCCAGGTCGTCTATGAAGTGGGCCTGAGCATACTGGCCTGGGTGGCGCTCTTCCTCCTGGTGCAGGACGACGTCAAGGGTCTCATCCTGCGGCTGGCGCTGGTGTCAGCGGCGCTCGACATCCTGCGCTTCAGCCTGCAAAGCGTGCTGCAGGCCACCAACCGCATCGGGGAGTACGCCCGCATTGCCGCGGCCGAGCGGGTGCTGTTCTTTGTCTTTGCCGTGGCCGTGCTGGCGCTGGGGCGGCGCGACTTTGTCTCCCTCGTGGCGGCGGAGATTGCCGCGCGGGTGCTGTCGCTGGCCCTGGCGCTCTTCCTCTGTCGGCGGGTGGTGTTCACCCGGCCCTGGCGGCCCCGGCCCACGCTGCGCCTCGCACGGGGGGTCATCGCCTCAGGCATGACGCTCATGCTGGCCGGCGCGGCCAGCCAGCTGGTGCTGGGCATCGTGCGCTTCGCCATCGAGGGCCACTGGGGCACGATCACCTTCGGCAAGGTGTCGCTGACGCTGAGCATGGCCAACATGCTCATCACCTGCATCAGCGCCGTGGGCGTGGTGCTCTTCCCCATGCTGCGGCGGATGGAGGCCGAGCGGGTCAGCGCCCTCTACGACGAGCTGCGCACGGTGCTCACGGTGCTGGCACTGGGGTTCCTGGTGCTCTACCAGCCCATGGAGTGGGTGCTGCGGCTGTGGCTGCCCCAATATGCCGATAGCCTGCACTATCTTGTGGTGCTGTTTCCTGTTATTCTATATGAGTCGCGTACTTTTGTGTTGACCGATACCTACTTTAAGACCCTGGGCGCCACCGCCCGTATCCTGCAGATCAACCTCATTACCGTGGTGTTGAGCGCGGGTCTCACAGCGGTGACGGTGGCCGTCTTTGACAGCCTGGACCTGGCGGTGCTGAGCATCCCGCTGCTGGTGTTTGCCAAGAACACCCTGGCCGAGACGCTGCTGCTGCGGCGCATGGGACAGCGGCCGGTCTGGGGGCGCATGGCGGCGGAGTTCCTGCTGGTGGCTCTGTTTGTGGCAGGGCATTGGTGGCTGGGTGGGGTTGGGCCCACGGTGGTGTATCTGGTGGCGCTGGCCGGTTATCTGCTGGCCATGCGCAGGCAAATATCGGCCACGGCAACCGCCCTGCGGCGGATGTTCCGTGGCCAGCAAAAGAGCACTTTGAGCAATCTGTGAGGAGGAAGTTCATGGAAGCCGTTTCCCCTGTTAAGCCCGTGCGAAACGCGTCGATTGACCTCATGCGTCTGCCGGCCGCCTTGCTGGTCGTCTTGAATCACACGGGGCTGTTTCTGGATGTCAACACCACCCTGGGGCACTACGTCTCCACGTTTCTGCCGCGTTTTACTCTGCCGTTCTTTCTGGCGGTGTCGGGGTATTACTTCGTTGGCAACCTGCTGGATGGGCGCATGCCGCTCAAACGCAACCTACTGGCGATCGTCAAGCCCTACCTGCTGTGGTCGCTGCTCTACTATTTGGCCAGCTTCGTCGTCAACGTCGTGATGGGCAGCGAGCCGTTGGGCAAGTTCCTGGTCGATCGGGTCATTTACCTGTTCACCAGCGGCAGCTACTTCCAGTTGTGGTATTTCCCGGCGCTCATCTATTCCATGATCATCGTCAACGGCGTCTTCCGCCTGCTGGGGCGACGGGGCCTCAACGGGCTGACCGTCCTCAGTTTCGTGTTGCTGGTGGTGGGCATACTGGGCTCTGCCTATGTGGAGCTGGGCCGGCACATCCCGGTGCTGAGCCAGCTGTATGCCTGGTCGGGGTTTGGCACCCTCCGTGGCATCTTCCTCATGGGTCTGCCGTACTTCCTGATGGGCCATGTGCTGCGCCTGTGGAAGGAGGGGCATGAGCCGCGCATGGGGCTGTTGACCGGGCTGTTGGTGGGTGCTGTGGCACTCTACTTTGGGGAGATGACGCTCCTCATCCACCTCAACTGGGTGGAGCGGCCCGAGGTGATGGTGTCAACGTACTGGCTGACGCTCACTGTCTTTGCCATGCTGCTGCGCTGCCCCCTGCCCCAGTATGGGCGGCAGGCCCAGTGGTGCAATCTGCAGTCCGGTTTTGTCTACTTTGTGCATGGGCTGGTACTGATTGCCGCCAAGCAAGGAGCAGCGGCCATGGGCCTGCCCTTGGGCACGTTGCCGTTGACGGTGCTGGTGATTGTGGTGTCGATGCTACTGGGGCAGGTATGCCTGTGGTGGCGGAATCCCTTTACCGGGATGTTGTTGGGGAAGGGAGGGACGACGCGTGCTCAGGCATAAGCGCAGAACAATCCTGCTGCTGGTGTCCCTTCTGGTGGTTTTCGGCACGTTGCTGGCCGTGAGCCTGCGCATGATGTGGAAGGCGCAGGATGGAACGGCCGTAGCCAATGTGACGACCGAACGCCTGACGGTGGATGGCATCCCCGTGGTGGCGTACTGCAACAAGACCGCCGGTGCCCGCCCTCTGGTTCTGGTGTCCCATGGCCTCACGGGCAACCGTGACACCTTTACCTACGCCGCCACGGTGCTGGCGCAAATGGGCTTCTTTGTGGTGACGCCGGACAATTGGGGCCATGGGGAACGCGGCGGCGATGGAGCAACCATCGGCGAGGCCATCGTGAAGACGGCGGAGGACCTGGACACCCTCATTGACCATTACGCTCAGGACGAACGGGTGGATGCGGACCGGCTTGGGCTCATCGGTTTCTCCATGGGCGGCTTGGTAGACTACTACTATGTAGCCAACGGCAACCATCGCGCCGACCTGGTAGGCATCATCTGCGCCACGCCGGATTGGAAGACGATGACAGACAACCCATCCATGCTGCAGACCGTTGCAGCGGGCAAGGCCACGGCACTTGCGAGCGAGGCGGAGAAAGAGGCCGCCGATCAGTATCTGCTGGCCAACAATCCCTACGACAAGGTCATGGCCAGCACGGGCACGGTCTACTACCTGCTGAGTGGCGGGCAGGACCCGGTAATCCCCCTGGCCGGCACCCAGGCGTTGTATGATGCGCTGAAGGACCAGGGAAGGGCCGCCCTCGTCGTGGATCCCGATAAGGGGCACGATGTCTCCGGCGAGAATCTCTCCAAGTTGCTGGAATACTTCCACGACCACCTGCTGGCGGACGAGCCCGCCCAATAGGAGCCGCTATGACCATTGACCCCACTCTCTACACCACCCGGCCCCATGGCCCCCGCCCCGCGGGGGAGCTGGCCTGCTACGACCTGCTGGAGGCGTTGGCCATCCCCTTCGTGCGGGTGGACCATGACGCCACCCCGTCCATCGACGCCTGCCGGGAGGTGGAGGAACTGCTGGGCATCGCCATCTGCAAGAACCTGTTCCTCACCAACCGCCAGCGGAGCCGCTTCTATCTGCTGATGATGCCGGGCGGCAAGGCCTTCCACACCCGGGAGCTCTCCGCCCAGATCGGTTCGTCGCGGCTTTCTTTCGCCAGTGAGGACGACATGGTGCGGCTTCTGGGCCTGACGCCGGGGTCGGTCAGCGTGCTGGGGCTGAGGAGCGATCAAACCCATGAGGTGCAGCTGCTCATCGACCGGGACGTGCTTGCCATGGACGCGGTGGGCTGCCACCCCTGTGTCAACACGGCGAGCCTCAAGCTGCGCATGGAGGACTTGCTCACCAAGTTTCTGCCCCACACCGGGCATGAGCCGGTGGTGGTCACGCTGGTGGCGGATGCCGCCGCGCAGGGGGAGTGAGCATCGACGGAGCGTTGCTCCATGGGCACGCCAAGAACGCAAACAAGCCGGCGCATGCCGGCTTGTCGTGTTTGTTGACGGGTGAATGGGGCCGCATGGTGCACACCCGGTGAAGACCGACTCTACCGCGCGCGGCACACCGCCACAATCGTATCGAGCAGCAGGGGCTTGCTCTTGAACAACGCCTCATTGGCGGGCAGCAGGCCCTTGGAGTTCTCATAGAGGCACATTTGCACATGCTCCACCACGAGGCCCGCCTGGTGCGCCACCTTCATGAGGGTATAGGGCGTGAACCAGTATTTGTGGTCGGGGTTCACGGCCTCCCGCCCCAGGTTCAGCGCGTTGGCCAGGAAGGGCAGCCCGAAGGCGTTGGGCACGGTGATGACATAGCGGCTGATGTGCCCGCCGTAGTTGGCCACGATGCGCCGGAGGAAGTCCACGGGGTTGTCAATGTGCTCCAGCACCTCCCCCAGCAGGAGGGTGTCGAAGTGATCCTCCAGAATGGCGGCAATACCCGGCGTCGTGATGTCGGCGGCGAGGATGTTGTGGATGCCATGGCGGCGGAGGTGGGCGATCGCTTCTTCGTTGATGTCAATGCCCACGCACTTGCTGGTGACATAGCCCAGCAGGCTGTGCAGATACTGCCCGCTGCTCCGCTTGTGGTCGATGATCTCCAGATGATCGGTGCAGCCCAGGTGGAGAACTTTTTGGTTGGCAAGCAGATCCAAGAGGTAATTTGGCCGCAGGGGAATTTGCTCGTACGGCTCAAACTCCACCGTCGTCTCCAGGTTGTGGAACCCCTCCAGGTCCCGTTCTACCGCTTCCCAATTGCGAATCATGCATACATTCCCTCACTGTCACTTTGCAAGGATGTCGAGAAACAGGTTCTCCAGCGTTTCGGCGATGGTGTCAAACCCGTATTGCTGTGCGGTGTTGAGACCGTTCTGCGCCAGCTGTGCCCGGGCGGCTTCGCTGCCCAGCAGGAAGCCCAGCGCTGCCGCAGCGGAGGCGACGTCGCCCTGGTCCACCAGCAGCAGGTTCTCACCGGGCTTGCCATAGGTCAGGATGCCGCCGCAGTCGGTGGCGATGACCGGCACACCCGAGGCCATGGCCTCCATCGGTGGCATGGGGAAGGATTCGTAGACCGACGTGAACAGAAAGACGTCGGAGGAGCGGTAGAGCTCGGCTAGCTTCCCCTGTGGCAGCATCACGAAGGTCTCGATGGGGAAGGGCAGTTCAGGCAGTTTGGGCGGCACCTGGCAGGCCCACTTGACCCGGAACCGGTGGCCCTGGGCCCAGGCGGCACTGAGCACCTGCAGCGCGAAGGGGAAGTTCTTGAAGGGCAGCGACGGGTTGCCCACCAACAGCACGGTGCCGGTGTAGGCCTTGCCCGCCAGCGGGTGGTAGGCATTGAGGTCGATGCCGTTGTAGAGGAGCCGCGCCTTCACGCCGTATTTGTGGTAGAGCACCTCGGCCACCACGTCCGCCACCGCCAGGCAGTGGAAAGGCAAGCCGTAGAGGGCGCGCATGTTCTGTAGCGTGGGGCTATGGCTGTCGAGCAGCTTGCCATGCTCGCCATAGAGGCCCTCGTAGCCCTGCTCCCAATACACCAGTGGGACGCGAAGCGCGCGGATAAAATCGGGCAGCAGGCTCACATAGCCCACCATCACCACATCCACCAGGCCGGCGAGTTTGCCCACGTCCTCCGCACTCGTTAGCAAAAATTGGCCGTCCAGGTCACGCTGGGCGTCCAGGTCGCTCCACTCCGGCAGGGCGCTCTCACCGGGCTGGCCGGGGCAGAGGGCATAGACCGTGTGCCCCCGGCGGTGGAGCTGGCGCATCTGCTCCAGCAGGCACTTCATGCCGCCGGTCAGCAGCTTGTGGGGCAGGGCGTAACCGATGCGCAACTTCTTCGTCGGGCCACGCGGCGCCACGGGCCGGGGCGGCACATAGGGCGCGCGCTCCTTGTGGGGGAAGAAGGTGTACATCTGCATGTCGCCGCCCACGGTGGGGCAGAGGGCATAGCTGAAATCGTAGCGCCGGAACACCGTGGGGTGGTAGACCCGCCGCAAGGGCGAGCCTTCCTCGCCCGGGTCGGCGCTGATGACGGGCAGCAGCACAAACACGGCTTGGCCTGCGGCGGCCAGCAGGGCATCCAACACCGAAAAGGAGACCTCAGTCGGCAGGTTCTCAAACACCTCGGCCACAAACACCAGGTCGTAGCCGGGCAGCCCGGCACCGCCGGTCAGGCACTCCGCTGGGTGGAGGGTTTGGCCCGCATAATCGGCGGTCGCGTCGTCGGCCAGGTCAATCTTATCGACGGCGATGTTCTCGCCGGTCAGGTCGCGCAGCATCCGCACGTACTTGCGGGCAGAGAGGCTGACGACCAGCACGCTGCCGGGGGCCTCGCGGGCAATGTAGTCCTTGATGTGGGGGATGGTCTCATAAAGGTTCGTTTGCATGCGGTTCCGCTTTCGTTTGTTGTGTTCCTTACATATAACGGTCGGTTGGCCCGCTTTGTTAACGCCGTGGGCGAAATCACTGCTAAGAGCAACAGGGTCTGCCACCGGCACCGAGCCTGCCACCGCCACACCGGCGGTTTTCTTGCTTTTTCGGGGGCCTGTTGATAGAATGGCGGGGAAATGGACGCCCGTGTGCACCGCCATGCGCGTCCGGCAGGAGGTTCGAATGCAGGAGAAGCAGACGCAGGGGTCCGGGGTGGCCCCGTTCATCCAAAGCCCGGTCAAACTCACCATTTCCCTGCTGGTCTCCAACCGCATTGCCACCATCCGCCGGTGTCTGGATTCGGTGAGGCCCCTGCTGGCGCAGATCCCCAGTGAGCTCATTGTGGTGGACACCGTGGGGGAGGAACGCTCGGACGGTTCCCTCGCCGTGGCGCGGGAGTACACCGACCACATCGT
Organism: Bacillota bacterium; assembly: GCA_023398815.1. Classification (GTDB taxonomy): domain Bacteria; phylum Bacillota; class Clostridia; order Christensenellales; family UMGS416; genus JAEYRA01. The sequence goes on from JAEWRW010000039.1 coordinate 26,022, forward strand.
GCACTTTGACTGGTGCGACGACTTCGCCGCCGCCCGCAACGCCGGGCTGGCCCAGGCGCGGGGGGAGTGGTTCCTGTACCTCGACGACGACGAATGGTTTGAGGATGTGTCGCCCATCGTGGCGTTCCTGCGGCAGGACGATGGGCGTACCCACTCCTGCTTCTTCCCCATCCGCAACTACCTCGACCGCGAGGGCCACACCCACCAGGATGCCATCGTGGGCAGGTTGGTGCGTCGCACGGCAAATACCCGCTTCCAGCGCAAGATCCACGAATACCTCGACGACATGCGCGGGCCCAACACGCGGCTCGACTGCCTGCTGCACCACGACGGCTACGCCTTTGCCAGCCAGGCCGAGCGCCTAGCCCACAGCCGACGGAACATCCTTCCGTTGCAGGAATACCTGCGCGAGAACCCCGACGACCTCCGCACTGCCTGCCAGCTGGCGCGGGAGTATCTCGCCATTGAGGAGTACGAGCGGGCCGAAGAGCTCTGCCGGCGGGTGATGGACGAGGGCTGGGGGGAAGACGCCTACCCGCCCTACGTGGGGCTGCTCGCCAGTTGCTACGTCAACGCCCTGTACCACCGGGGGGACTGGGCGGCCCTGCGGCAGGCCACGGCGCGGCTGCTGGCCAATCCCCACCTCATCGAGCTCGCCAAGGCCGACATCTGCCTGCGGCTGCAGCGGGTGGAGGAGGGCGTGCTGGGTGACGAGGAGATGCTCCGCTGCATCGATCAGTATTTTGCACAAGTGGATGCGCTGGATGCCGACGAGGCCAGGTATCTGGAGCAGATCGTGACGGCGTTGGACGGCTGCCAGAGTGACCAGAACCGCAAGGCGGCGATGCTGCGGGGGCTGCGGTTGTGCGCCGCGCTGGGGCATTGGCCCCGGGCGTGGGGCTACGCCCAACGCATCGCCAGCCACGCCGCAGAACCCGAACCTCTGCTGCTGGCCGCCATGGCGGACATGGTACGCGCCGGGGCGGAAACCAAGCAATTTGACAGGCTTTGCGCCCTGCTGGCACCCCGGCTGGGGAGCGACGCGGTGCTGCAGGCCCTGCTTGGCGCCGCCGATGCCCCGTTGGCGCAGGCCGACGATGAACGGCGCGGCACGATGCTGCGGGCGCTGGCCGCGTTGCCCGGCCCCGGGCGGCCCCAGGTCATCGTGCAGCGGCTACGACTGGCTGACTGGCAGGGCCGGGTGGCCGACCTGCAACCCCTGGTGGAGGAGTACGCCCGGGCCGATGTGCGGCACGTGCCCGCCCAAGGGTTGTTGCGCGTGGCCCTGCGCCGACAGCTCGACCTCACGCCCCTGGTGGGCCAGTTGGCGCTGGAGACCTGGGAGAGCACGGTGCAGTCTCTCTTTGCCGGGGCCGACGCCGGGGAACGGGACGCGCTGGCGGGCTATCTCGGCCGCTTCTGGGGCGAAGGGTCGCCCGAAGAGCTGTGCCTGCGGGCTGAGCGACTGCTGAGCACCCTGCGGGACGAGGCAACCGAGCCTACGGCGTTCCGCGTGGCTTTTGAGGAATACCAGGCGGCGGAGTGCGCGTACCAAAGCCGCCTGTATCCACCCGAACAATTTTCCGAAGAGGGAAGCAGCTCCCTCCCCAGTCGGGCCAGGGCGGCTTTTTCCCTGGGGGAGGCGCTGCGCCATGGGCGGCAGGGCCAGACCGCCCTACAGGTGCGCTGCCTGCGGCAGGCCTTGCGGAGCCGCGAGGACTTGGCCGCCCCCATCCGGCGCTACACCGCCCTGTTGGAGCAAGCAGCTGCCCAGCCCCCTTCGCCCCAGAGTGAGCTTGCCGCCCTGTCGCGCAAGATCAAGGGGAGCATCGATGTGCTCATTGGGCAGGGACAATGGCAGCAGGCCCGTGCCACCCTCGATCAATTGCGGCTCATCACCCCCGGTGACCCTGAGCTGGAGGAGTACTACAATAAGTTGAAGTAAGCACAGTCCGCCCCTACTGCGTCACAAAAGGCCCGGCAGTATTGCCGGGCCTTTTGCCGTTTGTCTCTCGTTGGTTTCTCGTTTTATTCTCTGTAAACCCGGAGCGGTGCACCTGGTCTCACCCTCTGGGAGCTTTGCCGCATGAGCCGACACTAAGCGGTCGCGAGGCGATTTATTCGCCCGCGGCACGAAGCGGCTTGCTTGTGGCACTTGGTCATTCCCCGCGCGAGCGGCGTCTCCCCCGCAAAACCCCTGCACGTCCAGCGCAAACGAAAGCCGCCCGACGGCATGTACGTCGGGCGGCTGGATAACACCTGTGACGAGTTCTCTTAACTCGCGGCGAGCGCAAAGCGATCGCCGCGAAAGCGTCGCGTCAGCGGCGCGCCGCTAGCAGGTAAGCGTGAACGAACCGGAATACACCCCCGGCTCCAGCCGGTGGGCGGGCCGCAGCGATTTGCTCCACCCGTCGTCGCCGCCCAGCCCCGCGTGGGCCCCATCCAGGTGCAGCGTGATGGCCGCCCGGCGGGTGAGCTCGTGGTCGTGGGTCGCGGCGGCGTAGTCACCCGATGTGTTGTGGTGGGCGTCGAAGTGCAGCGGCGACTGGGCCGTGACGCGAAGGACACGGCCATCGGGGGCGGTCAGGGTGAGCCACCGCGTGTCCTCGTGCCCGCCGCACTCACAGGGCGGCAGGAAGGCATGGTGGGTGTCCTCCACGGTGCAGGCGTATTGGCCCACGAGGGCCGCGCTCTTGCGGTCGCGGTAATTCTCCCCCGGGCCGCGGCCAAACCATCGCAGGCCCTCAAACGCGCCATCGACCGTCCACTCCACCCCCACGCGGGGCAGGTGGCTGAGGCTGGTGCTTATGTTGGCCTGCCAGTCGAAGTGCAGGCCCGCGCCGCTCACCTCCACCGTCAGCCGGTGGGTGATGCCGTGCTCCACGCCGGGGGCCTGCAGCCAACGCACCACTTCCAGCCAGGCCGAGCCATCGGCCCCGGGGTGGGCGCGTAGGGCGACCAGCGTGCTCTCCAACCGGTCGTAGCCACTGGCCAGCCAGTCCTGCAGCACGCCGGCCTGCTGCCCGCGGTCGATGCCCGTGGGCGGGCGGAAGAAGCAAGGCTCCCCGCCGGTGAGCAGCACCTGGCCATCCCGGGCGATGATGAGCCGCCCGGTGGCGCGGTCTGCCGATACCACCAGGCTGCCGGCACTCAGGGTATACGAGTCGGTCCACTCGGCCACGGTGGCCGCCGGCACGGTGGGTGCGGGAGCCACAGGGGGCACGCTGGCCCCGCCGGGCAGGGCGAACTGGGTGCGGTGCACCTCGTGCCCCGCCGTGGCCCAGGGGGTGGCCTGCGCCAGCCGGAAGGAGAAATTGAGGTGGTACTCCCGCCCGGGCTTGCGCGCAAGCTCCGGCTCCAGCGCAAAGGCCCAGTCTTCCATGGGGGGCGTGGGCGGCAGGTCGATGGTGCCCTCAGCCACCGGCAGGCCGTTTTCCAGCGCCGTCCACGCCAGCGTGAAGCGGTCGAGGGCCCAGCTCTGGCAGCGGTTGCGCACCACATAGCGCCCGGCCATCGGCCCCAGCCAGTTGCGCTCGGCCACGATGACCACCGGGGCCTGGCAGTTGGCAATCTCGTCGGCGGCGGGTTTGGGGGTGAGGTCGGGGCCGACCACGCCGTTGGCGCACATGAAGGGTACCCGGTCGGTGCGGCCCTCGTCAAAGTCGCCGCCATAGCCCCAGCCCACAAAGCGGCCCTCGCCGTCGCGGATGGGCAGGGCCTTGTCCTGCCAGTCCCACACGAAGCCGCCCTGGAAGCGGGCGAACCGCTCCACGTCCTGCCAGTATTCGTCGAAGTTGCCGCCGCTGTTGCTCATCTGGTAGGCATATTCCACCTGAATGAGGGGCCGGTGGTCGTTAGGGTCAGCGAGATATTCCTCAATCTGCCCATTGCGGAAGTACATCGGGCATACGATGTCAGTGATGGCCCCATCGGCCAGCCCGCCCTCATATTGCACCAGGCGCGTGGGGTCGGCCCAGCGGATCCACCCGGCCATGGCGGCGTGGTTGGCCCCCACGCCCGATTCATTGCCCAGCGACCAAAAGAGGATGCTGGGGTGGTTGCGGTGGGTCAGCACCATGCGCACCGCCCGGTCGAGGAACGCGTCGGCCCAGGCGGGGTCGGCGGTCAGCCGGCCTTCCACCCCGTGGGTCTCCAGGTTGGCCTCGCACACCAGCAGAATGCCCAGCTCGTCACACAGGTCGTACCACGCCGGGTCGTCGGGGTAATGGCTGGTGCGCACGGCGTTGAAGTTAAGCCGCTTCATCAGCAGAATCTCCCGCCGCATGTGATCCGCGGGCACGGCGCGGCCCCACTCGCCCGCGAACTCGTGCCGGTCCACCCCGCGCACGATGAGCCGCCGGCCATTGAGCTTCACCACGCCGTCGGCAATCTCCACCCGGCGGAAGCCCGCCGCGCAGCCCTCGTGGTCGAGCTCGGCACCGTCGGGGCCCAGCAGTGTGAACGTGGCGCGGTAGAGGTTGGGTTCGTCGGTGTCCCAGGGGGCGACATGGGGCAGGGCGACCTCAAAGTGGGCCGCGCCGGGCTCCTGCCGCCGCAGGCGGGCGACCGCTGCGTCGCCGGGCCAGGCGCTGTTGCCGGGGCCGCCGTACATGGCGCGGGTGGCGTCGGGCCGGGCGGTCTCCTCGGCGGCCAGCGTGCCGTCGGGGGCCCAGAGCCGCAGCCGCACAGCGCAGTCGGCGTAGCCATCCACCTGCCGCAGCCACACGTGGGCGTGGAGCACGC